>CAZKTA010000004.1:135881-193394 GCA_964555645.1 uncultured Verrucomicrobiota bacterium
CGCGGCCCGCGTGCGGTTTTGCGCGTCCGGGCGCAAAACATCTTCACAAACTTGGCCCCGGAACGACCAGTATGCCGTCCGGAAAGACACAGGACGCGCATGCCTGTCTGCGTGCGGGCATGCAACGGGTAGGCGCCTCGAGCGACACTAGGGGACGGTTGTGTTCCTCGACCAGTTTTTCGGGTTTAGTGGACTAGGCAGTGTTTTGCTCTGCTGTGCACTGAACAGTACGCACGGAGTTTGCGCCCTGGCTTTTGGCGATGATGCAATCCCAAACCGTAACTGGTAATAGGAATCGTTAACCCCGAGTTGTTCCGGTTGTTGCTTTATAGATGGCGTGCGTGTCTTTGGTTATTTTGGTGCGCTGGAGCCGATGCCGCTAAGAGTCCTTGACGCCAAAAAACGTTGGATGATCGTACTCCGCCGCTTTACGAACATAGTCGGGCGGCTACGGCGCAGCAGTAGGCCAGCGTGAATGTATCACCTGCCTGCAATATGTGTCAGCCGCATGTTGTTCTTTGTTTGTTTACTGTGTCCTTTCTGCAGTTGAATTCGGCCAACTGCTTTTGGCCTTGAGCAAGCCGCATCGTTAAACTCAAAATGCAGGTCGGGCAAGCACACTGATGCCCCGCAACGTGGCGCTCGGGCGCTCGAGAAAAATGAAAGCTCAAATAAGGTACAGGTTTGTGTTTGGTATTTATGCTGCGGCGGTGCTGACACTAGCGCAGGCTGAACCGATCAATCAGCAGCCGGGGACGGTTCTGTGGACCAACTGGGTTGGGGTGCACTATCCTGATTCGTCTCCTGCAGTTGCTCCAGACGGCACGATCTATGTCGGGTCATGGAAAAAACGGCTTTTTGCGTTTTCGAAAGACGGTTGGCTAAAATGGACGTTCCGCACACTGAGCGAAATCAAGTCAACCCCTGCGATTGACGTGGATGGCACAATTTACTTCGGTGCGCGTGACAAGTATTTTTACGCTTTGACGCCACAGGGCAAACTTAAGTGGCGCTTTCGCACGGGCGGTTGGGTGGATGCATCTGCTGCAATTGGCGCCAACGGGACAATCTACTTCGGTTCATGGGACAAGAAGTTTTATGCGTTGACCAGCACCGGCAAAAAACAATGGGAATTTACCACAGCCGGGCCAATTGTTTCTTCGGCTGCAATTGGTCGGGACGGCACAATCTATTTCGGGTCGCACGATGCTAACTTGTACGCGCTCACGTCAGAGGGCCAGAAGTTATGGATTTTCAACACAGGCGGCCCAATCATCTGCTCGCCTGCAGTTGGGCCGGACGGCACAGTTGTTTTTGCTTCGGTTGATGGCAAGCTGTATGCGGTTAATGCCGATGGCTCGCTCAAATGGCAACTACGGACAGGCGGTGTGAGCGAGTCGTCGCCTGTGCTCGCGCCCGATGGCACAATTTATTGCATTGCTACCGACCAACTGGTCTGCGTTTCACAGAACGGCATGAAAAAATGGGAGAAAAAGGTCAGTCATCATCAGTGGACAGACTCAACGCCGGTCGTGACCGATGATGGGGGGGTGTATGTGTTCAATGGCGACGGCACAATTGTAAGCTATAGTTCAGCTGGTGCATGGCGCTGGCAAAAATGGCTTGGTGGCAGTGGCGGTGGTGCATCGCCCGCAATTGCTGATGGTAGAACAATCTATGTAGGTTTTTGCGGCGGTAGCTTCCACGCGTTGCTCGGCACGAACGCACTCGCCCAGGGCGGTTGGCCAATGTTCAGATACAACGTGCGCCGTACGGGTAACGTAAATGACACACAGTGAGGACCATGGCGTTGCTGGTGAGCACAGGAGTCTTTTTTTGCCTGCCCATCACGACGCTTTGGATTTGAATTTACGCGACTTCTGGTAGCTAGCACGCAAAGCCATCAAAGCGTTGGTCTGGAATAGGCGGTGTGGGTACTTTGCTTGAGTTTCGGCGCTGTGCTTGATAGAGAAGCGGCACGTAGCGAACTCGAAATAAAAAACCTGTGTGACTTTATGTCGTTGCTGAATCGAATTAGCTGCCTTCAAGTTATCGTTTTGGTGTCATTTTGCCTAGGTTCGGCTCACGGCGCCTGCCAGATCACAAATGCAATCCCTGATACTGCACGGTCATTACCGCTGTCGGCTGTCCGGCTCACAGATGGGCCGCTTAAACATGCACAGGATTTAATCGCCAAATACCTGCTGGAGCTTGAGCCGGATCGGATGTTGGCCGGTTACAGATTGCGTGCTGGGCTCGAGCCTAAAGCACCGGCTTACGGTGGCTGGGACTCGGTCAGGGGTAAGCAACTGACCGGCCATATTGCAGGCCACTACCTTTCAGCCGTCAGCTTGATGTATGCCGGCACAGGCGACCCACGGTTCAAGGAGCGGGCCGATTACATCGTCAAGGAGTTGAAAGAAGTACAAGACAAGCGCGGCACGGGTTACTTGGGGGCGCTTACGGACAGCAATGGCACAGACGGTGCCGTGCTGTTCGAGCAAATTGCCACAGGCGACATTCGCTCAAGCAGTTTCGATCTCAATGGCATGTGGTCACCCTGGTACACACTGCACAAAACATTTGCCGGACTGCGTGATGCATACCGTTACACTGGCAACTGTACCGCACTTGAGCTTGAGATCAAATTCGCTGAATGGGCCGAACGAATCCTGTCAAAGCTCGACGATACGCAGATTCAAAGGATGCTTAACACCGAGTTTGGCGGGATGAACGAAGTATTGGCTGACCTGTATGCTGACACGGGCGACACGCGGTGGCTTGCGTTGTCGTATCGGTTCGATCATCGCGCAGTTGTCGAGCCGCTTAAACGCGGTGAAGATTGTCTGGCTGGTCTTCATGGTAACACGCAGGTGCCGAAATTGCTCGGGCACCTGGTGCGTTACGCTTACACGGGCAATTATGGCGACGGTGCAGCAGCGCGGTTTTTCTGGGAACGCGTGGTGTATCATCACAGTTTCGCCACAGGCGGCCACGGCAAAGACGAGTACTTCGGCACGCCTGATGAACTTAGCGAACGGATTGACGGGCGCACTGCGGAGTCGTGCAACGTGTATAACATGCTCAAGCTGACGCGCCGGTTGTTTGCTCTGCAGCCTGACATCAGATACGCAGAGTTCCACGAACGGGCCTTGTTCAATCATGTGCTTGGCTCGATTGATCCTGCGGATGGGCGGGTTTGTTATATGGTTCCGGTCGGGCGCGGTGTGCAACGCGAGTACCAGGACATGTTTAGCAGTTTCACCTGTTGCGTTGGTACAGGCATGGAAAGCCATGCGCTGCACGGGCACGGCATTTACTACGAAGCTGGGGACAAGTTATGGGTTAACCTATACGTGTCTTCGACTGCCGAGTGGAAAGATGCTGGGGTGATACTCTGCATGGAGACAGATTTCCCCGAAGGCAACTCGGCCAAGCTGAGGTTGGCACTCAAGAAGTCCAGAAAATTTACCTTAGCATTGCGCCGGCCCTCTTGGGCTACGGACGGCTTCGCCATGAAACTCAATGGCAAGCCGGTTAAAGGCTTGCCGAAGCCGGGCTCGTACGTCGAGCTTAGGCGGCGCTGGCGCACGGGCGATACAATCGAGCTTGTGCTGCCGAAGAAGCTATGGCTTGAACGGTTAGCTGATAACCATCGCCGCGTGGCGATCATGTGGGGACCGCTTGTGCTGGCAGGCGATTTAGGGCCGGAGGCGGACAGGCGCCTACGGCGCCGTCAGTCACAGTTTGACCCATCGGCTGTACCGGTATTCGTCGCTGCCGATAGACCAGTCACAGATTGGGTCAAGCCGATTCCAGGCAAACCGGGTATGTTCCGAACGGTTGGTGTGGGCCGTGAACACGATATTGACCTTGTGCCATTTTATCGGCTGCACCGGCGCACGTACGCGGTTTATTGGGACCTGTTCACCCCCGCTGAATGGGAGCAGCGCAAGGCTGAGGAGGCTGCAGAACGGCAACGCTTGCAAAAGCTCGAAGCGGTCACAATTGCTTACGTTCAACCCGGGGATGAAGAAGCCGAGCGAACCTTCAATTTCCAGGGACAATCGGACAGCGGGATTGAATATGTTTTAGGCCGGCCCGGTCGGCACGGGCGTAGTTGGTTTTCATTCGATGTACCGGTTGAACCGGCGCATCCGATGGCATTGGTTGTGAGCTACCACAGTGGTGCACGCCGGCGCCCGCAAAAGTTTCAAATACTAATTGACGGGCGGCTGCTTGCTGAGCAAGAAGTTACGGCGACAAAGCCTTCCAGATTTTATGATGTCGAGTACGTCGTGCCGAGCGAGCTGGTGGCAGGTAAAGAAAAGGTCACTGTCAGATTCGAGTCTATTGGTACGAATGATATCGCGACTGTTTTCGGCATCCGGATGGTCCGTGTAGATGCGTCCAGGTGATCGCGCCGCTGGTGAATTGTATGGCCTTATTGACATTCACTCCACGAACATTCACTGCACGAGACAAACATTGAGCAGTCAACATGCGCAAAACGTCAATCCTGTTTTTAGCAGTTTATGCCGGGCTGTGTAACCCCCAAGTTGCCATAAGCAGTTCGGAATTCGATGGCTTCGATTCACAAGAGCAGCTCGCGCCCCAGGCGGTTGAAACGAATCAAACCGGTGTGCTCGAGCAGCAACGCCGCAGGAGTGCCAGCCCAGGCGCACGCACGCGTATGCCAGGCGTGTACAAAGCTCAAATTACACCGCACTGGTTCGCCAATGGCACAAGGTTTTGGTATCGGAACGACCTGGCCGGCGGCGCAAGAGAATTCGTGCTTGTGGATGCCGAGAAAGGCACACGGCAGCCTGCCTTCGACCATGAGGCGGTTGCAAAGCAAATCGGTGCCGACGTTGACGCGCAACGGCTACCGATAGACGAGCTCGAGTTTGACGTTGGGGGCGGTACGGTGACATTGCTCGGCCCGACAAATAAATGGGTATTGAATCTCAAGACCGGCAAAGTTGCGCCTGCCACAAATTCCGTCTCCAACCGGGCCACCGAAGGATTACCGGCCGAAAGGCGGCCCCGGCCATCTGTTCGCACCGGCCAAGAAACCGCAATCACATTCGACAATCGGCTAGATGCCGAGGTCGAGGTTTTTTGGCTCGATAGCGACGGCGCGCGCAATTCGTACGGGACAATACCACCGCGGACTCAACGCGTACAACATACCTACGGCGGGCATGTCTGGTTGGTTGCGGACACAAAGGGCGAAATGATCGCCGTGTTTGAGGCGACCGACACACCTGCAGTGGCTGTAATTGGCGAGCAGCCCGTCCTCAGGCAGCGCGTTGCAGACCGGCCCATGCGCCGCCCGCGCCAACGACCGATATTGTCCGATAAGTCGCCCGATGGCAAATGGAGTATAATTGTGCGAGAACACAATGTTTTCGTCCGAACCGCCGGCGGTGACGAACTCCAGCTCAGTACGGATGGCTCGGAAAGCAATTATTACAGCAAAGTTGAATGGTCACCGGATTCGCAGTACCTGATTGCGTGGCGCGTTGAGCCTGGCGACAGAAAAGAGGTTTATTTGATCCGATCATCGCCGCCCGGGGGCGGCCGTGCAACTTTTGAAGCGCGGCCGTATGCATTACCGGGCGACAAATTCCCACGGTACGAACTGAATATTTTCGATGTTATCAACCGTAAGCAGCTCAAGCCCCAGCTTGACAGGTTCGAGCATGAATGGGAAACACCACAGGTGCACTGGGAAAAAGACGGTCGGCATTTCACATTTTGGCAGGTGGATCGCGGGCACCAACGTACGCGTGTGATCGAGGTGGACGTGGTGACCGGCGCGGTGCGTACTGTCATTGAGGAACAGAGCAACACATTCATCTGGACTGCGCATACCGAAAACCTGCGGTTGAACCTGGTTAATTGGTTGGAAAAGACAGACGAAATCATTTACGTGTCCGAGCGCGATGGGTGGCGCCACCTGTATCTTGTTGACATCAAAACTGGCACAATGCGTCAGATCACCAAGGGCGAGTGGGTTGTGCGCGGTATTGACCTGATTGATGAGGAAAACCGACAAATTTGGTTTAGTGCAAGTGGGCGTAATCCAGATCAAGACCCGTATTTTCTGCACTTTTACAGGGTGAACTTCGACGGCACAGGGTTAGTTGCGCTCACCGAAGGTAATGGCACTCACACTGTGCAGTACTCGCCCGACCGCAGGTTCATTATTGACACCTACTCGCGTGTTGACATGCCGCCTGTGCATGAGCTGCGGCGGACTTCAGACGGCGCGCTTGTGTGCAAGCTTGAACAAGCCGATATAGCAGAGCTACTGGCTACAGGGTGGATGGCTCCGGAAGTGTTCGTTGCCAAAGGCAGGGACGGCAAGACAGACATTTGGGGGATCGTACATCGGCCGCGCAATTTCGACCCGGCCAAGAAATATCCTGTTGTGGAGAGTATCTATGCGGGGCCACAAGGATCGTTTGTGCCAAAGTCCTTCAACGCAGTTATACGCCCACCGTCGCTTACCGAGCTAGGGTTTGTCGTAGCGCAAATTGACGGCATGGGCACAGCGAACCGGTCCAAGGCATTTCATGATGTGTGCTGGCGAAATCTCAAGGATGCTGGGTTTCCAGACCGCATCCTGTGGCACAAAGCGGTTGCGGCGAAGTACCCGTGGTACGATATCACGCGGGTTGGCATTTACGGCAATTCTGCTGGGGGCCAAAATGCCGCCGCTGCAGTGCTATTTCATAGCGACTTTTACAAGGCGGCAGTGGCATCGTGCGGTTGCCACGACAACCGGCTCGACAAAGCGTCCTGGAACGAACAGTGGATGGGTTATATGCCCCCTGACAAGATTTGGCGCAACGACCCCGACAACTGGTATGCGCAAGGCTCAAACATCGAAAATGCGCATCTGTTACGCGGTAAACTGCTGTTGATTGTGGGTGAGATGGACCGCAACGTGCCGCCCGAATCAACAATGCGATTTGTGGATGCGCTGATTCGCGCAGGAAAAGATTTTGATTTGTTGGTCATCCCAAATGGCGGTCACGGCATGGGCGGCGCTTACGGCGAACGCAAAATGCAGGATTTCTTCATGCGCAATTTGATGGGTGTCGAACCACCAGACCGGAACAAGAGCTAAGCCACAGCATTGCGGGGGCCTCAGACGAGAAATTTCTTCCCAAGGAATTTGGTGACTGGGTTCGGACCAGAGGTACGCCCCCCTGGTGTCGCGCCGGTGTTTTTTCAACTTCACGTCTGCGCTCAGGATCACTCTGGTCTTCGGCTCGCACCCGATCTGTGCCACGGTGGTGGGGAAGGCAAGCATGCCGGTTAGCATTTTGAAAGCGGTGATTTTACTTGTGCCGTTCGGGCTGAGGAACCCGAAGAAAGTGCCACGCTTGACTTGCAGATCGGCATTGTCCACCGTGCGGAGATTGTCGAAGACTCGTGTGTGAGCGCTAGCAGTTCGATTGCGCAGTCTGTCGCCATCTTCGAGCCGAATACAGGCCAAGATTATAGGCGTTTATGGATTGTGCGATTGCGTTTTTATGGGCGCTTTTTTGGCGTGGTCCGTAATGGTGCAATCTTGTATTTAGGTGCCAACCCCCACAACCTTACATCGGCACAAAAAACCGCTCACCGGACTAAGGCGAGCGGTTTTAACTCATCAAGCTAAAGCCAACTGGCTACTGAGTTTACTCGTCGGATGCGTCAAACTCGGCGAATGGCGGTTCAAATTCGTCAGAGTCGGTTTCCTTTTGGTCGTCGGTTGTTTCGGCTTCTTCAGGTTTTGTATCGTCGGACTTGTCTGTTTCGAGAAGTTGGGCGCGTTCTTTCATGAAAGCGTCAAGTGACCAGCTTGGCACGAGATAGATCCAACCTGCATAAGATTGTTCCTTGGCGAGTTTTTCCTCGAGCTTTTTGAGGTTGTCTTTGAACTCTTTATCGAGCCGATCTTTATCTTCGGGTTTTTCGTCTGGGCCGGGTGTACGTTGTTTTTGCAGATTTGCTGTGACCGCAACGGTAATGGGCAATGTATCGTTTGTTTTTGCGCCGACCCTGATAGTGTAATTGAAATTGTCGAAGCACTCGATTTTGATCACGGTTGGTTTATCAAGCCCGAGTGATTCGAGGGGTGTATCGGCTGGCAAAACGTCGTTGAAATATGGCGAGCTAAGGGCCCAATTAAGGCTCGAGACCTTCGATTTGTCGAGCACTTCGCCCGGCTGCGGGTCAACCAGCTTCCAATCGGCAGATTCAGTTTCGCGTGTAACAGTCCACGAATTTGTGGCAACGGTGTGTTCGACTGACGCAGTCTTGATCTTGCTGATCTTGAAGAAATCCTTGTTAAGCCATTGCTCGGGTTTAGGCTCTAGTTGACTAAATGTCTCCGAGACGAGCGCGACTGTGGTTGCGTTTGTGCCGACCATGACGTACCTGCCATCTGGCCAACCTAGGCTACCAAAATCGTCCATAGCAGAGGCTTTGGTTTGTTTACGCATATGTTGTTTGCCGAGCAGAATTGATAGGATCGGTTTATCGGTTTGATCGCTTAGCTCGACAAGCACGGCCGTGTTTGTCCCTGGACCAGGGGGCAAAAGGCCATATCGCGCAAGTTGCGTGGATGCGACTTCTTCGATCTGCACCGGTTTAAGCTCGGCGAGTTTTAGCAAGGTGCTGCTGAGCTCGCTGTAGTTGGCTGGGTAATCTGCGCGTTGGCGCACGCGCCAGGTCCCTTCTTTTTTGGCGAGGATTAACTCGTTTGTGCCGGTGCGAATTGTGATTTTGGCAACGTCGTTAACCGGCAGATCACCGAGCAATTTTTTACCGGGCTGTAGGGGACTGACCTTCCAGGTTGTTTGGCTGCGTTTGTAAAGCGCAGTACTTGCAATGCCCAACACAACAACCAGTCCAAGCAAGATCAACAACTGTTTCCTGTTCATGGTCGCGTCCAGTGGTGTGTTGTTATCTAGCTGCGGTTTTGCGTCGTTTAACAACTGCGATAACTAGTCCTGCGCCAGTCACTGCCAGGGGTGTTGCGAGTGTATTTATCCATTTGAGACGCGTTTCCAGTGCAACAATGTCGCGACGCAAATCTTTCTGAAGCTGTTTAAGCCGGATGCGGGTGTTGCGTTCTTCTGCGCGGAATTTTTCGAGTTCGGCGCGTTGTTCAGCTGACAATATGAACCGTTGGTCTTGGTCGGTGCGTTTTTGTTGTAGTTCGTTGAGCTTGCGTTGTGTTTCCGCCAAAGCTTCTTCGAGTCGGCGGATTTCGGCCCTGTATTTTTGTTCGGCGGCAGCCTGCATTTCGCGTATGCGGGTGAACGGCCGTAGCGTTTCGGCACGGCTACGAATGGCGATTAGGTTCACATCGCCTGTCAGTTGTTCGATGAGGTTTTGTGCGAGGTTGAGATTACCGTTCATGATCGAGATAAGCCGGCCGAACGGGCTGTCGAACTTGCGCAAGGTAAATTCGTCGTCGAGGAAATCAGCGTCGCCAAACAACACAACTGCAGTTTCATGCTTGGATTCTTTGAGGAGTTCATCGGTATTGTCGCTACTGGTTTTTTCCGTGTCTGTTTGGTTGTTGTCTGATTTTTCCTCTTTTTTGGTTTCCGGTTTACCATCGGGGAAAGCTGTCTTAAACTTGCCAGCCAACCTGATCGCCAGCCTGTATTCGACACCCGACGGACTGAAATCCTTCAGGATGCTGTCTGGGGACAAGCTGGCCAAAAAACCTTCGACCAACTGTGCCTGTTTAGTACTACGCAGCAAGACAGTTTCCTTAAGGCCGTCTGCGGGTGCGCCAGTGAACGCGCCTGCAAGTGGCAACCAGACATTTTCGATCTGGTTGCATGCTGGGTCGTCTCTGTTAATGCCAACTGGTGTTACACTGAGCCATGTTGGGGCGTCTTGTGGCAGGCCGTCTGGCCCGCGCAGTTTCATCATGTAATTGAGGTCTGCAACGACCTTTGACTCAAATGTGTACCCCCAAGCCTTGAGTAATTTATCGAGGTTGGAAGAACTGGTACTAAAGCTCATCATACCGCGTGGATTTGATCGCATGTCAACCAGCGACGCTGGATCAAGGAACGCGATCAACTTGCCCCCACGCAGTACAAACTGGTCAATTGCAAACTGGGTTTTTTCCGTGATGTCCTTTGGATGAATTACGATCAACACTTTTACGTCGTCATCGATTTTTTCGACATCGGTCGCCAGGCGTTTGATGTTGTAATCGAATCGCAACTCGTTGATTAACGTCCACGGCTCGACCGGGCGCTGGCCCATCTGCATCATCATCGGGCTGATCGGTGTGCCGAATACAGGCAGCCAACTCATCACACCGACTGTGGGTCGTTCGGGCCAAGCAACCCGGTAGATTGCGCGCGTGATATCGTATTCGAGCAAGCGTTCACGGGTCGGTTGTAGGAACGGTATGGACTCGCGTGCGTCAGCCTGGCTGACCGCAATCCCAAGATAAAACCGGTCAATTCCAGGTAATGCCTGTGGTTCAAGCCCGTCCATTCGAGCTGAGTCTTCTGCGTCCGAGTCCGGTTGCGGGTCGTATTTTTCGATTATGAGGTTTTTGCCTGCAACCTGTTTGTATTCGCTGAGCAAATCTTCGACTTTGCGCGCGTAATTTTTCAGGAAAACGGTCTCTGGTGTAGCGGTTTCACTGCGTGTGCAGTAGAACCTGATTTTGACGGGTGCATCGAGTTTTTTGAGAATTGCCTTGGTACCGTCCGACAACGTGTAAACTTTATCCTCGGTCAAATCCAAACGCATCGGCACTGCGCCTATTATGATGTTCAATGCCAGCAACAAAACGAACATCAACAAAATGCCGAGTCCGGAGAAAACGATCGGTTCAATTGATTTCTTTTCCATTGTGCACCTCCAACTTGGTCAGCCTGCCCGATGTGTGCGCAGGATTACACTAGTTGTGAACAACGAAAACACGATCATCGACACGAAAAACATGAGGTCGCGTGAATCAACCACACCGCGTTGCAGCGCTTCGAAATGGCTCATTATACTAAAAGAGGCCACAAGCTCGACCAACCAACGCCATGTTGCTGAGCTGCCAAGTCGCTCGAGCAGGTTGATGACAGGTGCAAACCCGCACAGGATCAGAAAAAGACATACAACAAGTGACAGGATGAAACTCACCACCTGACTGCGCGTGAGTGCCGATGTAACACAACTGATGGCTAGGTAAGCCCCCGCCATCAACCAACTGCCAATGTAGCCGGCAAATATCACGCCGTTTTCGGGTTCACCAAGATAATTGACCGTGAGCCAGATCGGAAATGTCAGTGCAAGTGCAAGTGCAAGGAACAACCACGATGCAATGAACTTGCCCAGTATTGCCTGCCAAGGTGTGATTGGCATTGTGAAAAGCAGCTCGAGTGTGCCCAGCCGACGTTCATCAGCCCAGAGTCGCATGCCGACCGCAGGCACAAGAAACAGGTAAAACCACGGGTGCCAATCGAAGAACGATCGCGTCAATGACGCATCGCCACGTTGGAAAAAACCGCTGACAAAAAACGTAAAAAAACCGCACAAAAGCAGGAAAATAACTATGAACACATACGCAAGCGGTGAGGTGAAGTATGCTGCCAGCTCGCGTTTTGCAATTGTCCAGATGTGTCGAATTGTTGTGCTCATTGTTTTGGGAACTTTGACCAGCTCACCAGGTTAAAGCTGCTCAGTACATCTGCGCCATAAAGCTCTAGGTGGTTTTATGTTTTGGCCGTGTCCGGCATTGTAATGGCGCGGAACACCTCGTCTAAGCGTCCCTCTTCACGCTGGAGCAGTTCAATTTGCCAGCCGTGCACAGCATCGGCGACAGCGGTCAGCAGTTCGCCATTGGCAGCACCGGGTTTCGGAAATGCACGTGCTGTGATCCGGCCGTCCTTTTCCTCGAGCACGGTGACCTTATTGACCAGCGGCACTGAGTAAAGTTTTGTTACGAGCGCCTCGCGCGGAACGCCTTTGACGCGCAGTGTGACTGCACCTGCCCAGTCGGATTTTCGGCGCAGTTGGTCCGGTGTGCCGTTTGCGACAATTTTGCCTCGGTCAATTATGATCGCGCGCGTGCAGGCGGCATCAACTTCTTCAAGGATGTGCGTCGAGAAAATTATGGCTTTTTCACGACCCATCTTCCGAATGAGCGTGCGGACTTCATGTTTTTGGTTTGGGTCAAGCCCATCAGTTGGCTCGTCCATCACAAGCACAGGTGGGTCATGGATTATTGCCTGTGCAAAACATGTACGGTGTCTGTAGCCTTTGGAAAGTGTCTCGATGCTTTGGTGTAAGACGGGCTTGAGGTAACACATTTCAACGACGCGGTCGATGGCATCTTTTTTTGCCTGGCCACGCAGTCCGCGTAATTCAGCCGTGAAATTGAGGAATGCGTACACGGTCATGTCGGCATAGGCCGGCGCGTTTTCCGGTAGGTAGCCCATCAAGCGTTTTGCTTCAATTGGGTTGTGCTGTACGTCGAAGCCGCCGACAATTACACGGCCACTTGTCGGCGGCATAAAGCCGGTTATCATACGCATGGTAGTGGATTTACCCGCCCCGTTCGGGCCGAGGAAACCCAGCACTTCACCGCGCTCGACCGTGAACGATATACCGTCAACGGCGCGTTTCGGTCCGAATACCTTGGTCAAATTCTCGACCTTGATCATAAACTCGGTTTAAACTCCTCTTTGGTAGCCCGGTCCATTTACCGTGTGACAGGCGGAAAGTAAATCTTTTTCCGCACATTTCAGCTTTGGTCCCGAGACAGTCACACCGCCACAGACAACGGCAGCTACCAAATTTTTAGACAAGCAAATGGCAAAATGTTCAAAACTTTTGCGCTGACGAGATACCGGCTTTGCTGACCGAATTGTTTGAAAACGAGGCTCTGCGGCAGTTAACGAGGCTGTCGAATTTCGGTGACGGGCCATAGGCGGTTTCCTTATAAAAATGCCGCTTTGTTCGCGTTAATTCATCCAGAAAAACGTCACTAGGTGTTGGTTTGTGCATTGCTGGTCTGGGTTTTTGAGGGTGGTTTGACCACATTGGGCGGCTCAAGCTTAGCCAGGTAGCTCAAGTTACTGATAATTCTTCGTAGCAGCATTATCGCCATCACGAACACTCCAGCCAATCCAATCAAGTCAAGTAGCCCGAGCGGGACGTGTGTAAACTCAATCTTTGGCTCGAACCCGAGCGCAAGCGCGCACCCGCCCAAGATCAGGATCACGCGCACTTCGGTCGGGCCGATGTACCCGTAACCGAACTGGAACCGTTTCATCACGAACGTTTCCAGATACACGTTGATTGACATCAGGTAGTAAGCCATCAGCAATGCAAGCCCAATCGTCAGCGATAGGTATGGCGACAGGCCAAGTCCAATACACACAAATCCAGCTGCAAACATGTCAACGGTGTGGTCTAGGTAATACCCATAACGCGGCCGCTCGATGTGCCGCACACGAGCAACCGTGCCATCGAGACTGTCACCGAACCAGTTGAGCACCCATAGTGCGCTGGCTAGCCACAGGTAGTTTCTGTTGTAATTTGACAGGGCATAGCAAATACCTACCCCTGCCGCGGACAAGAATCCCAATAGTGTGAGATGATCTGGCAGTACCCACTTCGGCAGCGCAGCCGCAAGTCGCGGCAGGACCCAGCGCTCAAAGCTTTTGAGCAAATACTGCGGCTCACGCACGTGTTCGGCCTCTGTCATGGTGATTGCTAAGTTATTGTAACTCAGCATGGTTTGTGGATTTGGAATTATTTGTGCCGATGCCGTCATGCGCGCGGGTGTGTTGCGTCATAGACTTTTTTGAGCCGTTCAGTGCTTAGGTGCGTGTAAACCTGCGTGGTGGCAAGGTTCGCATGGCCGAGCAACTCCTGGACACTGCGCAAGTCTGCGCCTGCATCAAGCATATGCGTGGCGTAACTGTGACGGAGTTTGTGTGGTGTGATCTCATGGTCGAGCCCAGCAATAAGAAGGTACCGTTTCAGCCGTCGTTGCAGGTCACGTGGTGCAATGGGCGCAGCATGATTTTGTGAAAGAAACACAGGTGCCTGTCCTACAGGCGTATGCGGTAGGGTCTGCCAGTAATTGCGAATTGCAGCCAACGCAGGATCGCCAATTGGCACGAGCCGTTCTTTTCTGCCTTTGCCACGCACGCGCACCAATTTTTCGCCCCAATCGATATCGGCTGCGCGCAAGCCGCACAACTCGCTTGCACGCAGGCCGCACGAATAAATCGTTTCAAGAATCGCAACGTCGCGCAGGCATAATGACATGGAAAATGGGCGCCCGCGTTTTTGTGCCTTGTTCGAATTGAGCAGTTTGAAAGGCGCTTGTAGCAGCTGGTGCATTTGCTGCACGGTGATGAATTTTGGGAGTCGCTTGGCGAGCTTTGGCAAGACTAGATTTTTCACAGGCGAAGTTTCAACCACACCGCGCTGTACTAGGAACCGGTAAAATGTCCTCAGCGCAGCGAATCTGAGCCGAATTGCGGCGCGGCTTAGATTTGTCCGACCCAAAAAACGCAGATACGCGCGGAAACTGTCCCGATCTAGCTTGCGCCATTGAGGTGGTCCATGCCGTTCTTTGAGATGCCAGATGTGGAATTGTGTAAGTGCCTGCAAATAGTTACGTCTGGTAAATTGCGAAGCGCCACGCTCGCTTTCAAGGTGGACAAGAAACTGTCTTACCAATGCATCGGGTAGAGTGCCAGTGGTCCCCGATGTGCTCTGCGGCTCTGGAGCCAACATGCGCACTTGTTGTTTTGCCATTTGATTAAGCAGATATTGGCAGAACTGGATTCGCTTTGGAAGCTTTACTGGTGTAAGACCCGCAGTTCGCGCGTGTGATGTGCGGGCGTAGAGAGGCAATTTACACCTTTCCGGCGCGATGCTTCGCAAGCTCGGAGCAAACGCATCGAATATCCCGGTCTTTGGTTTGGTGCAACTTTCATTTCGGGGCGGGCTGAAATTGAGGCTGAAGTTGTTTCTGCAATTCAGGTATGTACCGTCGGGCTTTTCGTGCAAAAACATTTTTACTTTACGCTTGTGCAATTGCATTGAATCAGTGTTTTGAATACAGGACAAGGTGTCGAAAGTGCAAAAACAGCAGGTGATGAGTATGAAGGCGAAAAACTCGATCAAACGAACTCGACAACTGCTGGCTGACCTACAAGGATGCGCGTTTGACATGAGAGCAAAACAAAGTCTTAAGCTTGCTGTGAAAAAGACGCTTGCGCGTCATTCAGTACGCGTACTTAGGTCTGCCGCGCAGGAGTTTCCAAATGACGGCATGACATTGTTCTATATTTTAGCTGAGTCGCACCTTGCGATACACACTTGGCCTGAGAAAGGTTTGGTGAACGTTGATTTGTTCTTGTGCAATTACTCGCGCAACAACAGTCATAAGGCCAAGGCTGTCATGCTCGGGCTGATCGAGTTGTTTAAGCCGGCCAAGATCAGGGAACACAAAATCATTCGCTTCAATTAGTACATGAATGTCAACCAACTTAGTGCGCTTGCCGCACGCGCAGCGCAACGAAGCGGAGTGAATGTTACTGTCCGTGCGTTTGAGCGAGTAATGTGCCTGTTGCTTACCTCTCCAACGGTATGGCACGTGTACAGGTTCAGTGCGCAACCTGTTAAACATGTACAAGCAATACTGGCTGTTTTAGCTGAGGCCGCTCTTCTCGAATGGTGTTCAGCTGGGCCGCGATTCACAACGACTGGCTTGGCGCTTGCAGAGCAACTCGGGCTTGAACCTTTTTGCAGCGCCGAGTGCAGTGCATGTGGCGGACGCGGTTTTACTGCGAGTTTGCACTCGGAAGTGCGCGAGCAGTTTTTGGAAATCCAAAAACAGCGCCCTGGTGCGGACAGCCAGTTTGTTCAGGGGTACGTGACACCTGAATCAACATTTGCCCGCGCACAGCTTGCAATTGTCCGTGGGGATGTTGTTGGGAAAGACATCCTTGTGTTGGGTGCCGAGGACGATCTGATTGGGCTGGTCTTGGCTTTAACACGTAAACCGCGCAATGTAACAGTGCTTGACCTTGACGAACGCCTAGTTGCATTCGACAACCACTGGGCGGAAAAGCTCGGCCTGCGACTTCAAGCGCATGTGTTCGACTTACGCAATCCGCTTCCGGCGAAATGGCTTGGTGCATTTGACACGTTTATCACCGATCCACCTGAAACCGACCTTGCCATACGCGGCTTTATCCTCAGAGGCGTCGCAGCGCTCAGGCAACCGGACTGTGCTGGCTACTTCGGGTTCACATTTCATGACAGTTCATACGTGAAATGGTGGCGGTTGCAACAGACACTAAACCAGCACCGGCTCGTCATTACGGATCTACTGCCTGCCTTTAACGTTTACGAGAACTTCCGGTATCTTGAAAAAACACCTGCTTACACTGGCCTACCGCCCCAGCCGCTGCCGCAACAGCCGTGGTTCGTATCGCATTGGTATCGAGTAGTCACCCTAGATGGGTTTACGGGCGAAAATGCCGACCTAACGCATGCCGGCCATGAGTTTTGCACCGACTCAGAAACCATGACAGACGTACCGGGGTAAACTTGGCCAACAGAATTTGAGCTTCACATCGTCCGTTGAATAGTGACTGTTATCGAATCACGTAATACCGAGGTACGCCTATTGGGTTCAAGCGGCCGAATCCAGATTAATCTTTGCGCTTGAAATGACACTTTCGCGCCGTATTGCACAATAATAAAAACGGGGTGCAGTGCACCCCGTTCAACAGCCACGCTACCAAAAACGCCAGCACAATTTATGGCCGCCGCAGTCGATAGAACACAGTTGGAGTGGCAGGGGCCACCGGTATGGTCACAGCTGTGACTTCAGCGCTGCCAGGGATCTCATACCATGTACCAGTTGAGTTCAAACCGACACTGAGCGAGTTTGTTTGGCATTGCAAAATCCAGCCTAAGTGTGTTGCAGGCCATGAAAGCTCCAGCAAACCATTACGGTTGAGATGGAAAACTTGCAATTTGAGGTGAATTTATGTCTGCGCCGATTGTCTGAAAAACTTATTGCTGCCATCACCAAGAACGATGCCGGCTCAAACTCCAATTGGTTGCCAACTCAGATCATTCAGTCCATGCCGGGCTTGTCGCCGTCGAAGCCATTGCACGGCGGTTCGATCTCTGGAACAAGTTGCACTAACTCACCTGCCTTGGTCCGCGCATGGACAAACGGCGCGGCTACGTGCCTGAGGCCATCGTTGGTCAGTTGATCTATACGCTGTGCTGTGGCTGTGGTTGTCTGTCCGACAGCCAGGCGCTCGACGACGATCCGCTGGCGTGTGACCTGTTAGGTGTGGACAAGTCCGCCGATCAATCCCAGGTCGGCGAATGGCTGCGCAAACAGTCTCTGCGCAGTACGCAAACCAGATTTACTATCTTATTGGGGCGCTGACCTACGACCTGATGGTGGTGATCAAGCTGTTGCACCTGAGCGACAACTGTCAGGACTGGCGCATCCGGCCGCTGATCAAGAAGCTGGTCCTGTTGCCCGAGCGGTTGGCGTGGCGCTCACGGCAATGTGTGGCGCGGGTACTTGTGCCCGGGGCACGGGAGAGATGGTAAGCAGCGTTGGGCACAACACGTCTGGCCGGGGTATGGGCCGGGCCGTCTGCGACTGATCGCCGCCAGCGGCTGACTCTGCGAGTACACCGACAGACATCCTGTGGTCACCCGGCAAAAACCGGGCGTGGCGGAGCATCGTTCTTGGGTCTGTCTGCAACCGAAAAACAGCTGGCCGATGGCGAAATTGGTGCTCGTCGGCATTCACTCAAGCCGAACCTACCC
The DNA here is from genome assembly GCA_964555645.1 of uncultured Verrucomicrobiota bacterium. Taxonomy (GTDB): domain Bacteria; phylum Verrucomicrobiota; class Verrucomicrobiia; order Limisphaerales; family DTLC01; genus DTLC01. The sequence continues at coordinate 153,741 of CAZKTA010000004.1, forward strand.
CTCAGGTTGGCTTGTACGGTCCGCTGTGCAGTCTATCCCTGTCAACTCCAGCCCAATCGTAATGTTTGGGGGATATTTTCGCTTATGCAAGGCCCTTTTAGATTGAGTCTCTGCTAAATTGCTCAGGGTTGGTTCTGTTGAGCCAGCTTGCCCCTTATTGAAGGCGTTGAACGAAGCAAAAAGCTGGCATTCGCCGGATTTGTACCCTGCACACGCTGGCAATGCTTTTGACTTGCATTTGAATCTGTTGCCTGTGATTTGGCCTCTGTTAATCTGATCGAGCTTTCTGAAAATGGTGTCTGCTGACCTTGCCAAGGCGCAGTTCCCATTGTGTGGGACCGGCTTGTGGATTGTGGTTTGGGCCCCAGAGTTTATTAATCATCTCGCGCTGCGGCACAAACGGGCATTTCGGTTTTGGTCGCCTGAAAGCCTCATCGAGCTTGAGCAACGCGTATTCTGCGCCTGTCATTACAACGGGACGGCCAAAGCGCGCGTTGAGTTTATGGGTGGCTTCATCCAGCGCGCCTAAACGCTCGGCTTCGGTTCGTCCCCAGAGCGTTGGTTGTGTGTCGAGCTGCGACAGGTTCCAAAACGCAATTCGAATCTGCCGCACGGGTTTAACTTGACCTTCTGTGACTTCGCGGAACAACTGTTCGAGCACGGCATTTACAATTGAGTTTTGGAACTGCGGATGTTGAAACCTGAATTTGCCGCCTACTTCGCTGAAGTCATTGAACCGGACTGTCAATCCCATTTCACGCAACTGGAGCTGTTCACGGCGTAACTGCCCGAGCAGCCGTGTGGCTTCACTGAGCGTAAAGGTGAGAGCTGCTTCGTAATCAGTCTCGTCGTATGGCAAGGTTGTGTTGCTGGAGATAATGGTGCGGTCTTTGATCTCCAGCAGCAATGGCTCGTTCCACCTGCCATTGGCGAACAGCCAAAGTTGTTGTCCCCAAATACCAAAGGCTTGTTTTAGAGCCGTGGACGGTAACTTAGCTACGTCACCAAAGGTCCGCGCCCCTAACGCAGCCAGTCGGCGTGCGCGGCGCGGGCCGATCCCTGATAACTCATGCACCGGCCGGTCTTTTAAGAATTCCTTTTCCTGTCCGGGTGGTATTTCTAGGAAACCAGGCTTTGCAACGTCGGTGGCCAGCTTGGCTAACCAGGCCGAATTCGCCAGGCCGGCTGAGACCGGGATTTTGACCTCGCGCAGTATCCGGTCGCGTATTTCGTTCACATATTGTGCGGTTGTTTTGGCGCTGAAGACGTGCGGGTTGAGTGTTGTGAGGTCTAGGAACCCTTCGTCAATCGAGATGGGCACAAGTGTAGGGGCGTATTCTTCGAGGATCTGGAACATTTGGTGAGACAGCCGCCGGTATTCTTCATAATGCGGTTTGCACAGAATACCGTGCGGGCAAAGCCGTTTAGCCTCGAAACATGCCATGCCGGTTGTTACGCCGAACTTCTTCGCCTCGCGGTTGGCTGCTATTACGATGCCGTCCCCGTGCCGACCGCCGCCGACCCATACAGGCCTGCCCTGCAGTTTTTCGTCCAGGGCAATCTCGCAACTGGCGAAGAAACTGTCACCGTCAACGTGCAAGATGCGGATGGGCGCATTCACGGCTTCACATATTATTTCGCACCAAACCTTTGGTTGTGTCAATTCTGCCAAGAAATCGTTTTTGCTTGTGGATTGATTTGGCCAAAAAACATGTGGCCGATGTTCACCACCGGATTACTGATTGCCTGCGTTGAACTACCGAACAAACTTTTTGACCCCGGCGCGCGCGTCTGGTTAGCTGGCTGGCGTTATGCAACCTGCCTGGCATTGGCACTTGGACTATACGCATGAATGACGCTGAAGTAGGAGTTGGTTTGCGACAGAATTTTCCCCGTGGGTTCCGTGCGCGGCGCGGGTTAAACTGGGGATTTTTGGGTTTGCTTTACACCTCCTTTTACATGTGCCGGTACAACCTCTCCATTGCAAACAAGGCAATCAGCGAAGAGTTCGGGTTTAGCCGTGCCGACATGGGTAAGATCATTACGGCTGTGCTGCTTGCGTATGCGTGCGGGCTGATCATAAACGGCCTGCTTACGGACAGACTCGGTGGTAAACGCGCAATGCTCATAGGTGCCGCCGGTACAGTGCTAATGAACATCTGCTTCGGCGCAGCATCGTTTATGGGTATGCTCGGCTTGTTCGTTGCGATTCGTAGTCTGGACGGTTACCTGCAGGCGTTTGGTGCACCCGGCATGGTGAAGATCAACACCGCCTGGTTTGCGCATCGTGAACGCGGTCGGTTCTCCGGCATATTCGGGTTCATGATCAATCTTGGCCGGTTTGGCATTTTTATGCTTGGACCTGCGTTATTAGGCGGGTTTACCGTGCTCGGGTTGGTGAACGTGCCGCCTTTGCATTGGCGTTGGTTGTTTTGGGTGCCCTCGATCATTTGTGCAGCGGTTGCAGTATGCATGGCGCTTATTGTTAAGGAAACGCCTGAGCAAGCAGGTTTTCATGGTGTAATTCCTGGCGACTCGAATGGTACGGCTGCAGGTGTGCGTGCAAATCCGGTTGAGGTCATCCGCGTGATTGCAACCAACCCGGCAGTGTGGATAACCGCTTGTGCGTATGCGTGCACAGGCGCAGTACGCCAGGCGGTTGACCAATGGTTCCCACGTTATATGCAGGAGCTGTATCAGGTTGACCTTAAATCTGTGCAGTTCCAGTTCTTGGCGTTTCTGATTCCGTTTGTTGCGTCGGCAGGGTCGTTGACGGCAGGTTACGTATCCGACCTTCTGTTCAAGGGCAAACGCGCTCCGGTTGCGATGGCACTCTATTTCCTCGAGACAATAATCATCTTGCTTGCGGCACAGTTCCACGGCGTGACTGCTGCAATAGTGTTTTTGGTGCTTATCGCGTTTACTGCGAACTCGACACATTCGATCCTTGGTTCAGCGGCACCGATGGACATTGGCGGTCGGCGCATGGCCGGGTTTGCCCTTGGTGTAATAGACTCGTTTCAGTACTTCGGGGGTAGTCTCGCGGGTGTAATCCTGGGTTATCTGCTTGATAGAAGCCTTGGGAACTACTTTTATTTCATGGCGCCGTTCGGTGCAATTGGCGGGTTGCTGATGCTTTTAAGCTGGGCAAAATTCCCACATGAACAAGCTCGGCCGCGCGCTGGTAAAGAACAGCCGTGCAAAAGTGAGTTGTAAAAGACGGTTAGGCTCGGGGTGTCATTTGCCGATGTGCCAAGGTGTTTAAAGCGGCAAGGGCGCGTTTTCGTGTACCAACAATTTGCGTTTCCATTTTAGGCCGGCTGAAAATCCGCCGAGTCGCCCACCAGCCCCAATCACACGGTGACACGGGATTAAGATGGGTATTGGATTTGCCCTGCATGCGTTGCCGACTGCGCGTGCTGCGCCGGGTTTACCGATGGCCTGTGCAACCTGTGCGTAAGTGCAGACTGTGCCAAAAGGAATTCTTCGTAGTGCGTGCCAGACCTTGCGTTGGAAAGGTGTACCCACCGACAGATCAAGAGCCGGGACCCGACGCGGTTTAAGCCCCGCAAGTGCGGCATGCAGTGCTTTTGTGGTTATGCGGTGCCAGGCGCGGATTTTTGGGGTGGGTAATATTCCGTTTTTGCTCGTGAAAAATGCGCGGAGCGAAGTCGTGTTATGGGGCGGGAAACAAAGTGCCTTTAGCCCGCGTGTGGAATAGCTGGCCATGAAAACGCCGTGTTTGGTTCGAATTGGCAATGTGATTATTGTTCGTGTCCGCGATGGTTGCATTGGGACAGCCGCGGCACTCGGTACGAGTAGTGCACTATTAGCGTGTGCGCACGAAAACTGAGAGTATGCCAAGCAGCATGACAAACAGCACTATCACAAGTGCAATAAAGCGGTTTCGCGCAACGCGTTTTTCGTAGCGTAACGGGCGTGGCCCCTGGATGCTACCAGCCGCAAGGTAACTTACGAGTTTCGGGTTACTTGCCGTCGGGCCGCGGAGAAAACATTTTAGCCGGTTCACAAGTGCAACCAGGTCGTATTTCCGGACACCGAACTCGTTGAAGTGGTCGGGTGTGGTAGGATTTTCGGTGTTAATTTCAAGGACTGCGCGGTCCACGATTTCCAGCACGGGCTCATGGTTCGGGTTCTGGACTTGGGCGGGCGGTTGATTTGTATGCGTGACTGTTGGGCCACGGGGTAGGGCAGTTGATCTGAACCGGCCCTGCGGCATCGCATTTTGCAACTGTGATTCAAGCCGCTGAATTTGCCGTTGGAGTTCATTCAACTCGGCGTTCAACGCACGCGCGCGTTCTGAAACCGGGTCAGGTTTGCGTTTCAACAGGCTCATGTTTATCTCAGTTGCACACGTGACCACAGCCGGGTTGGCTATTGGTCTTTAGCCCGTGCGACTGCTACGCGCCGCAGCAACCAGCCTGTAACAGCCACGGCAAACCCGGCTGTTGATTCAAGTCCTGCCATGGTCGTGTTGCCCGGGCCAAACCGGATTGCCGCATCCAGCATCATAAGTGCACCGCCGAGCATCAGCATCCAGCCTACCCCGAGCAATAAAATTGCCTTTTTGCACGCCATCTCGCGCGCAGCAACTGTCAGTGCCGCATCAACACAATCGCAAGCAAAATCAATGCGACCAGCGCAACTGTTGCCAATGGCCATGTGATGGCCAAGCCGAGCTTGCACAGTTCTAAGAACCTCTTGTGCCCGAGCAGAAGCTCGTGTGCAGCAGTCGGTTGTTTTTCGTATTCGGGACCATTTTTTTCGGTACCCGAAAGCAACGGAAACTTCAGCCGGGCTGCGTTTAGTTCCATTCGTGCATTTTCGATTGTGGTAAGAGCTTTTGTCAGTTCAACATCGAAGTTGTCTTTTGTCCATGTGTCTTCGTGGATTGCCTCAACTTTCTCGAGCGAAGCGCGCAGGTCTGTGATTGCCTTTGCCATTTGCTCGGCTTCGCGCCTGTGTTCGAATTCGGCTTCTTCGAGCAAGCCAAGGGCGCGTGTTATGCCGTGGACGACCTCGTTTCTGCCGGTGGTAAACTCGGCCTGGCGCCGGCGTATTTCCTCGAGGGCAGCGCGTTGTCGCTCAAGCTCTTCCTGCTGGCGCTTTAACTCGGCGAGTTTCTGCTGCGCCTGGGTTACTTTCAGGTCAACTTCTTCAAGTGTAGGCGGGCGCGTTTGTGCATGTGCCCCCTCAAGTGTGGTGGCACTGCGTGTCTTGTGCATCTGAAAATCCGCATCAACAAATTCGGTTCCGTCGTATTCAGAAGGCATGACCACACTCTATGCCGCAGGCAACACCGTGTAAAGCAACTGATGTAGTTTTGGTTGATTGCCACAGTCATTAACAACGTTGGGCGCTTGAGTTTATGTTTGGTTCGCTGTTGGTAGTCCAGCCGTTAGGCTAAGGGCAGCGGGTCGAGGTCACCGAGCAAAACGAGTCGAAGCCCGGACTATGGCTCGGTCTGGACATTACGGGACTTGTGCGGGATTTGATCGGCGTGACAGATTTGATTACGTCGGTAGTGATTCAGGTTATTTACGCTATTGCGTTTGCAGCCGACTGAGGTACCGCTCAATTCTTTTGGTTGCTTCAATTAGCTGGTCATACCCGGTTGCAAAACACGCGCGCACGAAACCGGCGCCGTTTTGACCAAAGGCTGAGCCGGGCACCATTGCAACGCGCTCGGCCTGCAGCAGCCCAACAGCAAACTCGCGGTCGCTCAACCCTGGTACTGGCACAGCGGGAAAAGCGTAGAATGAGCCGCATGGTAAATGACATTTAAGACCGAGCTCGTTGAATCTGCGCACCAGAAAATCGCGTCTGCGGCGGTATTGGTCGCGCATGTGCTTGACGGCTTCGTCACCGCGTGTGAGTGCTTCGATGGCAGCTTCCTGGCTGACGATCGAGGCGCACATCATCGAGTATTGGTGCACTTTCATCATGGCCTCGATCAGCTCAGCCGGACCGCATGCGTACCCGATACGCCAGCCTGTCATTGCAAATGCCTTAGACAGTCCGTGCAATAGGACTGTACGCTCGCGCATACCCGGCAGGCTAGCAATGCTGATGTGTTCGCCCTCGAACGTTAGCTCCGAGTATATCTCGTCACTTAACACGAGCAGGTCTTTCTCGATGCAGAACCTTGCGATTGCTTCGAGCTGTTGCCGTGTGCAAGTGCCGCCGGTCGGATTGCACGGCAGGTTTAACACGAGTAATTTTGCGCCTGGTTGCCATGCAGCCGCAAGTGCGTCGGCTGTGAGCGCAAAGTTATCCTTCGGATAAGTCGGCACCGGTATTGCAACCCCGTGGGTTAGGACAATGCTCGGGTGATAACTCACGTAACACGGTTGGTGGAACATGACTTTATCGCCCGGGTTAACCAGCGCACGAAATGCAATGTCCAGTGCCTCGGACACGCCGACTGTGACAAGGATTTCGTCCTCGGGCCGATACCCGATGCCGAAGTGTTTCTCGACGTACCGACAGATTGCACGACGCAGTTCAATTAACCCGAGGTTGGACGTGTAGTGCGTTCTGCCTTTTTCGATTGCGTAAATTGCGGCTTCGCGGATGTGCCATGGCGTGTCAAAGTCAGGCTCGCCTATGCCGAGCGAGATTACACCGTCCATCTTGGCTACGATCTCAAAAAAGTCGCGTATGCCAGATCGTGGCAGAGTCGCCACATGCCGTGCGATGAATCGTGTAAAATCCATGTGGATTACGCTTCGGTCTGACCGCGCAGATCACGCCGGCCGGTTACGGTGTAACTTTGAGTCGCTCGGGTTCAGGCGGCGGCACATCAAGCAGGAACCCGTGCTCTTTGTATGATCTGAGAAGAAAATGTGTCGAGGTTGACAGTACACCAGCAAGCGGTGCCAGTTTTTCAGACACAAACGCTGCCACCTTTTGCAAGCTCGGCCCGCTTACAAACACCAGCAGGTCATACGCACCCGACATGAGGTAACACGACTCGACTTCATCGAACCGGCTGATGCGCTCGGCAAGCCGGTTGTAGCCGCCGCCGCGTTCTGGTGTGATGCGCACCTCGATCACAGCCCGTACCATGCCGTCCTGTTCTTTCGACAAGTTCAGCACCGGGCGCCAACCCAGCAAAATCCGGTCTTTTTTGAGCTGATCAATCTGGCGATTGACCTCTTCAACACTGACATTGAGCACTTGCGCCATTTGTTCGGCGCTTAGGTCAGGCTGTTCAAGCAATAGTTTAAGTACTAGGTTCATCAGACCCGTGATGTTGGCAAAACGCGGCTTTTAATCCAATCAAATCTGTCGGTGTGCAGTTGCCGGCAAGCAGCGTCTGTTTTGCTGGTGCGCGATGCAGGACTCGAACCTGCGACCCCCAGTGTGTGATACTGATGCTCTACCAACTGAGCTAATCGCGCAAGCCCGGTAAAATAATAGCACTCAAGCTGCCGTATTCAAGCCTATCATTCAAACTCTCCATTCTTGGTTTCGGCTTTCTTGCGTATTATTTGGTCCTTGGTAGGGCTGCCTGCGTTATATTTAGGCCGTTGCAGCAGCTTTGACGAGCCAACCCCTTTGGCTTTTCGGATACTGATACTTTAGAACCTGCCGCTCCGAATTTTTGGGATTCCTCGCTCAGCGCGGCGCGGCCCGGGCTAAAAACGTTCCGTGGATGGTTTTATCAGATACGTTGATGCGGCTCGGTGCCTCGTTGACGGCTGTTGTATATGCGTTATTGGCTGGCTGATGCTCCGCCTGTTTGTTTTACCATGAAGTTGTACGTTCCGCTGCCGACAAGGAATGCTACATGGTTAGACTCAGCCCTGATGAATTGCATGGCTGAGGTTTGCGTGGCGGGTTTGCCGTCCACGGTTATCTGGGTTGGGTGATTGGCCGGGACGAAAACCGTAGCGGTTGTATTTGGTGGTACCGTAATTCGCCAATTGAACCTGGTCTTAGTTTTCCGCCAGTGACTTGCGATCAGTCCGTACGGCGATTTGTGCGTGGCTTTGACAAACGTTAAGCCCTCGACAGGATGCGGTTTCATGATGATGTGTTTGAAGCCGGGTTGGTTATCATCCGGTGCAATGCCTGCTAGGTACTCGAACAGCCAGATAATTAGGTCGCCCACAAGCATGACGTGGTTGTGCGAGTTCATTGCCGGATCAGCAGTGTCGCCGTTCCATAATTCCCAAATTGTTGTTGCGCCTTTCGAGATCATGTATCCCCAGCTCGGGTAATCCTGCTGCGTTGCGATTGTGTAGGCAAGATCGGGTCTGCCGTTTTCGGACAGCACACGCATTAGATGTTGTGCGCCAATAAGACCGGTGCCGATATGGCCTTTGGATTCGTTCTGGATCTTGTCCACCAGATGCGCGAATAGCCGGCTGCGCAGTTCTACCGGCACCAAACCAAATGCGAGTGGCAACACGCACGATGTCTGCGTACCATTATCGTAACGGCCGCGCTCGCGATCGAGAAACTCGCGGTTGAAGGCTGCTTTGACTTCGTCAGCTAGTGTGGCAAACCGAGCTGCTTCATCGGTTTTGCCGAGCATGGTGGCGTAGTTTTGCATCAGTCGCAGGTCGTAGTAAAAGTAAGCTGTTGCCAGCAGTGTTTTGCTCGTGATTCGGTTCGTATCTTTGGTATGGATCAGCACAGGGTCTTCTGGTGGCACGCACCAGTCGCCGTAGCTGTCTTTCGAGATGATGCCGTTTGTGACGAAGCGCAGCATGTACTCGATCCATTTCTTTGCAGGAGTGTACTGGCGCGCGATTACGTCGGCGTCGGCAAACTGCCGGTAAATTGTATTCGGGATGATGACTGCGCTACTTGGCCAGGTGACATCGTCGTTGTAGATTGGCCAGTAGGGTGGGGCTACGTCCGGGATACTGCCGGAGTCCCTTTGTGCATCTGAGATGTCCTGAAGCCACTTTGCGTAAAATGCGGCATTGTTGAACAAGTAAGTTTCACCGCGCGATTCTTCGGACCGGTCGCCGAGCCATCCTTGGCGTTCGTCTCGCTGCGGGCAATCGGTCGGGATACTCCGGTAATTACCGCGCACGCCCCACACCACGTTGCTGTATAGCCGGTTTAGGAACGGGTTCGAGCACTCAAATGTGCCGGCTGGCTCAAGGTCGTCATGCACGACACGGCCGTAGATCGAGTCGAGCGTTGGTTTGCCGGGGTATCCTCGCACTTCGACGTATCGGAAGCCGTGGTAGGTAAAACGCGGTTCGTAAACTTCAAGGCCGCTGCCCTTGAGCACGTAAGTATCAGTGGCCTTTGCACCGCGGAGGTTTGCCGTGTACAACGTGCCGTCCGGTTTGAGCGTTTCTGCATGGCGCAACGTGACAGTTGTTCCAGCCGGGCCGCGCACTTTGAGTTTGCACCAGCCCACCATGTTTTGGCCCATGTCGAAGACGAACACGCCCGGCTTTGGCTCGGTTAAGGCGATTGGCTTGAGCGTTTGTGTGACGCGAATCGGTTGGATCATTTGTGCGACAAGTTTCCCTGCTGGCGCAGATACAATTTGCGGTGTAAGCCAGGCCGAGTCGTCGAACCCAGGTTTTGCCCAGCCATCGAACTGTTTGCGTGCATCGTAGTATTCGCCGTCGAATTCGCTGTTGGCCAGGATCGGCCCGTTTGTGGCAAGCTTCCACGAGTTGTCGCTGACGATCTCGGTCACGGAACCATCGTCGTGTTCGATCCGCAACTGCAGCAACAGCTTCGGGAACCCGTAGCTTACGGTGCCTGCGTACACCCTGCTGCGATCTGCGTAATAGCGTCCCCCACCCAAAACAACACCGAGTGCATTCTTGCCTTGCTTTAGCTGGTCTGTCACATCAAACGTAAGGTAAAAGACGCGCTTTGTGTAATCTGTGAGGGCCGGTGACAAAACGTGGTCGCTGACTTTCCGGCCGTTCAGGTAAAGTTCAGACAGCCCAAGCCCGCAGTAATACACCACCGCGCGAGTTACACTTTTGTCCAGTGTGAACTCTTTTCGCAACCAGCGTGCAGACAATGTGCGGTCTTCAGCAGTGCGTACATTACCCCATGGATCCATGCCCACTGGGCCGAGTTTTTTCGCAGTAACCCAGCCCGAGTCATCGAACTCTGGTTTGTTCCAGTCTGGGATTTCCCTGTCAGAGCTTTTCCACTGTTCATCTGTTGGTATTACTATCCTTTGGCCGTCTGCGAACTCGATTTCGAGCAGGCCAACTACACCCGCCGGTTTTGCATTTGTGCCCCTGTTAATGCCTGTCAACCCAAATACGTAAGTTGTGCCCGGCTCAAGCCGGCCGGTGATGTCGTTGTATTTTACGTTTCTGTAGCCGCGTCGTGCGCCGAGGTCTCGGTCGTTGAGCCAACCCCGGCACTCCTCATCACCTGCGTATTGGAAAATGGCGCGTTTAATTTCGCGCCCAGCCGGCAGATGCACTACACGCCTGAAATAGTTTGTGCCAGGAGGCGCAGCTCTTTGCGGGTCACCCACCGGATACCAAATCCACCAAGTGCTACTTAGCCAATTTGTTTTTTCTTCGCCATCGAGTCCGATCCACTTCGCCTTCCAGTCTGATGGCTGTAGCAAACCCATTGACCAACGCGCAGGTTTGCTCCAGGGCGTCGGGCGGTCGTTCTTGTCCCAGACACGGACTTTCCAGTAGCAGAGCTGGTGAGACTGCAATGGCAGGCCGGCGTACCTGAGGTGAATTGATTGGTCTGAGTACACCTTGCCGCTATCCCACAAATCGCCCCAGTCAGCATGCAGCTTTGAGAGGCTGCTTGACACCAACACTTGGTAGGCCGTCTGGCGTTGGTTGCGTTCAGTCGAATGAATCACCCAGCTCAAGCGCGGCTGCAGCACGTCAATGCCGTTGGGATTTTTCAGATATTCGCACCTCAACTCGCCCACGGTCGTTTGGCCAATGCTCATGTGCACATGCCCAACGCACACCACTGTTGCAGTCATCAGACCCGCCACTACACGCCAAACTCGCTTCTTGCAATGTTTAACTGCACGATGTTCGGCGTGTGCTTTCGGCATGCGGTGATACCGAGTAAAACAAATCGGTGTTCTCACGTTTTTAGACCTTGTTGAAACGCCGGTTATATTGCCAACTCGATGTTGGCGTTGTAAATGCTGGACGCACGTGATAACTGCGTTTGAACGAGTGCGTCTACATTTGCCGTTGTGGTAAGCGCGCGGTCGTGAAGCGCAGGCAAATTCCGCTTTTGGCGTACAGCGACTTTGGCAGCCAACGGTAGTCGCACACAGCCGGCATCGGGTGCGTAATGCGTAATCGGTGTGGATTAAGTTACGCACGTGTGCTGAATCCAGCACTAAAGGGTTGTATGCTGATCCAATCCTAAGTTTGGCAGGGCGGCTTGCTTGCTATTGAGTTGCTGTGTTTCGGTTTTGTTCATGCCGGTGTGGAATTGGCCGGAGACGCAACCGTGCTGGTGGGGGCGGGTTTTTGGGTGGTTATGGTGTATGCACAGAAAGTAGGCACAGATTTACAGGCTTGCGCGGCGATAGTGTGGCCGGTACGAAAATTAAAGAGCATTGACAGTGCTTGTGCTTGGGCGTGCGTTTACACTTTACATATGAACAAGCAAGGCAACACCACATCGGGCGAGTTGTGTGTGGACATGCACAACCCACAGTTTAAGTCTGGCTTGGCCGTGTTGGTGGGGCGGACTAATGTGGGCAAGTCAACCTTGTTGAATGCGCTTGTTGGGCGAAAAGTTTCGATTGTTACACCCAAGCCACAGACAACGCGTGACCCGATTCAAGGTGTGGTCAACAGGCCGCAAGGTCAGATTGTGTTTGTTGATACGCCCGGTTTTTTCAAAACGCACCCAAGCAAGCTTGTAGACCAATTGCACGAGCGTACACAGCAGGCGTTGCAGGGCATAGACGTTGTGGTGCATGTTGTTGACCCGTCCCGGGCGATTGGTCCTGAGGACGAAATGGTATTGGAAGCGCTCACAGGTGTCACTCAACCACGGCTATTGTGTTTGAACAAGCTAGACCTGCCGGACCGGCCGTATGTGGACGTGTGGAAGGCGCGGTCGAGCCAGTACGCCGGTGTGTACGAAGTGTCTGCTTACACTGGTCAGGGGCTTGAAGACCTTGTGCAGGGCATACTTGTGCATTTGCCAGTTGGCCCGCCCATGTATCCGGAAGACCAGGTCACAAACGCCCATCTAAACTTCATGCTCGGCGAGCTGATTCGCGAGAAAGTTTATCTGATCATGGACAAAGAAGTGCCATACCGCACCGCGGTTGAAATTGGCGCAGTCGAGGAAAAATGTGACAGCAAAGGGCAACCGCTTGTGCATGTGAAGGCTACCCTGCTTGCAGCAAACGACAGATACAAACGCATGTTAATTGGCGCAGGCGGACGCCGGATTCGTGAGATTGGTCAGGCTGCACGGCAAGAGATGGAGTCGTTTTTGGGCAAAAAAGTGTTTTTGGACATGGACGTGCAAGTTGACCGGCACTTGGCGGTTTAACCGGGTCGGGTTAAACCTGCTGATATGGGATTTGTATTCTGCTTGTCGGCGCGTGCTACGCCGGCACTTTTACGAAACTGATTTGCTCGAAGTGTCACTTAAGCACGTGCCCGATGACAATGCCGGTTTCATTGAGCTTGCATGTTGGCGGGTTCGTAACCTGATTAATGTTGTAGCTGTTATCGAACAATTCGGTAGGGTCGGCCGGGCAACAAATACGCTCTATGTTGCCGCTTCGCCCAAGGTAATGCGAAATGTCTGACTTGAGCGGTACAGCGTCAGCAGGTTTGTGCTGGTCAATTGCCCATTGTTGTTTGGCGTCGTGAATTTGGCGCAGGTTGTTTATGCACGCATTGGTTTGTGACCGTGCGCGTGCTCTGAGAATACTTGGGATTGCAATAGCGGCAAGCAAACCCACTATCCCCACAACAATCAATGTCTCAATCAGCGTGAATGCCAATCGTGGGTGAAGTGTTTTTTTCATGTAGGTTGCCAATCGAAATGTTTTTGCGGCGCGGCTCAGAACAGTGCCGAGCTCAGTGTGCCCCAACTCGGTCCGTGTCTGAATATCTCCTTTGTTCAGTTGGTATAACACGCGCACATATAATAACCCGACTATGCAGGGGTTGCAACTCAAGCGTCAGCCTAACCGACCCTGGGTTGTTTTATTCACTCGACACTGCACGTGCGGCGCTTTGATTGAAAATGCAAATTCGCCCAGCCGGTGGATTATGTGGCATTAGGTCACACGACTTTTGTCATGCGTGAGCAGTGTTTTTGCTTTCTAGGCGCTGGATTTTAGGTCTTAATTTTGGTGTGCGTTGGCAGAAAATCACCATCGTAGGTGTAGGGTTATTAGGCGGATCGATCGGCTTGGCTGTACGCAAGAACAGACTCGCAAAGTGTGTGGTCGGGTTTGTGCGCCGCAAAGCTAGCATAGCCGATTGCCGTCAGACAGGCGCTGTGCACGAGGCGACGCTGGACATTGAACAAGCTGTTGGCGGCGCTGATCTGGTTGTGTTGTGCACGCCAATCGGCCAGATGCGGCAGTTGACCGAACAACTTGTGCATGCGTTAAAGCCTGGGGCGGTCGTGACCGATGTCGGCAGTGTCAAGCTACCCGTGGTGCAACAGCTCGAACCGTTGATCGCCAAGGCAGGTGCGTATTTTGTTGGGAGTCATCCGATGGCAGGCTCTGAAAAAACCGGTGTACACGCTGCGCGTGCGGACCTGTTCAACCGTGCTGTGTGTGTTGTTACGCCAACTGTGCGATCACATAAACCGGCTGTGCGACAGGTCGAGCAGTTCTGGCGTGCAATTGGCGGCCGAATAATAAGGCTTAGCCCAGCCCAACACGATGCATTGGTGAGTTTTTCGAGTCATTTACCGCACGTGGTTGCGGCTGCACTTGCCCGGCGCGTACTCGATCCTGCACGGCCAAAGGAACAAACATTGCTCTGCGCCGAGGGATTCAAAGACACCACACGGATCGCCTCAAGCTCACCCGTTATGTGGTGCGATATTGCAGTTGCAAACCGGCGCAACCTCGTACGTGCAGTTGACATGTTTATTGCTGAGCTGCGCGCGTTTAGATTGGCCCTTGAGCGCAACGACATTCGTGCAGTGACGAAATTTTTCGAGACGGCGAAATCGCGTCGCGATGCTTGGTGCACCGCGCGTCAAATAACAACAGGCCGATGAACATGCATGACGCGCGAATGCGCTTTGCCGGACAGAAACCGTTTACTTTGCAATGGTGTTACCGAGTTTGATCGAGCTTGTGCCGATTAGGCAGCCTGTATCGGCGCAGATAACTGTGCCTGGCTCAAAGAGCATCACAAACCGTGCGCTTGTGCTCGCTGCGCTGGCGCGCGGCCCCGTCACATTACGTGGGGCGCTTTGGAGTGAGGACACACAACTCATGGCCGAGGCGCTTCAAAAGCTCGGGTTCGAGCTCGACATCAGACATGATCCAGCCGAACCGTGCAACCGCACCATCCGTGTTTGTGGGTTGGCCGGGGTAATTCCGAACGCAGGCACGCCACAGAACCCGCTCGAATTGTACGTTGGTAATTCTGGTACAACGGCGCGTTTTCTGGCTGCATTTGTATGCCTCGGCCGCGGCGTGTACAGGTTGTATGGCACGGCGCGGATGCACGAGCGCCCACAAGCCGCGCTGTTTAACGCATTGCGGCAGCTCGGTTACAGGATCGAGTCGGCAAACGACAGGTTGCCAGCAATAATTTACGGTGGTGGCCATGTCGCCGAGGCAGCCGCCGCGAACCCAACCGCACCGCGCACATGCACCGTTAGCATCGAGGAAAGTTCGCAGTTTGCATCTGCGTTGTTACTGTGCAGCACGGTTGCCCGCTGGCAGATAACAGTGACCGGCGAAAACGCAGATGAATCGCCGTATGTGCGTATGACAACCGAACTGCTGAAGTTATTTCCTTGGGAGGGCGGACAATTCCAAATCGAGCCGGATGCGTCCAGTGGCAGTTATTTTGTTGCACTAGATGCGCTCTTGGCCGGGTCAACCGTGCCTGCTGGCCGTGTGCAGGTTGCAAACTGGCCGACGTCGGACCTGCAAATTGACACTGCGTTTACGCGGTTTCTGCCATTGCCAAAGTGCTTGTCGCGTAGGACTGATTTGGGCGACAGCATCATGACTGCGATTGTGATTGCGCCGTTTGCGCAGTCTGTGGTCGAGTTTACCGAGCTTGCCAGGCTACGGCTCCAAGAGTGCGATCGTGTGCGTGCATTACGCACTGAGCTGAGCAAGTGCGGAGCAACCGTGATCGAGCATGGTGACACGTTGACGGTGTACCCATCGGCATTGCACGGGGCCGAGATCGAGACTTACGCCGACCACCGGATTGCGATGTGCTTCAGCATTCTGGGATTGAAAGTGCCGGCAGTGAAAATCAAAAATCCGGCCTGTGTGAAAAAGACGTTCCCGAGCTTTTTCCAGAAACTCGCCGCCCCGCCGCCAGATGGATTGGGCGCGGCAATCTTGGAGGGCGCAACCGGGCGTAAATTGACAATAGAAGAACTGTTTGCGGATTAACCAGGGCTATTGCAACCATTTTTGACAGCGACAGATTTTTAACTGGTGGTTGACTGGGTTAACTGCTCTGAGTAAGTGCAGCGCAGCTCATGACGAAGGTATTGTCCGATGTCGAAGAACATTGTCATTGCAATTGACGGCACAAGCGCCAGCGGCAAAAGCACAACTGCAAAGCTGGTGGCAAAAGCACTCGATTTTGTCTATGTTGACACTGGTGCAATGTACCGGACACTAGCGTGGTATTGCCTAAAACATGGCATTGACGTGCGCAATGTGCGCGCGGTGGCAGCAGCATGCCGGCGCTGGAAAACAAGGCTCGATTGCGTTGACAAGCAGGTCATTCTGATCGTGGACGGGTACCATCCCAAAAAAGAGATTCGCACTGTCGAGGTCAGCGCCGCCGTGCCGTATGTTGCGGCTGTGCCGGCTGTCCGGCAGTGGATGAAGAAAAAACAACGTGAGTGCCTCAAATTCGGCAGTCTCGTAATGGAAGGCCGCGACATCGGCACGAATGTGTTCCCTGACACCGAGTTTAAGTTTTACCTCGACGCGCGCCTTGAAGTACGCGCGCGACGCAGGATTGCCGATGGTGTGCCTGAAGACATCGCAAAACGCGATCTGCAAGACAGTCAGCGTGCAGTTGCGCCGTTGATGATTCCGCTCGGCGCGATGGTTATCAACAACTCGAACCTCACGCCGCAACAGACCGGCAGCTTAATCATAAACGAGGTACGCAAACGGCTTGCGGCAAGAAAGTAACAACACCCACACTGTGCGTGAGCGAATGCGGTTCGGATATCGAATCTGTTGGGTGTCGCTGCGGCTTTTGTTCAAGCTGTTTTTTAGGTGGCGCATTTACAATGTCGAGCGTGTGCCTGAGCACGGCCCGTTCATTCTTGTGGCAAATCACGCAAGTTACCTCGACCCACCCATGGTTGGTGCAGCTTGCCCGCGTGAACTGAGTTATCTGGCGCGCAAATCGTTGTTTCGATTCAAGCCATTTGGCGCGCTTTTACGCTGGTGCAATGCGGTGCCGGTTGAGCGCGACGCTTTCGGTGCTGACGGATTGAAAGCTATTCTCGAAAAGCTCAGGACAGGGTGGGGTGTGCTCATGTTTCCAGAGGGCACACGCAGCGCTGATGGGCAGTTGCAACCTGCGCAATTGGGGATTGGATTGCTGGTCGTTAAGGCCGGTGTGCCAGTTGTGCCTGTGCGATTGTTCGGGACGCAAAAGGCACTTGGACGCGGTGCTGCTGTTCCGAGACCATGCCGGGTGCAGGTTAAGTTTGGCGAGCCATTGCACTTTGCACAGCTGCATGCCGAGGCGCGCAATTGCTCGAAAGCGCGGCTCAAACAGATTTATCAGCAAATTGCCGATGAGGTAATGACCGCGCTTGCAAAGCTTGAACCATTTGAAAAGTAGCGCTGAGTCCAATTAGTACCTGCATTAGGTTCTGGTTCATCGTCGAGGCATCGTTGCAATAAAGACTAATGCGGTTAACCTGCTACATGCCCACGTTTAAAAATTGTTTCTGCAAACAGGCTCAGGTTAATCTCGCGCCATGAACGCACGGCGCGCCATCATCAACCGTGTCACGAAAGAAACCTCGGTATCCATCAGACTGAACATTGACGGTACCGGCAAGGCGAAAATCAGCACTGGCATACCGTTTTTTGATCACATGCTGAGTTTGTTTGCACAACATGCTGTGATTGACCTTGCGCTTAAATGTCGGGGTGACCTCGCAGTTGATGCGCATCACACGGTCGAAGATTGTGGGCTTGCTCTTGGTCAGGCCTTTGCGCATGCGCTCGGCGAACGGAAAGGAATCCGGCGGTTCGGCACCGGGTTCCACCCGGCAAACCCGCTGTGCGCAGAGGCGTATGTGCCGATGGACGAATGCCTGGCGCGGTGTGTGATTGACTTTAGCGGTCGGCCGTACTTTGTGTGGCGTGGGTTCGACAAGCTCGCGTTACGGGCTATTAGCCCGGCTGAAAAAAACCAAGATATGGCCTGCGCATTCAGGTTCGGGCTGGCACGCGAGTTTTTCCAAGCTTTCGCAAACGAAGCGCGGTGCAACCTACACATCGAGCTGTTGTACGGAGACGAACCGCATCACGTGTCCGAGAGCGTGTTCAAGGCATTTGGCAAAGCCATCGACGCAGCTTGTCAATCGGATCCGCGGTTGGCTGGCAAGGTCCCAAGCACAAAAGGCAGACTTGGCTAGTCCATTGGACCCGGCTCTGTCGAATAACACAGCTTTGGCAGCCGTCAAAAGATGAGCGTAAGCGCAGATCATTCCTCGGCTGACGACCAGGCGCTGGTCCGCGCAGCCCAAAAGGGCGATATGAAAGCCTTCGAGGAGCTCGTTGCGCGGCATAGAGACAGGGTTTTTTCCCGCGCCTACAGCATCGTCAGGAACGAGGATGACGCGCTCGATCTTTCTCAGGAAGCATGGGTGCGCGCGTGGCAACGCCTGCGCCAGTTCCAAGGTCAATCGAGCTTCAGCACGTGGGTCACGCGCATAGTGATCAATGTGTGCCTTGACTGGCTGCGGCAGCGTAAGCGGCTTGATGCCGAATCAATCGAGCAGTGGGCTGACGAGCTTGGTGGCATCGAACAGTTGATGCCAATCCAAACCGTTAACCCGACTGAAGGCATCGAACGCGCCGAGCTGCGCAAGCGCATTGACGAAGCGCTCGGCCAGCTCTCGGATGCGCATCGGCTGGTGCTTATCTTGCATGAGTTCGAAGGAATGAAGTACAGGCAGATTGCGAAGCTAATGCGGTGTTCATTAGGCACAGTGATGTCGCGCCTGTTTTATGCGCGCCGTCGTATGGCTGCGCTTTTGGCTACGCTAAAAAACGAAGACCGAAAATGACAGACACAAAAACTCAACTCCAGTTGCAAGCTTACCTTGACGGTGAGCTTGGGTGGTTAGCAACGTGGCGTGTGCAGCGCAGGCTTGCCTCCGATCCCGAGGCGCGCGCGTTGGTTGCGCGGCTTGAGACACTTAAACGCGCCATCATCGAAAACGAGCCTGAACGCGCTGTAAATGAATCACGCGAGTTTTACTGGTCAAAAATCGCCCGGCAGATCCAGCAGATGCAACCGCAACAAACCGAGCCGGCCACACCATTGCAGCCTGACTTTTGGCCGAGGCGACTGTTCGTGCATGCGTTGGCAACAGCATGCGTGGCATTGCTGATTGGGCTTGCAGTGGTTCATTTTACCGGCCGCACCAACTACACTGTCGGCATGCACGAAGTTGTTGTTGCTGTGGCTGACCCGGGTGCAGTCACGTACCGTGATCATGCAACGGGCGTTACGCTGGTATGGTTTTCGTACCCGGCACAAAACTGAATTGCGCACGGCCGCATACGGGGGTAAGATGCCGACATGATTAAGCTTAGGTTGAGCGACTTTCTTGCGCATTATTGTCTTTTGGTTGTTGCGGTTTTGTTGACTGCGCACACTGCGTTATGTGCTCAGGGCGAGCTTAAACTGGAAGCGCAGCTCATCTGGGGCACAAACGAAGCACAATCGCCAGACCCAAACCACAAACCTGTCGAGCCTGAAGTGCGGGAAAAACTCCGGGGCCTGCCGTTCAAGTGGACGAACTATTTCGAGGTTAACCGCGTGCAGTTTGCTGTTGCCGTTGGCCGGACAAATCGCGTTGCCATGAGCAAAGAATGCGAGATTGTGGTGAAAAACCTCGGCAATGCAGTTATCGAGGTGACCTTGTTTGGAAAGGGCGAACGCGTCGGCACAATCACTCAGGCACTTCCCAAGGGCGAGTTACTCGTGACAGGCGGCAACGCGCCAAACTTTACCGCGTGGTTTGTTGTCCTGCGCCAGACAGACTAAGCGCAAGCTCTGGCGTCCGGTCGCCAGCTTGTGTCCTGCGTAAACACGACAACTCTACGGTTTAGACACAGGGCAGTAGCCATTAAAAAGATGCCAGACGCATGTGTTTAGTGTAGGACCATTGTAGGGCGACAGTTCGATTCGATGCAGCCGGCCTATAAAGAGATGATAGTTTCGCCAGTTTCGGTTTGGGATTGCGTCATTGCCAAAAGGTAGGGCACTAACTCCATGCGCAGTGTTCAGTACGGGGCAGCCAGATGACTATCTGATGCACTAAACCCGAAAAACTGCGTTGAGGCGCACAACCGGCCGCAGGTGTCGCTGGAAACGCCTGGCCGTCCATGCCCGCACGCAGACAAGCCTTGCGTCCAGCACATTTGCGTGCGGCATGCTGGTCGGTTCGGGAACAAGTATGTTCCGAATGTGTTTTGGTGTTTTGCGCAGGGGGTGCGCAAAACCGCACGCAGGGCGCGTAAGCTCCGCATCCAACTAAGTCATCCGTGCTGTATGCCCCAGTTAACAAGGTGAAAATGCGACCACTATATGGTGAGCCTGCACTAGCTCAATAGCTTTTCTGTGTTCAACTTGTTTAACTGCTTCTCTTGGGCGCGATAATTGGCTTCGGCGAGCCAGCATCCACACGATAGAACCGCGGCGCGATTGCATGAGTGTCCCTAAACGTCTGCATACTGCCACAGGACGCCAACGGCTCAGGTTACGGTATTTTTGCTTTACCGTTTTTGATTGTACGCATCGCGCGCGTACTTGTGCTCGAGCAGTTCATGGGCTGCATTGAGCAGGGCTACATCAGGCTCGAACACAACCCAACTTATCTCGAATCGGTCCGCGCCAACCTCGATCATGGCGTGTTCCCAATCAAGTCTGCCTGGTAAATCGTTCGTCGGCTGAATAGAACCTTGTACCAACAGCCCGACGCGCGTGCGGCGTTGCGCTGCGCCGGCAATTTTACGGCCACCGCAAAGCACGTCGCTCCTTTGCCAGCCGCCAAAACACTGAGCTGGGCTTGTGCTGTGCGTACCTTGGGCAAGCTCAGTCGGCACGCCTAACACCGCAAACGCAGCTTGAATCCACTGGTGCACATAGTGATAGCTTTGCGAGGCTTTGAGACGGTACCACGGGTGACCAGCGGGAAACACAATACTATAGGTCCAGTCGGACTCGTGCGGAACAATGCCGCCTCCAGTCGGCCGGCGAATCAAAGGCCGCAAGTGCGTTGCGCGCTCGACCTCGGTGTAATTTTGGAAGTAGCCGAAAGTGGCAGCCGGTTCAGCCCACGCATAAAACCGTAATACCGGCGCGTCTAGCCGCGGCATTGCTTCGAGCAACGCCTCGTCCATGGCCATGTTAAATGCCGGCGCGCCTGGGCCGGACCTGAACAAGTACCATTTCATTGTGTAGAAAAATCCAACACTGGCCCGTGCCGAAAGTCAAAGTGCTAGTTCAAGACCTTAACCCGGGTCGCAATGCGTGGCTGTGCACGCCACAGAAAACGTATGTAGAATGCAAAGTTACAGTCGTTTCCAGGTGCAATTTTTTGCTTGAAATTTTTGACTGGCCGCATACACTTAGATGGCTTTGATTCGGGCAGCCGATCGTTTATATTCTGCAGGCACCCTCTGCCTGAAAGGCCTCCTCGGCGGTCGGCGCCCGAATCTGTTTTTTCGATCAAGCGTTGTAGAGAGCCACGGAAATCTGTGTTCCACACCCGGTTACCGGTGCAAGGCGCGAACTTTTCAGTGCTGACTCGTAAATCGTCGGCTGATAGGTAAGATTGACCTGTGCAACGTTTGGACAACAATCGCGCTGTGACTCGTGCGCGCGTGATATTGAGGCGTCATTGGCGTCGCGCGCTGCGCCTGCGCCAAAAGCTTCAGCCCAGTGAACATGCCATACACCTACTGTTGGCTGGGCTGGTCGGGTTGATCGGCGGGTTAGCTAATCTTGCCTACTACCACGGCATTGAGTCTGTCAAACTGCTGTTTCTGCATCGCACGGGTGATCCAGTTGAAGTTGCCGAGATGCTTGTGCCGTGGCTGCGCGTGGTTTTTCCGACTGTGGGCGGATTTATCGCCGGGCTAATTTTGCATTTTGGGCTGCGATTTGCTGGGCCGCAACGAACAACGAACCTGCTAGAGGTTGTTGTTGCTGGGGATGGTCGGTTGCCGTTGCGCAGTGGCCTGGTGAAAACTCTCTCGGCATTGATAAGCATAGGCACAGGTGCATCCATCGGGCGCGAAGGCGGCGTTGTACAATTGTCAGCCACAATAGCGTCGAAAGCGGGTCAGTTGTGCAATTACCAGCCTTACAGACTGCGGTTGTTGGTCGGGTGCGGTGCAGCAGCCGGAATTGCGGCTGCGTACAACGCGCCAATCTCAGGTGCTGTGTTTGCGGCTATGATTGTGCTGGGCAGTTTTTCGATGAACCTGTTTGCGCCCCTTGTATTTGCATCTGTAATAGCGGCGGTGCTCACTCGGAGCTTTTTTGGCATTCGCCCCTGGTATGTGGTGCCCGAGTTCGACTTTACGAGTCTTGGTCAGTTGCCATGGTTCGTTCTACTCGGGCTGGTTACCGGTGGGCTCGGAGCAGTATTTTTGAAACTGCTTAGCCTGAGTGAAGTGCGTTTTCAACAGTTGGGAGCGCCAGTTTACGTGCGGCTTGCGCTCGCCGGGCTAATAGTTGGTGTGATTGCAGTTTGGTACCCTGGTGTGTGGGGGAACGGGTACATTGTGACGAATCGGATTTTGCATGAGGACTTCGGCGGTGAACCGTACCCATTGTTGTTTTTGGTCGGGTTATTTTGTGCTAAGCTGCTTGCCACAGTAGCTACGGTCGGTGCGGGGACGGTTGGCGGTGTGTTTACGCCCACGTTGTTTCTTGGGGCTGGCCTCGGAAGTGCATTTGGTATAGCGCTGCATCAGATCGGCCAGGCGGAGGCATTGCCAACGGCTGTCTTTGCGTTAGTAGGCATGGCAGCTACCTTGTCAGCAACCACGCACTCGCCGTTGCTTGCGATGGTGATGGTGTTTGAGATAACGCTGAACTACTCGCTCATGCCGCCCTTGATGCTAGCCAGTGTGATCTCGGTGCTCGTATCGCGCAGTTTGCATGGTGCATCGGTTTATACCGAGTCGCTGCGTGCAAAGGGAATTGAGGTTGGGCACGAAGTACCAGGCAAACCTGAGCCCACGTCGCTGAAGGTTGGTGACTTAATGCGTGCACCGGTACCGCCTGTGCTTGATACGACAAAGCTAAGCGAAATAGCCGACAGATTCCTTGCCAGCACGAATAATTTTCTGCCTGTGGTGAATGCAAAACAGCAGTTGGTTGGCGTTGTTGCGTTGCAGGACCTAAAAGCGTATCTGACCGAGGAAAACGACGTGGGGGTAATTGCCTACGATGTGATGCGACCGCCCTCGGTTAGTGTCACACCGAATCAGTTGCTAACCGACGTGTTGGCGCAGGTGCTGGCGAGTGAACAACGGCACATACCTGTTGTGAACAATTTTATTGAGAACCGTCTGATTGGCTCGCTTTCACGCGCCGAGGTTTTAGCGATCTTTTCAGAGGCTTTGTCGCCTCGGGGCGAGCAGGCTGCTTAGCCGTAGAGTTCATGAGGTCAGAATCACGCCCAGTGCACCTGTGAAAGTTGCAATCAGCAGTAGCACAAGCACGGCTGTTGGTTTGCTTGCCCCGCGCTTGACGAGCTGATGCGACAGGTGCGATGTATCGCCTACATAAACCGGGCGGTGTTGGAGGAGTCGCACCCCCACGACCCATGCCATGTCAGCCAATGGCACTGCAAGCACCAACAACGGTGTTAGCACGGCTACTACATGTGGGTTTTCTGACGTATAAAAGTGGGGTAGTATCCCGAGCACGGCGAGCATGTAACCGACCAGTTGGCTTCCTGAATCGCCCAAAAACGCAACTGCTTTCGGGAAGTTGTATGGCAAAAAACCGAGTAATGCACCGCACATTAGCAGTGCCACGGTGGCAACGAGATATTGTCCTGCTTTTGCCGCGCAAAGGCCGAAGTACCATGCGCAGATCACACCCAGACCCGCGCATAAACCGTTCATGTTATCCATGAAATTGAGTGCATTTGTCAGTGTCAAAATCCACAGCACAGTGATCGCGTAGCTGAAGAATGTGCTCGGCACAAATAGCGTGACGCGCGTGCCTGTGGCGGCCACAAGAACTGCAACTGCAAGTTGACCGGCAAACTTTTTTAGCGGTCCGAGCTCGACTTTGTCGTCTATGAGTCCAAAGCACACGATTGCAAGTGCACCCAGTACAATGCCGCCCAGTTGCAATGTGCGTTTGCCGAGGCCATAGCTTAAATGCTGTGCTGTGCCGGCGTCGAGCAATGAAATTTGACCACCCCAATCTAAAACCATCACCGCTAGCGCACCGAGCAACACCGGCACGCATAAGCCTGTTAACACGGCTAATCCACCCGCAAGCGGTATTGGTGCATGATGAATCTTTCGCGGCCCGGGTTCATCAACAAGGCCGATTCTGAGGCACACCACGCGCCAGATTGGCAGTGACACTGCCGTGCTCAAGGCAGCACCGACTATCGCCAGCAGATAAAGATTAAACGGGAATCTCATTGTGGCTGTTCTGGTAGTTTTTCTGAGCGCGGGTCTGGCTATTCATCAACAGCCGATAAAGCGCGTACAGTTTATCAACCATTGTTTCGAGATTGAACTGTGTCTGGACAAGTGCACGTCCTTGGATGCCGAGGCGCTCACGTAACCCTGGATCATTTGCCAGTTGCAAAAGCCGCTTTGCGAGTTCAGACAAATTGCCGGGGCGCACCAGGAAGCCGGTTCGTTCTTGTATGCACACTTCACTGGCTCCGTCGCAATCATATGCAACAACAGGTTTGCCGGCCGCCAACGCCTGTGGCAAAGCACGAGGCAACCCTTCCCGGCGCGACAGATGAACGACAGCGTCCATAATACCGACAAGTTGTGGCACTTGGTTCGGATGCACAAGACCTGCAAAAGTGAAGTACTGCTGCAGCCCGAGTTTATTCGCGCGCCGTTCGAATCGTTGACGCCATGGCCCATCGCCAACGAGCAAAAACTTCATTTTCGGACATTTTGCGATCAGGTCGGGTGCAATTGCGAAAAGGTCGTCGTGTCCCTTTAGCTTGAACAGGCGCGCTATTTTGCCAACGACGAAGTCGTCTGGGGTAAGTCCAAACTTTTGACGCAGTGCAGGATCGTTTTTTGCATTCAGATAGGGCGCCAGATCGAATCCACTGCGGATTGTGCTGTAGCGATCTGGCGTGCCTATACCGAATGCAATGTACTGTTTGGCCATTGCATCGGCTACGCACACAAAATGCGTTGTAACACGCCCAGCAACGCGCTCGGCCGTGATATACAACCAGTTTACAAATGCACCTTGGAATTGGCCGAATGACGGCCCGTGAATCGTGTGAACAATGATTGGCACTTTTACGCGCGCTGCGGCAAGCCTGCCGAGCAGCCCGGCTTTACCACTGTGCGTATGGACGATGTCGGGTTGCCACCGTCTGAATTCACGAATCAGCTGATGTAATGCAAGCAAGTCTTTCCATGGACAGATTGGCCGTGTAAGGGCCGGTACAATCCCCAGCACGCCCGGGGCACCAGCAAGCTCGGCGTGAAGTGATCCTTCGGCACCGGTATCTGGTCCGCATAACAGCCGCGTCTGGACCCCGTGGCGATGTCGTAAACCGCACACGGAGGCGATTGTATTTTCCTGTGCACCCCCAATTATGAGCCGTGTGATGACATGCAACACGCGCATGGGTATGCAGACGGGTCGGCTCAGCGTGTTCGGCCGGTAAGTTCGCTGAGCCGCGTCTTGACAAATTCGACTTCAGCCGAGCCCGGAATTGCGTTTGAGAGGTAGTTCTGGTAGTAAATGATTGCTGCGTTTGTGTCTTTTTTTCGGTATGCGATCTCGCCCAGCCCAAAGTACACTTGGTATGACATCGGGAAAACACGGTTCAACTCGAGGTAATCAGATCGCGCCGCTTCCAGCTGGTCAGTTTGTAAGTATGCAACAGCGCGGTTGAACATGGCGACGTAGTTTGTGGGTTGCAATACAAGGGCGCGACTCAGCGGTGCAATTGCCTCGGCATGTGCATTTAACTGCATGTAAATGACGCCTTTACTGATTAATCCGCCAACATCGTCTGGCACGACTCGCAGGAAACGGTCGGCAGCGGCGAGTGCGTTCGAGTACTCGCCATGCGCAAGGTACAAGTACATTGCCACATTCAACAGGTTTGTATCCGTCGGGTACCGCGCAATTGCAGACTCGATTATCTCGAATGTGGCCGGCACGTTCGACTTAATGCTCTGAGCGGCGGCTTCGATCAGCATGAACTGCAGTGCGTTGGTTGGATCAGCTGTGCTCCAAGCTGGGTTTGCGCGTGCCTGGGCAACAAGTTCCAATGCTTTATCAGGCAACCGCCACAGGTTAAACAGTCGGCCTAACCAGAGTCGTGCTTCCAGGTTGCGCGGTTCAATTTGCACAGCGCGCTCGAACTGCTGGGCGGCTTGGCGATAGTTACCGCCTCTGATGAATTCGAGTCCAAGATTGTAGCAGAACGTCGGCTCGTCAAACGGGCCGTTTATGTTCATTGCGCGCTCGAGGGTGCGAAATGCGCGTAATTGTTCATCAATTGACTTTGATGCAACAATCGGTGATGCACGACCTGCTTGGAGCGTCTTGTTAAACTCCAGATTAATTTCCGCTGCAATGTTTTCCGGATTCAGCTCCAGCGCTTGTGAGAAGTACTTGGCAGCGTCCTGTAACCGGCCTGCGCGTTGCAGTTCAACACCCCAATGATTAAGTGCACGCGAATAGTACGACGCGATTGTCTGAACTTCGCGTCCCGGTTCACGCCGTATCCTGGCAAGCTCTGTAAGCTTGCGCATTGGGGGAAATTTTTCCTTTTTTCTGCCTAGAGCCAGCGCATTTGTGAGTGGTTCAAGCGCTTTTTTTTGTGCTTGCGCCCAAAACTTTTCGTTCTGTGCGATCTGGCTTTCTGTCAGTGCAGGTGAGCTGAGCTGGTTTGTTGGGTAGAAATTCATGCGGTAAGCCAGCCCGTAGGGCTCGAGATAGAACTGCTCGAAGTAATAGCCGAAGCTCGGATGTGCGTACCATAGTTGGTTGCTCTGGGCCAGCGCGGTCATCATGCGAACCAAGACCAACGGATTGATATAGTCATTCGTAGGGGAGGTGACGGGATCTTTTCCAAAAAACTTGGGATACTTGCTTCGCAGGAACTTGTGGTAGATACCATACGGCAGCATCTGCGTGTTCAATAGCACGAAGTTCGTTTCACGACCACGGTTAACCAATGCCGCTTGTGTAAGGAATTGCCTGTACGGATCATCACTTAGCACAATTGCGCCTGTGCGCGGCAGCGATTCTGCTATAAATGCTCCGTACTGAGCTGCAGCCCCCGCGTTTTCAGCTCGCACGATCGCGTAGTTTTTATAAAACAGCCCAAGCGGCACCAGAAGTGTCAATGTCCACACCACGCCTTTTACAGTCGAGCATGTCAACTGGCTAATGAAAAACCTGAACTCGGCTCCGGGCCGGTAGCCCAGATCACGTACATTCGGTCTGCTGAAGACAACAAGCAGGTATCCGCTGTAATACCCGATGGCCAAGCAGCTCAGGTAATACAATTTCAACATGGAAGTCGCAAACGGCAGGCTGAGTAACCGGCTTACGTTTGCTGGGCTGAACGGCGGGTCGAACGTCACCCATACACACACCACAAAAAACAGCATGTGCGCGACATTGAACATTGTGTTCGCAACCCACGTGCCAAAGGGACTTGCATCTGCCGAAAAAATGCGCCAGCGAATGCACATCAACATCACTGGGATAAACGAGGTCAGCCCGAGCAAGACCGCCACGTCGCGTTTGTAATTGTAGCACCTGTTGAAGACGACGGCGAGCGCATTTTTAGCCGTAACAACCTCGAAGCGCAGCGCCTGCCAGAAACTCACTGGCGAATCGTGCGTGAGTGCCTGGACGGCCGGCAGCAACAACAGCAGTGTTAACCCACCAAGGCCATACAGTGCCATTCGAATCAGAAAGCGCGGATTGAAAAAAGCCACGCCTTTCAACACTATTAGCACGAGAATGAAAAGAGGCAAAAAACCGGTCATTGCCCAGTCGTTTGCCATGCCAAGCCCGTAGACGAAAGCGGCTCTGCTCAGCCAGGTTTGTCTGCCATCCAGTCTGAATTCGAGCAGACACCGAATCACATATGCAAACACAAGCAGTTTCAGTATCTCGCCTGTGCCGCCGGTTGCATGCAACCAAAAGCTTAATTGTAATCCGCATGCTGTCACAGCGAGCACCGGGGGTATCAAAGCAGCCCGCCCGCGCATGAGTCCGAAAGTGTTTTGAATAAGCTCGCGTTGCAAAGGCGTGCGGTCTTGGGGCAGTAATGCAACCGACCGTGCCAGCAGGCCCAGTGTTAATGCGGCCAAAACCGCTGAAAGTGTGTTCAACGCGTTGGGCACAATGCGTGCCGGCAAAAAACGCAGTGGATAGGTGACAGCAAATTCGAGCGGCCAAAGCAAACTAGGCTGCCAGTCCCAGTTATTAAGTTGAGCTACTTGGGGCAAGTTGCTCAGGCAGACCGACTCGTTCAGCGTTGTCAAATAAAGGCTGAGCGCAGCAAGCACAACCAACCATGGCAAAATGCCGGCTGCACCCCACTCGGACAGTTTTTTACGCAGCGCAATTGTCATGTAACAGACATAGTTGACCGCAGAACTGCGCAGTGTGCAAGGCTTGATTATTCCGGCGCTGCAGATTTTGTGTGTCCGTGTCCCGCGCGGAGGCGGATATCGGTTACGCACTCGACATGTTGAGTTTGCGGGAACATGTCTAGCGGTGTTACGCGGACTGGTTCGAATAAGCCGTCTGCACAAAGTGCCTCCAAGTCACGCGCCATTGTGGCCGGATTGCACGATACATAAATAACCTGGGCGGGTTTTGCTTCGCGCAGTGTCCTGATTGTGTCGGGCAGGCAACCTTTGCGCGGCGGGTCAATTATCACGCTGGTCGCCTCTGGCGTAAACTCGTGCAGGTAACTTTTGAGCAGCGTTTCCGCCGCACCGGCCACGAACCTGCCGCTTGAAGCGTTGTGTTGGGCTGCATTTCGGCGTGCGGCTTTGACAGCGCGCTGGTCAATTTCGATACCCACAAAGCTCTCGACCGCACTCGAAAGTTCGATTGCGAAAAACCCGACCCCAGAATACACATCAACCAAGAATCGGCTTTGGGCAGATTCGAGCTTGTGTCGCACGGTTTCAACCAGTTTGGGTAACATATGGAAATTGTTCTGGAAAAACGAATCCGGGGGTACATCCCATGCATCAGGTGCAAGCCGCAGCACAACTTTTAGCCCGCCGCGCGGCGGCGGGTTGGCGCGAACTTGTTTGAGTTGTTCGTTTATGGCCGGCTCGGCAATTTTGCATTCCTCGATGTCCTCGACCAAACCGCAGTCCCAACGCAAAAAACCAATGTTGAGCTTCTTTTCCGGTTTGTTCCACTGCGACCTGACCATTATGCGGTTTCTGTACCCGTAGGGCATAGGACAGGGCACAACCGGCTCAACAACGACAGCACCAAAACCACCGACACGTTTCAGCAGTTCGACCACCTGCTTGTGTTTAATCTGCAGTTGTGTTTCGTACCGGATGTGCTGGTATTGGCACCCACCGCACTTGCCAAAATAACGGCAGGCCGGCTCAACACGGTCGGGCGAGGCTTCCATGACCCGCAGTGGTCTTGCGCGTGCAAAATTTTTTTTGACCACCGTGAGTTCAACCTCGACAAGTTCACCCGCCACAACAAACGGCACAAAGACCACAAAATCATTGATGCGTCCGACGCCATCGCCGCCAAACGCAACGTCGCCAATTCGCACCTGTAGTTTTTGGCCAACCTGAAGTTGCACGACACCAAAGTCTAAAATGCAAGCTGCGTTAGTCCAGTGCGCATCACGCGTGATTCCGCATTGTAACAGTGTACAAAAGGGCATAGGTTATACGTAATGACGATACTTTTTATTGGTGACATCACAGGTGAACCTGGCCGGCGGACAGTGAAACTGCTTTTGCCGAACCTGCGCGCTCGGTATGGGGTTGAGCTTGTGATTGCGAATGTCGAGAACGCTGCTGGTGGTTCGGGCATAACACCCAAGGTAGCCGAAGAAATTTTCGCTGCAGGCATAGACGTAATGACAAACGGCGATCATTTGTGGGACCAGAAAGATGTGATGGAACTTTTGACCAACGAAAAACGGTTCCTCAGACCGCTGAATTATCCGCCCGGTACACCCGGCCAGGGCAGTTTACTGTGGCAGCATGAAGGTTTACCGCCTGTGGCTGTGCTCAATCTGCAGGGCCGCGTTTTCATGCATGAGCTTGAGAATCCGTTCCATGTTGCGCGTGCCGAGGTTGAAAAACTCCGGCAACATACAAAGATCATTTTCATCGATTTTCATGCCGAGGCGACCTCGGAAAAAATTGCGCTGGCACGAATGCTCGACGGCCAGGTAAGCGCTGTGATTGGCACACATACACATGTGCAAACTGCCGATGAACAGATTTTCCCCGGTGGCACGGCATACCTGACCGATGCAGGTTTTACAGGCCCGCATGAGAGCGTGCTCGGCAGACAAATCGAACCGGTCATAAAACGGTTCCTAACTAACATGCCGCAGCGACTTGAAGTTGCAAAAGACAAACTCGTTCTGCAGGGGGTACTGGTCGAAGTTGACAATGTTACTGGCAAAGCACGCTCAATACGGCGCGTTTCGGAACCTGTTCAACACGCCAATGAGTCTAATGCAACTGCAAAGTAAGCTGCATACGCTGCAGATCGGCGCAAGTGCGTTTTTACCCGATTCAAGTTTTATCGCTGGGCCGGCAACACAGTGAAAAGGCACACAGATGGTTAAACATGTAAAATCTCAATGGGACTTTGGTGAGCTGTTTGCAATGCAGCCCGCTCGGCGTGTTTTAACCGTTAGCGAGTTAACCGGCCAAATCAAGCGCCTGCTCGAAACGCAGGTTGGCTCGGTGTGGGTCACTGGCGAGGTGTCGAACCTACGCGTGCAGTCCTCGGGCCACATTTACTTCACATTAAAAGACGCTGGTGCACAGCTCAATTGTGTGTTGTTTAGGAGCGAAGCAGTTGAGCAGCGCAACCTTTTGCAAGACGGACGCAGTGTGGTTTTACAGGGCGACATCACGGTTTACGAGCCGCGCGGGCAGTACCAACTCGTTGTCCGGGTAATAGAACTGCAGGGCGTCGGCGCCTTACAAATCAAGTTCGAGCAACTAAAACGCAAGCTCGCCGCCGAAGGCCTGTTTGCTCCCGAACGAAAACGGCCAATACCGAAGTATCCGCAACGGATCGGTCTTGTAACATCGCCAACCGGCGCGGCCATACGCGACGTACTGCACGTTGTCCGCAGGCGTAACCCAGCGCTCGAAATAGTTTTTGTCCCGTGCCGTGTGCAGGGCGAAGGCGCCGCAGAAGAAATAGCCGCGGCAATCCGGTTGCTCAACGAATTCAATGCAACGCTAGTCCCGGGAATTTCAGCTCTTGAGTTGATTTTGGTTACACGCGGGGGCGGCTCGCTTGAGGACCTATGGGCGTTTAATGAGGAAATTGTTGCACGCGCAATTTTCGAGTCTGTGCTTCCGGTGATCTCTGCCGTTGGGCACGAGATTGATTTCACCATAAGCGATTTTGTGGCCGACCTGCGCGCCGCAACTCCAACTGCAGCAGCCGAGATCATCACAGAAGGCGTCTGGGCAAGTCGCCAGTTCATCGCAGATGCGCCTGAATTGATGCGACAACGCGTTCAGCGCCGTATCAATAACGAGCGTGAGCTCGCTCTACAACTGTTCAAGCGGTTTGAGCGGGTGCATCCGCGACGCCGCTTCAATGAACTGCTTCAACACCTTGACGATTTGCAGGTTGCACTTTTGCGTGGCCCGAAACAAGCCGTCTTGACCGCACGTCTTGATTACCGGAATTTGGCGGCTAGGTTGTTTCGGGTACACCCATCCAGGCTGCTGCGTGAGCGCGCCGATAAAATGGTGCAATGTTGTCTCTGGCTGCGCGAGCGTTGTCGTGTGCGATTGCGAAGTACGACCGAGAGACTTGTGGCATTACACGATCGGTTGCGGTTGCTTGGCCCCGAGCAGGTGTTGGCACGCGGTTACTCGATAACAACCGACGCGGCCACAGGTGCGGTGTTACGCGATGCCGCCCAGGTCAAGCCTGGTCAGCGGATCAAGACAAAACTTAGTAAGGGTGAATTGCTCAGCCGGGTTGATTAGTCGGATGGCTGAGGGGTTACTGTGCAAGGTAAATTGGACCGGACCAAAACGGTTTGGATTTATTGTGCAACCAGCAGGCCGGATTTCCGGGCTGGACGGTCAGACGGTTTTGTCCTAGTTTTAGCTTGTGCCAAGTTCGCAAAAAAACAGCGGTCAACCGAAAACGCCCACGTTCGAAGAGGCGTTGAAAAGGCTTGAACAACTTGTCGAGTCAATGGAATCGGACGAGTTACCGCTGGAAACATTAATCGCGCGATATGAGGAAGGCATGAAGTTGGTCAAGGTTTGTCAGGCCAAACTTGCCGAGGCTGAACTTAAAATTCAACAGTTGGAAAAGACTGCCTCGGGCGAGTTTAAGCTCAAGCCAGTCGAGCCAACCAACGAATCTCAGGGCTAACCGGCAATCCATGCTGGCACTTATGGCGTCCTGGTACTCAAACAGTTCAACAATTTGGCGGTTCAACAGTTTAGCGTGACACCATGGGCCGGTACCTTGACATGATTGACGGGCCTGCCGATGTGAAAAAACTCACCGTCGAGCAGCTCCAGCAGCTCGCCCAGGAGATCAGGCATGAACTTATAACCGTGCTCGCCCAAAATGGCGGACACCTTGCGCCAAATCTCGGAGTGGTCGAGCTGACAATTGCGCTGCATTACGTCTTTAACACACCCACAGACAAGCTTGTCTGGGACGTTAGCCACCAAACATACGTACACAAGTTGTTAACCGGCCGCAGACAACTGTTTCATACCATCCGCACCACAGGCGGGCTAAGTGGGTTTGCTTGCCGAACCGAGAGTGAACACGATTGTTACGGCGCAGGCCACGCCGGCACAGCCCTGAGCGCCGCGCTGGGAATGGCTGTTGCGCGCGACAAACGCCGGAGCACCGAACATGTCGTGTGCATATTTGGCGATGCGGCGCTCACAAACGGGATTTCGTATGAAGCGCTTAACAACATTGCCCATACAACGAACCGGTTCATCGGCATCCTCAACGACAACGAATGGAGCATTGCGAAAAACGTGGGTGCAATTTCGCTCTATCTGAACAAGGTCATCACAAACCCGCGCTACAACCGGTTGCAGAAAGATTTCAAGCGGTTGCTGCGCCGCCTGCCCAAAGGCGAGATCGCGCTCATGCTCGCCCGCCAGGCCGAGGAAGGATTCAAACGCGCCATGGCGGGCGTAAGCCTCGAACAGACACGAGTTGTCGAGCCACCCGAAGCCGATGGCCGGGGCGGTTACGGCAACAGCATCATATTTGAAGAACTTGGCTTGCGGTATCTCGGCCCGATTGACGGCCATGATTTGCCGATGCTAATTCATTTCCTTGAGTTTGCAAAAAACTACGACCGGCCAATCGTGCTGCATGTACTTACACAGAAAGGCAAGGGTTACCATGCAGCACAGCAGCATCCGGAAAAATTCCATGGACTCGGCCCCTACAACATTGCAACTGGCGATCCAATCCCTGCAAAGGCGGATGCACCCCCAAACTACAGCGATGTTTTCGGGCAGGCACTAGTCAAACTTTGCCAACATAATCCCGCCTTAATCGGTATTACTGCCGCCATGCCAACTGGCACGGGCCTGCGTTACCTCGAACGCGCAATGCCAGAACGATACTTCGACGTTGGCATAGCCGAAGAACACGCCGTCATCTTTGCCGCTGGCATGGCAACTATGGGTTTGCGTCCTGTGGTTGGGATTTATTCAACCTTCATGCAGCGTGCTTTCGATTGTGTGTTGCACGACGTGTGCCTGCAGGATCTGCCGGTCATCTTTTGCATGGACAGAGCCGGTCTGTCCGCCAGCGATGGCCCAACGCATCATGGATTGTTTGATATTGCATTCCTGCGGTGTGTGCCGAACCTCATAGCAATGGCACCGAAAGACGAGGACGAACTTGTGGACATGTTGTTCACCGCAACACAACTGAACCACCCAGTTTGTATCCGGTACCCGCGTGGCGCGGCCGAAGGCGTGCCAATCAAGGATAAGCCCGCCCTGCTTGAAATCGGTAGGGCAGAACTGATCCAAGATTTCGCAAACACAGGTAAACCTAAGGTAGCGCTGTTTGGCCTGGGCAATATGAACTCACTGGCTCGGCATGCCGCTGCTGCACTTACCCGCCAAGGATTCGACTGCGCACTCATCAATCCGCGCTTCACAAAACCACTTGATGCACAAATGCACGAGCGTTACGGCCGAAGCGCCGACGTTGTCGTGACAATCGAAGACCACGTTGTCACAGGTGGGTACGGCTCTGCTGTGCTTGAGCTGTTCAACGAGCTTGCGGTCGTTCGGCCAGTGATCCGGATCGGCTGGCCTGACAAGTTCATCGAACATGCATCGACCGACGACGAACTCCGCGCCAAGTACGGCCTGACAACTGACGCCATCGTTGCAAGGGTAAAAGCGTCATTTAACGGTGCGGACCAGGTTACCGTGCCAAGTTGGAAACACAGCATACCGGTCTGAGTTTGACTCAGCAAACGATTACGCTCGGTCACAACTGCATCGCGTTGCATTCACGGCGGCGGAAGCTGAATCTAAAACATATGGCACTGCACGGCTTTGAATTTGTGCCCCGGCTTGAACGGCGCCAGAAAAAGCAAAGCTACAACTCGATTATCGCAAGCTCAGGCCGGCAGTTGAACCGCACGCGTGTGTAAAACCAGCCCACACCAGAGCTAACGTAAAGCGGGCCAGCTTCAGTCTGGTAAAGGCCACGGGTGTATTTTGTGGCATCAAACGTCTCGATAACCGGCCCAAAGAACGGCAACCGCACTTGGCCACCATGCGAATGGCCGGCCAGGATGAGATCGAACTTGTGGCTGCGAACCTGTTCAACCCAGTCCGGATAATGCACCAGCAGAATGTTTTTCGTTTCCAGGTTTGGCTCGAACGCCAGCGGCTGCGTTGCAGCGCCGTGGATTGCTATCCTACCGTCGGCAGTCTGCGTGCTTTCGTCCATCAGCCAGCGCCCGCCAGTTGACGCGAATGCATTTCGGATCAGATCAAAATTCGCCCGGCCCCAAAAGTCGTGGTTGCCTGGCACACCGTAAAGTGGCGCTTTAATCTGGCTGAGCAGCGCCAGTGCCTCAGGCAGATGGTCAGGTTCATCAATGAGGTCACCGGTAAAACACACCAGGTCAGGCTCGAGGCGGTTGATACGCTCGATTAGCCGCAGCGTAAACTTTTTATCCCCCTTGTAATGCAGGTCGGTGAAATGCGCCACGCGTACGGTTGGTTTGCCCTTGTGTAGTCGCACAGCGCGCGTTTTCAGCCAGCGCGGTTCAACCCAGAACGCCTCTGCAACAAGCACTGCCGGTGTCGCCAGCAGCAACAGGGCAATGCACCTGCGCCGGGTTATTTTTCGCCCTTTCATTTGGACATGGTCGGTTGCTTCGAGTGGCAAAATAACATCTGGCTGTGCCAGCTCAAGAATTGCCCAGGCCGGGCTTGGCGACTAACCTAAACACCCAATGACTACAAGAACGAGCAATGCCGTTGGCAATGTCGCGCCGTTCTTGTTGCTTGTGAAGGTGAACACTTTGCAGGCATGGCGGCGACTCAAAGCCGTGCGGCATCAATCGCGCCTGTTGGTGAGCCTGATTTTCGGGTTCATTGCGGGTTACGCACTGCTCACGTACCTGCTGTTCCAGAAAGCGTTCAGGTTTTTGAATGCATTTCCCGGCCTGGGCGGTGCTTTGATCGAGCGGTTGTTGTATTTGTTGTTTGCGTTGCTATTTGTGCTATTGCTGGTGAGCAACGTTGTGGTGAGTTACACGAACCTATTCAGAAACCGTGAGGCGGCGTATCTGCTTACCATGCCGGTGCCAACTCAGACTGTGTTCAGGTGGAAGTTCATCGAATCAACCCTGTTGGCCTCGTGGGCGTTTTTATTTCTTGTGTCGCCGTTGCTGGTTGCTTATGGGGTGACAAACGATGTGCCATGGCATTTTTATCCCTTTGTAATCCTGCTGTTGATGCTTTTCATTGTGTTGCCAGGGGCGGCAGGTGCATGGTTGGCAATTCAAATTGCGCGGTATTTCGACCGTAAAACATTGCAGGTTGCAGCTGCACTGTGTGTGCTGGCGCTGGTAACATACGCGGTCGTGTGGTGGAAAACCGTGCCGGTCACCGAAGAAAGCCTCGAAACGCGTGTTATACCGGTACTCGACCAGTTGCTTGTCAAGACTAGGTTTGCGCAGTTTGCATTTCTGCCGAGTTACTGGCTTGCAAACGGCATATTGTTTTGGGCCGAAGGCGCGCTGAAACCAGCCGGTTTTTTCATGCTCGTTTTGTTCAGTTACGCCGCTTTTTTTGGTGTGCTTGTATGCACGCGTCTTGGCCGGTCCTTTTACGAAGCCGCAGCAATTGTGCAGAGCCGGCCTGCGCCGCAACGGTTCTGGCAATGGTTACTCGGGCGGGTCTGGACAAGGCAGGCACCAACTCAGTTGGGGCCAACTGGCTTGGAAAAACTTGTTGCGTTCATACGATGGTTACCTGCCGACACACGTGCAATCGTCGTCAAAGACATACGCACTTTCTGGCGCGACACCACACAATGGGGCCAGACAGTGCTATTGTTCGGGTTGCTGGGGGTGTATATTCTTAACCTCAGACACTTCACTCAACAGCTCGAAAATCCGTTTTGGGTCGGGCTGGTCTCGCACCTGAACCTTACGGCTTGCGCGCTTAGCCTTGCTACGGTCACCACAAGGTTCGTTTATCCGCAGTTCTCACTTGAAGGGCGCAGTTTGTGGATAATCGGCCTTGCACCGGTCGGCCTTGAAAAGGTTGTGAAGACCAAGTTTTGGCTCGCCAGTTGCGCTTCACTTATGCTGACGCTCGGTTTGACAGTTTTGTCCTGTTACATGCTCAAGCTGCCGATAGAGCGGATCGCTTTCTTTGGTGCAGTAGTCACTGTAATGACATTTACCCTGACCGGCATTGCAGTTGGCACAGGTGTGCTTTACCCGAATTTCAAAGAAAACAATCCGAGCAAGATCGTCAGCGGCTTCGGCGGGACATTCTGTCTTGTGCTGAGTTTTCTTTACATTTTGGGCTCGGTTTTGCTGTTAGCGTTTTCTTCACCGGAACTTATGCCGAGGTTCGCCTCCACACGTACGATTCTTCTGAATATGACGGCGTTCGTGGTGCTTTCAATTATACTGGGCTGGCTGCCGTTCAGGCTGGGACTGCGCGCGCTGCGAAAGTTCGAATTATAAGCCCGAGCATCTGCTTCAGGCGCGAACAAGTTTCTCCAACTCCTCAAACAGTTCGGGCTCGGCGTGTAAATGGATGCTATTGCCGTCGGCTTTGACTAGACCGAACCCAGGCCCGTAAGCCGGCCCGTTGACAACACATGCGTCGGTGTTGCAATTGGCGATCTGGTGTTTTGCACTTTTGATCGCCTCGGCACGTTTGCCTTCGACCTCGTACTTCCAGCCGATTAACCGTGCTTTTGGGAACCAGTCACGCAGCTTGGCAATTAGCTTTGGCGTCGGCACAAGCTCGGCTATTATTGTGCCTAGCTCTGTCGGGATTTTGCCTGAGTGCGCCTCGACAAATTCGCCTTCAGGCGTGCGTATCCATACTTTCCCGAATGCAAAATCGCTCACTGCCGCTGCGTGAAAGACCGCATCAACCGGTTCAGAGCAAAGTGCGCCAAGCTTGGCACCGAGATCATTTGTGGTGGTGAAAATCTCGATTTTACGTATCTGGTGCGGATCTTGTTTTGCAGCGGTTTGGGCAAGGCCCACCTGCGCGCCGGCTTGTTGCCCAATCAATAACGTTACGTCGTGGCCTCGGGCGGCGAGGAACCGTGCCAATTCTGTCCCGAGCCGGCCGGTTGAAAAATTTGTGAGCCGCCGCACTCGATCGAGCGGCTCGAAAGTTGGTCCTGCTGTAACTACGCAATACACAAATAAAAGGTGCACCAGCCATGTTGTTTGCCAAGAAATTTTCCTATCTCCGTGTTGCAGCTTTCTACGCTAGACAGGATATCCAACGCGCCATACCGCAATGCACTTAAGTTAATGCACCGAGGTCGAGTGCTATCGGCTCCAACGCGGCACGTAATCTGGGCTTGACAGCAAGTAGGTCAAAACCCCAACGAACGCAACCGCTGCAGCCACAAGCAACAACACAACAATGTTCACACCTCGGTGCCGCAGGTACCTGCGCAGTTTTTTGAGCCGCCGTCTTGTCACGTAAGTTTGCATGGAGCATCTAACAAAAAAGTGTTGGCTGAAAAGGAAAATTTTTTCATGTCCACGGTGCGTGCAGTGCTTAGCCGCCATTTTTGATTCGTCGCGTGTGTGCACGTAAATCGAGCTTGAGAATTGGTCGTGACGCAGGCATGTTAAGGCTGAGTTTTACGCGCGCGTGGCGGAATGGCAGACGCGCCAGACTTAGGATCTGGTCCCGAAAGGGGTGGAGGTTCGAGTCCTCTCGCGCGCACCAGTTTGAGATAGACGCAACTGAATCGAACAAACAACCATAAGCTAAGTCAGAAAGGCCCACTGCCGATTCTAACCCCCATATGAGTAAAAAACTTGCCTTTGGATTCTGCACTGTCATTTGGGCAATTGCCCTGGCCAGTTGTACAACTGCAACCAATACCGTTACCAGCCCGTCGGTGCCGCCCTGCAACGTGGTGTTGATCGGTTGGGACGGCGCACAACGCGAACACGTTAAAGAATGCATCGAGCGCGGCGGCCTGCCCGCGCTAGGAACGCTCGCCACCCGGGGCAGTTTCCGTAACATTGACATCCGCGGCGCAACCGACACCACAGCCGGCTGGGCGCAAATACTCACCGGGTACGATCCAGATGTTACAGGCGCGTGGTCGAACAACAAATTCGGGCCAATCCCAAAAGGACTCAGCCTGTTTGAACGACTCAAGCAACAATTCGGACCGAACATTGTCACCATGGCAGTGATCGCAAAGGAACATAACCTGGGTGAGATTCGGCCTCCGTTCAAAATCCGTATAGCTGAACCCAACACAAATACTACGACCAACTTGTCGCCGGGCGAGCCGCCCACGGATGATGAGTACATGTCCGTTGAGCAAATCCGCAGTACAAGAATTGTAATTGAGGACGGCGTCAAATATCGCGTTTATCCGGGGTCACCATGGCTCCATATGAAAGATAGCTGCGACCATTGGGTGTACGGGCTCGGCCAAAATGAAACTGTTACTACAAAAGCACTCGAGCTGCTGGAGCAATACAAAGATAAACCCTTCTTCTTGTTCGTGCATTTTGCCGAGGCAGACCGCGCAGGACACAGCTTTGGTGAAAACTCGCCCGAATACACAGCCGGCCTCGTGTCAAATGATACCTCTACAGCTCGCATTACCGAGAAACTCAAGCAGCTTGGCATTTACGACAAAACCTATGTCTACGTGACGGCCGACCACGGGTTCGACGAAGACCAAAAAACACACCGCAACGCGTCGCGCGTTTTTATTGTCACAAACGACCCGCGCGTCAGCCGTGACGGCCACCGCGCAGACATCGCCCCGACAATCCTGAAACGGTTCGGACTCGACCTGGCAAAATTCACTCCACCATTTGCAGGCGCGCCACTGGACCAGCAACCCAAACACCCCGCCAGCCCTAAATGACTGTCACGCTACAAACCTTAATTTGTTAACAAATCCGCGTTCCGCCCGAGCGGGTGGAACGACTCGCCACCCGGATAATGTTCAAGCGCTGTTTAAGCCGTTTCAATCCGCGCCCCGCGCGCTCGGGCGGGGCGAC
>CAZKTA010000005.1:0-184211 GCA_964555645.1 uncultured Verrucomicrobiota bacterium
TGCGGATCAAATTGCTCGCCAGTGAAGAGGTAAACAGTCTGCGGGGCGGTGTTGGCAATGAGCGTGCCGTAGGCGTCGCAGGCGAACACGTTTGCAACCCTGGCGTTAGTGGTGGTGAGCAGCCGCGTGCTGCCCACGCCGTCGTAGCCGAAGTAGAGCGCGGTACCGCTGGCCACGTCCCGCTGGCTGATCAGGTCCAACCCGTAGGTGTAGGGGCGGCTCAATGTCCCTGGACCGCTGCGGGTGTGTTCCTCCACCACTTGCACGTAGCCACGCGCTAGCGGGGCCGAACCCGCCAACAGCAGCAGAATCACTGTAAGCCAAAGTCGCATGAGCCGTTTTGCCAGTGCCAGAGTTTCTTACACTCCCACACCAAAGCCAATTCAAAACGCTCCAGCCAGACACGGTGGTCCGGTGTTAGTAACGACTGGTCCACGCTTATCACAAAAAAACCTTGGACTTGGCCGGCCACTTCGGTCGCTTACCTGATGCAATGATTCTCTTCTCTGCAGATTCTTCTTTCGCGTTCAGCAATCTGAGAAACATGCCTCCCTTAATTCCAGCCTTCTTTAGTGCAAAAACTACGTCTTCCGTTGCAAAGATAGGCCGGTCGAAAAATCCCGAACAGTATCGGTCCATAATAGTTGAGAAGAATGTTCCAGTTTTTCGGGGTACCTCCACTTGGCTTTCATACTGGAAGAGCCCGGTAACCTCAGCAGGTCGCTTGCAGTGCGGACACACCGGTTTGTGCAACTCATACGCTCTGGGGTCTGCCTTTACTCGCAATGTTATGCTTGCCACATGCCAGCCTGTCTTACCCAGAGCCTTGAATGTAATACCTTTGAAGTGTTCAGCTTGGATAATGCTCTTGGCCTTGTCGTTAAAGCAGTGAAACCCGTCATCCGTTGCAATTATGTCACCACGG
Source organism: uncultured Verrucomicrobiota bacterium (assembly GCA_964555645.1). Lineage (GTDB taxonomy): Bacteria > Verrucomicrobiota > Verrucomicrobiia > Limisphaerales > DTLC01 > DTLC01. The sequence goes on from CAZKTA010000005.1 coordinate 926, forward strand.
CCGCGAATCTTCACATTCGAGTCAAAGCCCTCTTTGAAAACAGCGTCGTGGTCAAATTTATGGCATCTTGGGCAGAGTATGTATTTGTATCTTGGCTTAATCTGCGGCGGCTGGTCTTTCAGTTCTTCGAAAACGAGCCAGTTGTTCCAAATCTGGTCATTAGCAATAAACTCGTAGTAGTTCATAGGAAAAGGTTGGGGTGTTGTTTTAAGTACTTCAGTTCCCGCTGGAAGTGCGGGTAGTATTTGCCCCCTTTATAGCTGCGATAGAAATTGCCCAAGGCAGTAAGCCTTTCCTGTTTCGAAAAGGTTCTTACAACCAGCCGGCCAGGGTTTCCTCGACTAGGCATCATCGTAAGTTTACCCTTCGTGTATGTCCTGAGATGCCGATTGGGTTCCCTGTGAAGGTGGGTGTGCTGATAAACGGTTAAGCGACCCGCTTGCCGTAGGATTCTATGACCATAAGAAATCCGGCTGCCAAGTCCCCTTGTTACAAAATGGTGGTATCCTCGGCCCAAGTTATGCACCAACACCGCCTCATGAGCGACAAAGTAGTTGTGCAAACCCTCCACCTCGAAGTTGTAAACCACGAACCTACCATTTTGTTTCTCGGATCGGCGAACATGGGCGTCGTTCTTAGCGTCAAAAGTGAGCAGTTTATCTCCCTGTTGTAGCGCATCCGCACGAGTCCACCCTCTGCCCAGCACGAAAAACGGATGCTCGGGCGTCACTTTGATGACGTCATCGTCCACTTCCAGCACCACCAGAGAGCTGCGCTCGCGAGTGAATGTCCGCACAACCGATTTGAGCACAACATTGCTCATGGCCGTGTCGTATGCCCAAACTCGGTCACCCACCTTAATCTCCTCAATCCTTCTCAATCCGTCTGCAGTTAGAACCTTCGTACCAGCCACAAAGCATTGCGGTTCGGTGCAACTTGCATCCTGGTGGTCCAAGTCGTTATCCACATATTCGTGCTCATCAAGCAGCAGCGGCAAAACGGCGAAATCGAAATACTCTCTGAAAGCGTACGCTTCAGCATCACCAGCACTAACTCCCATCTCTCGCAATCTTGCGCTGACGAAGGCCACTGGATCTTCGACAGCCGCCCCACTACTCAGTGCCGTCATGAACAACTCCGAAACCGTCTGTCTTATCAATACCTCTAGCAGTGAATCTTGAACAAAAAAGCCAAGGTTTATTACGCCCGCGTTGTAAAACACATCCAATGTCGTGCCGATTGCATTGGCAATTGTGAAACTGATTAGGCTAAACTCGTGCCCCGATGGGTCTGTGCCGTTCACTGGATTCGCATGAGCATATAGGTATCTGTGCAGCGAGAGCGGGTCTTGCTGGTTGCCTTCCCACGTGTCCCGCGTCCAGAATCTCCCCGTGCCAGTGTTCAGGTAACGGGCGCGCAAATAGTAGAACCCGAGATTCGGATCAAATTGCTCGCCAGTGAAGAGGTAAACAGTCTGCGGCGCGGTGTTGGAGGAGATCAGGTTGCCGTAGGCATCATAGGCGAAGACATTGACAACGGCGCCGCCAGCATCGGTCAGCAGGCGCGTGCTGCCCAGGCCGTCGTAGCCGAAGTAGAGCGCGGTACCGCTGGCCACGTCCCGCTGGCTGATCAGGTCCAACCCGTAGGTGTAGGGGCGGCTCAATATCCCTGGACCGCTGCGGGTGTGTTCCTCCACCACTTGCAGGTGGGCGGTCGGATTCCGGTTGATGCGTAAGACATCAGGCGAATGGGACCAGCACACATGCTGAGCGCCGGCCAGCAGCAGTCCAATAATCAACGCGAACAGATGTTGCATTTTTGAGTACGGTATTGAGACTAACGCAATATCGCAAAGCCGCCAAGTCAAAGACATGGATATCTTGGACCAAAACTTTAGATTGGCAGCAGGATTGCAGGGTACGGAAATTGAGAATCCTGATTTTCTGTATTGTTTGCGTTATTTGCGTCTTGTGAATGGGTGGCTGGTGGTGTTGAGTTTTGGGGGCGATGGATTGCTGGAAAGCGTCCGATAGGGCCACCTAGGTTGGGAGAAGTGATACGTACGTATGAGTGCAAACGGGCGCCCGGATCAAATCAGCGTTGCAAACAAGCAAGATTGTGCGCTTTTTTTGTGTAACAATTACGGTTTGGTAATGGAATGCGCTGTTGAGTCTGGCCTCGCCTTGAGGGTCTGCGGCGTAAATGTGTGCGTCTGAGCCGGCTCATTGGGCTGGGCAGGCGCGAACCAGCTTGCAGTTTTCGAGGTGGTTTCGGTAGTTTGTGTGCAAAGCTTGCGTGTGCGGGCTTTTGAATCAGACGTGTAGCAAGCGCAACTCAACAACAAATATTTTAACCACAATTGTTACTGAGCGCATATGAGCAATAGACCACTAAACGTCGGTGTAATAGGCGGAGCAGGGGACGCTTTCATCATACATCCACATCAGCGTGCAATTCATTTCGATGGCACAAGGCGAGTTGTGGCGGGTGCATTATCATCTGATCCAAAACGCGCGCTTGAGGCTGCGACGAAATGGCCTTTCCCGATTCGCGGGTACGCATCATACGATGAGATGATAGCTGCGCAGGCAAAACTGCCCGAGGAAGAACGGCTTGATTACATCCTGATCGTCACGCCCAACAATGTGCATTATGACCCGGCTATGAAAGCGCTTAAGGCTGGCGTGCCCGTGTTTTGCGAAAAACCGCTAACCGTGACGCTCCAGGAGGCAACCAACCTGGTTAAAACAGTCAGGAAACTGAACATCCCATTTGGGGTAGCGCACACTTACATCGGCCATTGGACAAGCTGGCTTGCACGGTACATCGTCCGCAGCGGGCTTATAGGCGAGGTCAGGTGGGTTGACTCGTATTATCTCCAAGGTTGGTTGGCTACAAAGCTCGAAGAGACTGGCATGCGCCAGGCTGTGTGGCGCACCGACCCGAAACGTGCCGGTGGTTCAGGCTGTGGAGGCGACATTGGCACGCATGCGCTCATGCAACTGAGGTTTGTTACTGGACTTGAAGTGACCGCGGTATCGGCGCACCTGGAGACATTTGTCAAAGGGCGCGCGCTCGATGACCATTTCACTGTTTACTGCAAGCTGAGCAATGGCGGTAAAGCGCTTGTGCGTGCGTCGCAGATTTGCATTGGGCACAAGAACGATCTTGGCATCGAGATTGCCGGCACAAAAGGCACTCTTGTTTGGCGCCAGGAAGAACCCGAGTGCCTCACGATTCATTTGCCAGGTCAGCCGGACCGTGTGTATTGGCGCAGCACTGTTGTACCGGGGGACGGGTTCCTACCCAAGGACATGCCTAAAGACTTATTGGCTGAGCCGACGATACCATCCGGTCATACTGAGGGGTTCCACGATGCGTTTGCGCGGTTGCATCGGTATTTCGAGGCGGACGTGCGTAAATGGAAAGCAGGCGAAGAGTTTTCGTGTGACGGCTCAAAGTACGCAACCGTTGAAGACGGTTGGATGGGCATAGCGTTCATTCAGACATGCCTTAAGAGCAGTGCAAATAAAGGTGCCTGGACACCTATGCCGAAGAAGATTTGACCTGCTCGAAGCGTATTTGGCTGGGAAAAACTTACACCGCTGAGCCGCCCTGGCGCAGAGGACGAGTAGTCCTTTCGGTGAAGAGGCGATGGGGTAATTTGTCACGGGTGACCCCGAATCAAAAACGTTTCTTCTTCTCGCTTTGTGCCAAGCTCAAGCGGGTTTCGAGCCATTTGCCGGCTGAGTAGGATAGCCGCAGGGACACACGGGTTCTGGCTATACGTATTCTGCAGTAAGGCTTCATCAGCGTGGTGACCGCGTTTTACGTTGTTTAGGCCGCACAGAAGTCATAAGGCGGAAAGGTGCCCGTTTTTGATGAAAAAAAGAACCGGAGTTTTTATGAAACAAATTTCATGCGTGCCGTGTTTTTTAAATGTGCAAACAAGCTTAACAATGATTGCGGGAAGAACCGACGTACGCAGATTTAAAACTGCAAGCCCGGCCACAAAAATCCGGGCGCTTGATTTTTGTATTGGCAGAGATGGAATTGCCGAAACGCAAAGTGCAACGGGCGTTGCCCTCAACCAAGTTGCACTCCGTAAACAGGGTGCAGCATTTGCCACAAAATACAATGGACGCAGTCTGTGGATACAATTGCCGGGGGATCATGGGTTTGAAAAGATCTTGCTGGGGGCGCTCGTGTTGGCGGCAGGCGCAGCAATTGCTTACGGTCTGTGGAGCATGTTGGATTATGTGCAGAACTGGTCAGTCATTAATGCGTGGGTTGCGCGTATCATTTCAAGTTGATCGAGCATGCGGCGGTCCAATCACGTGTCGGCTAAAGCGGTGTTGCCCGGTGGTGGTCGGAACGCCTACGATGTGGCGCGCGTGCTTGTGCATGATAAATGACAGATACCGAACAATTCGAGGCGTTCATGCGGCGTTATCAGGACATGGTTTACAGCACCTGCATGCGGCTTTTGGCGAATGAAACCGAAGCGCAGGACATTGCGCAGGATGTGTTTGTCAAGGCATTTGAGCGATTTGATGCGTTGCGCGACAGTCCAACCGCAGGCGGCTGGTTAAAGACTGTGGCAACAAATTTGTGCATCAACCATCTGACGCGATACCGTCGGCGTAGGCTGTCGTTTTCTGAGCTTTCAACTGCGGAACAACAAGAACCCGAGGATCACAACATCGAGTTTGCTGCACCGGACGATGTGGCAGAAACAACAGCACGCGCTGATCAATATGCGTTGGTCGAACAGACTCTTCAAAAATTGCCCGACGCACAGCGTGTGCCACTTGTATTGTTTCATTTGGAAGGGCTCAGTTACGAGGAAATTGCGGCTAAACTCAACGTTTCGGTTGGAAAGGTCAAGACCGACATCTTTCGGGCGCGCCAAGCACTGCGCCGTAAGTTACGACTGAAATATGGTGACGCATGAGCACACCAACACCACAGATGGACAATAACAACGACACACAGCTCGAGGCTGCGGTTGACCGTTTGCTAAGGGGGCTGCCGCCGTTGCGCGCGCCAGAGACACTTATCCCGCGTGTTATGGCGGCGGTCATGCCGGCGGCGCGCTTGCATTGGTACCGGCGCCCGTGGCAGACATGGCCAGTTGCGCTCCAGCTGGGTTCACTGGCAGTGGCACTTGCATTTTGCGCGGGTTTATCCATCGGCATTGAGGAGTTTGTTCACGCGCTACGTTGGACCTATGTTGCGGCGCAGGTCAACAGTATGCTCGGTGTGCTGTCGGCGGTTTATCAAGCTATAAGTACGCTTGCCGACGCCTTTTCCTTGGTTTTGCGACGGGTTAGCACAGGCTGGCTAGTTGCTTGCGGCGCGCTCGCACTGCTCAGCTATGGTGCATGCGTGGGGTTGGGAACAATCTTCGCGCGCCTTGCCTGGGTGCGGAATCCACAAAAACTAGACGAACCATGAAAACAAAGCGTTCAAGTCATCGAGCCGTCACTTGGCCAGTTGTGTTTGCATGTGTAATCTGGCTTAGCGACGATTTAACTTTTGCGGTGGCAACGGGCAACGAGACGGGTGCGGGTGAGCAAACTACTCAGGTACAGATCAACGACGTTGACACGCTGACGCAGCCAACCGCTGAAACAAACCGAGCGCTGTATTTCCGGGGACCCGGCGCACGCAATCGTGAAGCTATTGTTGTGTTGGGGCGGGATGTGATGCTCAAAGGAGAGGAATCAGCAGAGGCAGTTGTTGTAATTGGCGGTTCGGCGATGCTGACCGGTAAAGTGCATGAGGCTGTTGTTGCAATTGGCGGCGACGTAATCGTACAAGGAGAGGTTGGTGAGGCCGTAGTAGCCATTCTAGGCAATGTGGAGTTGGGCACCAATGCGAGCGTGGCTAAGAACGTAGTCGCGGTCATTGGAAATGTGAACGTCGGCAACCGGGCTATTGTCGGGGGTGAGATAGTGGCAGTGGGCGGTAAGCTGGACATTGCCGATGGCGCGCAAATTCACGGTCCGATTCAAGAGGTAGATTTCAGCAAAGTGGGTTTGCCAAACCTTGTGTGGCTGCAGACGTGGGTGAAACAGTGTGTATTCAAGCTACGACCGTTGGCGCTGCAGGTTGGCTGGGTATGGGTCATTTGGGGGATGTTTCTGGTGCTGTATCTTCTTGTTGCGGTTGCGTTTCCGCGGCCAGTGGCTGCGTGTGTGGAAGAGCTGATGCACCGGCCCGCCACAACTTTTGCGATCGGCCTGCTCACAAAGCTGTTGTTGCCATTTGTATTGTTTCTTCTGCTGGTGACCGGCATTGGCGTGTTTGTGATCCCGTTTATTTGGATTGCGCTAATGTTGGCAGGTATTGTTGGCAAGGTCGCTTTGCTCGAATACTTTGGCAAACAACTCGGACGCGGCACCGGGCTGGCTGTGCTGGGAAAGCCCGTCCTCGCATTGTTGGTAGGAGCAATAATTATCACGTTGTTATACATGGTCCCCATCTTGGGCTTGATCATGTTTGGGTTAACTGGCATGTGGGCGCTCGGGGCGGCCATTCTGGCCATGGTTAGCGGACTGCGCCGCGAAACGGCGCCGCGCCAGGCTTGGCTAGCGGCGCCGGCTGTACCGTATCCACCGCATACTGCGGCCGGTGTACAAGCAGCAGAAATGGCGGGTGTGCACCCCGGTCAACCTGCTGCACCCGCTGTTGCGGGACCGGTACAATTTCAGCCGGCACAGACCCAACCAGGTACAGTCGCGCCTGGTGTTCCATCTGTTTGGCCGCCAGCGGGGCAAACCGCGCAAGCTGTTATCGAGCCGGCTCAGGCAGCTGTACCCGAGGCATTTCAGTACCCGCGCGCCGGTTTTTGGGAACGGCTTGGTGCGGCCTTGCTCGACGTTGTGTTAGTTGGCGTAATCAGTGGAATCGCAGGCGCGGGGATGTTTTGGTGGCTGATAGCACTTGCGTACTTTGCGGGTATGTGGACGTGGCGCGGCACGACAATCGGGGGCGTGTTGCTGAATCTGAAGGTTGTACGGTTCGACGGCAAACCTGTGACGTTTCCCGTTGCGCTTGTGCGGGCTTTGGCAGGTGCATTTTCGGTGATTGTATTTTGCCTGGGTTTTCTATGGATTGCGTGGGATCGCGAAAAACAAGCCTGGCACGATAAGATAGTGGGCACAGTTGTTGTGCGGTTGCCACGCAGCCAGCCGCTGCTGAGTGTCTAAGCCCGGGGTGGCTCGCCATTTTTGTCGGGCCGGATGCGCTGGCCGAGCTTTTGTCGCTCGCGAAGGTGTGTATGCACGTCTAGTGCGATTTTGAGCAGCACAAGCAGAACAAGGCCAACTGCAGGCGAGCCAAGTGCAGCCATCAAAAAGCCGCTTCCTAGAATGGTAAGATGCAACACCACAATACGACTGTATGGTTGATGCATCAGAATCGAGAGTGCAGCGTGTCGGTACTCGCCGAGCCAGAGGTAATTGTAGGCAAACGAAAAACCATGGCTTATTGCCAGTCCCAAAATTGCCCAACTCAGACGGTTTTCGATCGCCATGTGCACGATTGCTTGTGTGTCCGGAAACGGGGCGCCTTGCCGAAACCCGCCCCCGAACAGCCCGATTACAAATACGCCATGGATAAGTGTGAACATGCCATAGTGAAAACAGAAGAACGGCACCATAAAAAGCTTTGCTGCCCATCCCAATGACTGTTGCGGCGCAGCGCATAACATCTTCAGCGCGTTAAACGCGCCAATTATCACGTTTTCGAACCAAAACAGAAAAAGAAGGGGAAACACTTCCCATCTAAACCATACAACGCCAAGTACAGGCACCAGGTTTGCCAAGATGAGCACCAATACCGAGGGCCGTAATAACTTTGCTCGGTACACGCTGGACCCGATAGAATTTTGTGTCATTTCGAGCCGAGCAATAGCTTGCACTCGACAATTGTGCAACTCAAAACGCCGGCCGTTTAATGCGCTGGTACGGCAAAAACAATAAACCACTGACATTTAACTGTTGAATTTACTGGCCTGCCGGAGCTTAGAGCACCGGCAAATATCGGAAGCTGCAGTCAGTGGCAGCCTTATAGCATTTTCACTTTGTATCTACAGTGGGCTGTCTGCTGCGCACGAAATAGTGCGCACGTAGGTTGGGCGCTGGCTTTTGGCAATGGTCAAAGTCGCAAACTGCGGCTGGTAAGAGATGTCTGAGGATGGCGTCTTGCATTTTCATGGCTCGCACTACGTTTTGGCCGGTCGAGTGCGGGTTTCGTTCGTGTAGCGTAGGTTCGGGCTATAGTTGCATGTTGATGTTTTGATTTTTCAAAGCAGTGGTGGCACGTATCTTGACTGACGTGATTTGCACGGATGAACAACTGAGCAAACTTGTGGACGAGCTACGTGCTGCGCAGTGGGTGGCGCTTGACACCGAAGCCGACAGTTTGCATGCGTACCCGGAAAAACTTTGTTTACTCCAAATTTGCACCGCGGCCGGCGCCTGGCTAGTTGACCCGCTGAGCAATCTTGAACTTGAAAAGTTGCTGCAGGTACTGCGCAAGCACGAGTTGATAATGCATGGTGCAGATTATGACCTGCGCCTGTTACGCAAACATAAACAGTTTGTACCCGATCGCGTGTTCGACACGATGCTGGCGGCGCGGTTGCTCGGGCACAGGACCTTCGGCCTTGCAGCCCTCGCGAGGCATTACCTCGGAATTACACTTGAGAAAGGTCCGCAAAAGGCGAACTGGGCGAAACGCCCGCTCACCCAAAGGATGGAACGATACGCCCTTAGCGATGTCCAACACCTCAAACCGCTTTCAGACAAGCTAAAACACGAGTTGGAACTCAAAGGCCGGCTTGGTTGGTTGGAGGAGTCATGCGCACGCTTGATCGCGGATTGCACGCGTCCAAACTCGACAAACCCAGACTCAGCGTGGCGGATCAAAGGCAGTGCCCGTCTCAACAGGCGCGGGCTTGCGGTACTGCGCGAGCTTTGGCACTGGCGCGAAAAAGAGGCCTTGGAAGCCAACAGACCGCCCTATTTCATCCTGAGCCATGAATTGCTAATTGAGATCGCTGCTGCGGCAGCGGACTTGCGTCGCGTTCAGCGTCTCGTCCCGAGCCGATTTTCATACCGCCGCAGAAATGCTTTGCTCAAGGCTGTCCAACGCGCCCTGGCGCTGCCTCCTGAACAACAACCCGAACAGGTGCAGCGTGGCTCAATTGCACTGAACGGACACGAACGCGCCAGATTCGAGGAATTAAAACGGCGGCGCGACACACGTGCAGCACAACTCGGTATAGACCCGGTGCTAATTGCAAGCAGGCAGACGCTGGTTGGACTTGCGCAAAGCTGGCATGCACACGCGCCCAAACTTATGACTTGGCAACGCGAACTACTGGGTTGAGCAACGGCTTTTCACTGCGTAGCATGCATGGCGCGTTGTGTTCGTGTTCTTATCCGTCCCGGCAATCCGCCGACCCCCAATTATAAGTGCTGATGATAACTGTGCCATCAGTGATACACGACGCGGGAGCGTTTCTCGGGTGCGTCATCGGCGTAGGTGTAGGTTTGCCTTGGCGCATTAGTCATGGAGACCTGGTTGGCGTGCCAGTCGTTATGACGCCGTGTGACTTCGGCTTGCGCATCCAATTGTTTGAAGGTTTACACTTTTTTCTGAATCCAGCGCAGCAGCATGCCTCGAAACCATGGCTACAAATCGAACGTCTCGCAGCAAAGCGCGTAAGACCGCAACATACCAGCTAATGCCGTTGGTCATGTCACGCACACTTGTGCTGTTTACCAAGGGAGCATACTTAGGTTCTGCATGTACATGAGGTCAATTGAACACGAGTAAATCCATTTTCTTTTCTACGTCGCGGAGTTCATACCCGAGATGCAGAGCATTCATGAGATGGCTTAGCGAACAATTGGTTCAAGGCATAGCGCGCAGGAAAAGTAACAGGTACTCTCCGAGGCAAACCCACTGTTTTCATTTACCAAGGCTAAATGCTGAGCACTTCGAGCGCATCCGCCTTGGCTGAAAGCATAAGATATCTGCCCCAGTTGCACTTTAAGCTCCGTGATAAGGCAGCTTCAATGCTTGTTCGAGTTCGGGGGCCATATTGGCATCGCTTTGCGCTCGATATGCATCGCTTTTTTCGATGGAAACAGCGCGTTTGAAAAGTGGTAGGGTAAAAGCGTTCTTCATAGTGCGCCCGAGTTAAATTGGCTTCTTACGACAGTTGCTTATGATCCCGAATGTTACACACGGCACTTTAAGGTGGTCATGTATGCAGAAACGTGGCGCATTGGGTAAGACTGGTATCGGTCTGCGACCAGAGCCGCAACTATTATTGCTGTCCAACCAATCAAGTCTACGCGCGAAGGAACCGCTGCCGGTCCGTATTTTCCCAAGCCAAGCGCTACATTGATGATCCTGTGGTGCGGGGCATATGCGGGCGTGATCGTTAATCTAAGGCTTTCAACCTGAGCCACCATGGTCACCGGCAGACGCAATCATGGGCTAGATAGGGGTAAAATCTCTCCCAAAATAGGCCCTACGCGCAATCTTATTGAATGGTGGATCGTTATGCCATTTGTCAAACTAAGTTTCTTAATGTCGGCTAACGGACCGACAGGAGAAATTAGGAACGCATCTGAATTAGCAATTGTCTTAAGCAGTGATGTAGTGCGGCGGGCAAGGCTCCAAATCGCGATTGCTTAAGCTTGAGGGGGTCAAAGTTGGGCAAACTTGAGGCTATAGTAGGCAAGCGCTGCTGTAGTAATCGCAGCGGAGCCCGACAAGGATGCTTGGTATACTCCGCGATCGGTCAACATTGTTTACATCATTTATGTGCGTATTAAGATACTTATGTAGTGGCATGGGCTCTGTGTTTTGTCGCTCTTCTTATCAATTGTGCTGAACCGGCCGGTGTAGGGGTTCGAGTGGCTGGCGCGGTGGAAATATAGAGCGGGATGGTGGTCAAATTGTTGTCGTAGTAAAAATTGGGTGAAAATTGGGTGTTTTGTCTGTGTGAGCGGTCGAGTTGCCGGAGACGTCGCGGTTGTGCTGATTAGAGCGCGGCCGTAGCAATAAACGCGGTCGAGGGTTGAAAGTCCAGGGAAATGTGTTCTTCGAGCACTTGGGCATAGCCGGTGGGGTTGCATTTGTGCACAAGGGCTTGCTGTAGGCTAAGGGCCTTCAAATGTGGCATAGTTCCTACTGCAAGGAGCAAGACCCATTGGGTCCAGTGATCCATTGTGAACGACGCTGGCTAGTCTAAGGCAAACGCACAAAACCGCAAACATGCCAGTTTTCTCTACCTGAGCGGTGGGGTTCAGCGCGGAAAAATCGGAACAGCACAAATTAAAGACAAAAATAGTTTGTGTTCTTTTGTGGCTTATCGGGGTAGGTCGCTTTTGCAAAAGGCGTCTATTTGCGCACGGCTTTGGGGTGGCCATCGTTCTGCTGAGTCGCTTTGGAAAGGTCAGTTAATTAACAACACATGTACTCTGCGAAATAGACCGCTACTGTTGTAAAACCGTGTGTTGAATGTGCACGCCGTATATCGAGGGCTTGACCTTCGAGCAAGGTTAGTTCTTGTCCGGCGCCTGATGATAGTGCACAAAAAAGTGGTATGGTTGTCGGGGGTGGTTTGCTTGGGTTGCAGTGTAACACATAAAAGTTGGGATCTGAGCTTCTTCAGGTTGGCTGGCGTAAAAACTGAATCCTCGGCGGTGTGAAGTGGCTGTTCACCTATTTGGTGTAAAGGCGTGCAAGTTTTGGTGGTACTGGCTTTGAGGTGGAAAAGCATTTTGGAGTTGGGCGAGGCAGGGCTCCACCAGTTAGTTCGGACTCAGCTCGAAGGACGCTGCTTCGGCAGTGTTGCACATGACGAGTATTGCATAAGCGAATGCTTTTTTACGAAGACGTGGAAGGTGGTTTTAGTTGTATTTGGCGTGGCCGCTGTGGCGACTGCGCGACCAACCGGCGTGAGGTGCCCTAGGTTAAGCGGTGCACAGTTGTGGATTTAGTTTGGCGAGACCAACCTAGGCCAAAGCACGACAGCATGAAAGTTGTTTCTTCGATGGGCTTTGTGTCGGTCGAGGCCGATTGTGAGCGGGGTTAATGAAACACTTGCCAGGTGGATTAAAGGGAAGCTAAATAATGCGATCGCGGCATTTGACGCCCAGAAACGTTCGGGGCGAAGTGCTCTGATTCGCTATCGATTGAAGTAAAAATCAAAAGCGTTTGCAAACTGTGCTAAACCAGGTACCGTAGCGTGCTGCAGAGCGACAAAGCCTGCAGGAGACAATTTATGCTTGAGTCGTTGTTTTATCCCGAGACAGTGGCTGTGATTGGCGCCTCGCGCAATCCGGGCAAAGTGGGCCATGAACTGGTGTCGAACCTGATCAAGAGCGGGTTCAAAGGGACGATATTGCCTGTTAATCCTGAGGCAAACGAGATTCTTAGGCTGCGGTGTTACAAACGGCTGACCGAGTACGCAGGTAAGGTTGACCTTGCGATTGTTGTTGTTGGGCCGAAATATGTCAAACAGGCCGTTGCAGATTCAATCAGTGCAGGTGTCAAAACTATCGTGGTAATCACGGCCGGGTTCAAGGAGGTGGGTCCAGAAGGCGCGGCAGCGGAGCGTGAGCTGGTCGAGATGTGTCGCGCTGCGAACGTACGGTTGATGGGGCCGAATTGTTTGGGCGTGCTCAACACGCACCACAACATGAACGCAACGTTTACACCTGCGTTACCGCCCAAAGGCCAAATCTCGGTGATCTCGCAGTCGGGCGCGTTGTGCGTTGCAATATTGGATTGGGCCGCGCAAGAAAAGGTTGGACTTGGCAAAGTGGTCAGCATAGGTAACAAAGCCGACCTCAACGAGGTGGATTTCATTGATGCGCTGGCACAGGACAATGAAACGCGAGTCATCTGTGCATATCTAGAAAGCATAACCGAGGGCGACAAATTTCTGCGTGTGGCTGAGGAAGCTGCAGCATCAAAACCTGTCGTAATCCTCAAGGTAGGCGTAACCCAGGCCGGCGCAAAGGCTGCGTCATCGCACACGGGCAGTTTGGCCGGTGCAGACATGGCATATTGGGCGGCCTTCAGACGGGCAGGGGTTGTCAGAGCAGAGACTTTCGAAGCGTTGTTCGATTATGCATTGGCGCTGGGTCTGCAACCGTTGCCGAATGGGAACCGTGTATGTTTCATCACAAATGCCGGCGGGCCGGGCATCATGGCCGCAGATGCCGCCGAAGAGGCAGGGTTGAAAGTAGTTGTGCCCGATGAAAACACAAAGGCGCGCCTTCGCGAGGTTTTGCCCCCGGCAGCGGCGCTTGGTAACCCAGTTGATGTAATCGGCGATGCCGACCCTGAGCGATACACAAAAGCTTTCGAGATACTACAGGGCGCAGACAACATTGACGCTATCATTGTGCTTGTGACACCGCAAAACATGACACAGCCGTTTGAGTTAGCGCAAAAGCTTGCAGCGGTGCACAATCGTCAAAAACCTGTCCTGTGTACATTCATGGGTGGAGCTGAAGTTGAGGCGGCCAAGGCAAAGCTAATGGAGCTGGGCTTGCCGAACTATCCTTCCCCCGAGCGTGCCGTGGCTGCATTAAAGGCAATGTGCGATTATGCGGCGTGGCGGCGCCGCCCGCCACGAGTTGTTGCGCGGTTCCCGGTGAATCTGAGGCGGGTTGACCGCGTAATTCTTTGGCACATCCGGAGCGGCATACATCAGGTTGGCGAGGTGGAGGCCAAGGAAATTTTGCGCGCGTACGGGTTCAAAATCCTGGACGGAGCACTTGCAACAACTGCGGACGAAGCTGTTGAGATTGCCGAAAGGATCGGGTACCCGGTCGTGCTGAAGATTTCGTCGCCCGACATTATTCACAAATCCGATTTTGGCGGCGTGCGACTGAATCTTGCCAATGCGGAGCAGGTGCGGGATGCATTTGACCTTATGATGTTGCGTGTGCAACGCCGTAGCCCACAGGCAAACATCCGCGGTGCATACGTTGAAAAGATGGGTTCGCGCGGCCGCGAGGTAATTCTTGGCATGACACGCGATCCGCAGTTTGGTCCGCTGCTAATGTTTGGCTTGGGCGGCATATTCGTCGAGGTAATGAAAGATGTTACCTTCCACCTCGCGCCCATTACACAAGAAGAAGCAATGCAAATGTTAAAAGGTACACGCTCTTACGCTCTGTTGATGGGTGCGCGCGGCCAAGCGCCGGTTGATTTGAATGCGATTGCAGATGCACTGCAACGAATCAGTCAGCTTGCCACCGAATACCCGCAGATCAGAGAACTTGACATTAATCCGTTCATAGTTGGCCCGGTTGGGACGGAACCGTACGTGGCCGATGCGCGCATGACACTTTCAAACTCGTTAAAACTCACCTTTGGACAATGAGCGCTGAAACCAAATCTCGCACCTACGACCAAAACTGGCAGGAAAAATACAGTTCGATGATCGCCACAGCAGATGAAGCTGTGAAACAAATCCGGCCTGGTCAACGCATTTTTATCGGCACGGGCGCGGCTGAACCGCTGGAGCTTGTAGAAGCATTGACACGCCGCGCAGCCGAACTGCCTGACACAGAGATAGTGCATTTGCTCACATTCGGCGAGGCACCGTATGCGTACAAGGAAATGACGCAATACTTTCGTGTAAACAGTTTTTTCATTGCTGAAAATGTCCGTGGCATAATCCAGGAAGGCCTTGGTGATTACACCCCGATTCATCTATCTGATATTCCGCGTTTGTTTGACTCGGGTAGGTTGCCGCTAGATGTGGCTCTTATTCAAGTTACACCCCCGGATACGCGTGGCATGTGTAGCCTCGGGGTGTCTGTGGATATTGTCAAAAGCGCAACTGCAAATGCGGGCCTTGTGATCGCGCAGGTCAACCCGAACATGCCGCGCACGTTGGGTGATTCACTTGTGCACGTGTACGACATTGACGTCCTTGTGCCGAGCAATCAGCCAATCATCGAGATAACACCGCCTGAAGCAGATGAAACCACACGTCAGATCGCCGAGCACGTTGCCGCGTTGATCGAGGACGGTTCGACACTTGAATTTGGTATCGGCCGAATCCCGCAAGCGTTGATGAGTTTCTTACGAGACAAGAAAGACCTTGGGATCCATACGGAGATGATTTCAGACGGGATTATTGAGTTGGTAGAGGCCGGTGTAGTTACGGGTGCACGTAAGACAGTTGACCGCGGCAAGATTGTGACCAGTTTTTGCCTTGGGACAAAGCGGCTGTACGATTTCATCAACAACAATCCGTTATTTGCTTTTCATCCGACGGAGTATGTGAACGATCCTTCGGTAATCACAAAGCAATATAAGATGGTGGCAATTAACACGGCGCTGGAGATAGATCTCAGTGGGCAAGTGTGTTCTGACTCGATTGGGCCCAAGTTTTTTTCGGGTGTTGGCGGCCAGGTTGACTTCAACCGCGGCGCGGCAAAAGCGCCCGGGGGCAAAGCCATTATTGCGCTACCATCAACAGCCAAAAATGGCACGGTCTCGCGCATTGTAGCACGACTCAGCCCGGGAGCCGGCGTTGTACTGACCCGCGCGGGTGTGCACTATGTTGTCACAGAATACGGCGTTGCGTATCTTCACGGCAAAAGCATTCAGGAACGTGCGCTTGCGCTGATTACGATTGCGCATCCAAAGTTCCGGGCACAACTGCTCAAGGAAGCGATCGAGGCGAAGTATCTCTCGGCCACAATGGCAGACAAAGAAGGCCGGATCATGGTCGGCCCGAAAGAATTCCGTGCAACCTATCTTATGCCCGATGGCACACAGATTGTGTTCCGGCCGATCCACCCGACAGATGAACCACTCATGCGCGAGCTTTTTTATGCACTGTCGCAACAGACAATTTACTACCGGTTCATGAGCAACTTCCGTGTCGTGCCACGCCGCCAGATTCAGGACTTCGTGTACATTGACCACCGCAACGAGGTTGCACTGGTTGGCACCATACCGGCTGCGCATGGCGAGGATATAATCGCGCTAGGCAATTACTATCTTGACCCAAAGACGAATCGGGCTGAAGTCGCATTTGTCGTGCACGACAAATGGCAGCGCAAAGGCATCGGCACGTTCATGCTGCAGCAGCTCATCCGAATCGCTCGTCGCAACGGCATAAGGGGGTTCACTGCGGAAGTGTTAGCCGAAAACAAAGGTATGCAGGCCGTATTTGCCAAGAGCAACTGCAAGCTCAGTACACGGTTCGATGGCCGCGTGTATAGCTACGTGCTTGACTTCGAATAACTTGCGGAGCGACACCACACTCAACAGCGGAGCTTCATGCAGGCTGAGGGGTTGTGTTGAGTTAAAGTTTCTTCAGCGGCTCGGAAACAGGCGCCTCTCATTTGTGCGGCCAGGGAACCGAGACCTGTTCTGTGCCAAATCCTATGGTGTCTTGCGCTATAGGATGAACAGCTCATATCGGGCTTCTAGCCATGATTAAAAGCTTTAGCGTACGGAATTTCCGCTCGGTCGAGTCAGCAGAAATTCACTTGGGCGAATAATCGTATTGTATGTGCCCGGTAGCTCTGGCAAGACAAGTGTGCTTTATGCGGCAATTGTACTGCGTAATTTTGTGGTGAATCCAAATCAGCCTGCGAACCTTTTCTTACACATAGGGTGCCTTGACTTTGGTGGGTTCAAATGCGTGCGTCTTTAATCATGAACCCACGCGCGATATAAAAATCGGCGTAAAGCTCGGCACCAGAGCTAAAGATGTGATGTATGCGCTTAGTTTTCAAGGAACCCGAAGTACACCTGCACCCGAGTGTCTTGCGGAATCTTGCCCGGGCAATGTGCACTTTAGTAAAGGATGGACGCAAACAGCTATTACTGACGACGCATAGTGAACAGTTTTTGGCGTAGCTCTAAACTGCAGTGGCAGAGGGCTTGATCGAGCCGGACGATCTATGTTGTTACTTAACCACTAAGGAGAAACGCGCCACCGTTTGCAAAGGCCAAAAAGCTGACAGGGCCGGCCAAATAGAGGGCGGTCTAACATCGTTTGTGGAGGCAGAACTTGAAGACCTGAGAAAGTTTCTTGGGATCAAGTGAAAGCGTGAGATGGCCGACTTTGTGATAGACGAGTGGCTATGGGCGGATCTAGGCGGAAAAACTTTGAATGCCGTCGGCAGGAGGCCTTTTGTCTGATACAGGCAATTTTTGACAAGTGTGATCGCGTAATTGCAGTCAAAGGCAGCGCGTTCGCGCAGAAAACGTTTGCGTTCTGCCGCAAAACGGACGTTGAGCCGCGGCCGGGTCATTAGGTTGCACATGCAATGCTTCTTGTATAACCCGGAGAAGTCTATATCGCTAGAATGCTCGGCTTTACGTGAATTACCAGGTGCACTTGTGAAAGAAATTACTCCTGACGACAAATATGTGGTTCAGGCATGTTTAACAGGCGGCGCTGTTGCGATTGTGACAACCGATACCAAATTAAAATCAGCCCTACACAAACATAGGATCCGCTGCGAGCGCCGGGACGAGTTCATTGAATCGTATCTAAGTGATTCTTAAGCAGGTGTGCTGAAACTGCTGATTGAGATTTTTGCGTCGTCGGGGAGCGCTGGTGGGGCGGTTTGTACCCAGCATACTATTTCGACCGTTGCAACCTCGGGTCAATTTTATAGCCAAACATACATAGAAAACATCTATCTTATTCAGGGCCGGCATTGCGGCTAAACTATTGAGAGTTATGCCGTTTTTGCTGCGGTGCGGCCTCGGAAAGATACTGTGGCAAATTGTGAGCGCGGCTTAATTCATGTGGGGCCGTCCGTTCGAAGTACTTTGCGGCCGCCTGGCCACGAGAGCGAACGCGCAGCTTTTGATAGATCCGGCGGATGTAGTTGTGGACGGTGTCGTAGCTGATGTTTAGCTGCGCAGCAATTTCCTTGTAAAGAAACCCTTTGGCAAGAAGCGCAAGTACTTCCTGCTCGCGTGCTGAAAGCTTCGCAGTGTCGTTTTCGGACGGGGCAGGTTGCCGGAATGCCTGGACAACCTTGCGCGCGATTTGACTGCTCATGGGCGAGCCTCCCAAAAGTACTTGTCGGATTGCCTGCAGTAGTTCTTCTCTGCCGGCCCGTTTGAGCAGGTAACCGTTTGCGCCCGCAGCCAACGAACTCAAAATGCTGTCAGTGTCTTGATACACCGTAAGCATGATGACCTCAACCTGTGGCAGAATTGCTTTCAGCTTACTGACGAACTCGATGCCGTTCATGCCGGGCATGTTAATGTCCACCAGCACAACTTCGGGCGGCGCCAGAGGTAGGCTGGCAAGGGCTGCTTCGCCTGAGGCAAAAGAACCTGTACATTTGCATCCGGGCAACCGGTCAAGCACCTCCGCAAACGTGGTCCGGACACGGTCGTCATCGTCAACAATTGCAACCCGGATTGTCTGTGCGAATTGTTTGTTCGGGTCTGATTCGTTTGCTGTAGCAACTGTCATATGTGATTAAAGGATGAACCGTTAGTGCTGTTATGGGAGATTGGGATTGTCAAACACACGGATGTACCTTGCCCAATCGCGCTTTCGATTTTGCACCTACCACCTATTTCCTCGAGTCGTTGTCTGATGTTTTTTAATCCGTTTCCATGCTTAAGGGTGTCGTTGGTATCGAAGCCGCAACCGTTGTCCTGAATCAGGAAAACCAGTTCATTATTACGTGGTTCAATTGTGATTGTGACTTCGGTAGGCCGCGCATGTTTCACGGAGTTGTTTAGAGCTTCTTTTGCGGCACGGAACAAGCTGTGACGTACATGTGTTGGGAGTTCCAGATGTGGTAACTCGGGGGCGGTGTTAAGTCGGCACCGGATACCTGCCATTGTAAGTGCGCCCTGTGCGTATTCGTTAAGATAAGTCACAAGCCCTTCCAAAGTGTCCGTGTGCGGGTTAATTGCCCAGACGACCTCATCAATTTGGTGTGTCAGGACGCGCGCGCGCTCGGCGATGCGTTGAACCGTGGTTTGGACGGTTGCAGGATCGTCCCCGTCAAGGCGCAAGTTGTCGCAAAGCAACGAAATCTCAGTCAGGCCCGAGCCGAGATCGTCGTGGATGTCCCGCGCAATACGGTGTCGCACACTCTCCATTGCGCGTTGTATCTCAAGTTTACGCATGCGGCGGTGTGACCTTATGCGTTCCCAGCGCCAGACGGAAATCGCCACACTACCGATCAGCACCAAACCGCCCACGACACGAACCAACGTCTTTTCCAAGAATCTTGGCATGACTTCAAATGCCACCGGTCCGGCCGCCTCAAGCCGCGAGCCGTCCGGCCCGACAACCGCAACGTGGAACTCGTAGGAGCCGGGCCGTAAATTGTAACTGGCAACACGCTGCCTGCCCGCATAGACCCAGTCCTGATCGAAACCCTTAAGGCGAATCCAGAAGGACGCAAGGTCGGGCGCGATTACGTTGGGGGAAGTATAGTGAATTTCGAGTCTGCGCGAGCCGGGTCCGATTCGCAGTGGTATGCTCGGGTCGGGCAAAAGCGGTAAGCCGTTCACCACCAACTCATCAACTAAGGGCGGCCAAATTCGGGTTGCCTGAATCACGGACTTTGGATCAAAACCTGTGACGGCATTTCCGTTGGCAAACCAGATCCAGCCGTCTGGCGCGCGAACTGCTGAAGGACACCCATTACCAGTGGCTGCATTATTCGGGAGGCCATCCGAACGCCGTATGCGCCACCAGTTTAATGGAGCACGCTGCGCAGGTTTGTACTGTAAAAGCCGGTCAATAGGCGCGCCGAAAACACCAAATTCAGAGCAGAACCAAAGATTACCTGTGTCATCGGAGACGATTGCCTGTATTCGATTATGTGGCAACCCGTCTTCGGATGATATCCCCATAAACCTACCGTCCCGATACAAGTATACCCCGGAGCCAACTGTTCCTATCCACAAATTACCCAATGCGTCAGCATGCAAACAGCGGATGCTGCTTTCACCTGCCCATTGTCCCTCACCGACATGCTCGAATTTATCGCCGACATTTACAAAAAGACCATGCATGCCGACTGGACCGGGGGCGCGCGTGTCACGAGCCGGCGGAACTGAAACCCAGATCCGGCCATTGCGATCTTCTTCGACGGCATTGATTGCGCCAAATGGAATCCCCCGGTCTTCGCTGAAGAAATTGGTGGCCGCGGGACCGATCTTCACAAGGCCGTTCCGAGTACCGACCCAAATGTTACCATAGCGGTCTTCTTTTAACGAAAATGCTGGTAATTCCAGTGCCGGCACGCCTCTGACAGACTCAAACCGATTGCCCTTGGACACGAAAAGGCCACCCATAGTGCCAACCCATATGCGGCCCGTGGTGTCCTCGATTATGGCGTTGATGTGTTCGTTTGTAAGGCCGTTTGTTCGATCGAACCGCGCCAACTGCCCGCTTTTCCACAGGTAAATCCCGTTGCCATCTGTACCACCCCAAATGCTTCCATCGCGCCCGACGTGGACGGTCCAAAAACACCCAGCCGGCGAGCCTGTAAGCGGTTCCAACCCAACCACAAGCTTGGGTCGAATCCTAAACAGCCCGGCACCGTCCATTCCGAGCCAAATGCTACCTTGCTCATCCTCGGCAATTGCGAGTGTGTGAACCTGAGAGAGTGTTGCTGGTTGGCTCAGGAGCCGCCAGCCTGTTTTATCGCGCACAAAAGTTCCGGCACCACGTGTTGCGCACCAGAGCCGACCGCGCCGGTCTTCGATCAGTAACCGCGCCAATGAACGGCGTGAATCCTGGCTCCACGGAACCGGCAAGCTATCTTCGGCTACTGACTCGCCATTTAGCTTGTAGATGCGGGTACCCCTGTCGCCTGCAGGAGACCCGGTTTTTGCCACACACGCTAACCATAGGCTGCCATCATGCGCAGGCGCAATGGCCGACACCCTCGGAAAATCTGCAGGTAAACCCGGAGCTTTCTGCCAGCGTTCAGCCCTGAAACACATTAACTGGCCCCGTGAGACAACCCATGGGGTGCCAGCAGTGTCAACTGTAATCCCCCAAACGATTTGCCACGGTAATCCCTCGTTTGTGCCGTAAAAGGAGAACCGGCCATTGTTATATCTGAACACGCCTGCACGGTCCAGTGTCCCCCAAATTGCGCCTGTCGTGTCTTCGGCAAGGCCGTTAATCTGGGCTGGACTAAAACTAGCATGATGGGTGAGGTTGCTAAATATCCCCCGAATAACGGTTATGAGAGAACCATTTTTTGTTCCCACCCATAAAGCACCGGTGCGATCGGTCAAAAGAGCCGTAATGTACGCGTCGGAAAGTGCGGGTGTGTTGCCCGGGTAAAAAGTCCGGAACCGGCACCCGTCGTATCTAACCAAGCCATTCGGAGTGCCGATCCACAAATAGCCGTCGGGTGTTTTGGCCACGGAAGTAACGCTGCTAACGGGCAAGCCTTCCTCGGTATCCCAGTTTTGAATAACGAACTCTTTCTCTAGTAAAACCTGGTTGGGCTGGGCAATGGATGGCAAAACCAATAATAACCCGAAGGCAACGTTGGCCACGCGCAAGCTCTGAAAAGTCAGTCCGCGTATTGTCATGGCAGAGCTTGAAAGCAGTAAAACCATAAGCCAATGGGCCTAATTTAGCAACATAGGAATTATGGTTAGATAGTTGATGTAGCCAAAATTGGCCACAAGACAAACTGCCGTTGCCGAGTAGCATTGAAGATTAGGTGGTAGTTCTAGGTTCGCGCGAAAATCGCATAGTCAAGACTCTAATAAACAACTCAGACCAGCGAATAGATCATGAAACGAACAACCAAGCTAGTCTTAGCATTAAGCATCCTGATCAACGGCATTGTTTGGGGGCAAACCGAAATCACCGATGGGCTGGTAGCATACTGGCCGCTGGACCAAATTACCGGAAGTGGAACAACGCCAGATGCAACAGCCAACGGGAACGACCTTTTTGCAGTTGGCTCTCTGAGCCTTGTGACCGGTGTGCGTGGAAAAGCGGTGTCGCTGAACGGTACCGACCAGTATCTTTACCTCCAATACACCGCAGACCAAGGGAAAGGGTTTCCCATTTACAGAGCACGGTATTTCACAATTTCAATGTGGGTCAAATCAACCGGGGCTACCCAGCCGGCCGAGCGAACGTTGTTTGCCGAAACTTGGAGTGGGGGCAACAACCCCCTTTTCAGGTTGTCAACCGACAACGCAATCACTGCTTCAGCGCGCACAAACGTTTTGTCTGTGCGCATTCGAAACAACAACAACAACACATTCATTGGTAATACCGCTTTTGCTTTTGCCGACCAGGGTAGGTCAACCATGATGCCTTTGGACGGCAACTGGCATCATATTGTGTGGGTTGCGTACGACACAACAGCGCGATTGTATGTGGACGGCCAGCTTGACCCGCGTGAGTTTAAAAACATTTGGTTGCCCGAGCCGGGTGACATAGCAGCAGCAAACCGTGGCTTGACTCTGGATACACTCACGCTCGGGGCAACGATGCAACCTGCTGGAATCAGTAACTATCTTAATGGCTTGATTGATGATGTTGCGATTTGGGAACGTGCATTGTCGCTGGAAGAGATTGAGCGTGTCAGGACCAACGGCATTCCAACGCCAATCTCGCCGCAACGCCCGACGTTTGCCCTTGTTTATCCGCCGGCGGGTAACACGAATCTGTTGGTAGGCGAGTTTTTCTCGCTGCAAGCGTTGGCGGGTGGCACGCACCCGCGCACGTACCGTTGGTGCAAGAATGGGGTGCCAATGGAGGACTTGATCGAAACAAACGAATGGGGTGAAATCACCAACGCGCCAATTGTCGGTGCAACAAGCAACATCATCGCTTTCACAAACCTCCAAACCACGGATTCAGGTGCCTACAGCGTTATAGTGTCCAACGCTTACGGGATGATAACCAGCAGCCCGGTTTACCTGCTTGTCAGCGTTAGCTCGCCTCAGGCGCCAAGTTTGACTAATGGACAGGTATCTTATTGGCCCATGGACATTGTCCAGGGGATAACCACGCCGGATGTGGTGCGTGGTTACGACATGATGCTATACAACATGAGCGAAACCAATCTTGTGCCTGGCAAATGGGGTAATGCGATGAAGTTTTACACAAATGCAGTCGGTATGTTAACGCGGACGCATGCGCCGGGTGATGCTTTGCCGATTTATCAGTATCCGGAGTTTACAATTTCAGTCTGGCTCAAGGCACCGGGTGTCAATAATGCAAACGGTACGGTGACCGCTACAGGCAGCGGCAGGCGGTTCTATACCGAATGCAGAAACGACGCTACACAACCAACATTTAGTTTAGCAAACGGTGATAACAACAGCACACCACGCGGGCCGGTGCAAAAATTGCGCGCGTTTATACGAAATGATAATAACCAGAACAATGCAGATGCGGGCGCATCAGGGGTGGACGCATACGACGACACCTGGCACCACGTGGTTTACCGGCAACGTTGGGTTGGTGGTGCTATTCCCGTTCTTCAAGCCAATTGGTTTATTGACGGCGTCAAAGACGATCCGAGCGCGGCCAATAATAACCCGATCAGCCCGCGCTTACCACTCTCACCACAAAACACTTCTATTGGCGGACAATACCGTGCAGGTAGCTACGGTTTCCAGTTTATAGGCCTAATTGATGACGTAGCGGTGTGGAACCGGGCCCTAACTGAAGAGGAGATCAAAATGCTCTCGACCAATGCAGTGCCTGCTGCAGCACCCGTATTGCCGCCGTTGGCGATCACAAGCTTCAAAGCAGATT
The DNA here is from genome assembly GCA_964555645.1 of uncultured Verrucomicrobiota bacterium. Lineage (GTDB taxonomy): Bacteria > Verrucomicrobiota > Verrucomicrobiia > Limisphaerales > DTLC01 > DTLC01. The sequence continues at coordinate 24,735 of CAZKTA010000005.1, forward strand.
TCCCGCGTGTTGTGAGCGGCGGGAATATGCGGCTGTCTTGGGTTGTGAGCAGTTCGGCCGCAATTATTGAAATAGACCAGGGCATAGGCAGTGTTTTGAATCGCACTACAAACGGGATTGGCAGCATAGTGGTCTCAAACATCACTACGTCGAAAACGTTCACGCTGAGGATTCAGCGCGATACCAATGTGGTTACAGCACAAACCAGTGTCTCGGTTGTGGATGGTGTTGCCTCGGGGTGGATTATATTAGACGATTTTGAGGCATACACCCCTGGCGCGTTGGCGAACCCGTATTGGACAGACGCACGCGGTGGGTCTGCTATTGAAAACGTTGGCGGTAATAAGATGTTGAATGTTCCTCCTGATGCCGGTAGCGAGGGACAATTGGCTCAACTGCCGTTAGCAACTTATACAATCAGAGAAGGCGAGGCGCGAACCATCTTCGCCCGCGTTTACGTTGTTGATGACCCAACCAATACAAGCATGGGCACTGTCTTGGGTGTAACAGACAAGATTATGCGCACGGCAAACGACACAACTGGCGATGTAGGCCCGGCAGCACGCATAAACGATGATTCGTTCGGTGACATTGCAATAGGTGCGATAGACGGTGTAGGCGGCACTATCACACTGGTCCCGCGCAAACTCGAGCAGTACCAAGTGTACAACGTGTGGATTGATATTACCAATGGCGTCTATTATTACGGCGAAACAACCACAAATGCGGGTGATTTCTTCTCGATTTGGATCCAGCGGGTGGGTGAATCGAGCCGCACTTTAGTAATTTCGAATTACACAACCGACCGCGACCTGGTACCGGACTTTTACGGCCCGACATTGCCAATATTGGACAAACTGTTCGTGGCTAACCGGGTGTCGAGTGGAAGGGCTTACGTTGACGACATTTATATCAGCGCATCCGGTTACAACCCGACCGTGCCAGTGTCGTGGTCTAGCCCGACCCCACCACCCCTGGCGCGGCCAGTTTTCACGGTGAACACGACCAGTTACGTAGGCCAGATCTACTTTGAATGGAGTGCTGGCGCGTTAATGTGGGCACCGGCAATTAACGGTCCGTGGACAGTTGTGCCGGATTCATATGGGTACAACTATACCCACGACATAGACACAGCGGTACCGCAACGATTCTTCCGAATCCAGCGTTAATGGTCGAGTAGTGGAAAACCGCTTCGGATTGGCTCTGCCCCGCGGGATTTTCGACCTTGAAACTCCCGCGGGTTATGTTTTTGGGGCTGAACTTATCAGCACGTAGGGTTGCCTTTCCGAACTTGTGGTAGCCTACAGTTTGCCCCCAATGCTATGTAATTGCTGAATGTTTAGTGATGTCGGATAATTGTGCTCTGTATCAGCACTGAACGCCCCGCCCCGGAGCTGGCATACAGCGATCGGCGCGCCGGCGCTTCATTTTACGAGCAAAGCGCCATTTTGGTCGTGTGCCCAACGATTCAGATTTCGAAATCTGGTGCCGCTCCGTAAGTTTTTAACGGGGTCCTCCAGAACAAAGATGCGACCGCGTACGAAATGACGCAAAATTCGGCTTGTCAAATTGAGCTTAGGTGCTAGTGTAACTGGCCTTTTTATGAAGCCTGATATTCATCCGAAGTATGTAGACGCCGAGATCAGGTGCGCGTGCGGTAACGTGATCAAAACACGTTCCACCAAACCGGTGATCCTGATCGGCATATGCAACAAGTGCCACCCGTTCTATACGGGGCAGCAAAAGTTCGTTGACACAGCCGGGCGTGTTGACAAGTTCCAGCAACGCATCGCAAAAACACAGGCTGTACAGGCCGCACTGGCTGCAACCAAAAAGAAAAAACGGTAACTCAGTCCGGCAAGTCGAGCCGGCTTATGTAAATACTCGGGTCAACGTGTGTACCCGACTAAACGTGTTCCTCTTGGCTGTTACTCAAAATGGACTTGCGCCATCATATCGAGAAATTGGCACGCAGGTTCACTGAAGTTGAGGCTGCGCTGGCTGACCCCAAACTGTTTCTCAACCCAGCGCGTGCACAGGAACTGGCTAAAGAGTACGCTCGACTCAAGGAGCTTGTTGCCGCCGGACGACAATATACCAGGATCCTCGACGAGATAGCGTCGAACCGCGCATTGATCGAATCCGAGCGGGCGGACTCTGAACTTGCGCGGCTTGCCAGGGACGAAATCGCGCGGCTCGAACAGGAAGAAAAGCGTTTGTTCGTACAGATCCAGCTCGGGATATTGCCGCCGGACCCGTCAGATTCACGTGACACTATAGTCGAAATCCGCGCTGGCACAGGTGGTCAGGAAGCTGCGTTGTTTGCGGCGGACCTTTACCGAATGTACACGCGCTACGCCGAGGCTCGTGGCTGGAAAGTGGAAAACCTAGGCTCCAGCCCATCTGACCTCGGTGGGTTCAAAGAGGTCGTTTTCGAGGTTGGCGGTGTAGATGTTTATAGGCGACTCAAGTTCGAAAGTGGGGTACATCGTGTGCAGCGCGTACCAATTACCGAAGCCCAAGGTCGGATTCACACAAGCACGTGCACGGTCGCGGTTCTGCCCGAAGCTGAGGAAGTAGATGTCGAAATCAAGCCGGAAGACCTGGAAATAACGGTTTGCCGCGCATCTGGTCCCGGCGGACAAGGCGTTAACACAACTGATTCAGCCGTGCAAATTCTGCACAAACCAACAGGCATGATCGTGCGGTGTGCCGACGAAAGGTCACAACAGAAAAATAAAACCAAAGCACTCAAAGTGTTGCGGGCGCGTCTGCTGGATGCCAAACGAGCTGAGGAAAATGCCAGGCTGGCTGCACAACGGCGAGCACAGGTGGGCACAGGCGAACGCAACGAACGCATCCGCACTTACAATTTCCCCCAAAATCGTGTGACAGACCACCGAATTGACCTCACATTGTACAATTTGCAGGCCGTGCTTGACGGCGAGCTTGACCCGATTATCGAGCAGCTCATGGGCCACGAACTCGAGCGCAAATTGGCAGCGATAGAAATATGAGCTGCAGTTTGGTTACACGCCCAGTGTAAACCGCCCGAGGGTAACGTGATGTTTGGCATTTGTGCGTGTGATTGCGCAGGCCGCCAGACTGCCGGTCCGAAAAAGGTCGCACCCACTTGGGTCAAGTTTATAGAGGCGCATCTGCTTGATTGTAATGGAGACGAATAGGCGGATGATAGTTTGGCTGCCGCCCTCGGTGCCAGATAATCCCTCTAAACGAGCCCCATGTTTGTTCAGGATTCAGCAGGCGCAAACCACAAAGGCCGGTGAGCTGGGCGGCGGTGTTGAAAACGAACTTGGCATCCAGAATGGCCCGCTCGAATTCGCTGATACCGAACACGAACTCAAACCGCGCCTGCTGCATCGAGTGTGTACCGAGGATTATGTTGAACCGACCGGGTTGGTTTAGGACCGCGCGCCACCGCGTCTTGTAGCTTCGGTTTTGTCAGAGCATTTTTCATCTCAGCTTACGGTTGGTAGCAGTGATGTTTGAGTAGGATTGATACCAGTTGCGGTTTGGAATTGCATCATCGCCAATATGCAACGCGCAAACTCTGTGTGCGCTTTTGCGTGCGCAGTAGGCAGTGGACTGCTTGCGCCGCGCCGAACCCGAAAAACTGGATTGGGACGCACACTCGCTCACGCTGCTGGGGTAGTGTGGCTGAAGGCGCCTGGCTGTGCGCACCCGCAACGCAGATAGGTCTTGCATACAGCGCATTTCGGCGCATGTGTTAGAAAAGCTCTAGGTCGTCTGGATACAAGATGTAGTGCTTGGCAATGTGGTATTGCGGGGGGTTGTGAGAAGTCCATATGCCAAACAACAACGGCTATTAGAGCTGCTTGGGCCGAGGCCGCAGCGCCAATAGCAGGTTGGTCTGTGGCCAGATCATTGACTGGACGCGGAAACGTGAGTCCCGGCTGCTTCGTGACTACACAATTTCATATCCACAGGGGCGTAAGTCGGGTCATCATTGTCAGGCTGCCCTGCGGGTGAACTTGCCCAGCGTAACCCGAAGCAATTCGGGCGGAATCAGTCAGTGGGAAGAGTCAATCGGAAAAAAGCGCTGCCGAGTGCTGTGTTAAATGGCACAATCTGCAGGTTTGTAAGCTCCGTACCAGGCATGAAAAACCAGTTCGCGCCCAGGCCCGCCCCGGGCGGATTGGTTTGCGCCTGCAACTTCCATCCGATATGAGATACGGGCCAGTTAAACTGAAGTTGCTCGCCGCTGCGCTGCCAGCCAACATGCGGCGGCACCGTGGAGACGGGTGTGAACTCCAACCAGTTGACGTTGAACAAATAGCCGCTTCCACCCACAAACCGCAGCACCATGGTTTGGATGCCGCTGACGTTCGTCAAAGGCGTGCTTTGCGTGATCCATGTTTGCCAGCCCCCGGTGTTGGGTACCGTGATCAATCCAACCAGTGAACCGTTCGTGGTGCCCAGGCGAACTTCGATGGTGCCGCCCGAAGTTGCACTCGCCACGCGCGCTTTGAGGCTCAACGTGCGCAAGCCGAAGTTCACGTTCGTGTAGCTGCACCAGTCGCCGTTTTCAATATATCCCACATCTAACCCGCCCTCGGCGCATGGCTCAGTCTGGATTCCCGCCATGCTGCTGTAGTTTTCCGCCTCGATGCGTGTCGGCGGTGTGACAACCGTCACACTGGCCTCGGACGAATGTGGGCTTTCGCCCACATTGTTCACAGCAGAAACGACGTAGAAGTAGGTTTGCAGCGACACATTCGTGTCGGTGTATGAGGGGGCAAGCAGGTTCGTGGCGATGATCGCATACGGTCCGCCGCTGACAGTGGACCGCTTCACGTTGTAACCTGACGCCAATGCCGATGGATTCCAGGTGAGTGACACCGGCAACCCACCCGTACTTTGAGTTGCGGTTAGGGTCGTGGGCGCCGCGGGCGGCTCGGACGCCAGTATAAAGGCTACGGCGCTGGAATCAGGCCCCACACCGGACGCATTCGCGCCCGCCACAACGTAGTAGCAGAGCGTGTTCGACGTAATACCATAATCTGTGAAGTTTGTGTTCGTCACGCCGCTAGCCACGGTGATAAATGGCCCGCCACTGGTGGGACCGCGTCTGATGTAATAGACCATTGCCCCCGGTAGTGAATTCCAATTAAGGCTGATGCTGTTGTTGAGTGGGCCGACAAGCGCGGACAGGCCGGTTGGCGCGTTTGTCAACACACCGGAAGAGCCAAGTGTAAACTCAGCCAGTTGAAGTCCAGTCGGGTTCCCGGCATTGGCCGTGACGTTGAGCCGGTAATAACGGTAAGCGGTGGTGGTTGGGCCGCTCTGCGGGATGTAGGTCTTTGTTTGGAACCTCGCTGCGAACGTCTCACCAGAGCGCGTGTCGAGGGTTGTCCACGTGGAGCCGTCGTTCGACGCCTGGAGCTGCCAATCCTTGGGATCGCGGCCTTGCATGTCGTTGGCGCTGGTCAGTGAGTACTGCGTGAGCGCCCAGGCTGCGCCGCCGCCGTATTGGAGTTGAAGCCAGCCGTTGGTCCCGGCGTCGGCGTTGAACCATTTCGTGCTTGGCAAACCGTCAAATGCTTTGTTTGCACCCTCGTTGTACGCGCTGTTTTCCGCATTTGCTGACGCATGGTCGCGGGTGTCTTCCGACCACAACTGAAACTCTGCCAGGCTCACACCGCTAGCTGCGCCACCAGCCGTCGCCGTAACGTTCAACCGATAAAAGCGATATGGCGTTGTGTTCGCCAGCGCATAGCGCTTCGCTTGGGTGCGTGCGGTAAAGGTTTCGTTCGTGCGCGAATCGAGCACGGTCCAAGTGCTACCGTTAATCGAACCAAGCAACTGCCAGTCGCGCGGATCGGTGCTGGCGCTATTGGTCGAGCTTACGAGCTTGTACTGCGTGATTGCCCACCACGGCCCGTCGGCTTGGAATTGATATTGCAGCCAGGCCGACGACACACCGCTAGCAGACCAGGCGGTGGTCTCAATCCGATCAAACGCTTTGTTTGCCCCTGCGCCCGTATCTTCACTGCTGGCAGATGCGGTACCACCAATGCTGCGCAGGGCGAGTCCGTCGTCGGTTAGCGCCGGAATGAATACCACGGACTGTCCGTTGGTAAACGTGAACGAATTGGTCTGCGAGCCGTAACGCACGTGGCAGGCAGTCCCGCCGACACTGCGAATGGTTGCGTTGGTCAGTTTTCGGTTGTGCCAATAAAGGTCAACTTCGAAGCCACCACGCGCACGCAAGCCTTTGATTGAGCCCGTGGGCCAAGCCGATGGCAGCGCAGGTAAAAACTCAAGCTCGAACTCCGGGCTTGTGGGATCGGCCTCGTTAACGCGCCTGTGGCTTTGCAGGAGCATTTCGATCATACCCGAGACGCCACCGAAGTTGCCGTCAATTTGGAACGGGGGATGCGCGTCGAACAGGTTTGGATACGTGCGCGTTGGGTGCAGCAAAGCCTTGAGGATATTATAAGCGCGGTCGCCGTTGTGTAGGCGTGCCCAGCAATTAAGCCGCCACGCAATTGCCCAGCCAGTTGAGATGTCGCCGCGCCTGTCGAGCGACACCGCAGCGGCAGCAGCCAGCTCAGGCGTTTTCCGCACGTCAATTTGTGAACTGGGAAACAGGCCGTAGAGGTGTGAAATGTGCCGGTGCTGTTGCTCAGGCGCGTCTGCATCCCAATCATCCTTCCATTCCTGCAACTGGCCTTGGGCGCCGATTTGATTTGGCACAAGCCGCGCTTGTGCGTTGGCCAACTGCGCGCGGAACGCTGCGTCCAGTCCTAGAGTAGCGGCAGCGCGGGATGTCTGGTCGAACAAATCACGGAGAATCTGCATGTCACAGGTTGGTCCAGCGCAGATGCTCGAACCGAACGGATGCGCGTTCTCGGGCGAAACCGAGGGACAGGTTACCAGCCAGTTTGTATTAGCTGGGTCAGGCACAAGAAAATCAAGGAAGAATTGGCAAGCGCCTTTAAGAACCGGATAGAGCTCGGCCAGATAATTCGTGTCTAGCGTAAATTGGAAGTGCTCAAACAAGTGTGTGGCAAGCCATGCCCCACCTAAAGGCCACATACCCCAAAACGCACCGTCAATGGGCGCAGTCGCACGCCACAGATCAGTATTGTGGTGAGCTACCCAGCCATTTGCGCCGTAGTGAACTTTGGCAATGTTTGTCCCTGTCTCGGCAATTTCCTTGACCAACCGTGTTAGAGGCTCGGTTAGCTCTGATAGGTTAGCCGGCTCGGCCGGCCAATAGTTCATTTGGGCATTGATATTGATGGTGTATTTGCTGTCCCAAGGGGGTGAAATCGAGTCATTCCACACGCCTTGAAGATTCGCAGGTTGCGTTCCTGGTCGGGAGCAGGAAATCAAGAGGTATCGCCCAAATTGAAAGTAAAGCACATATAGATGGGGATCGCTGACGCCGTTCATATGGTTCGTAAGGCGCAAATCCGTGGGTGCGTCTGCAGCAGCGGTTCGCCCGAGGTCAAAGCAGACGCGGCGGAATAAGCGCTGATGTTCGGCTATGTGATCGGTCTTAAGCTGGTTATAGGTTTTGAGGGCGGCGGTGGCAATTCGATTCGAGGTCAGTATTGCAGGGTTCCCGTTTGTGTTGTTGTATCGCAGGTAGGCGGTCGCAGCATCTAGTAACAGTATTGTGGAATTCGCATTTGTCACGACCAGGGTCTTTCCAGCTACGGATACCGTGCCGCCCTGCGGCAGGATGCGCAGGCGCGCTTGCCATGGCAGGCTGCCAGGCACGCCGCTTGGACCGGTGCCGCCGCCCGTGCCCGACATCACAAGGGTGTCGCTGCCGACCGCAACGATGTTTGTCCCCTGGCTCTGCGGTGTACTGAACGACGCTGTGAAGTTAATCTTGCCAGGTTGATCGGCCGAAATCCGCATCACTATCACGTTGTCGACCGGACTTGAGAAGATTTCGCGCAGATAAGTTACACCGCCGAACTGGTAAGTGACCGACGCAATGGCCGTGTCAAGATTCAAATCCCGGCGGTAATTGGTCACTGTGCCCGACACAGGAAACGAGAGGTTCAGATTGCCGATCGGCTGAAATTTGGCCTGGCCGGACGGAACGCCGAGCATGTTCGCATTAATGTAGCGTTCGGCCGTGGAGTATTGACCGCTAAAAACATAAGCGCGCGCCTGAGCTAGTGCTGCGAGTGCTCTGCTGTTTGTGGGTGTGTAAGGACTGCCCGACCAGAATGTGTCTTCATTGATCTGGATTTTTTCAGAATCCACACCACCCCAAACCATTGCGCCGAGCCGCCCGTTGCCGATCGGGACGGCTTCAGTCCATACGGAAGCAGGCCTTGTGTACCAAGTACTCAGCGGTTCAGCTGGCGGGCCGAGGCTGCTGCCGATAGTCACAGCGGCTAGGAACGACCTGCTGTCAATCATGTAAATCATGCCGCTGACGACTACAACACGGGTGAAGTCAGCTAATGATTTCATAATTTGCAGTTTTGTTTTTGCTTTTTCTTGCGCCGCGAGAATTCGCGTACGAATCAAAACATGCTAAGTCTGGATAATTTGGATAATTACGGGTGTTTTCTTTCGCCCAAGCGCGCCGCCAAAAAGCGGCGTTGCTATTTGCTGGCGGCATAAAACTTTTTGTTATGAAGGAGCCCCTTCTGTAAACCCGATGAGTTGGCCCACACAAGTGTCAAAACCAAATAATTGTTACGGCTTCCAGTTCGGATGCCTGTACCCGTTGTAGATATAATCGTAGTCGGACCCCGATGTGGGCAAGTTGCCAGGCGCCGAACCGTCCCAGGTTCCGCTGGCGACCCTTTTGCCGTAACTGACTAGCGCGCCACTTAACCATTTGCGGTGTTCAACATGGCCGTCCAGAAAAGCGAAAGTGCTTACATTCCCATGGTACATTGGCAGCGGGTCCACCCAGTCAAAGGATTGTTGGTGCCCGCCTCTGGGCGTATTTCTCCACTGAACCACCCATGTACCAACATTCATGCCGCGCGAATCACAGTCTTCAACAAATGCGAATGTTTGCGCCGGACTTAATACTTGCTGAGTCTTTCTGAATGGTGTTGCCCCCCAAATGGCCTCCCCGGCAATTATATCCGGTTTGGAGTAACTATCCAGTGCCCAGCCGAATCCAGGCCTGTTTTTGTAACGCACGTCGCCCGGACAATGTATTACTTTCGGGCTTTTCTGGTAAGCAGCTAGCGGATTATTAGCCGGCGACATTACACAATCCAACCACCGTTGTTCAGACACAGAAGCCGACTGGTTTGGCTGATTCCAAGTTATTGAAGCCACGTAAATGTAGCCGTCCATGACTTGAAGGCCCGTGGTTGCTTGCCGTGGCCATGGCACAAGGGAATTCTCGTTTTCTGAGCTGTACATTTCGGCTGCAAGGATAAGCTGCTTTTGGTTGCTTAGGCAGGCAGATTGCGTTGCTTTCAATTTAGCGCGCCCAAGCACGGGCAACAGCATCGCCGCCAAGATCGCTATTATGGCAATAACAACCAAAAGCTCTATGAGGGTAAACGCACCCGAAGCTTTGCTGTCCGCTACACACTTTTGATTCGCGATTTTCATACCTTTTCAATTACCGGCACGCGGGATTTTCCATTAGGTAACTTAGCCCGCAAACCAACAGTTTGGATATGTGACGTTTGTCATAGAAGGTAGTGTTCGGAAATTGTCAATTGGAGAAGTTCAAGGCGGATTGGGTTGGATCCAAAATTTGGCTCTGGCTTTCCACCAGTGCTTTCAAGCCGACGGCTGGGCAAACAGTTGTTTAAGCGCAACCAGCCGCTCGGCCATTTCGGTATGCGAGCAGCTTTCGACTCGCAGAGAACAAAAATCTGGCACTCCTCTGGCTTGAGTTGCTGGACGGCCCACCACACGTGCTTAAGCAGGTTGTTGCGTTTTGTCAGCACGGCCGGGGCCGCTTGGTCATACAACACCCTCGGTTGAACGGCTCCGTGGTCCAGCGTTTTTGCAGTTATATGGAGCGGCTCGAAACCGCGCGCTTTACCGGGAAATGGTTCAGACACAAATTGCGGAGAATCCGGTAATGGAACGTGAAAAAACGTTCCTGCGAAACCGTACCGCGGTATGGTACGATTCGTATCGGCAAGCACCACCTGTGACAGGTCCAGTGCATCCGCGCAGTTGCCCACCAATCCCAGTGCCGTGAAGTTTCATATAATGGCGAGCGCCGCTTCATCGCCGAGCCGGTAAGCAGTCCGGTGCTGGCCGTTCTGCCGCCTTGGATAGAGATCCTCAGAGCCGGTGCTGCCAGGTTGCATAGATTTGTTCTGCTAGTGATACATGGCGCGCGCATTTATTAAGAGAGACTGGGTCGGGTGCTGCCATAGTTCTTGTTCAACATTACAGCTGTTGATCGAGAGATGCGTCTGATGCATGGTCACGGAGCGGGCGACATGCAAACGCATCTGTGTGCAGATTAGGTAGGTGGCGGCGTCGCGGCCGCACTCAAATTGCTAAACGAGACTGCGGTATGTGAATACGGAAGGACTCGTACTTGCCAATGACACACCCAGAAACTACCTTGCGCGGCGTTATGGAAAGAGTCGTGATTGTTGGCGCCGGTTGTGCAGGGTTGACTGCCGCAATTTACACTGCGCGGGCTGGCTTACAGCCGTTGGTTGTAACCGGGCCGCAGCCAGGTGGGTTGCTCACTACAACAAGCATAGTCGAGAATTATCCGGGGTTCCCAGACGGCATCGGCGGGTACGAGCTAGTGGACCGGATGCAAAAGCAGGCGGAGCGATTCGGAGCCCGGACCAAATTTGGCTCGGTTGAATCAGCAGACGTTTCGAAGCGACCTTTCGTGCTTGTTGTGGAGGGCGAGAGGATCGAGGCCGAGACAATCATTGTTGCAAGCGGCGCAAGTCACCGCCGGCTAGGCTTGGAAAGCGAAGCAGCGCTTGAAAACAAAGGCGTCAGTTACTGTGCAACATGCGACGGTGCATTGCCAATATTTAGGGACAAACCGGTCGTAGTGGTTGGTGGCGGCGACTCGGCTTGTGAAGAGGCACTTTATTTGACGCGGTTCGCCTCAGTTGTTTATCTGGTCCACAGACGCGATCAGTTGCGCGCTTCTAAGATCATGGCCGACCGTGCGCTGTCGAATTCGAAGATCAAGCCGGTTTGGAATTCGATCGTGACAGAAATACTTGATGCGGGGCAGAACAGAGTAACGGGTGTCAGACTCAAGAATGTAAAAACTACTGAAGAATCTATGCTCAGTTGCACCGGTGTTTTTATCGCGGTTGGGCACGTCCCAAACACGCAGATTTTCCGTGGCCAACTCGACATGGACGACGCTGGGTACATTATCCCCCGAAATGGAGTTTGTACGAACGTGCCTGGCGTGTTTGTGGCTGGGGATTGTGCTGACCGGGTTTACCGACAGGCGATAACTGCAGCCGGCATGGGGTGTGCCGCTGCTATCGAGGCGGAACGGTACTTGAGCAGGCTAGGTAAATGAAAAGTAATTGGTGAAATTTTGGCCAATTGCACAACCCAAGCGTATCATTTACTGATCCACGGTAAAACAATTGGGATGTTGTATGGTCGGTGCTTCGGTACGCCTTTTATTAAAACGAAGATGCGCAGCTTTTGTAAGCTGCGCATCTTAAACTGGAAACTGGTCGAGGGCTTCTTACTTACGTGACCGACGGAAGACTGCAAAAACAAGCAAGCCTAGCCCCACTAACCCGTAAACGCTTGGTTCAGGCACTAAATATTCAACCCCACGGAACGCTGTGTTAGCCGGTGCACTGGCAATTACAGTTGAAGTTGCATTAGCACCCGTGTCCGTGATTGTAATCAAGCTACCACCTGTGGTTGCAAAAAGCACAGCGTAACCTTCGTCATTAACGTAGCCCGCTAAACCCCGGCACGGAGTGGTGGTCGAGCCATTGTTAAGCAACGTGTATTGAAGCGACCAGTTGGCACCATCAAAAGTCCACTTTTGTATTCCGCCAAGGTTGGCTGCTGTACCATCGTCGGCCATATAAAGTGTGGTCGGGTCCTTGAACCAGAAATCATAGACAGAGTGTGTGCCACTTGTCCAAGTGCCGGGCAATTGTACTAGTGCTTGGTTGCCCGTTGTAGGCAGACCAGCTCCAACTGTGGAAACGCCTAGGAATGCGCCAGTTGACTGTGACACATAAAGTTGGCCGTTGTAAATGTTTACAACGCGCGTATTCGTGTTGGTGCTGTGCAGTTGAACAGAAGTCGTGCTGCCAAGAGTTGTGTACCGGACGGCTGCACTTGCACCTTGTCCGGCACCTCCGTTGCCGGCTAGCCAGATATTTATGCCATCAGTTGATACTGCGCTACGCGCGTTGTTGCCGTTGTACGCATCGCTAAGCGCAGTTGTAGTGTCAATGTTGCCGTTCATGTCAATGCGCGCGACGACGCGGTTATTTGTTGTGGCAAACGTGCTTACGATGGCAGCTTGGCCAATCGGCGCGTCGTAGCCAACCATGGTCAAATACTGCCCATTGGCGGACAGAGTCAAATGGCCTTCTGACGTGGCAGTGCCAGAGAGTGTCAGCCTGCGGTGGTTTCCAGAGATGGTCGTCGGCAGCGGAATAGTCTGAACAAGAGTCCCACTTAAGGTGTATTCGAGCAAAAAAACGGGTGTTGCGGCGCTACTGAGCGTAGCGCTGCCGTCGCCTACTCTAACCACGACGAGATTCCCTGGGACAAACGGAGCGGCCCGAACCTCGAGTGTTTTGGCAGTTAGAATTACGCCGACCAAAGCGCATACCAATGCAAATTTAAGAAATTTCATTTTCATTATACCCGGATTGTTTTGTATGCGTATTTCAGCCGGAAAGCCGGATATAATCAAGCAAAAAGTTTTTAGGCCGAAAACTAAAAAGCTTCTCAGAGATTAAAGGCTAGTTCAACGGTTTATACCTGTCGAATACGCCTTTGTATGAAGGGCTGCAAGCTTCGCTAAAGAATAGCAGGTTGCTTTGCGGGTCGGAGAATTAATTTTCGTGACAACGCACGACGCAGCGGAAAAACCTACATACACCGTTTGGGAAAACAGCCAAACCATGAGTTTGCTTCGTTGAAACAAACAGTTGACAACACAATTTTCGCCATGCATTTTTTGCGCCGCGCAACGGGTCAATGGGTGACCCAAGGTAGAATGCGTATGGCCAAAAGTTGGGATCATAAAAGGAACGGAAAACTTGTGATGGTGGCTAACGCAAAATTCGGAGTTTGTGGTGGTAGAAAGTGCGAAGACCGAAAAGTTGATTAGAAAAGTTGCAGAGCACAACAAATGACAAAAACCAAGGATATCGAAATTGTTGCAGCGGGACATACGTGTTTGGACCTGATTCCGGCGTTCACGATCAAGCGCAAGGTCGAGAAAATGACCGATGTGCTTGTGCCGGGCAAAATGATCAACATGGGCGAGTGCGTTGTGGCTGGGGGTGGCCCGGTCACAAATGCGGGTGTGTCAATTCGCCGGCTCGGTATAAAGACCGAATTAATTGGCAAGGTTGGCGATGACGATTTCGGCCGGATGATTTTGGACTGGTACGAGCGCCACGAAGGCCATTTCAAGGGCATCCGGATGGTTAAAGGCGAGTCCACATCGTACACGATTGCAATTTGCATTCCTGGTATTGACAGGTTTTATCTGCATCATTGCGGGGCTAACGACACGTTTGGGTACGATGACATGGATTTCGGCCTAGTAGGTCGGGCGAAGTTGATGCTTTTCGGGTATCCGCCTTGGATGAAGAAGCTTTACCAAAACGGCGGGCGGGAACTGACAAGAATTCTGAAAAGGACAAAGCAATTGGGTACTACGACAGCGCTTGACCTGTCGTTACCGGATGCCGACAGTGAAGCTGGACAAGTTAATTGGCGAGCGATTTTGGAAGACTGGGTGCCGCTTTCTGACATCATGGTGCCGAGCGCGGAGGAGATTTTCTATTTCCTTTATAAGAAGAGCTTTCTTGAGAAGCGTGCTCGACTTGGCCCGCGCGACAGTGTGCTAGAACACCTGAGTGTAGGTGAGATTGCGCGTGTGGGGGAAGAACTGATTCGAATGGGTGCGGCCATAGCAATGGTCAAATGCGGTCACCGCGGTTTGTATATCAGGACGGCTCGCAAAGACCGCTTGGCAAAGTTGGGCGCCGCAAAGTGCGCCGATCCGGACAACTGGGCCGAGCGCGAGTTGTGGTTTCCAGTTTATCAAGAGGAGAAATTTGTGGGTGCACTTGGCTCAGGTGACAGTGCGATAGCTGGTTTTCTGGCTGCATTTGTGCGCGGACACACGATCGAATCGTGTTTGCGTTATGCAAATGCAGCAGGCAGCATGAACGTAACTGTGCCTGACGGATTGTCCTGGAATAAAGGTTTTGACGATCTGACCAGGCGGATCAAAGCCGGTTGGAAAACCAAGCCAATGCGAATAACCGAACCGGGCTGGCAGAAAGAACGGGAGTTTTGGGTCGGCCCGAACAATCGTGGCAAATGGGAAACTGAATAAGAAAGGAGACATTAACGATGCCAAAAACCAACATTGACAAGCTTGTAGAAAAGAAGCTCAGCCAAATGACGCTCGAGGAGAAGGTTGGTCAACTACTGACCTACACTCGGCGCGGTGCGATGTTTACGCCAAGTATTTATGAGGCGATCACGAGATTGTACTGCGGCGGCTTATGCCTTGAACCTTACGCAGTCGAGACATGCAAAAATCTTTACTGGGGTAACACACAACTCGATCCGAATTTCGAGGAACCGCCCGGGTATTTCACAATCGCAAAAACGTATTTTGCAGGGGGCGCATTCGGGATAAGTATCACGCCCGAGGATTACACGAAAGACCTCAACAAACTTCAAAAGGTCGCCCTAGGCAGGCCGTCGCGGGTCCCATTGCACATGACAATTGACTTTGAGGGTGACTTTAAAAATGACTACATGTCAGGCGGCATTCGCCAGTTCCCACCACCGATGGGCATGGCTGCGATTGGCGACGTGAACATCACATACAAGATTGGCTTAACCATTGGCAAACAACTACGTGCGATTGGCGTGACCCAAATATACTCGCCGGTTTGCGACGTGAATATAAACCCGAAGAATCCTGAAATTGGAGTGCGCTCTTTCAGTGACGATCCGCAAACATGTGCGAAACATGCAGTTGCACTGGTTAAAGGTTTGCAAGACGGCGGGATAGCCGCCACGGCCAAGCACTTCCCCGGTAGGGGTGATTCAGCCACAGATGCGCATGATGTACTCGATGTCATCAAAGCCGACAAAAAACGCATGCACGAGGTTGAGCTTGTGCCATTCAAGGCCGCCATTGATGCCGGTGTGAAGGGGATTATGACAGCGCACTCGGTTTATCCTGCATATGACGACAAATACCCGGCGACATTATCCGAGAAAATCCTTAAAGGATTGCTGCGTGATGAACTTGGCTTTGAGGGAGTGATCGTGTCGGACGCCATCGGCATGGCAGCGATTTTAAAGAACTGGCCGTTGCCGCGTGCGTGCGTCATGGCAATCAAAGCCGGGTGTGACAACATTCTGCTCAAGGCGGACGACGACTCGCGTACACAATGCTACTTTGGCCTCAAATACGCAGTGGAGAAAGGTGAAATCTCCGAGGAACGGCTCAACGAGGCAGTCAGACGCGTTCTGCGGATGAAATACGAGCAAGGGTTGTTTGAAACAGCGGGTAAATGTGACCCGAAAAAAGCGCAGGCCTATGCCAGCAGCAAGGCTGTGGTTGACTTTAGTTGGGATGTAGCCACACGCGCGCTTGTTGTAATGCGCGACGACAAAAAGCTTCTTCCACTGTCACCCAAACAAAAGATACTTGTTATCGAGCAACGCATCCCATACGAGTTTGTTGGAAAAGACCCGTACCACCACTCGTACATGTTTTGCGAGGCGATGGCGTCCCATTCGACGAATGTGATCTTAGATGACACGGCATTTGCGGCTACAGCTGATGACATAGCTGAAGCGCTTGAACTTGCCAAACAGGCTGATTTGGTTGTCATGACCAATTACTATGCCCGGATTGTCAAAGCGGGAAACAACCGGCTCCTTGTAAAGAAACTGAAAGAGGCGGGCCACAAGGTCGTGGTTATGACAAACTACCCCTACATCGAAGGCACCACCAAAGAAGCCGATGCGGTTGTGTGCAACTTTAGTGCTACGCCAGACTCTATTCGGGCTGCTGCAGCATTGTTGTTTGGCAAAATCAAAGCGCCTAAATCAACCAAACTGCCGATCAAACTCGATGGTGAAAAGGAAACACCCGTAAAAGCGCCTGCACCAGCCAAGAAACAGCCATTTGGGATGGCGTATTGTTAAGCGGTAGCTGTGCCGGCGCTGGTTTTTTACCGGCGCCGGTGTTTTGTTTTGGCCAGGTTAACTGTAAAAGGGCAGAGCGGCAGCATGGTATTGTTTCACCAATACGGCGCAAATGGGAGAGCGCGCTTGGAAAACACGGCAGCTAAACACATTTCGTCCACAAGAAACAGCAAACACTTTGCAGATTTAACTTTTACACCAGGAAAGGCATGAATTCTATCCGTAGAAAGGGACAAGAAGCGATGTCGAAGAAATACGAATTCGACCCAGGGGCCTTATTTACAATTTCAGGCCGCCAGATCCACACTATCTACGTCAAAAACAAGATGACGGTGCACTTTCAGGGGATGTCGAAAACGATGCAGTTCCCCCAAACAATCTTTTTGCAGGGTGCGCCCACGTGCTCGGTCGGTGTTTCGCCCGACGGATTGTACAACCGACTTAATGATGCTGGCAGACTCGTTTTCTTGAATCAGAAGGCAATTCAACTGGCCTCGGCGCCGGTAATCCGGCTTGGCGATGAGTCGCTGATGCTGACGACAAAACAGCCTGAAATAACGGAAAGCCCGGACGACATTCCGGTAGCAGAACGGTATTACCACCCGCCTGTGCAACTGGATCAGGTCACGCTCTCAATCGCACCGCCGCTTGCTGAGTTGACGTACAAGCTTGGCAAAGTCAGGGTGTGCAGACGGTTTATCTCACAGTTGCTGGCCGGGACAACGCACGCTCTGATGCCTGTGGGGGTGGAAGAATTCGAGGTAACAAACACTTCGGGTAAACCCCAGCAAGTAACAGTTCTTTTGCCGCGGCCGTCTTTGGCAAACCTGCAGGAGAAGAAGTACAGGCCAATTGATCAAGATAGTGCGTATCTGTGTACACCTGCTGTAGATGGGCATAAGCACGAACAGTTTGAACAAGCTGGATTATGTGGGGTAGTAATGGGCAGCACAAAAAGCCCGGAGCGAATGGTAATTGCAGTGCCAGAAACATCTGGCGTTAGCATAGACACGCAGCCGTACTTCAGGCTGAACAGTCTGAAGCAAGACCTGCTTTTGCGGGCCGACGGCAGTTTTTATGAAAAAGTTCAGGGCAAACCGCATCACGACTACGGCGCTGCAATAAGTGTCACATTCATTTTGCAACCAAAAGAAACGCGGGTTGTGCCGCTGATTGTTGTGTTTGATTTTCCCGAGCAATGGTTTGCAGATGGTACAGTCGTCGAGCGCAAGTACGTCAGACATTTCAAAAATCCAGTTACGCGCGCGTTCGACATGGCGAAGCTTGCGCTGGACAATTACAAACAGTGGCGCCAGTGCGCGCGCGCATTCCAGCAGCGCATCTTCGAGCGTGTGCGCCAAAGTCCCACTTACCAGAATGACCTCGAAGGCGCGCTCAGACTCACACGGCTGATTCTCAACGAGTTAAGCGCACCTGTGTCAAATGCATCGGTTTGGATCGAGGACAAAAACGGCAAAAACGTTGCGCGTTTTGTCGAGTGCTTTGATTATCCATACAACAATTCATCGGATGTTGACTGGTACTCGATGATATTGCTGTGGCTGTTCCCTGATGTTGAACAGGAATTGTGCCAACGTACCATTGACTCGATCCTGCAAGAGGACCTTACCGAGCGGTATTACCACATACATGCTTCGTTTATCGAGGCACGCAAACATTTCGAAGAACACCCGGAAGAATACGAGGGCGTATCACTGACACACATTCGGGCGCCCACAAAAATTAAGGGTAGTGTCGCGCACGACCTCGGCGCAATGCCGTTCGGCTGTCCGTTGCGGAACAAAAGCGAGTACACGTGGTACAACACAAATTATTGGACGGACCTGTTCCCGAAGCTTGCCTTGCGCGTGCTGCGTAATGTCAAGTACACCGGCGACACAAAGTTTTTGAAACGGAACTGGGATACGCTTAAGTTCGGGTTTGATTACTTGATGAGGCTTGACCTTGACGACGACGGCTTACCAGAGGGCCACCCCAATGAGGTCAAGAACACATTCGACAATATCAACCTTTTTGGCGTAGATGCGTATTCTGCAAACGTGTTCTTGGCCGGATGTCACGCTATGATCAGAATGGCGCAGATGGTTGGTGATGCAGCAGCGCAGAAAAGCTACGAACAAATCTTTCAAAAGGCGCTCAGCGTTTACGAAAAGCTTTGGACAGAAACAAAAAACCGGCGCGGACACAAACTCGAGTACTATGTAACGTGCTACGACACTGTATCTGGCAAGAGAAACACCGATGTCTGGACAAACCAGCTCGATGGGTTGTGGTACTTAATAGCGATGGGGGAAGAGCCGTTTATGCCGGCAGAGCGGGTCAGAAAAGTACTTCGAACAATCTACCTTAACAACCGGACCTTGATGGGATGGTCAACTGCACAAACCAAGGATGCTAAACCGGTCGAGTCCGACCAGGGCAAAGACGTTTGGATTGCGTCGAATTACGTTCTTGCACAGTTGCTCGATTACTACGGCATGACAAAGGAAAGCAAAGAAGTGTACAAGCAAATGGACAAGATCATTCTTGACCACGGCCATTCGTTGATCAGTCCGGAAAGCGTGCGGCCAACTCTTGAAAAGGAAAAGGGCGAAACTAAAAAGGGCCCACACTATATTGTGGCCGGATACCCGCGTCCTGGTGCAATCTTCACCCAGCTTGCAATTCAGCATGTGAAACAGGTTCAAGAACAGACCGGCAACCAACGGGTTGAACCGGACAGGTTGCAATCGTTTGTGGCCGGACTGGTCGGTCAACACGAATAACAAATCCACGTGCGGGCCGCCGCAGTGCCGGGCTGCGCGTAGTAAATGGCTCAAATCATGAACACAACAAACGGCAAATTAAGTTTCTGGGAGAAAGCCGGTTACAGCCTTAGCGACGCATCTGCGAACTTTGTCTTCCAGATGCTCATGGTATTTCAGGTGGGCTTTTACACCGACGTAATGCGAATTGAGGCGGCGGCGCTTGGCACCATGCTTCTCTTGGTGCGGTTTAGCGACGCTATAACAGATCCGCTAATGGGCATAATAGCAGACCGCACGAATACGCGTTGGGGTAAGTTCAGGCCGTGGTTGTTATGGTCTGCAATTCCATTTGCGCTACTGTATTGGCTTGCGTTTACAGTGCCAGGTGGAAGCGACAAGTTTAGGTTGGTGTACGCCATCACTACATACACATTGCTAATGATGGCTTATACGATGAATAACGTGCCGTATTATTCACTGAATGCCGTCATGACCGGGGATGTGAGCGAGCGGACAAGTCTGTCGGCATATCGGTTCTTTGCTGCGATGGGAGCAGCGTTTGTTGTGCAGGGCCTGACGCTTCCATTGGTGACAAAACTTGGTGGAGGTAATGACGCAAAAGGTTGGTCGCTTACCGTGGGAATCTACGCGTTGATTGCCGTTGCATTTTTTGTCATAACCTTCTTCAGCGTCAAGGAACGAATCCAGCCTCCACCGGCCCAAAAGCCGGACTTGAGGCAGGACCTTGCAAACATGCGGCGTAATCCAGCCTGGGTGGCGATGTTTTTCATGACGCTTTTCCTTTTCATCATGCTCTCGTTCAGGGGCAGCTCGTTTTACTATTACTTCACCTATTTTGTGGATTCGAGTGCTTTGAGAGAGTTTGTGGGTAAACTCGGCTTGGTGGCCGTTGCGGGTGAGCCGGCTGCGCAATCGCTCGGGTTCAAGGTCCTTGATGCGTTTGGCCTGATCGTTAAGGAGGGGGCTGACCCGTCGCGGGTAGGCTTTAGCCTGTTCCTCATGCTTGGCAACTTGATGAACATCATCGGGGTGCTTCTGGCTAAGCCACTCGCAGACCGTTTCGGAAAGAAACTCGTTTTCACAGCGGGCCTGCTAGGCACGACATTGGTGCAACTGGTTTATTTGGTGCTGAAACCGCAGGATGTGGGCACAATGTTCCTGCTGACGGTGTTAACTGGTTTGTGTTATGGGCCGACAATTCCGCTATTATGGGCTATGGGTGCGGACTCGATTGATTATGGGGAGTGGAAGTTTGGGCGGCGTGCCACCGGATTCGCTTTCGCAGGGATTGTATTTGCTCTGAAAGCTGGGCTTGCATTTGGGGGCGCGTTCGTCGGCTGGGGCCTGGCAGCCTATGGATACGTGGCCGGCGAAACGCTTACAGATGCGGTGCTGAACGGCATTCGGCTTATGGCAAGCGTGTTCTCGGCAATTCCGGTTGGCATAGCTGCAGCGTGCATTCTGTTATTGTATCCGATCACAAAGAGCGTGAACATGCAAATGGCCGCGGAGCTGGCTGAACGGCGTAAACAGTATGCTAAGACTACATAGGATCAAACAACGTCATGGGGCATCGTCTCGGTGGACAATAAACGCGATGCCGGTGTTTTGTCGGTGCGCAGCGGTTACGATAGTAATTATCTGCGCTGTATTCAGGACGAGCGCGCAAACTACGCTTAAGGGCGCATTTGATGGAATTTTCTTAATTGGAGCGGCATTAAGCGAAAGGCAGTTTAGCGGACAAGATACAAACAGCGTTTTGTTGATCAAGACACACTTTAACAGCATCACGGCTGAGAACGCCCTTAAATGGCAGCGGATACATCCGCAGCCCGGTGAGTACGAGTTCGAGCTGGCGGACAAATTCGTCGAATTTGGGGAGCAAAACGGCATGGTAATTATTGGGCACACACTTGTGTGGCATCACCAGACGCCAAGGTGGGTGTTTCGTAATGAAAACGGGGAACCTGTAGATCGTGAAACGTTGCTGGCTCGGATGCGTGAGCATATCCACACTGTTGTGGGCAGGTACAAGGGCAGGATCAAAGGTTGGGACGTCGTAAACGAGGCGTTGGAAGAAGATGGCCGGCTCAGGCAATCGCCTTGGCTCAGAATAATTGGTGAGGATTACATTGCCAAAGCATTCGAGTTTGCGCATGAGGCGGACCCTGATTGTGAACTTTATTACAACGATTTTTCGCTTGAAAACAAACCCAAACGCGACGGTGCGGTCGCGCTTGTCAAAAAGCTTAAGGCGCAGGGGGTGCCTATAACTGGCGTTGGGCTGCAGGGGCATTACACAATGGATTGGCCGAGCAAAAAACAACTCGCTGACACAATCCGCGCCTTCACCGAGCTTGGCGTCAAGGTGATGATAACCGAGCTTGACATAGACGTTTTGCCGCGTCCCGATAGGCATCGTGGTGCAGACCTGATGGTGCGGTACCAAGTCGATCCCAAGCTGAACCCCTACACATCGGGTTTACCTGAGCGTATGCAGAAGGCGCTTGCGAAACGGTACGCAGATATTTTCGAAGTTTTTGTTCAACACAGGCACGCCATAACCCGCGTAACATTTTGGGGTGTGACGGATGGCCAGTCGTGGTTAAACTATTGGCCAATGCCGGGCCGGACGAATCATCCGTTGTTGTTTGACCGCAACTACGAGGCTAAACCGGCTTATTACGCTGTAATTGCGACTGGACAGAGGGCAAAGAAATCACGGCGCTAAAAGGGCAGGCTTACTTTGGCCGATCATAAGCTTGCTTGCGGCCGACTGCTTATCCGGGGGTGCGGGCAGCAGTGAAGTTGCTGCCCATGCGAACACGGTTCTTCGATCGTGGTATAGAACAGGCCTCCTTAAAAGCGTTGCAGTCTGTAGTGCTTATGTTCAAGATGCCAAGCCGTGCAGCTTACGCTGCCAGTGATGATTGACTACAAGGTCAAGTTCGAGGTGTTTGAAGGGCCGTTGGACCTGCTGCTTTACCTGATCAAAAAGCAGGAGGTTGACATTTACCAGGTCAATCTTACTGAGTTGGCAAATCAGTTCATTGAGTACGTCGAGCTGATGCGGATGCTCGACCTTGAGATCGCCGGCGAATTCATGGTAATGGCTGCCACGTTGATGTACATCAAGAGCCGCGAGTTGCTGCCTACGGACCAACAGGCCACAATCGAAGGTGAAGACCAGGAACCTGACCCGCGTTGGGAACTCATCCGAAAACTCGTCGAGTACAAAAAGTTCAAGGATGCTGCGGTGAAGCTTCATGAGCTTGAGTTGGCGCAAGAAAACGTATTTCGTCGGGTGGCACCGAAGCCGGACGTCGAAGTGGAAACGCCACTACCCAAGCTTGATGTCTCGCTGTTCGATCTGTTGGGCGCGCTAAACAGAGTTTTAAAAAGGCTTGAGGCACGCACGGATGCACTAGATGTAACTGATGAGAAATGGACAGTTAACGAAAAGATGGAGTTGTTGCTCAGACTTGTTGCGGAGCGTGGGATTTTGAGATTTTCAGACCTGTTCGAACCTATCACCAGCCGTGCCGAAGTTATCGTGACGTTTCTTGCGCTGCTTGAGCTTGTGCGGCTCAAACAGCTTGTTGCTGCGCAGTCAGTGCAGTTCGGCGAAATCCAGATCACGCGTGCCCCGGTACAAGCGGTTATGCAACCGTTGAGTGACCAAAAACAGCCGGGCGCAACGTTCGGTACTGAGCCTACGCAAACTGGGTCAGGGCAAACATCACAGTCAATCACTGGCAACTCAAATTCATTTGCTCAGTAACATGCAATTGAAGTTTGTTCTTGAATCGCTTTTGTTTAGTGCACAGAAACCGCTAGCCGCAAATGAGCTTCGGGACGTATTGGTTGCAGCGGCCCAGCAGGATTGTGCCGACGAAAACGCGCGGCTCTTTGGCAATGTAACCGAGCACGACATCAGTGTCGCCCTTGAAGAACTTGCGCGAGAGCACGAGCTTGCACAACGTAGTTACCGACTTGTGTGTGTGGCAGGCGCATGGCAGTTCGTTACACAACCCGAGTATGCGCCCTGGCTGAAGGTTTTGGTTGGTGCAAAACCGCGTCCACCGCGGCTCACGATGCCTGCACTCGAGACGCTTGCCATAGTGGCATATCGCCAGCCAATCACGCGAGCCGAGATCGAACAGATTCGCGGCGTGAATGTGGACGGTGTAATGCAAACGTTGCTCGAACGCGGGCTAATAGCGGCCGTTGGCCGTGCTGACGTGGTTGGCCGCCCGGTTTTATACGGGACAACTGAATTGTTTCTGGAATATTTTGGGTTGCGCAGCATTGAAGACCTGCCTGCGGCGGATGAGTTACGTCGGTCACTGGCACAGAAGACGGTTGAAAACACCACTGCGCCGGTCGGCCTTGCAACAACACCGCCTGAGCAGTTGAATCAACCTCAGCAGGTTCAATCCCAGCCATGTCAAGAAACCCAACCAGAACAAGCTCAATCTGCCGAGCCGAGCCAGTCTGGTTGTGCAGCCTAGTCTTGGAAACGTCTAAACGGGTGGGCTCGAGCGTGCTGTGCGTTGCGGCATAAACTGGTTTGATTCAACTGGCTAGATCATGCATTTTGGGGTTGGCTATGAACATTTCCAAGCATCGCAAGGCAATTGACAAGCTCGATGCGCAGATTGTGGAACTGCTTAACAGGCGCACCCGGCATGTGCTTGCAATTGGCGAGTTGAAACGAAAGGCCGGTGAAGAAATTTACTCGCCGCACCGTGAACAAGCGGTTTTGGACCGCGTTTGCAAGCTTAATACTGGTCCAATGAAGAACGAAGCGCTGCGCGCGATTTACCGCGAAATAATGTCGGCTGCGCTTGCGTTGGAAAAACCGCTTACGATTGCATACTTCGGTCCCGAGGCTACGTTTACGCACCAGGCTGCAATCCAGAAATTCGGTTCAAGCCTGCGATATTCGCCCCAAAAAACCATTGCAGACGTTTTTGCTGAAGTCAGCAAAGGCCGAGCAGACTACGGCGTTGTGCCGGTTGAAAACTCGACCGAGGGCGTCGTAACGCACACGTTGGACATGCTTGTTGACAGTGACCTAAAAATCGTGTCGCAGCTCGTCATGCGCATCCAGCATTGTTTGGTTGGCAACTGCCGACGCAACCAGATCAAGAAACTTTTTTCGCATCCGCAGGCGCTTGCTCAGTGCCGACTTTGGGTACAAAACAACTTGGCCCAAGCTGAGGTAGTGGAGACTTCATCAACTACACGCGCAGCCGAACTAGCCGCAAATGAACCAAACTCGGCTGCAATCGCAAGTGCGCTCGCCGCACAAAAATACAAGCTGCGTATTTTGGAAGCTGATATCCAGGACAACGTCGAAAATGCAACGCGGTTTCTTGTGCTGGGGCATCAATGTAGCGAGGCAACCGGACGGGATCGGACGAGTCTGCTGTTTGGCATAACGGACCGGGTGGGTGCGCTGCACTCTGCACTGGCGTGTTTCAGGCGCTACAACATCAATCTCACAAAAATCGAGTCGCGCCCGAGTAAAAGAAAGGCTTGGGAATATTACTTCTTCGTTGACTGCGACGGGCACATAAACGACAGGCGCGTGGCCAATGCAGTGCGGTTACTTGAGCGGCATTGTAATTTCGTTAAAGTACTCGGTTCATACCCAAACACCGAGTAAACCGATCCGTTTACGGTTCCCAGCCCCGGTTAAGCGGCTGCAGCAGGTCTTTATTAAAAATCTCATCACCCCACGGTTTTGGAGCAACCGTGGTTTGTGACAACTGCTACCGCAGTAACGGCCGTAACTTTAATGGCACCCGATGGGCGGCCTATTATGGTGTGGGTTGCTCTTTTGGTTTGGCAGCTTCTTTTTTGGCTTCCCAATCGCGCGTTTGCTGTTGGCCCTCCCGGTCAACAAACTCCATTTTGCCCTTTATCGTGTCACCGCTGATCTTGCCGCTGTATTTATTGGTGAACTTGTTTTCGCCAAACTCACGTACGACCAGAAAGCTAATCTCGTCACCCTTCAGTGTTGCGTTGCTGATTGGCGTTTCACCACGCCTACCCGAGATTGTGCCTGTGAGCTTGTCGCCATCAAGCTTCAGAACCAGTGTTGTTTCACGCGTGTCGCCTGCAGGAGTTGTTAAGCTCCATTTCCAAGTGCCGGTTGGATCCGTTTTCTTCGGTTCGGCTTGTGCGTTTGTGTTCGCTGCGACGGCCAGTAACAATACCGACGCCAAACTTACGAATACAGCTTTGTTGGGTTTCATTGTTTTGCTTTGCATTTGATGGTTTTTTTGTCGCCCAGCCCCGGCATGTTGTCAGTTCTTGCAAGCCAATAGGCTGGCCTTTCGTTGCAAGCATTCCACAATCAGCTCAACGCTTCAAGAACAATAAAATGTACCCTTCCGAGAACGGGCAAACCGCAAAACCTGCAAAAAACGCTGGGCCACGCCGGACGCGGGTTGGGCAGCCGCTTCTGACCCCCGGCGCGGCGCCAAACAAGTTTAGCCTTGTCACAAACGCGCCACATGCATTCATTTTGTTAAACGATGACCACGGCGAACAAAATCACTATCGCGCGGATACTGTTGATCCCGTTCTTTGTGGTTCAAGTGCTTTACTATGTGCAAAGCGGTAATGAACTTTACAGACTGCTGGCCGTGGTATGCTTTGGGATTTGCGCGCTCACAGATGCACTGGATGGGTACATCGCCCGCCGGTACAAACAGAAAAGTGAGCTTGGCACCCTGCTTGATCCGTTGGCCGACAAACTGTTGCTTGTATCGGGGGTGGTTTTGTTGAGTCTGGACAACGGGCCGAGGTTTAACCGGTTGCCGTTGTGGTTGGTTACAACCATTGTGGGGCGCGATGCGTTACTTGCGCTCGGTTGGGTTGTTATTCACCATGTGTGTGGCAAGGTCGTGGTGCGACCTAATATCGTGGGCAAACTGGCAACGGTGCTTCAGATGCTCACGGTATGGTGGGTACTGTTAAAATGGCATTCAGGTTGGCTTGAGTTTTTGACGATTAGCGCTGCCGTTACTACGGGCGTCTCAGGCCTGCTTTACGTTTGGGACGGCATCCGACAGCTCAGTGCAAGCCCGAAAAGCACGCCAATTGGCACACGCACAAATTAAACCGCTTTCTTCGGCGCCGACATTTGGTTCAACAAAAATGCGGGTTGAACCTGAAGCAGCACCTCAATCAGACTCAAAGCTCTCAAATCAGTTGG
This sequence comes from uncultured Verrucomicrobiota bacterium, assembly GCA_964555645.1. GTDB lineage: Bacteria > Verrucomicrobiota > Verrucomicrobiia > Limisphaerales > DTLC01 > DTLC01. The sequence continues at coordinate 51,138 of CAZKTA010000005.1, forward strand.
AGCCGCATTCGTCCGTGCAAAACGCAGCAAATTACGCCGGGTCTCAAAGCGGCTTAGCTGCAATATAGCGCGCCACCGCCTCTGCGCGACAGCGCACATGCAGTTTTTCGTAGATGTGTTTAAGATGACTGCGAACGGTCTCGACGCTCAAGGCTAGCCGGTCGGCAATTTCCTTGTTCGAATAGCCCTTTGAGAGCAGGACTAGCACCTCTTCTTCGCGCGCTGTCAGGCTGACTGATACATCGCGATGTCGGCCTTTCGCCCTGAAAGATTCGACCACGCGCCGCGCAATTTCGCTTGTCATGGGGGCACCGCCGCTTAGCACATCCAACAGCGCCGCACGCAGGTCGGCGGGTTTTGTCCGTTTCAGCAGATAGCCATCAGCACCCGCTTCCAACGCAGGAAACACAAGTTCGTCATCGTCTACACCGGTAAGTATCACGATCTGAAGGTGGGGCATCATGTTTTTAAGACGCGCAACGCATTCGATGCCCGACATGCGCGGCAGGAAAATGTCCATCAAAACCACGTCAGGACGCAAACTCGGTATTATTTGAATTGCTTCTTCACCGCTGGCACATGCTGCAATGCACCTAAACTCGGAAAGAGAATTAATCAGTCTGACCCAACTTTCACGAACATCCCGTTTGTCTTCGACGAGCGCAACCTTGAACGGTTGCCTGCCTACTTGCGCAGCGCTGCGAGCAATGTTCGGATCACTGTTCATGGATTATGGTGCTGGTCTGCACTAGCCGTGGCCGTACACATTGGTTGGAAGTGGTCGGCTGTAGATCGGCACGGGGTGGCTGCAGCACCGAACAACCGTTTCAACAACCCAGCCCGTTGCTTGGTTTGCCCGCTCAAATGCACCCTAAACTCGACTCTGCATCCTTTGCCGGGTTCTGACCACAGCGTACATTGCCCTCCAAGTTCATGCAATCGTTGGGTCATGTTAACAAGTCCGTTGCGGTCGGGCCAGACACGAGCGCGATCAAACCCTTTGCCGTTATCCTCTACCACAACGACCACGGCACCGTTCTGTGTGTGTATGCGCAGAAACACCTCAGTTGCCTCGGAGTGTTTTGCCACGTTTGACAAGGCCTCTTTAACGGCTAGGAAAAGACCGCGTCGCATTGCCAAATCGAATGCACTTGCCGGCAGCTCAGGCTCAACATCAAGCCTGCACCGGATAGGTGTTTTACTCATGAATTGCTGTGCGTACTTGCACACGTACGATGAAAAATCCCGCAGTGTGTCGCGCCGTGAGTTGACCGCCCAAACGACCTCATCGAGCGCATGCAACACTGTGCGCGCCTTTTCACACAATTGATCAAGCTGGGCTCGCGCGTGGGAGCCTTCCGGAAGCTCAGTTTTTGCAACTTCACCCTGCAATACCAACTGTGTTAATGCTGCCCCGACGTCATCATGAATATCACGCGCAATTCGTGCGCGCTCGCGCTGAAGCATCGTCTGTGCGCGTGCCTGTACAGCCACCTTCGCTAAAAGCCGCAAATACAAAACCAGGGCCGTCAACAAAATCGTAAGCAGCAAAAACTGGAACCAACCGCGCTGCCAAAACCGTAGTTGTATCGGTTCAGGTGGGGTCAGTTGTGTAATTGCATAAGGGATTGTTTTCCACGGTGCTTGTCCAAAGGCGCCCACAACTTTTGCACGATGCCAGCTTGGGCCCGGCCGATTGCGTTTTTCCCAGTGTGGCTCGTCGTTGGGAACAATCCACCAGGTATTGTCACTCCCGATTTCGGTCGTGTTTCCGTCAACAAAGTCAATTCGCAGCCCGGCGAGCACACCCGCCTCACCGCGTTCATTAAACGCTTCAATTGCAATGATGTGTTGCCCCGGCGAAAGCAACCGTGTCATGTCGAATTCGGTTAGGTATCGCCAGTCGCTGCCGCGCCCTAGTTCACGACCGTCCATTACAAGCCTGAACCCGTTGTCTGCCGTAACGCGAAGCGTTGCCCTAGCCACGGCCGGTTTTTGGGGCACTTCAAATGATTTCCAGAGTCTGCACGTTTGTTTGTTGGAAGCTTCCTCGGTCCATATCCAGCTACCCACACCCCATTCTGGGTCTAACAGATGCCTTAAAGCGTCGCTATTGTTTTCCGGTGCATGTTCCCCTTGGCCAGTTCCGAAAACAATAGAGATAGCTAACACAAAGCATGATACTGCTCGTCCCAAGGCAACGCCGGTCCTTGCACGTGTAACCGGCCAGCCCAGGTGCAACCGACGCACCTTGACCGACGCCAGGCTCAGCCGGCATAGTCCGCCTTGGAACAGTGCTGCCATCATCAGACGCACCAAGCTTACCACGACCAATAATCAAAAACCAATGCCGAATCGGCTGGACGTTTCAACTCAAATTCCTTAAATAGCACAGCGAGACAGAAAACGCGGTTGTCGAATGCGCATGAGTTTTTAACCCGGCGAATTTCGGGGCACGTTTGACACCGCATTTAATCGGGACAAAACGCTATGCATACGAAATTGGGTCGGTTCCTCAGTATTTGGATAGTCAGCCCTGTGCTTTTGTTACGGGCTCAGCAGCAAACCGAGTTGGCTGACTGGCAAAACCCGCGTTTGACAGGCATTAACAACCTGCTGCCGCGCGCCACGATGGTCATTTGCCCGGACGCGACCACGGCACTTAAAATCGAGTTCACCGCCAACTCAGAACGTGTCAAATCGCCGTTTTATCGTTGTTTAAACGGTGACTGGAAATATTTCTATGGGTCGAATCATCTGGCGCGTGTGCCGGATTTTTGGAGCCCGGACTTTGATGATTCAGCTTGGGCGAGTATTCCAGTCCCGTCGAACGTCGAGATGCACGGTTACGGTGTGCCAATTTACGTAAATGTACAGTATCCCTGGCGACGCCCGTGGCAACCGCCCTTTGTACCCCCTGACGACCCGAACAACACCGTCAACCATTATAGGCGCACTTTCACTGTTCCACGGGAATGGTCCGGCCGACGTGTTTTGCTTACTTTCGACGGGGTTAACTCGTTCTTTTATGTGTGGGTCAACGGTGAAAAAGTCGGCATGGGCAAGGACAGCCGTACACCGGTTGAATTCGACATCACTAGGTTCATTAAGCCTGGAGAAAACCTGATTGCGGTCGAAAACTTTCGTTGGTGCGATGGTTCGTATCTGGAAGACCAAGACATGTGGCGCATGAGTGGGATTTTCCGTGATGTTTACATTTGGTCACCTCCTGATATTCACATCCGCGACTTTGAGGTTAAGACAGACCTTGATCAGCATTATGGCGACGCAACACTGCGTGTGTGTGTCAGCATCGAAAACGCAACTGAAAAAGCAGCCGATGTCGCCGTGGAAGCCAAACTAATGGACCCGGGCGGTAAACCTGCAGCTACGTCGCGCATCGAAGCCACGGTTAAGCCGGGCACAAACGGCGCGCAAGCTGTTATCACACAGTCAATACAAAACCCGCTCAAATGGACGAGTGAAACGCCGCACCTGTACAAATTGCTTCTTACGCTAAAAGATAAGGCTGGCAAAGTCTTGGAGGTCATACCTGTTAATGTTGGCTTCCGCCAAGTAGAAATAAAAGACGGCAATCTTCTCGTCAACGGCCAGCGTATTCTCATCAAGGGCGTCAACCGCCATGAGATCCACCCTGACCTCGGTCAAGCAGTTTCAGTGGAAAGCATGATCAAGGACATCTGCCTGATGAAACAGTTCAACATTAATACGGTGCGAACAGCCCACTATCCAAATCACCCCGCATGGTATGACCTGTGCGACAAGTACGGCATCTACCTCATAGACGAGGCGAACATAGAAAGCCACGGCATGGGCTACGGGGCGGCGTCCTTGGCTAAAAACTCGGATTGGTTGGACGCGCATATGGACCGCACCATTCGCATGGTCGAACGCGACAAAAACCATCCATCGGTAATCATTTGGTCGCTGGGCAATGAAGCCGGCGACGGCCCGAATTTCGAGGCTACAAGCGCCTGGATAAAACAACGCGACCCTAGCCGACCGGTGCACTACGAACAGGCCGGACGCAAACCGCACACAGATATCGTTTGCCCGATGTACCCGCGGCCGGCTGTGCTGGCCGAATATTCCTCGAAACCGCAAACTCGCCCCTTCATTATGTGCGAATACTCGCATGCGATGGGCAATAGCAGCGGCGGTATGTGGGCGTATTGGAGCCAGATTTACGAAAAACCATATTTGCAGGGGGGCGCGATCTGGGACTGGGTGGATCAAGCCCTGCGCAAGCCAATCCCGCAGCTCTCTGCATTGCAGGACCGCAGCAAACACGGGCTCAGCTTTAATGTGCCAGAAAGTGCGTTGGCAGACGGCCTGCTGCGTGGCGCTTTACGCTTACCGGACGCGCCCTGGCTGAATATCACCGGGCCGCTTACGTTGGAGGCCTGGATCAAGCCGGCTCCGGCTGATGGCCACGCTTGTTTCGTGACACGGGGCGACACGCAATGGGCATTGCAAGTGGCTCGGGGCGACGCGCTTGAGTTTTTCGTGTACGATCCCGATAACGACACTTGGGTAACAACCGAAGCGCCACTGCCGGATGACTGGCTCGGACGCTGGCATCATGTAGCTGGCGTATTTGACGGAAAGGAACTGCGGCTTTACCTGAATGGAGTGCGCATAGGTTCCACCGATTACAACGGCAAGGTCGCCAGTACAGCGTACCCGGTTGAGATAGGCGGCAACGCGCAGGTCGAAGGCCGTCAGGTGGCCGGACTGATCCGCGAGGCGCGTATATATAGCCGCGCATTGAGCGACGCTGAAATAGCTGATACAGCTCGCGGCAACGACCCTGCTTTGGAGTTTTGGTTGAAGCTGGACGGCTCACTGCCCGCGGCGTCAGGTGGAGGATTCTTCTGGGCTTATGGGGGTGACTACGGCCCACCGGGAACGCCAAGTGATGACAATTTCTGCTGCAACGGGCTTGTTACACCTGACCGCGAGCCGCATCCGGGCTTGTTCGAGGTCAAACACATTTATCAATACGTGCATTGCAGGCCTGTTGACCTTGCCGCGCGAAAAATCCAGATCAAAAACTGGTACGATTTCCTAAACCTCAAAGACATCGCTACTGTGCATTGGCGGTTAACTGGTGATGGAGTGGAATTGCAAGCGGGTCAGTTGCAAACTCCTGATCTACCGCCGCGCGCCGTAACGAACATTGTTGTGCCAGTTAAACCGTTTAAACCACAACCTGGCGTTGAGTATTTCCTGGAGCTAAGTTTTCGGCTTAAGTCGGACACACCGTGGGCAAAAGCCGGACATGAACTTGCATGGGACCAGTTCAAACTGCCAGACGCTGCACCTGCACGGGTTGTAAGAGCAACTACAGCACCGCGCTTGCGCCTTACACAGGACGTGGCACGGCTGACTATCACGGGCAAAGGGTTCACGATCGAGTTCGACAAAAAAGCCGGTACACTTAGCTCTTGGAAACTCAACGGGACCGAGCTAGTGCATTCGCCGTTGCGGCCGGATTTTTGGCGTGCGCCTACAGACAACGACCGCGGCCGTAACATGGCTCGCTCACAGGGCATCTGGCGGTATGCGCATCGAGATGCAAAGCTAGACCGTCTCTCAGTTGAAGAACTGCCGAAGTCAAATGCCGTCAGAGTGCATATAACCCACTTGCTGCCGAAAGTTAATGTACAATGGCAGACCGTTTATATCGTGTACGGCACCGGGGACATTCGCGTCGAGGCGAACTTCAAACCTGCAAAGACTGATCTGCCTAAGCTCCCACGCATAGGCATGCAAATGGCTGTCGCCCCTAGTTTCGAGCGTGTCACCTGGCTCGGGCCTGGTCCGCATGAAACCTACTGCGACCGTAAAGACGCCAAGGTCGGCTTATACAGCGGAACTGTAAGCGACCAGTTTTACTGGCACTATAGCGAGCCTGGCGAAAGCGGTAACAAGGTTGATGTGCGTTGGGTTGCACTGCGAAACGGCAATGGCATAGGTCTGCTTGCTGTAGGCCAGCCGACGCTCAGTGTTAATGCGCTCCATTACACAACAGACGATTTGCAAAATGCAAAGCATCCGTTTGAGTTGACCAAACGGGATTTCATTACGCTAAACCTCGACCTGAAACAGCAAGGTGTGGGCGGCGACGATAGCTGGGGCGCCTGGCCGCATGAGGAACATCTTATCCCGTGCCACGAATACTCGTATGCGTTTCTGCTGCGGCCATTGGACCAAAACTCAAACCCGGCGCGTCTGGCACGTGAAATTGTTCAGTGATGTTCGGGTCGGACAGGTTCAATAAAATGTTGATCTTTGGTTCATCAAAAAACCGGACTGCTTGTCAAATACGCTTATCGGCGGGCGGAGTTGGCGTGGGCGGCCGCCTCTCGCTTCAAAAGACACGCGCCCAATCCGGATCCAAAGGCCAATAATGAATCGCAGATGGGTCTGGGAGTTCTCGGTTACGGTTGCCCTTGAAGCCGAAGAAGCCGTCGCAGAACTTTTGGGGCGTGTTTTTCGACGGCCCGCCACGGTCTGCACCAACCTCAACACGCGTACCAGCACAGTTTCAATTTACGCGCTGAACCGATGCTGTTTCCTAAAGCGCTTCGTGCGGAGGGTTAACGTTGGCTTAGGTAAGATTGCCGATTGCGGCCTTGAGATACGACCCGCGCGGGTGCGGCTGCGCCGGCTCCGCCAGAAAAACTGGGCTGAGGCATGGAAAAAACAGTTTAAACCGATTCGCATCAGCTCGCGTCTCTTAATCAAACCGAGTTGGAGCAAGGCTAAACCACGCCAAGGTCTAGTTGAGATTGTTTTGGATCCCGGGCTTGCTTTCGGCACAGGGCATCACCCCACAACCGTTTTTTGTCTCAGACAAATCGTGAAAATGAGGTGCCGGACGAAAAGCCAATCATTTTTAGACGTTGGGACTGGCTCGGGCATTTTGGCAATTGCAGCGGCTAAACTCGGGTTTAACCCCGTTTTGGCGTTCGATTCCGACGCTAATGCGGTACGTGTGGCAAAAGCAAACATCAGAAGAAACAAGCTCACGTCTAAAGTGCGCGTGTTGAAAGCTGATGTGGCCACGCTACGGCTTCCGAGCCGCAAAAGGTTTGACCTTGTTTGTGCAAATCTAAATGCGGAATTGCTGACCAGCTATTGGCGACAGATCGCCAAATGGGTTGCACCGACCGGCGCGCTTGTTTTGGCCGGTGTGTTAAAGCCTGAGTTCGAGCAAGTATGCCGGGCCTATGAAAAAGCCCGGTTCGTGCGTGTGAAAACCAAAGTCGAAAAAGGCTGGCAATCAGGTCTTTTCTTGCGCAAATAATCCCTACGCACCAAATAAAAATGACCGATACAACTCAAACCCTCATCCGAGCGTTCGTTGCAATTAACCCGCCCCAGGACGTTATAGCCCGGGTCGAGACATTTCAATCTGCGCTCAAGTCGAAAGTGCCAACAGACTGGGTACGCTGGACTGCGCCGGAACAAATTCATCTTACACTCAGGTTCCTCGGCAACATACCTACCAGTGCAGTGCCACAGATCAAGTCGGCTATTCGCAGCGTGTGCACTGGGGTGCGTGCATTTGAGTTGAGCGCGGGAAACTTCGGCTGGTTCCCAAAAGGGAGCCGCCCTCGTGTGTTGTGGTTGGGTGTGTTAGGCGACCTGGATGCCGTGAACCGACTTGCAGACGCGATTATCCGTAGCACAGCAGATTGGGGTGAACTTGAAGACAGACCGTTTCAGGCGCACCTGACAATCGGACGGGTTAAAACCAAACTGCCAAACGAGGCGCGCAAGCTGACCGAGGTACTTGCCAAGTTCGAGGCACCCAAATTCGCCAAATGGCAGGTCACGCACATTGACCTGATGCAAAGTCAGCTTTATCCGACTGGCCCAGTTTACACCTGCATTGCGACCGTGCCGTTGGCGGGGTAACAGTAGTGGCCAGTCTGTGTAGCCAAACCTTTAGCGTGCTTGGTTTGCGTTTACGTTTAAGGCTGTTTGTTTGCAATGGAGGCCTTTTTAGCAATCGGTTGGTTGGTGGTTCTTTACATCCTTGAGCTTTTTCAATGTGAACGAAAACCAGGTTCATAAGGCACCCGGCCTAAAGGCTGGAGTACACACCAGCACTTGCGGTTCACGTTTCAGCGCGCCTGTTCGAACTGCAGGTCGGTTGTTGCAAGCCCGAAAACGTTTGGTCACAATCAACAGCACAAGAACAATTCAAACGGCGGCTAACAAAATGCGCGAACAGTTAAAGTGGTTACCCCGTAAGGTCGTCATAGTCGGCGCGGGTGCAGTTGGCTCGACCTTCGGTTACGCACTGGCAATAAGCGGTGTAGCAGATGAAATTGTGCTGTTGGACAACAACGTAGACTTGGCAAAAGGCCAGGTGCTTGACCTGTCGCATGGGCAACCTTTTTACCCACCAGTGCAAATACGTGTCGGCACATCTGACGATTACGCGGATGCGCAGCTTGTCGTCGTTACCGCAGGCGCAAAACAGAAAGTGGGCGAAACGCGTCTCAATCTGGTTCAACGCAATGCGCAAATCGTGCGCCAGATTACAGGCGATGTCGTTCAGCGCAACGCACCTGCTGTACTTTTGATTGTCACTAACCCGGTTGATGTGCTGACGTATGTCGCATGGCAACACTCAGGTTGGCCACGCAGCCGTGTCATTGGCTCTGGCACAGTGCTTGACAGCGCGCGGTTTAGGTACTTGCTTGGTCGGCATTGCAATGTTGACACCCAAAACGTGCACGCCTACGTGCTTGGTGAACACGGCGATAGTGAGGTACCGGCCTGGTCAATGACCCACATTGCAGGTGTACCGATCGAACATCACTGCCCAAGTTGTAATCAGTGTGGCGACTGGAAAGCGACGCACAGGAAAATTGCCGACGAAGTACGAGACTCGGCATACCATATCATCGGGTATAAAGGTGCAACAAACTTCGCAGTCGGCCTTGCGTTGGTGCGGATCGCGAGCGCGATCCTGCGCAACCAGCACAGTGTGCTGACCGTATCGGCTGTGCTCCAGGGCGAGTACGGCTTGCGAAACGTTGCTTTAGGCGTGCCATGCGTACTCGGACAACGAGGCATTGAGCGGATACTCACGGCTAGCCTCAGCCCTGAAGAACAAAATGCCCTGGAAAAGTCCGCTGCAACACTGCGTGAAGCGATCGAAAGCGTATTGCACGTGTAGGCCAACCTTTAGCCTGTTATGTAGTACCACGCTGCGCCTCATTTGGGGTAAGGAATGATGGTTATACGAACTGGATAGATCGCCGTTTAACCGAGTCACGAGTGTTCAGCTCAACCCGCGCAGCCGATACAACTCAATATACGTAAAACAACGTGCTACAAACGGCGACCTTCTGGTCGGAATGCAGGGCAGTAGTAGCTTTGCACCCTTATAATTGTAGGCCCTTACAACTATGGCCGAACGTAACGGAAAGTAGGCTTGACCTCCAGTTTGGCCTAAACGACCATGCCCAGAGTTATGGGACCTAAAATCAGCATCGTCAATATCGAAAAGCCCGAGCCTATAAACTTCATCCTTGGGCAATCCCACTTTATCAAGACCGTCGAGGACATCCACGAGGCGCTTGTAAGCACAGTACCTGGGATTAAGTTTGGACTCGCGTTTTGTGAATCATCTGGCAAATGCTTGGTGCGCTTAACTGGGACTGACCCGGCCATGATCGAGCATGCACGCAAAAACGCACTTGCAATTGGTGCAGGCCACACGTTCATTCTATTCCTCGCTGAGGGGTTTTACCCGGTCAATGTCCTCAACGCTGTCAAGCAGGTGCCTGAGGTATGCAGGATTTTCTGTGCTACCGCAAATCCGGTGCAGGTTGTTGTAGCCGAGACCGAGCAAGGCAGGGGAATCCTAGGTGTGATAGACGGCGCAGCACCAAAAGGCGTCGAGACCGAAGAAGATGTTAACTGGCGCAAAGGGTTCCTGCGTAAGATCGGGTATAAACTTGGCTAGGAACCCGCGCCAGCCGCTTGAATTGAACTTGGTGAAATATTTGCATGAGTGTGCGGGCCTAGGCTAATCCATAAGCCCGCCACTCCTGCGTGTACACAACAGAGACGCAACAGGCGCGCGTTTTGCGCTCATAAATCTGTTCGAGGTGTTCATCTGTTGGACCACGCAAAAAAACTATGCTTGGTCACCGAAGGCTCTGCTATGCCAGCAAACCTGACACCTGAGTACGAGAAAGCTCAGCAGCGGCTTCGTGAGGCGAAAACAACCGAGGAACGAATCGCCGCACTCGAGCAGATGCTGGCTGTCATCCCAAAACACAAGGGGACAGAAAAACTTCAGGCAGACCTGAAACGCCGGCTTAGCCAGCTGCGGCGCGAGCAACAAAAAGCGCCGAAACGCAAGGGGCCGGATCCATTTCATATTCCGAAAAGTGGGGTAGGGCAGGTTGTTTTGGTCGGCCTACCGAACACAGGCAAAAGCAGTTTACTTACAGCCGTCACAGATGCTGAGGCCAAAGTTGCAGAGTATCCATTTACGACCGTTGTACCGCAACCCGGCATGTGGTTCATGGACGACGCACAAATCGAACTGATTGATACTCCTCCAGTCGCAGCCGGACATGTACCGAGTGGGCTAATGGGCACACTCCGGAACGCACACGTTGTGTGTGTTGTGGTCGAAGCAAATAACAACAGCCTCGAGCATGCTGAGATTGTATTAAACGTGCTGCGTGAGCGCGGACTTATGCTTCGGTCTATACCCGTCAATCAAATTAATCGGGCAGACCCGAGCATGCATAGTGGACTGATTGTTGCAAATAAGGCCGACCTGGCCGATCCCGACACCGTCGAGTTGCTGCGGGTGCTATACGCTGGCACACTCGATGTGCTTGCGGTCAGTGCGCTGACAAAGGCGGGTCTGCCAGAACTGTTTAAGCGGCTATGGGAGTTGCTAGCCATGATCCGTGTTTACTCAAAAGAACCGGGTAAACCACCCGACCTGCGCAAGCCATTCATTCTACCAGCCGGATCAACTGTGGCGGAGCTAGCGCGGCTTATCCACCGCGAGTTGGCAAATAGTATGAAGTTCGCTCGGCTCTGGGGCCACAGCAGATTTGATGGTCAACTAGTGCCCAAAACCGAACTGCTCCACGACCGTGACATTGTCGAAATCCACGAGTGAGTCCTAAAGGCTTAGGTGAAATTGCACTTAACCACTTTGTTTACGGTGTTATTAGGTCAACGAATTGCCCCATCCGTACTTTAAACACGCTGGGCTTGCACTTCGTGCGTTTTGTCTGTTTGACTGGTGTGAATTTCGCGCTTTTTAGGTGCTGTGGTTTGTCAATGCGCCAGTTTTGCGCCCGTGACACCAAAATTTTGGCTTTTGCAGCGCAGTGAACGTGTGTTGAAATGGGCGCCGGTATGAGTCAGACGCATCCACTGACGACGACAGCATTTGAGCTGCCTGGGTATCGTGTGGTCAAATCATTCGGTGTCGTGCGCGGCATAGTTGTGCGGTCACGGTCTATTTTGGGCAACATAGGCGCGCACATTCAGACGTTGTTTGGCGGTCATATATCGTTGTACACAGAGTTGTGTGAACGGGCGCGTTCAGATGCGTATAACCTGATGCTTGTACATGCAGGTGAGCTGGGAGCCAATGCTGTTATAGGTGTGCGTTATGATGCGACTGAAATTGCACCCGGCGTGACGGAGGTTTTATGTTATGGTACAGCTGTGTTTGTGGAGCCGACTAACCAGTGAGGATACTGAGCGGCAGTTTACGGCTTGCTTGCAAAACAGCTAACCGCGACAATGCTTTTGGAAACTTAACCCGAGTAAACATATATGGCTGGGCATAGCAAGTGGGCGAAACTGAAGCATTTCAAAGGCGCCCTGGACGCTAAGAAGGGCAAATTGTTTTCAAAGCTGGCGCGTGAAATTACAATCGCTGTCAAACAAGGTGGTAGCGGCGACCCCAATTTAAATCCGCGCCTGCGCATGGTCCTTGTGAAGTGTCGAGCTGCGAATTTGCCGAGCGACAACATCGAGCGCGCGATCAAGCGCGGCTTAGGCACAGGTGAAGGCGTCAATTACGAGGAACTGACATACGAGATTTTCGGGCCCCAGGGGGTTGGGATTTTGGTTGAAGCTAGTACCGACAATCGAAACCGCACATCGGCTGAAATACGCAGTATTGTCACACGGCATGGCGGCTCAATGGCTACGCAAGGGTCCGTCAGCCGGCTTTTTCAGCGTAAAGGACAGATGATAATTCCACGGGATGCAGCGAACGAGGACCAACTGATGGAGCTTGCGATCGAGTCCGGGGCCGAGGACTTCAAAGCGCAGCCGGAGGGATACGAAATATTAACAGACCCCGCAAGCTTTGAGGCGGTCCATAAACAGCTTGAAGCCAAGGGCATTAAGTGTGCCATGGCCGAGATCACTGAGGTGCCAAAAGTAACCGTGCCTGTGACAGACCCTGAGACGGTCGCCGCGGTTAACCGGTTGATCGAAGCGCTCGAAGAACACGACGACGTGAAAGAGGTCTATTCGAACGCTGATTTTTGCTGAATTTATTTATGTTTCCGGTCAGCCTGCAATTGTTGGCAGCGGGTTTGTTGTGCATCTGATGGCGGAACTACGCCCACGTGTCCAATGAAGCAAAGCACCAGCAGTTTGGCTGAGCGACTGCTTGTGCGATTAGCAAGGGCGGTGACGTGCTACCCTCGGGCGTTCGTTTATCCCCAGATTGTGCTTTTCGTGTTGTGCGTGGTTTATACTGCGCTACACCTGAAGTTTGATCCGAGCCGGAATAACTTGGTGGGTGCAAACAAGCGCTATCACCAAAACTTCCTCGCTTTCAAGCGTGAGTTCCCGCAGCAGGACGACCTCGTTGTGGTGGTTGAGAGCGAGAACTCGCTCAAGAACCGCGAATTTGTCGAGCGTTTGGCAGCCAAACTCGAAAGCGAGCCGCACCTGTTCAAGGACGTGTTTTACAAGGGTGACCTTAAATTGATGGGCAACAAAGCGCTTTTGTTCGTGCCGACGGCCGACCTTGAATCGCTCTTGGAGACGGTGCGTACCACACGGTCGTTTCTCGAACGGTTTGCCGGTGTATCGAACCTGGTGTCGTTGTTCGAGTTTGTGAATACGCAGTTCCGCACTGCCAAACGCCATGATGACGAATCAATCGAGTCGCTAATTCGCGCGCTGCCGGCGCTAAAAAGGATTGTTACGGCGGCAACCGAGGCGTTGCAGCGGCCCGGTGCTCCTCCGTCGCCCGGGGTAAATGCATTGTTTGGGGCTGGCCCGGAGGCCGAGCGCGAGATTTACATAACTTTTGCAGGCGGGACAATCTATCTCATAACCGCGCATGCGCCATCGGAGGACTTGAACGGGCCTGCCGTAGAGCGGCTACGCCAGTTGGTTGAGGAGACGCAACGCGAGGTGCCGGGCTTAAATGTCGGGTTGACGGGCGAGCCTGTGCTTGAGCTTGATGAAATGCGACAGGCGCGCAAGGACACAGCTATGGCTGGCCTGGTGGCATTGTTTTTATGCGCACTGATTTTTGTATACGGTTATCAGGAAACTGGCAGACCGATCAAGGCGACGGTGTGTTTAGCTGTGGGTGTTGGGTACACGTTGGGTTTTACCACATTTGCAATTGGCCACTTGAACATCCTGACTGTTACGTTCGTGCCGATTTTAGTGGGGCTTGCGATTGATTTTGGTGTGCATTTGGTGACCCGGTACGAGGAGGAATTGCGACGTGGTTGTGCTGAACGCGATGCTCTGACAAAAGCGATTGTTTTTACTGGCAGAGGTATTTTCACGGGGGCATTCGCAACGGCAGGTGCTTTTCTTGCCATGTGCCTGACTGATTTTAAAGGAATTCAGGAAATGGGATTAATCTGTGGTTGTGGCTTGTTGATCTGCCTTGTGCCGATGTTGGGCTTACTACCTTCACTGCTTCTGTGCGGTCGGCAAAACATTCTGGACCGTGAGCTAGCGAAAACGGCACCTGCACGGGCGCGCTTGGAACGTTTTTGGTTGGACCGCCCTTGGATTGTTATAGGCGGTACGATTGTTTTGTGTGTAGTTGCTTTGAGCCGGGTCGGCAATGTGTACTTTGATTATAACCTGCTGAACATGCAGACGAGGGATTTACCGGCGGTTGTGTTCGAGCGGAAACTGATCGCTTCGGCAGAAAAATCGGTTTTGTTTGCCGCAGTGCTGGCTGATTCGGAAGATGAGGCTGCAGCAATTGAAGAAAAAATCATGGCTCTGCCCGCCGTTGCAGGTGTTGAATCATTAAGCCGGTTCTTGACGCAGGACCCGACTGAGAAGCTGAAACTCGTTAGCGCGATTAAAAGGGAAATTGCAGGGCTGGAGTTTGCTGAGCCTGACACGACCAGCGTGAGTATACCCGATCTTAGTCGAACGCTGTGGTCGCTGCGGGGATACCTCGGCCTTGCTGTTGAAGAAGCGAAAGAGCAGGAGCCTGAAATTGCGCAGCAGTTGGTGTCGTTGCGCGATGCGATCGGCATGTTTCGTCGGCAAATGCTTCGGACAGACGAGGCAAGCGCGTCTGAAAAACTCGCCGCATACCAACGTGCTTTGCTTATTGACCTGCGCGAGACGTTTGCAGCTTTGAAACAGCAGGATGATTCCACCGGGCTGGACGTGAACGATTTGCCTCCGGCTTTACGCAACAGATTCGTAGGTGTCACAGGGAAACACTTGTTGCAGGTGTATCCAAAAAAAGACATCTGGCAACGCGACAACCAGCGCGAGTTCATTCAGCAGTTGCGTCAAGCGCTTGACCCGCGTAACACCAACAAACCAATCATCACGGGCACGCCGGTGCAGCTATACGAATACACTGGGCTGCTAAAGCGTAGTTATGAAGAGGCCGCCTTGTACGCGCTAGCTGCAATTGCGCTGCTGGTGTTTATCCATTTTCGAAGCGTATTGGTCGTGTTGTTGTGTTTGACACCTGTGTTGATAGGTTCGATTTGGCTGTTGGGTGTAATGGGTTTCTTTGGGATACCGTTTAACCCTGCCAACATAATGACGCTTCCGTTGGCGATTGGGATCGGCGTAACCAACGGAATACACATTCTGAACCGTGTGGCGGAAGAAGAACAGCCAGCTATCTTGGCCAAAAGCACTGGCAAGGCAGTACTTGTATCCGGTTTAACCACAATTGCAGGTTTTGGGAGCCTGGTGCTGGCCAAACACCAGGGGATTCAAAGCCTTGGTTGGCTGATGTCAATTGGGGTTGGTGCGTGCCTGGTTGCGGGCCTGACTTTCCTGCCAGCACTTGTAACGGTGCTGCTGCGACACGGAATTTTAAAAATGCAACCCAGTGCCGGCAAACACACCGTCGACACTGGGTCGGGAGGAACCGACGTAAAAACCCTCTAATCTAACTGGTGCATTTTATTTATTATCGCTGAATCGTCAACTCTTAACTTTGAAAATGTTTTGCGCAGCCCCAAGCGCCGATCGTCGCTGTCCGCATGTTTCCGACACGGGTCCGAATGCGCGGGGTTAAGGGCGACTCGCCATGCCCGTGTGCTTGACGCGGTTTGCGCCATGGTTAGCATCCGCAGCCAAAAGGTCATGCTTTGTCAGCGGCTCTTGCGTCACAATACTGCGGGAGTGTTCATCCTGGTGTGCGGATTGTTGATCTGTCCAATCCGGTCTGTACTGGGACAGGTTAACATCGGGCCGTTGTATTGCCTTTGGTATGGAGACATTTCGCACACAACAAACCTCGAAGCGGTTGGGCCGATGCTGTTTTTGGCAACGTCGGAGGAAACATTACAATGGGCATTTCGGCCGATTATCTCGTATGACTACAATCGTAAAGCTGAGTCAATTGAATTGGACGTTTTATACCCGATTTTTACTTACGACCGACGCGGCGCCGAGTACAAATTACAATTGCTCCAGCTTTTAAGCGCTTCGGGTGGAGCCACGTCATCAGGACGGAATTTCGAGAGGTTTACTGTGTTTCCATTGTTTTTTTCACAACGCTCTCACCGGGCCACAGAAAACTATACCGCACTGTTTCCTGTTGCAGGCAGGCTCAAGAACAGGTTTTTCAGGGATGAAATCGAATTCGTCTTGTGGCCATTGTATGTAAAAACCGTCCGAACGCAACGCGGTCAAACAACACAGTTAACACCGGGCGCAACACCCTTTAGCATGCATACTCAGGCAACTGAAGGCAAAGTTGTCACGCGCAACTTTATAGCACCGGTGTTTCACGTGCGAAACGGACCCGGCCTAAAAGGTTGGCAGTTCTGGCCATTAATCGGCCGCGAACGAAAATTCGTTACAGCCTATACCAACGTTTGGGATGAAATCGAGGTCGTTCCTGGGCATGAATCGCGGTTTGTCTTTTGGCCGATTTATCTGCAACAAACGCGTAACGTGGGGACCACAAACGTAGAACAGTACACCGCGTTTCTGCCTTTGTATGCACAGTTACGGTCGTCGAACCGAGACTCGACGAGTTACCTCTGGCCCGTTGGGGTAACGGTTACACATGACCGGAGCAGAAGATACCGCGAAGTGGGTGCGCCTTGGCCGCTGATTGTGTTTGCCAGCGGTGAAGGCAAAACAACAAGGCGCGTTTTCCCATTTTTTAGTCAGGCACGCTCCGCAACCGCTGCAAGCGAATGGTACCTGTGGCCATTGTACAAACGGAGCCGGCTTAATACACAGCCGCTTGAACGCGACCGAACCCGGGTCCTCTTTTTTCTGTTTTCTGATACGGTGGAACGAAACACACAGGCTGGCGTGTCGCGTCGCCAGACAGCGCTATGGCCGTTGTTCAGCGCAACGCGTTCATACGACGGCGTCGAACGTTTCCAGTTGTTCTCTATGCTCGAGCCTATTCTGCCAAATAACACCAGCATTGAACGGAACTACTCGCCTTTGTGGGCGATATGGCGTTCGGAAAAAAACCCAGTTGCAGGTGTTACAAACCAGTCGTTGCTGTGGAACCTGTACCGACGTGACGCAAGTGCCGAAAACCAGAAATGGTCTGTTTTATTCGGCCTTTTTCATTTTGAGTCAGCTGCCACGGAAAAACGCTTGCGACTGTTTTACATCCCAATAACCAAAAAACCGAAACCTGCTATGCGATTTCAACAGTTGTGCCCAGATCACCAAACCAATACCGTTTGTGGTGGAACCAACGCACCCGACCGGTAAAAAACCCGGCGATCACCCATGTTCCGTAACGTAGGCGAAATGGTTTTGATGTGGTGGCAAGCCACGTTGGCGCTGCCACTGGTGTGGCGTCAACGCCAGAAAATATTCGACCAATTATTCGAGATCGGTAACGCAAGTCTGTTAATGGTCTGCGTCTTATCGTTGTTTATCGGGGGTGTGCTTGCATTGCAGACCGGGCCCGTACTGGCCGAACGCGGATTAACGGGCGTGATCGGTCCGTTGGTAGGCGTCTCAATGTGCAAAGAGCTTGGACCGGTTATGATGGCCGTGTTGATAGCGGGTAGAATCGGATCTGCTATGGCGGCTGAGATCGGCTCGATGCGCGTTTATCAGGAGATAGACGCACTGCGAACAATGAACATTAACCCAATTCACTATCTTGTCCTGCCGCGTCTTGTGGCAATATCGATCGCGCTGCCATTGTTGGTGCTCTTTTCGATTCTAGTCGGTTGGTTCGGCGGAGCTGTCGTGGCTGCGACGAACCCACGCGTAGGTGTCCCTTTCCGGGCATTTCTCCAAGCGCTTGGTGACACTGTCTCGGTTGGCGACGTATTTAATGGCCTGTTCAAGAGTCAAATTTTTGCGGTTGTTATCGGCGTTGTGTCATGTCATCAGGGCTTGAGCACGATCGGCGGGCCACGTGGGATTGGGCGTTCTGTCACAAAGGCCGTTGTAAACTCGATTGTGCTAATCCTGATTTTGGACTACTTCCTTACGCGGCTGCTTTTGTACTTTGACTAAAGCAATGAACCAGCAGCCAACAAATACACTCGGTGTAAGTGTTCAGGTGCGCGCCTTGCGCAAGTATTTTCATGGTCTTGAAGTGCTTAAGGGCTTGGATTTTGATGTTGGGCGCGGTGAAATTTTTGTGATTATGGGGCCCAGTGGCAGCGGGAAGACCGTCCTGCTGAAACACTTGATCGGACTCGAGTCGCCAGATGAAGGCGAGATATTGATTGAAGGCGAGCCGATCACCGCCCCCGGAGTATTGAACAAGTACAGACTGGCGATGGTATTTCAATCGAGCGCACTGCTTAACTCGTTGACTGTGGGGGAGAATGTTGGGCTGTATCTGACGGAGCATCGCCTGAAACCACCGGAGGAGATCGCTAGGATTGTTGCCGAGAAACTCGACCTTGTGGGCCTCAGAGGTACTGAAAACAAAATGCCAAGTGAGCTTTCGGGTGGCATGAAGAAACGTGTCGCAATTGCGCGTGCGCTTGTCATGGAGCCGCAGCTTATTCTTTACGACGAACCTACAAGTGAACTTGACCCGATCTCGGCAGCTGCCATAGCTGAAGAAATCGTGCACCTGCGGGACCGTATTGGGGCAACATCGGTCGTCGTAACGCACGATCGTGACCTTGGGTTTGGAATCGCCGATAGGCTCGCCGTCATTCACGAGGGTGCTATCCTTTGCATAGGCAAGCCTGACGAGGTCAAACGCAACTCAAACCCGATTGTGCAACAATTTTTAATGGCAGATTTTAAACCGACAAACCAGAAACAGAGACAATGAAAAAATATTCGCTCGAAACTCGGCTTGGTATGTTTGTTGGCATGGCATTTATCGCCGCGTTTATAATTTTGGAAACCGTAGGTGGACTCGAAACCTTCAAACGCGGCTACCGCGTGCACGCATACTTTACAAGTGTACAAGAACTTACCGCGGGCGCGCCGGTTAAGATGGCAGGTGTGCCAATCGGGCGTGTTGAGAAGATTACTTTTGCGGACGACAGAGTTAAAGTCACGATGAAAATTGACCCTTCTGTCCCCGTCAAAACGGATAGCAAAGCCACTATTAAGTTCACCGGTCTAATGGGGCAAAACTTTGTTGCCATTGATTTTGGGTCGCCTGCAGCGCCGCGTGTGCAAAATAACGCAACAATTTCAAGCGCCGAACTTCCTGATTTCGCCGCGTTAATGGTTAAGCTCGACAACGTTGCCGCAGGTGTCGAGAACCTCACGAAGAGCTTCACAGGCGAGAAAATTGATAATCTGCTCGGGCCACTGGTTGATTTTGTAAAACAAAACCGTGAACCGCTCTCGGACACAATCCAGAACCTCCGAACTATCTCGGGCCAGGTCTCAGAAGGCAAGGGCACTGTAGGTAAACTCATCTTCGACGATGCTCTTTACAATTCTGCCCTTGCCACAGTCACGAATATTCAGGATGTAGCAGCCGAGGCGCGCCTTGCTGTTGCAGATGCGCGCAAGATTGTCTATCGCATCAACGCTGGCGAAGGCTCACTCGGCAAATTGCTTACTGACGATGCCATTTACCGCGATGCAGCCGCCTCAGCGGCGAACCTGCGTGAAATTTTGGAGAAGGTTAACCAAGGGCAGGGGACAGTGGGCAAACTGGTCAACGACGATACACTGTTCAAAAACGCAAAAATTACGCTGCAAAAAGTTGATAAAGCGACCGAAGGACTCGAAGACCAAGGCCCACTGAGCATTTTGGGTATCGCTATCGGCAGTTTGTTCTGACTCGCACAAAATTTATTGCACTCGTCATTCAGAGGGAGAGGTTTTTCGCACAGTCATGGCAAGATTACTGTTTTGACGATCGGTGCGTTCTTCGATCGGTGTACCGCATTCGCTGGCGCCAGTGTTAAGTCGCGCAACGTTGAGGTAGCGTGGGCACCGCTGCCCTTCGAGTAGGCCAAGTTGTGAATTCTCAGAAATGCGGTTGGAAACGTTTTAGGTGAAATGCGGTTTAAACCGTTTAGTAAGCCCGATTTACAAAGGTAAGCAACCACAGAGCAGTGTGGAAGGTTCCGGGCGGATGGATTTGCTCTCGGATTGACGCCGATCGGTTTAAAAAAGAAGCTTTCGATTCAGCGCTGGCATGAATGACACTTTGTGGATGATACAAGTTCATCCCGTGCTTGATGGCTACCTCAGAATGCTGCAGGAGAGCACCGTTGATTATTTGTCTAGGCTTTGCCGAGCGATGGACTAGCGATTTCGATCATGGTTTGTTGGAGTAAAAAGCGCGCGTCAAGGTCGCTGTAGATAAGTTTTTGATTGCATTGCAACAACAGGTCCATAGCACGGATGAGCTCGTCCAGCGAATACTTGTCTGACTGCTGAACAGCTTTGAAAAGCACGTATGGATGCACTGCAAGCGGGTTGAACCTGTGATCTAGCGGTAAGCGTTCTTGAGGCACGTTTTCAAGCAACCGACGGAAGTCTTCAAAGGATTGTGTGCGTTTCAACCAGCCCGCACGCAGCATTTCTTTGGCGAAGATCATTGCCCTGATTTTCGCCACTAGACCACTTAACAGGCCGAACTCAGACTTTTCCTTGTCGAATTGCATTTCCCAAAGTTCCTCATCTAAACAGCGTAGTAGCCGCGACAGGTCGCGTGCGCCCAGTGCGTCGGCCAACGCAAATGCACGTGCGTGCTTGTTACGAATGCAAACCGCCTCAACGTCTTGGGCCTGAATTTTGGGTCGATCGCCAACATACAGCACGAGTTTTTGAATCTCGTTGTTGAGCAACCATTGGTCGGGACCGACCCTGTTGATGAGACCTGCAAGTGCTTCATCGGTGATTTGCTTTTTATGAGCGCTTACTTGTTGTTTGACGAACTCTTCGGCCTGTTTCTCCCAATTCTTATCATCGAGAGACCAGCCAGAAAAAATTTCGATCCTGCCAATTTTGTCGATGACCTTCGTAAACGTCCTGCGCCGGTCAATGTCAGTTGCACTAATAAGAAGCTTGACGTTGCCGGGCCGAGACCAATCGAACTGTTCCAGCTCGTGTGCTAGCGCGCTTAGCGCGTCAGTCGCAATTTGCGCAGTCGCAACACGCTCGGTCCCGAGGAAATTACATTGGCGCAGCCAGATTACTTTGGCAGAGCCAAAAAACGGCAGCGTAAAAAGTGCTTCACGCACTCGCGAAATGACTTTAAGTGCTTCTTCAGCCTTTGCAACCGTGCCGTCAATAATTTCGTGGTCAAAACCACCGACCTGCTCACACCACTCCTGATAAATGTGCTTGGCGCGCTCCGCTACAGCGAATTCATTTTCACCACAAACCAATATGATCGCCGACGCACGCTTGCTGGTGTTTTTGGCCATGCACGCCCTTTTAGAATTCGGGTTCTGAGTCGGACTCGCTGCTGGCTTCGTTGATGCGATCGAGCACCTCGCTCATGTCTTCGACTTGTTCCCACAGGGTTGAGGAGACGTAGATCGGGCGTTTTTGTGCCGTTGCAAGCGCAATGCAATCGCTCGGGCGCGCATCAAGCTCGACGATCTTACGGCCGAGCTCGTTTTGCTCTTGCAAGATCAGGCGTGCGTAATAGGTCGAGTTCTTTAGCTCGGTGATCACCACGCGCTCGATTGTTATCCCAAAAGCCTTGAAAATGTTGGTTATCAAATCGTGTGTGAGTGGCCGTTCCTTTGGTGTATCGTGCATGAACATGCTGATGACTGCTCCTATTTGCGGCTCGACGTTGATGACAAAAACCTTATCGTCGTTGCCAATAAAAATGGCGCACCCCGATTGCATGGCCACTATTCGACGTACCTGCACCGGGATTACATCGTTCTTCATGCCAAAACTCTAACCTTTGGCATGCAAAAGGCAAGCTGACTTTTACAGCGGCTACAATTGTACAATAGCCAAAACAGTATCGCGCCTGCTGCTTTGGTGTCGGACTCGGTTCTAGCCCGTATCAGCGCGCTTCTTTACTTACAAACAGCTCGATGGCTCAAGCAGCCATCCATAACATGGGACCTGACAGGGCTTTAGTTTGGCTTGTATGCCTGTGCAACATCAAATGCGCCCAGTAACAGGCCAAAACTGCCACCCGCAGGAGTTATTATTGAATCTTCGCTCTATCTGGCGCGTGAGGTTTGGCAGTCGACAGGGCAAATAAACAAGGCCGGAAAAAAACAGCGTGTTTCTGATTTTTTGCTTTGTCGCTGCAGAGGCAGATGCAAAGGCGAGCGTATGACCTGCCAACCCGCCACATTTTCGGTTACCGATGCGCTGCATGTTGCAAGAGACACACGCGCCCTTGAACTGGGTACGGCTGTCATAGAGCGGACACCGACGGTTTTCCGAAGGTTGTTCGGCGACGGACCGGCCGTCTTGGTGGCGGACCAAAACACTTTCGCCGCTGCTGGAAAGGCGCTCCAGGCGGCCTTTAAGGGGGCAAGGCACAAGATTGTTGACCATTTCATATTTGAAGAACCGTATTTGCACGCCGACTATCAGTACGTAACGAAACTTGAAACAGCGTTGCGCCAGAGAAAGGCTATACCGATTGCAGTCGGTAGCGGCACAATCAACGACCTGACAAAGCTCGCCTCGTATCGGGCTGGTCTCCCATACATATGCGTCCCTACAGCGGCTTCGATGGACGGTTACACTGCTTTTGGTGCTTCGATCACGTTTAATGGACTGAAGCAGACACTCACGTGCCCGGCCCCAAGCGCGGTCATAGCAGATTTGAATATTATAAGGGATGCGCCGTCGCCGATGAATGTGTGGGGGTATGCAGATTTGCTGGCCAAATTTACCGCAGGCGCGGATTGGATCCTGGCTGAAGCACTTGGTGTCGAACCGGTTGATCCACAAGCGTGGGCGATTGCGCAGGGCCGACTGCGTGAACTTACTGCAGACCCGGTCGGCGTAAAGCGTCGCGATCGAGTAGCTGTGAGGAGGTTGGTTGAGGGGTTACTTCTCTCGGGCTTTGCGATGCAGTCGGCTCAATCGAGTCGGCCGGCCTCCGGTGCTGAGCATCATTTTAGTCATCTCTGGGACATGCAGTGTCACGTGTACAACGGCCAACCCCCTTGGCATGGGTTCAAGGTGGGCATTGGCGCGTTGGCTACGAGTGCATTGTACGAGGAACTTCTGGAGTCGCCCCTGCATGAGCTTGATGTCAATGCTTGTTGTGCGATGTGGCCGGACATGGACACCTGGACCGCTCGCGTTAATCAATGGTTCACGGATAGACCCTTGGCCGAACACGCGGCACGTGAACTTAGCGCAAAACGCGTTTCCCGTGAAGAGTTGATGGCCCAAATGAAAGCGCCCGTAGTATTTGGCCCGGGCTTCATGAACGTTTGCGTGCGCAATTATTGCCTTTCGACATCCTCAAACGAATGCTCGAGGAAGCAGGCGCACCTTGTGAGCCTGAGCAAATCGGCATAACACGCGTCCGTCTTAGGCAAAGTTACTGGCAGGCCTTTTGCATACGCCGCAGGTTTACGGTATTGGACCTTGCTGTGCGTGCAAACGTGTTAAATGTATGTCTGGACAGGGTCTTCGGCCCGACAGGACGTTGGCCTGTAGAACACGCCGCGGCCCGCTGACACCGCACCAGAACGATGAGTGGCACCTTTGTTTGGCTAAATTTGCTTCTTCGGTGGCGTGACCGCGTGTTGGGCATGTTCAGGCCTGCCCCCGGCAATTCCGTTGGAAACGACTGACCCAGCCAAAATCGAGGCGTTGCATCGTGCGTGGCAACTGCGTGTGATGATCGCCGCGATCCTCGGTTACGCAACTTTTTACCTCGTGCGCAAAAACCTGAGCGTGGCCATGCCGGTTATGGAACGTGACCTTGGGATCGCAAAAGCAGATCTAGGGTTATTCCTTACGCTGCACGGCCTGCTCTACGGGGTGTCAAAACTGATCAATGGCGTCATTGGCGACCACAGTCATGCGCGCACGTTCATGGTTACGGGGTTAGTTCTCTCTGCATTGACCAACGTGATTTTTGGCATGAGCACTGGCACGGTCGCGTTCGGGTTGTTGTGGATGCTCAACGGTTGGTTTCAAGGTATGGGCTACCCACCATGCGGGCGGTTGATGGCACACTGGATCCCACCGAGCGAGCTGGCAACAAAAATGTCAATTTGGAACGCGTCAACCAACATCGGCGCAGGCGCGGTTGTTGTGTTGTGCGGATACCTCATCAGCGCGTTTGGCGACTGGCGATTATGTTTCTTTGCACTTGCCGCAATAGCCATGCTTTGCGCCCTCGGGCTTTGGTTCGTGTTGCCGGACACGCCGCGATCGGTCGGGCTGCCTGATGTCGAGGGGGCCAAGATAAAATGTGTTGACCAGAAAGCAAATGACTGGAAGTCCATCCTGGTTCGGGACGTGTTTACAAATCCGTGGATTTGGCTGCTGGCGATCGCGAACTTTTTCATCTACAGCATACGCTTTGCGGTGCTCGATTGGGGGCCGACCTTTTTGTCGCAGCAAAAGCATCTAGAGCTGCAGCATGCTGGCTGGATCGTCGCGGGGTTCGAGGTCTCGGGCATGTGCGGCGCGATGGTTGGTGGTTTGTTGACGGACCGATTGTTCGGTGGGGGGCGGTGCTTCCGTTCAAGTGTGTTTTACATGGCGCTGACAGGCATGGCGGTTTTCATTTTCTGGAAAGCGGCCGGGCATTCGTTTTATCTGAACGCAATTCTGTTGTGCGTAACCGGGTTTTTCGTCTATGGGCCACAGTGTCTGCTGAGTATCGGCGCTACGAACCTCGCTACAAAACGCGCGGCTGCGAGCGCTGTTGGCTTGGTCGGTCTATTCGGGTACTTAAGTACAACACTTTCGGGTTGGGGCTGGGCAAGCTCGTCCAAATCTACGGCTGGGATGCTGGGTTTGGCGGCATGGTCATCGTAGCAGCCTTGGGGACGGCAACTTGCCTGCTTGGATGGAATGCGAAACCGCACGGGTACGCGACTGAAAATGCAGAGCGCGCGGCATCAAACTCGCAGACCTGTGCTGAGTGCAGGCCAAGGTAAGGCGGGCGGCGCATTGGCTTAGCACATGTCGGGCTTGCAGGTGACGCAATAGTGGGGGCGCGAGTCTGCCTTGCGAAACGTCAAATCTCTAACCCACAGGCGAGCTCCTTGGCAGTGGGAAAACCTTCTGCAAAAAGGTAAAACTCACTTGCTCGGTTCAGGCAGGACCGCAGCAAGTGCATAAACCAAGGCAGCGTTCCAATTAATGGCAATCTCGTTGCTTCGATAGTCTTCGAGCACGTCCTGCCAGTTGGTTGCGCCGCGATGCGATCCCCCAACGAGATAACCTGGCCACGGGTCAGCGGCATTGTCGGTGGCAGACCTCCTGTCATGCGGATTTTTAGATGGCAGAAACCCAAGACCGGTTACAAATGAGCGCCCATAATAATTTCGCCCAAACAAATGGTTTAGCGCGTCGAGGCATGTATGGCGATACACCTCGTTACGCGTGATGCGGTAGGCAGTGTGCAACAAGACAGTTTGGCGTGCAACACCGCCGTTGCACCCCCAGTAGTAACGTGTGCCGAGTGGTCTAGCGTAACCGTGCGTTTGTGCCGTGCGCACGATCGCATCTGCTGTTACGATTAAATTAGATCTGACCTGCGCGAGCAATGTTTCGTCGCGGCCAGGCCGGCAGGACGACAGATAGGTCACCAAGCCCAGGTTGCGCACATCCGGCCAGTCGAAGTCGTGGTGCCATTGCGTGCGGATCAGACTGACGCGTGCTTCCAAGTCGGCCAAATAAGCTGCTTCGCCGGTGGTTTCCCAAAGCTCGGCGGCGGCCCAGAGCCGGTTTTGGGGTTCCGCACCAGGGGTCAGGTTTGGGTTATTGCCCGCAGGGGCGAATTCATATGTGCCAGTTTTGAATGCCGATTGATCCGCTGGATGGTACTTTGGATGTGCCTTCAAAAAGGCGTAACTTTTTTTTGCCGCCTGCAAACATCTGTCTGCGAATGCAGCATCGTAGGGCCGGTAAATCCGCGCGGCTTGGCCCATCATACCCACGAAAACGGCTGTTGCCTCGCTTCCCCACGGGGTGAAATAGCGCTCGGTGAGTTCGTCTTCTGGTTTAATCCAGCCACAGAACTCGCGTGTTGAAAGTTTGTGGTAAACGGCGCCGTCAGGTGCTTGCATCTTGAGGAGCCAGTCAAGCTCCCACTTTATCTCGGCCAAGAAATCCGGTAGCGACCCGCCTGACTCAGGGATATCGAGTTTGATTGGCAGAATTTTGGCGGCAAAATCTTCCCATGCACGCAACAGAACGCCAACTGTGACACCTGCATTGACGACGTATTTATTGTAATCGCCTGCGTCATGCCAGCCGCCTGTGCCGTCTTTGTGGACGTGTTCACCCGTCACAAAGTCTAGCCACGCATCGTTAGTGTGGCATGGGCCGTGTTCATAGCGTTGTCCGTTGTACATGGCGGTGACTGCAGTGCCACACCGCCACAAATAAAAGCCGCGCATTACGACGTAAAAAGGCTCGCGGTAAACATCGTCGGCTACACGGAACGACGCCGATTTACCGACACTAGGCACGACAAGCTGGTACGTGCCCGGATTGGTCAGGCTCGAAAAATCCGCCCAATAAAGTTTCTCTTTTGTGTCCGCGTTAGCGATCGAACCGGTAACTAAACCGCTGAAAACATTAGACCCATCAGACACACGAATGACGTTGAAATTGGTGCATTGTAAGGCAATTGAAGCGACTTTGGGCGCTTTTGACAGGTAACCCAATGTGTTGAGTCGGATCATCGTGGTCGGTTCAGCCGAAGCACGTAGGCTTGCAACCAACAGACAAGCAGCCATGAGACTTGACCGTTTACCGATACGAGACGTGTTTCTTTCGTTAGATTGCGTTTTTTTCATGATAAGCGCACTGCAGACAAGCAAACATGAGATATTTGCCCCCCGCAAGTCATCAATTCGCATGACATGCACTTTTAGCTCGAGAGGTTACAGTTGTGGCTGTTGAAAAATAGGGTGGCGCCTGTGCTGAGCCGCAGTTGCGCGACTGCATGATTATTACCTGGAAATTCCTTGCACGCGAGAGCTGGTGTTGTTATTGAACGCACGCCAACGCAAGTAGTTGATGGCTCTAGTATAGACTTGGCGTTGTTGCATGCTGCGCGAGAGATTTGAGTGTGTAGCGTAAAAGACCGTTGTGCGTAAATACGGCCTTACACGAAAGCCAAAATGGAATCGTTCAAGTTCAATTGGATTGATCTGGCAATCATCTTCGGTTACTTCGCGGCGATGGTTGGCATAGGCGTGGCCGTGATGAAGCGGGCTTCAAGAGGTGTGCACGCGTATTTTCTTGCGGGGCGTGCATTGCCTTGGTGGGTGCTCGGCATTTCCAACGCATCTGCGATGTGGGACATCACAGGCACGATGTGGCTTGTGTACAATCTGTTTGTTTACGGGCTTAAAGGAACATGGTTGCCGTGGCTCTGGCCGACGTTTAACCAGATCATCCTGATGATCTATCTTGCTCGATGGATACGCCGTTCGGGTGTGTTGACTGGAGCGGAGTGGATCACAACCCGGTTCGGCACAGGTCACGGCGGCGAGTTATCGCGCTTGATCATAGTCATATTCGCATTGGTAAGTGTTGTGTTTTTCATCGGGTATGACTTTCAAGGCATGGGCAAATTTTCAAAGACGTTTTTGCCGTGGGACATTTCCGCAAATGCGTATGCGGCAATCGTAATGGGCATCACGGCCATTTACGTATTGCTGGGTGGAATGATAAGCGTCGTGATAACGGATCTTGCACAGTTTTTCATCATGGCAATTTGCGCGGTGATCATAGCGGGAATCGCTATGGCTAAAGTTTCAGCCGCCGAGATAGCTGGGCTCGTGCCTGAAGGTTGGGGGAATATCGGTTTTGGTTGGAAGCTGGACCTTGATTGGTCGGGTTTGATCCCCGCCCTAAATGAAAACATAGGGCGCGACGGTTATGGGTTCTTCGGTTGTTTTTTCATGGCGATGGTGTTTAAAGGTTTGCTTGTAAGCATAGCTGGGCCGGCACCGAACTACGACATGCAACGGATTTTGGCTGCGCGCACGCCGCGTGAGGCGGGTCTGATGAGCGGTATAGTCTCAGCTTGTTTATTACCGCGTTGGATTTTGGTTGCCGGCATAACGTTGCTTGGACTGAAATTTCTGGGCCCAACGTTCAGGGCTGACGGAGCCAAAATAGACTTCGAAATGGTACTGCCGTTTGTGATAAAGGAATTCATACCAACGGGGCTGCTGGGGCTGTTAATGGCTGGGCTGCTTGCTGCGTTTATGTCGACGTTTTCGGCCACGTTAAACGCAGGTGGTGCATACATTGTCAACGACCTTTACAAGCGTTACATCCGGACGGACGCCTCCGGCAAACACTACGTGCTTGTGGGCTACATTGCGCAGGTATTGATTTTGGGTCTCGGCTTTGCTTTTGGCATGATGGCTGAGTCGGTCAATCAAATGACGCAATGGATAGTTCAGGGACTATGGGGTGGCTATACCGCTGCGAATGTGTTAAAATGGTACTGGTACAGGCTGAACGGGTTCGGTTACTTCTGGGGAATGTTGACCGGCATTGCCGCTGCGCTTGTTGTGCCGAGGTATTTCCCAAGCTCTGGTCTTCCAACATTTGCAAGCTTTGGCATCATCCTTGCCATCTCGACCTTAGCGTGTGTATTGGGTAGTTTGCTTACCAAACCCGAAGACGACCAGACTCTAAAACGCTTTTACCGGCAGGTTAGGCCGTGGGGTCTATGGGGGCCCGTGCATGATTTGGTGGTTAAGGAAGATCCGTCGTTCAAGCGCAACACGAATTTTGGTCGTGACATGCTGAATTGTTTTGTGGGCATGGCGTGGCAGGTGCCGCTTTGGGCTATACCGGTTTACGTGGTATTCAGGAATTGGAAAGCGCTGTGGATTGTGATCGGTGTGCTTTTTGTAATGACACTGATCCTCAAATTCAACTGGTTTGACAAGCTGGAAAAAGATGAGGAACAACCACCTGTCTAGCGCAGTCTTGAGGCCGGAAGCACGCTGCGGACTGTGACTTCTGCAGGGGTAAGACCTGGGCTGGTTGCACGCACGCGGATCGTTCCTGGGGTTGCATCTTCGGTGTGCAGTATAACCATAGCCTTGCCATAGAAAAGGGAAACGCGGTTCGTATCAAACTCGGCAGGGAAATGGTGATCGCCGTTGCCCACACCCGCGATTGTGGCCGGGCCGCGCACTTCGAACACGATCTCGTTCATCGCAAGTGGGCAAAGGTTCCCACGCATGTCGGTTGTTTCGACCAACACAAAGCACAGGTCGTCGCCGTTGGCAACGAGCCGTTTCCTGTCCGGTGTGAGCCGCAATTTAGCGGGTGCACCGGCCGTGCGTACAACTGCTTCACCAAGCTTGCGCCCACTTGTATAGGCGACTGCGCGGATTTCGCCAGGCTCGTAGATCACGTCTTCCCACCGGAGCCTGTACCTGTCCATTACATTGGTTGAAGTGGGTTGTTTAAATTTTCGGCCTAAAGATTTGCCGTTCAGGAACAGCTCGGCCGAGTCGCCGCTAGTATAGACATACACAGGCACGTTTGTGCCGACGCGCTCAGGCCAATTCCAGTGCGGCAGGATGTGGACAGTTTTTTTCTCGGGTGCCCAGTGGCTGCGGTACAGGTAAAACCTGTCCTTTGGTATCCCAACCAGATCAACAATTCCGAACAGACTAATCCGTGACTCTTCCTCGGGCGCAAGCTTGCGTTTTTTGAAGCTCGACCATCCCTCAGCCACAAATGGTACAGGTTCACCAATATAATCAAAGCCTGTCCATACAAACTCGCCCGCAACGAACCTGTCCTGTTCCATCAGTGCAAACTCAGTGTCCGGAATGTCCGAGTAATAAGCTGAGTTATGGTCGTACGACGTTACGCGCAGAGCTAGAGAATAATCATCTTTGCATTTTGGGTGTGGTAATTCGTAAAAGCCGCGCGTGCTGTAGGCCGAGGCCGATTCGCTGTAGATAATGGGTAGCCAAGGCCGATTTTTACGGGATAGCTCGTACCGGCGCGCATAGTTCCAGCCTACAACGTCAAGCGAATCGTCCAGAGGCGTTTTGGCTGAATCAGGTATGCAACGTGCCATCGTGACGGGTCGGGTCGGGTCGAGCAATTTCACAAACTCAACAAGCTCGCGCACTAGTGCTGGGCCGTTTGGGATTTTACCGCCCTCGAGGTCGAAAATCTCGTTACCAATGCTCCAGACAACGACACACGGGTGATTACGATCACGCCGGATAAAATTGTACAGCTGTTTTTTGCAGTGGTCGGCGATTGATACGTCTTTTGGTTTTGTGGCTGTGCCATCCCATTTATCAAACGCCTCGTTGAAAACCAGTATGCCCATCCGATCACACAGGTCCAGCACCTCCGGTGCAGGCGGGTTGTGACTTGTGCGCAGAGCGTTGCAACCCATGTCTTTCATGATTTCGAGTTGGCGTTGCATGGCGCGCACATTAAAAGCAGCACCCAATGGTCCGAGGTCATGATGCAAGTTTACGCCCTTAAGTTGGACGCGGCGCCCATTCAAATGAAATCCGTCGTCTGCAGTGAACCTGAACGTCCGAATGCCGAAGGTTGTTTCGGTTTGATCTACCAACCTGCCACTGACCGTGACGCGGCTGACGGCTTTGTATAGGTGGGGCGTTTCAATATCCCACCGTTTCGGGTTACTGATGGTAACCTGTTGAATAAACTCGCGCTGCTGGCCCGCACCGATACTGAGCGTTTGGATGGTGCGGCCCGCTGTTTTACCGCCCGGGTCAACCAGTGTGGTTTGCAGTGTTACAAGTTGCAGGGCAGAGTCGTGATTTTCCACGGTCGTTTGGATGCGGACTTCTGCAGTAGAATCTGTCACGACAGGTGTTGTGACAAAAATCCCCCAGTGTGCTATGTGCACAGGGTCGGTTACCACGAGCTTGACTTTGCGGTAGATGCCTGCGCCGGGGTACCAACGCGACTGATGTGGTCTGGTGTCAACATGCACTGCGACTACATTCGTTTGGCCAAATCGGACGAAATCGGTCCCGTCCACGCGAAATGACATGTAGCCATAATCCCAACCCCCAGCCTTTTGACCATTAATGTAAACAGTTGGCATTGCCATCACACCATCGAAATCCAAATAGACGCGTTTACCTGACCATGCATCTGGCAAAACGAATCGTTTGCGATACCAGCCTTCGCCCTGCCAAGGCAGTTTGCCTGTGTGCGGATTTCCGCGTGGTTCGTACGGACCCGCAATTGCCCAGTCGTGGGGCAGCCGAACCACCTGCCAAGCTGAGTCGTCAAACTCAGGTGTGTGAGAGTTCGTCTGCGATCCTTTAGCGAACCGCCAATCCTTGTTAAAATTCAGCTCGACACGTGCGCCGTGCGTATGCGTGCTTTCGGTTGCAATGCAGGCAGTAATGATCTGAGTTAGCACGCAAAGGGCGGTTGCCTTAAGCGCAACAAAATTAGACTGTGTTGAACCCATTTTTGCTTTGACCTGTTCGCTTTTGATTCTGGCTATTTTCGCAGTACGCTTTGCGGGCGAAGATGGCGAAAAACCATTTCACCGCAACATATTTCTTCTTTTAATGGGTTATTGTGTGCAACTGTTCAGGCCAAACAATTATCGGCTCGAAATGGTGTCGAGGGAAAAACTGCAGCAGTACGCGCCGGCAACCGTCAGGCTTTGCAAAGTTAACTGGGCACTGGCTGGCAGTTGCTTTGAAAAAGAATTCACATGGTCCACGCTGAAAACAAACCGTAGGCCACGCGGCGAAGCTAGCTGGCTTAAAAATTATCCAAGCCAAACACCTGGCAGGCAGCCGTTTAGAGCTTTCGCCAGCGGCGTGCGACCAGGCTCAACACTGCAAGTGCACTCAAAAGTCCAATCGAACTTGGCTCGGGAACAACAAAGCGTAGCCCGTTTTCACCCGTATCAAATGGATTACTGTTCCAGCCGCGTGCAGTGGCGTCGGACAGTGCATCCAACACAGTGTCTGCGCCAGAAGTTGAAGTCCAAACATCAAACGTAAACCCGCTACCAATGCCGAGTCCAAGGGCAGACAATGGCACCGGGATTGTGACCGATGAACTTGTTGTTGTGGCGGTGTTGTAGTAAGTCGAACTCCAACTCGAGCCGCCCCAGGTTAGCAGGTTAAATCCGCCGCTCCAATACGGATACGCGCCGACAAAGTAGTCCATGCCGCCGACGCTCATTTGGATATTTTTACCCCAACCACCGGCCCCGTTAAGGTTGCCCCCGCCTGGCAAGCCGTCCTTGGCAATGCCGATGTAGTAATTGTACCAATTGGCTGCGAGTGGGTCGCCGCCCAGATAGATCGTGAAACTAAGAATCGTACCGTCGCTGTCAACTACCACTGAGGTAATGTCGAGCGAGCCGATACCGCCTGTGAAATCGCCTAAACCACCCGGGTCATCGTAAACGACAGATGCGCTAAGACAAAAAGGAACCAAAACCAGTGCGCACAGGATCTTTTTCATACATCGAAATGCTAGGCAAAGTGGACTATTTGTAAAGCCCCACAAATGTATGGTTTTCGGTTTTGTGCCAAAAACCGTTTGCGTTGCGGGCACGGAATGGGCTAACAAAAACCCATGCCTGAAAGTGGTTGGGCATATGCACCGTGTGCTGTTGCTCTGGCGGCAAAGCTATGTATCGCGTGTCTGGCAGGTACGACTTCGAGTTCGACCACGGGTGAGCCGGCTGCAGTAATTACCAGCACACGGCAATTGCGTGAGCTTGTACCTAAGCCGGACAGTTACTACTCGCTCAGGATCGAAGGGACAGTGTTATGGGTCAATACGCGCCAAGGCAGACTTGTACTGGGAGACGAAGCCGGTCTTGCCGAGCTTGAGCTTGAGCTACCAACAACCAGTTTGGCTGTGACCGACCGGGTTCGGCTTACTGGCAACTGCATCATTTTCAAGCGGTCGGGTCGAGCCGTGTTGGTGCCCAAAGGGCCAGTTATTGACAATGACGGTGTACACGGCACAGTTGAACGTTTTGGCACGGTGTACCTCGAGGCTGGCTTACAGCCTTTTCGGCTGACATGGTTTAATGGTCAGGATCAACTGGAGCTTGCAGTTGAAATTGAAGGGCCAAACTTCGCCCGGCAGCCGATCCCGTCAAACATGTTATTTTGGGGGGCTCGAATTCAGCCGACACATACAACCGGCATTGAACCGGGCGTGTGGTACGAGTGCGTGGATGCATTTGGTGAAACACTACCCGACTTTGACAAGGCGCAGCCGATCAACACCGGTCACACAGGTGATCTTGACTTGCGCATCTTGCCGCGGACAAACCAGATTGCAGTTAGGTTCACCGGCTATCTCAAAGTGCCATGGCCCGGGCTTTACAAGTTTTATCTGCGCTCCGACGACGGCAGCCAACTGTTCATCGGAAACCCGCCAATTACTGTGGATGTTATCGGCACTAACATGCTGCCTTTGCCGAGGAGAATTTCACCCGGCCAAGCCCTAGGGCCGAACGAAGAGATTTTCTGGGCCGAGACAGAAGGCCGCATCGCACTTGTCAGGGTAAGCTCAGATCTGACGCAAATGGAACTGACTGCTGGTGGGGGCAAACTGCAAGTTGACCTTGTTGGTCATTTTGATACCGACACGGCAAATCTACGCGGCTGCAGGCTGCATGTCGTTGGCGTATGCTGTAGCGCAACTACGGCCGATGGCCAGCGTGTAGCCGGCAGGCTACTGGTCGGGGGCACAAATCAGATCGTTGTTTTACCCGCGCCTGCTTCGGAACAGCAGTGCCGCGTTGACCGGATGAACGGTTTGCCGGTGCTTGATACAGCAGTTGAAGTGCACAAACTCAAGCGTGACGAGGCACAACGCGCGTATCGGGTAAAACTTGGCGGCGTTGTGACATGTGTTTTACCGGAGCATCAAGCGTTCACTATCCAGGATTCAACGCGCGGAATATACGTGGTTGACATGACCGGGTTTGGCCGCAGTCAGCCTGAGGTGGGTGAGTACGTGCAGGTTGAAGGGGTGACTGACCCCGGGCTTTTTGCGCCCGTGATAAATGCAACGCGCGTTGTAAGCGCTGGTCCGGGTCTGTTGCCCGAACCTGTTCAACCGACATGGGACCAGCTGCTTAATGGCAGCATGGACGCGCAGTATGTGCAAATCCAGGGAATCGTAACTGACGTGCGAACCAACACGGTTACGCTGCACATGCGCGATGGGTCGATTGAAGTGCACCTGCGCCCGAACAATGTAGGGCTAATGGAGCTGCCGACTTTGCGAGATGCGCTGTTGCGCATTCGCGGGTGTCTATTTGCGTCTTGGGATTACGTGACGCATCAAGTCAAGCCAGGCGAGATAAGAATTTACAATGCAGACATTTTTGTTGATGAACCTGCACCGGTGGATGTGTTTGGCGTAGCGTCGAAAAAAATAGCTGAACTATTGCAATTTGATCCGTTGGCGGGTGCATTCCAGCGCGTAAAGGTCGAAGGGCAAATCATAGCCAACCTCGGGCCCGTTTTCTTCATAATGCAAGACGGGTTTGGCATGCGGTTTATCCCCCGGACAAATCTTATGTTTCAGCCAGGCGATACAGTCGAGGTGGTCGGGTTCCCGGACGTGGTGGCTGCATGTTCACCAACTTTACGAGAGGCTGTTGCGCGGAAAACCGGCCACGCGCCGCTGCCACAACCCCGATGGCTCGGTGTAAATGAACTACTCGATGCAGCAAACGACGCAACTCGAGTGCGTGTTGAAGCAACGTTGGTCGGTATAGGCGGTGCTGCAGACGGGCAAACGCTGGAATTGCAAACCGGCGTGCGCACGTTTGTAGCGCGCATAGCGCCATCTGTGTTACTACCGCGTAATCTGGTCCAGGGGAGCCGGCTTGAGATCACCGGTGTTTACATAGGTCGCGGTAATAACAGGGTTACCAGTCCGCAGGTTTCATCATTCGAGTTACTGATTAATTCGCCCGAAAACATCCGGGTATTGGCGCGGCCGCCGTGGTGGACACTGGAACGGTTATTAATTGTCATAGGGGTGCTTTTGTGTGTGTTATGTGTTGCTGCATTGTGGATTACTATGCTGCATCGCAAGGTCGAGCAACGTACCGCCGAGCTGACCACGCAAATTCAACAGCGTCAACGCGCCGAGCACAGGCAATGGCTCGAGCGCGAACGCACGCGCATCGCACAGGACCTGCATGACGAGTTAGGGGCGGGAATAACTGAGATTAGCATGTTGGCCCTTCGAGCAGGTGCAACTGATGCGGCTGTCGAAAAACGCGCTGTGCATCTAGAGCAGATCCGAGCCCGTGCAACTGAACTTGTTATTGCGCTGGACGAAATTGTCTGGGCAACAAATCCGAAGCATGATTCATTAACCTCGCTTGTGAGTTATTTCTCGCTATACGCTGACAGGTTCTTGGGTGCGGCCAATATCCGGTGTCGAATCGAGCGTGACCAACAATTGAGTGACCGCCCTTTGGCGTCGCACATGCGGCATGAACTGTTCATGGTTTTTCGTGAAGCATTAAACAATGTGGTTAAGCACGCCCGGGCAACCGAGGTAACAATATGGTTTGGACTAAAAGATTCAGTTTTGCAGATTACGGTGGCCGATAACGGTCAGGGCATGAACTACGCGCAGAACACCGCGCGGGGTGAAGGATTGGCAAACATGCGCGCCCGTATTGAGCGACTTACTGGCGTGTTCGACGTGGAAAGTGCCCTTGGCAAAGGTACGCAAGTTAAGTTTGCTGTGCCAATTGGCTCTCAAGATGTATGACACGAATAGTTGTGGTCGAAGACAACAGTGTGATTCGCGAAAGCCTGGCTGAGTTTGTGCAGCGTGATTCCGAGTGCCAATGTGTCGGTATGTATGCAACCGGTACTGAAGCGTTGCGGATGATCCCGCGCGTTGCGCCTGACATTGTGCTGATGGACATCCAGTTGCCGGATATCTCAGGCATCGAATGCACGGCGAAACTTAAGCAACTGTTACCTTCGGTCCAGATTATCATTGTGACCGTGTACGAGGACACAGACCGGATTTTCAAGGCGCTGCGTTCAGGTGCATGCGGTTATCTGCTGAAACGCTGTTCACCGGATGAGCTCGTGGCAGCAATACGAGAAGTGCGACTCGGTGGTGCACCGATGTCGCGCGAGGTTGCGCGCAAAGTTATTTCTTTTTTCCAAGAACCGGTCAAGGCCGCCGCCGAGGTTGAAGACCTTTCTCCGCGCGAACGCGAGATTTTGGAGCTGCTTGCGCACGGGTTTGCAAACAAAGAAATTGCGGCACGGTTGGGGGTGAGTGACGGTACCATTCGGTGGCACCTGCGGCACATTTACCACAAACTGCACGTCAGGTCACGCACGGAAGCAGCACTGAAATTCCGCAGCGCCACGGGCAGTTGAGTTGTGAAGTGCGTTGGGCCAAATTCGCGCCGGGCGGTAAAAATCCTTACAAATGTGAGGATGACACTGAACAGGTAACACGTGTTAAATTGCAGGGTGATGACCAAAGATGGTCACATTTTACTGGACAACAACGCAGTTGCCGGGCGCGCCTTTACAACTGCGCCTGCTGGCATTGCATTCACATTGATCGAGTTATTGGTTGTAATCGCTATAATAGCGATCTTGGCGGCGTTGTTATTGCCGGTGCTAACGCAGGCCAAAGCACGCGCCAAGACCATCCAGTGCACGTCCAACTACCGGCAATGGGTAATCGTAGCTATATCGTATTCAGGGGAAGATGCGCGCGGCTATTTCCCGTCGTTCTCGATACCTGCAACCAGTGGACGCAATGCATGGGACGTTTCGATGGACATGGTCCCGAGCCTGGCAAGTTATGGGCTGACGATGCCTATGTGGTTTTGTCCTGTGCGACCCGCCGAGTTTGACGATGCAAACGAGCAGTTTAGGAAGTTTTACAACCGACCGATCACAAGCCTGGACGACCTGAATCGGTGGTTACAGTTGCGAAATCAGGGGTATGGCGCTTTTGCAGTTTTGTATCACGCTTGGTGGGTACCACGACCAATTGCCGGGGATCAGCGGTTCATGTTCCCCTCGCCGACCTTGGCAGGTACAATAAGCCGCTTGACCAATGGTTGGCCGCGAAAACCCGATGACCCGGCGGGGCGCATCCAGCCAATCATTACCGATTACTGCTACGCGCCCGGTGTCCAAACCAACACAGCGCGGATGGCCGCCGGACACACATTCGGTGGCAAGGTCATGTCCGTTAACGCAGGGTTTGCCACCGGCCAGGTCGAGACGCGCATGCGCAAGATGATACAGTGGCAGTACTCGGGTGTTGACTCGGCTTTTTATTGAGCCGACTCGATAGTTGTGCAGCGTTATTTGAGCTATCTAAAACCACACATTTGTGAGGCTACTCAACCCGTTGGGTGCGTGGTGTAATTTTAGGTGCACATCAGAGTGTAATCGGTTAAAAGTTAAACCCGTATGAAACCTGTGAACCAACCGCATAGCCCCCTGGTACAAATTGGCATTGTAATTCTGGTTTGCACTGTTTGGCAGGCGCACTCAATTGCAGCAAACGTACCGGTCACGTTTAACGTCAACATGTCCGTTCAGAAAGCAATGGGTAATTTTGACCCGGACGGGCGCGGCGACACGGTGCTTGTGGCTGGTAATTGGGACGGCTGGGCTACAACCAATACAATGATGCCTGGCGCGCAATCGGACGTGTATACGTTGACCTTGTACTTAGCCGAAGGCACTTGGCCCAACTACAAATTCGTGATCAACCCGTACGGTTCATCCAGCGGCCCAAACCTTCGCTGGGAAAGCAGAGATAACCGGTGGTTTCAAGTACCGCCAGGCGGAACGAACCTGCCGGCTGTATATTTCAACGACGCGGCTAGCGCGGTTGTGGGGGCTAATATCACCTTTCAAATTGATATGTCGGTCCAAATTGCGCTCGGAAATTTTAATCCCGAGCAAGACCTTGTGTTTGTGGCTGGGGATTGGAACTGGGGTGCATTAAGCACGGGCCCGTTCGAGCGCGCCACTGAAAACACCAACATTTGGAGATTCACACACAATCAAACCAACAGCATTGGCGCACTGGTCAACTACAAGTTTATCATTTACAGGTCAGGCACCGCAGTGTGGGAAGCCGATGGCGTTGGCCCGGGCGGCGCACGTAATCGGCAGTACAATTTCCCTGCGGCAGACACCAATTTGCCGGTGGTCTTCTTCAATAATGTGTCAAATGCGGCGGTTGTTGTGGTGTCACCCGTGACATTTCAAGTTAACTTGGCTGTCCAGGATGCCTACGGAAATTTCGTCCCCGGATCAGACACAGTTTCTGTGGCCGGTGAATTCAATGACTGGAATGCAGCGGCGTGGCAACTGACCCCGACTGAAACAAATCAGGATCTGTTTGTGGGCACGTTTAATGTGACCAACACCGTCGGCTCGACCGTTAACTACAAGTTTGTCCTTAACAACGGTGGGCGATGGGAACGCGACGGGCTTGGCCCGGGCGGTGCACAGAACCGGCAGTTCACATTTACAAATGTACCGATTGCATTACCCACCGTATTCTTTGACGGTACAAACGACCTGGGCAGCCTCCGTGTTGTGTCCGTACAAACCAACCACTTGACGTTAAACTGGGTTGCCGGGCCGAAAGTACGGCTCCAAAGTTCGGCTGATTTAAACACGTGGATTGATGTGCCAGACACACAAGGCGAAGGCTCTGCAACTTTGCCAATGACACCGCAGCGTCAGTTTTTCCGGTTAATCGGGCCGTGAGCCGAGCCATACTCGAAATCGTAGATCAAGCATTTGATGAGGGGCAAAAATGATCGGGGGGTTTTATCGCCAGTTGCACTTGCCGATGGCAGTTAATCATGCCGGTTTTGCTTTCGTGCTTGTAGTTGCCAGCGCAGCATTCGGGACCGCACAGCCCAACGGGTTTATTGCAGGCGCAGACATGTCGCACCTCGTATTTTTCCAGGACCGGGGTGTAGTTTACAGAGACAATGGTATTGCGGACGACGCCTTGGCAATTTTGAAGCGCCGGGGTGTCAATTGCATTCGGCTGCGCCTGTTCACCGGTTCAGACGAACTTGTGCGCACTAACAAAGCCTATGACTACACGAACAACCTCACGTACACGTTACCGCTCGCAGGCCGCGTAAAGAATCACGGTTTGCAGTTGATGATTGACTTCCACTACTCGGACACTTGGGCCGACCCAGGCAAGCAAACAAAACCTGTCGCCTGGACCAACCTAACATTTGCAGAGCTGACAAATGCAGTCCGCGCTTACACAAGTAACTGCATTGCCGCATTCAGAGCGGCTGGTGCAATGCCCGAATTTGTCCAGCTCGGTAATGAAATCACAGGTGGGATGCTATGGCCAGACGGTGCTGTAGGTGGTACAAACGACACAACTGCACAATGGGTTAAGCTCGGCCAACTGCTCAAGAGTGCATACCGCGGCGTAGCAGACGCCGCCGGCAACCAGATGCCAAAGGTCATCATTCATATTGACCGCGGCGGCGATTGGTCAGGCGCAAAATGGTTTTTCGACAAGCTTAACCAGCAAAATGTACCATACGACATCATCGGCTACAGCTTTTATCCATGGTGGCACGGCTGTTTGAGCAATCTGTTTAACTGCCTCAGCAATACCGCTGTCCGGTATCGCAAACCGATCATGGTGGTTGAGACAGCGTTTCCGTGGGCTAACTCGACAAATATCTGCGGTTTCGCCGCCACAACAAACGGACAGGTTGAATATGTTGTAGCGCTTGCCGAGACATTACACAGTGCACCTGGCCGGCCTGTGATTGGTCTGTTTTGGTGGGGGACCGAATACCAGCAGCTTTGGGGGTATGCGCTCGCCGGATTTGACCGGCGGTCGTTCTGGAATACAAATGGCAATGTTTTGCCTGTGGCAGATATGTTTGGCCAGTTAAGTGCACCGGTGAAAATCACACCTTTACTTGGAAATGATACGGTTACTTTGGCCTGGCCGATCAGCGGCGCGGGCATGGTTTTGACAACTTCAACCGCACTCACAGCAAACCTTTGGATACCGATAACAAATCAGCCTCACCGCATTGGGACGGTCTATTCGCTTGTTTTACCCTTGCAAACCGATCAGGCGCGATTCTACAGGCTCAAGGCGAACTGAATGCACAAGGTAAGCTGAAGGCAGCTCGATTTTCCTTTGCATAAACCGCCTCAAGTTTCCGAGCTGACACGGAATTTCGCGGCGATGCACGGCGAAAGATTCATTACCGGAAATACCGCGCTAGACTGGGCTCGCACAGCTCACGGCAAAGACTGTTACAACCTGTTAAAGGCGTAATTGGCCCTCCCTACGTAATCCAAAGGGGTGCCACGTGCGGTGTTGCGTGCTGCCGTGGCCGCCACGGATTCCAACTTCATCACCGTCGATTCAGACGCCGCGCTTGGATTGCGGCTCACCGTAGAATGCTAGCCGAGCAGGTTTACATGGTATGTGTCGGCATAATGACGTGAACGCCTTTTAGGCGAATGTCAGCCACGGCTTACGCCCATGGTTTATTGTCTTTGCGTGTGCCACACAGGTTTACTCGAATACCGAGCGTATCCGCCATTGCAGCTTTGGCGATCAAGCATTGGTCTGCAGCTTTAGCGTCCGTGGCGTAAACAACTTGGATATGGTTTGCCTTATGTTTAGCCATCATTTGGTCGCGTGTGACACCGTAAGTAACAGCGTGCATGATCGGCCATTGCCACGTTGTTGACTGCCAACGGCGTTCGGTTTCTTGGCGCGGTAACTCGACTACGCCGCCGCGGCCGATGTCCATGTTTAGACCGCGTTTGTCAATGTAGATGCGTGACCAGACAATTTCACCAGGCTTCGATATACCGCGCAGGGTCGAGCCGCCTTTAGGGAAGTACATTGGCGGTTGGCGGAATCCTTCGGCGCCGGCCCAGCCACCGATGAAATGCGATGGGGGCGCGCCACCACTAATCTCGAACACCCATACGTATTGCTGGGTGGTGCCGCTTTTGTCCCAGTCACCCCAGCGCAGGTCGTGCAGCGTGTTTTCGACAGGTTGGCCGAGCGCTTTTTGCACGCGATACGTCATCAAGCCGTCCAAGCCAGCGCACTCGTCGACCTCGTTGAAGTGAGGTAGGGGCTGGCCTTGGTAAAGTTCGCGTTTGCCGTCGCGCGATTTGACTGGCGGGCGGACCGAATCGTTAAGTGTGCCTTCAACAAGATCGCTTGCTGGCAGTAGGTCTTTTAAGCCCTGCTGGTACTGGATGCCGATGCAATCGCAGCCGAATTCGTCTGCAATTCGCATAGCTGCGA
The DNA here is from genome assembly GCA_964555645.1 of uncultured Verrucomicrobiota bacterium. Classification (GTDB taxonomy): domain Bacteria; phylum Verrucomicrobiota; class Verrucomicrobiia; order Limisphaerales; family DTLC01; genus DTLC01. The sequence goes on from CAZKTA010000005.1 coordinate 92,580, forward strand.
TGTACATTTTGCACTGCCAAAGGATTTGATCGTCGGTGAGGTCTGTGGCCTCGTCTGGCCCGGTATGGAATTTCATGCCGCGCGATTCCATCCATGCACGGGCTGCGCGTGCTTCAGCGTCGCTGACCTGGGTTGTCTCGTAATAGAGCGCAGATTGGCTGAGCCGTTCTTTGAACACACCGGTTGCGTTTAACAGTGCATCCGGGATTATGGCGTTGAACATGCCCATGCATCCCTCGTCGAACACGCCCATAATGGCTTTCTCGGTGCGTAGTTGTTGTGCCAAGGCACGGCCGAGCTTAACAGCGGGTCCGCTAAATTTAGCCTCACCGAACGACACCACGTGATCTGTCTTGTGCGAGCATTTGCCGGTCTTAAGCCATTGCCGGAGTTTTGATTTGAAGTAGTCGTCTTTGAAATCTTCGCTCCAGAGAGTTGAGTATTCAACACCGGCTTTGGTGAGCGAGCCGTTCAGGTTAAGCATGCCAACTAAACCTGGCCACTGGCCTGACCAATTCGCCACTGTCAGGATCGGTCCGCGGTGCGTTGTCAACCCAGCCAACACGTGGTGTGAATACTGCCAAACTGCCTCCGCAACAATTAACGGCGCGTCTGGATCGATGTTTTTAAACACATCGAGCCCTTCGCGCTGCGACGCGATGAACCCATGTTTTTGATCTGGTTTGTACGGATGCGCACGTACAAGGTGCCAGCCTTCAGCCTCGATTGCGGTTTTGAGCGCCTGTTCCATTTGTTCCTGCGCAGGCCAGCAAACTTGGTTTGCTGAAAGTCGTAGGTCGCCACTGGCAATTAACTGCACCTGCCGCGCCTTTAGCTTTGGAAAACACGGTTTGTATTGTGAGATTTTTATGCTCATACGTTTAACTTTGTGCGTTTATGCTATTTTAGTTGCTTGCCCTTGTGCACCGGCTGTTGCACCACGCCACTTGCGGGGGCAGACCGACACAATGTCACGTGAATTTGTCTTCAAAGTGCGTACGGCTTTATCCAACTTCAAACCTCGGTTCCAGTCAAGCAGCCGGCGCGTGATCGAACATTTGTTTGATCATGTTTGTCATTGCTTCGACCCAAACCGGATGATCGTTCAGGCATGGGACCAAGATGAATTCGCGGCCGCCGGCGGCGATGAATTCGGCGCGTGCACGAATGCCAATTTCTTCAAGTGTTTCCAGGCAATCGGTCAGGAACGACGGACAAATGACAGCGACCTTTTTTGCGCCTGTGCGGGCTAGATTACGCAGTGTAGCGGTTGTATCCGGTGCGAGCCAGCGGCCCGGGCCGAACCTTGATTGAAACGCTATTGAGCATTTTTCTGGGGTGAGCCTGGCTGTTTGGACAAAGGCAAACATTGTTTTGATGCACTGGTGTTTATAACAGGTAGCGTGTGCTTGGCTTTCGACGGTGCAGCAGTCGGGTCTGACAAGACAATGCCTATGCGTCGGGTCAGTTTTGCGTAAGTGCCGTTCAGGCAAACTGTGAAAGCTGAAAAGTAAATGGTCCAACTCATCTGGCAAATGTTGGCGTGCCACTGTGACCAACGCATTGATATACTGGGGGGCAATGTAGAACGGTGGATGCACAATCAATTGCATGTACGGCGCCACTTGCTGAGCGATGGTTCTAACGCGCACGACCGCAGTTTCGTAGGTTGACATCGCATAATGCGGGAACATAGGTACAAGCAGCAGCCTATTGACAGCGCAAGCAGCAAGCTTCTTTATTGCGCCGAGGATGGACGGCTCGCCATAGCGCATGGCTAACTCGACCGGCAATCTAAGCCGGTCCTGAAGTGTTTCCCTGAGCCTTGTGCTGATTGCTACCAACGGCGAACCTTCCGGCGTCCAAATTTTGCCGTATGCCGCAGCGGCGTGTCTGGCGCGCAGCGGCAAGATTACACAGTGTACAATGCAATACCGGAGTGGCCATGGTACGTCCAAAACACGCCCATCCATCAGAAATTCCCCCAGAAAACGCCGCATATCGGGTAGGGCAGGGGAACGCGGTGAACCAAGATTGACGAGTATTACCCCGGAAGCAGTCATCGAAGTGTTAGGTAGTCCCAGAGTTAAACGCAGACGCCGCTGATTGTTCGCATGTGGCCAAATATGATTGCACACGCCCAACGATGGCACACCCAGACATAATCGAGTCGCCGACTGAAATTCCGTCGCGGTAATGTCCAGCGAAAAACAGGCCTGGAGCGGCTGTTTCGATCTCGTCCAGTTTCGCGCGGAACAGGCCGTAGCCGAGTTCGTACTGTGGGATCGCTTTTTGGTACAGCATGCAGCGCTCGAACGTAGGCTTACCTTTGGTGCCTAGGACAACAGCCAGGTCACGGCGAGTAATATCGACCAACTCGTGCTCGGGTTTTAGAGCTAGCTCAGGTTCGCGTGCGCCGCCCAGGTACGTTGTCAAAGTCACATGACCTGCTGGCGCGCGGTTTGGGTACAGCGACGACGAGAAAAGCGTGCCCAGAATTTTGAGTCCTTCAACTCGCGGCACAAGTACACCGTAACCATCGAGCGGGTGCGCCACATCCTCGCGTTTGAAACCCAGAACAACACTTGCGACCGGTGGATAATAAATATTTGCGAATAGGCGCAAGTCAATTCGCTGTCCAATATCAAGCTCAAGTTCTGCAAGGTTGTATGCTGTTCCGGCAAATACAACTGCAGTGTGTTCAGCCTGTCCTGGAACGCCGTTCCGGACAAACCTGACGACCCACACATTGCCTTGTTTAAGTAGTGCTGTTGCTGCGCAGTTAAGTCGCACGGCGTCGCCGAGCGCAGCAGCCAGAGTCTCGGTCAGTACGCTAAGCCCAAAGTCGAAAGATACTTTCGGGGCGAGCATTTTTGGGATTTCATCTCGTTGTTTACGTTCTTTGGCGCCGAGGATCTGTCCTTTAATGAGCGAACCGTACCGTTGTTCGAGCGCATGCAGCCGTGGAAATGCCTGCGGTACTGACAATTTATAGGGGTTACCTGCGTAAATGCCTGAAACTAGCGGGTCAATTGCGCGCTCAAGGAACTCACGTCCAAGCCGGCGCAAAACAAACTCAGCCACACTTTCTTCGTGCCCATCGCGTCTAGGCGGTTTGAACGGCTCGAGCAGAAGCTGCAGCTTTGTTTTGACCGAGAACAACGGCGAAATGAAAAATTTCACCGGCGAATCGGGCACTGGGATAGGTTTGCCCGCACGCACGATGTACCTGTTTTTCGCTGCGGGGATTGAATATAGTTTACGTTTGTCCAGCCCGAGGTCTGTGAACAGCCCGGCGATTTTGCGTGTGGTCTCAAGAATTGTAGTTGGCCCGAAGTCGGCAAGGTAACCATCATGGTAAACAGTTCTAATTGCCCCGCCCACGCGGTCGGCAGCTTCGTACACGGTCACAGGAGTGTTTTGGCGGCGCAGGTAAAACGCAGCCGTAAGTCCTGTTATGCCAGCGCCAATTATCGCAACCGGTTTCATTGCAACCGCAGCTCAATGTAGTCCTGGCCTGTGCGTTGTCCAGAAAACCAACAGTCGGTTTATTAAGAGCTTGCTGGGCACACCTGCTAAATAGTTCGTGAATGCCTACGGGCCTCCACTGGCGGCAGAGTGTTATCGAAGCACATCGCAATGTTACGGATGAACAACCTGCCGGTTGTGGTTACCTCGAGCTTGCCAGGCAACCGCCGTACCAGACCGTCGGCTTCAAGTTGTTGTAGTTCCTCAAGCTCGCGCGTAAAATAACGTTCAAAATTAATACCGAACCTTGCTGAGATGTCACCGTAATCGAGCTCTAGGTCGCACATGATGCGCATGATTACGTCGCGCCGAATTTTTTCATCTACACTGAGCAGGTAACCTTTTGCGATTGGGGTTTTGTTGGCCTTGATCGCTGCGTAGTACGGGTCGAACGCTTTGTGGTTTTGCCAGTAAGCATCCGGGATTTGCGATATGCTGGACACGCCGAATGCGTATATGTCAGCGCCGGCACGTGTACTGTATCCCTGGAAATTGCGCTGAAGCTTTTTTTGTTGTTGGGCAACGGCAAGTTCATCGGCCGGGCGCGCGAAATGGTCCATGCCGATGTACACGTACCGGTTGTCTGCAGTGAGTTTTTCGACGGCAAGTTTGAGCAGTTGCAATTTTACCTCTGGGGCCGGCAAATTTTTTTGTCGCTCAAGAATTTTTTGTGCTGGCTTAAGCCACGGCACGTGCGCGTAACTGAACACGGCAAGCCGGTCCGGTTGCAGTTCTAAAACTATGTCGAGCGTTTTATCAAATGAACCAAGTGTTTGGTGGGGTAACCCGTAGATTAGGTCGAAATTGATGGAGCTAAAGCCCAGCTCACGTGCCCATGCCAGTGCGCGCTCGGTGATTTGGCGCGGCTGAATTCGATGCACAGCTTTCTGCACCAGAGGATCGAAATCCTGTACACCCATTGAAATGCGGCTGAACCCAATTTCGCGAAATGCAACAACGTGCTCGCGCGTCAGATCACGTGGATCAACTTCCACACCAGCCTCGACATCCTCAGCAAGGACAAAGTTTTTGTGGATGACGGCACCTAGCCGCCTGATCTCGGTTGGGTTAAGAAACGATGGCGACCCGCCGCCCCAATGCAATTGTACCACCTGCCGGGCCGGATTAAGGAGTGGCTTGATTAAGCCGATCTCGCGCTCGATGTAGCTGATGTATTCAGTGCTCTTTGAGTGGTCGAGCGTGACAACATTTGTACAACCACAAAACCAGCACAATGTCGGGCAAAACGGTATATGAAAGTAAAGTGACAGTTCACGTGCGGTTACGTTGTTTGCTTTGATCAACGGTTCGAGCTGGGCCCAACCGGTTGTTTCGGTAAACTTGGTTGCAGGTGGAAACGACGTGTACCGGGGTCCGGGCACGTTGTATTTTCGGACAAGGTCAAGGTTAACGTCAATTTTGCTCATAGTTAAGGCACTTGCTCGTTGGCACGTTGGCCCATTTGACAGTTAAACTGTTGAACCGTCTCCACGAGTGCCGCTATGTTTTCGAGCTTTGCGTCCGGGGGCACACCATGACCGAGGTTGAAAATGTAGCCGTTGCGGCTCTGCATTATTGTCAGTAACCGGCGTGTTTCTGTGCTGACCGCCTCAGGCGTTGCGTTGCTGAGCAATTCAGGTTTTAGATTTCCTTGGATCGCAATTGTTCGGGGCAAAACCTCACGGGCTTTCTCCAGTGGAAATTCTGGGTCAATGCTGACGATATTCGCGCCTGTGGCGATTAACTGTTGCCAAAGGTGGCTTGTACCTCGCGAGAAAACGATCACCGGCACAGCATCATGAGGACGTGCTTCGGGCTGGTCAGATGCGAAGACGGTACTTGGCGATATGACGTCAGTAGCACCGTGGGTTAGCCCGGAGATGATTTGTTGTATCCAACGGCCGGACGCGTCGCGGTATTGGCCAGGGGGCACAAGGACTCCGTTCGTATCGAAAATCTGCAACGCGTCTATGCCGCACTGGATTTGCATTTGGAGGTATTCAGTAACCGCCGCAGTGAGTTTTTCCGCGAGTGCGAAATATGTTTTAGGGTCTTCCCTGTAAAGTGCAATTGCACGAGTGAAGTGTTGCGTGCTACGGCCTTCGACCATGTACGTAGCAAGTGTCCATGGCGACCCTGCAAAACCGATCAGGGCGGTTCTATCGCCAAGCTCAGTTCTGAGAATGCGTAGTGTGTGTGCGACGTAACCGAGTTTTTCCTGAATGGCCCCGACGTCAAGCCGTTCGACATCTGTTTTTGTCTGTATTGCAAACGCCATATCAATACCCCCTTCATTGCGGAGGTTATAGGCTTGTCCCAATGCTTCGGGGACAACCAAAATGTCGCTGAACAGTATTGCTGCATCTAAACCGAACCTGCGGATCGGCTGGAGTGTTACTTCTGCAGCCAGCTCGGGTGTACGTGCGAGTTGATGAAAGTTGTATTTTTCGCGTAGTTGGCGGTATTCGGGCAGCGCACGTCCGGCCTGGCGCATCAGCCACACTGGTGGTCTGTCAACAGGCAAACATCGGCAGGCGCGCCAGAACCGTTGGCGTGCGGTCGGTTCTGTACGGTTGCTTTGGGTTGCGGTCCGTGGCATGGTCAAATGCTGTGTTTGAGACAGGCTTTTTGCAACTGGAGAATTCGGCGGGCTATGTGCTTAGGTTGGTAGGCGCCTGTCAGTCATGGTCACGGCTCGACGTACACGGGCATGCCAATCCAGACAAGCTTCAATAGGTATTCGGCATTCCAGTTTGCCAGTCTGAAACAGCCGTGTGATTCGCTTTGGCCGACACGCTCAGGCGCAGGTGTTCCGTGAATACCGTAGCCGGGTTTGTCTAGACCAATCCACGCCACACCCACAGGATTGTTAGGGCCCGGTGGTAGGATGAGTTTTTGGGACAGTTGCTTTGCCTCGGCAGATTCAGGGAAGTTTGCCGGGTCAAACGTGTAATTCGGATTGGGCACAATACTGGTCACGTGCAGTTCGCCAACAGGCCGTTTTTGAGCATGCCGCGCAATGCTGCATGGGAAATGCACAACAAGATTAGTTGCCCCGTCAAATGCTTGTAACGCCTTTGCCGAGAGCGAAATTCGGATGAAAGCCGCCTTACCTGAGTTGGTCGGGTGCGATACGTTTGGCACAGTCAGCACTGTGTCTTGCGCCACATTTGCCCAGTCAATTTGCGGGTTTAACCTACGCACTATGTTCGGGTGTGAAAACGTTTTCTCAGCAACAAGCTCCAGAATAGATTCGTATTCGAGTGCGCTTTGTCGGGATTTGCCCAGCCAAGTTGTGCTGACCGGTTGGAGCCGGGCCAGGTCGTTGCTTGACACCACATAGTTTGTGAGCGCCGGTTTGGCAAGCACCAGGGTGGTCCGGGTGGGCTGGTCAAGCCGCCCGGTGACAGGCAGATTACGATTTCGCTGATAAACGGCAAGTGCAGCAGCAGTCTGCGGCCCGAACATCCCGTCAATTAGACCCGGCGAAATTCCGAGTCGTACGAGTGCAACTTGTGCTTCTAACACAGTGCGTACTGGTCGGGGAAATTGTTCTGGTGGAACGACTGATGGCAACTTAATTGCAGGGTGGAGCGCGGTTGAGCTGGATTGCAATGTGATTGGTTGGGTAAAAACAGATTGGGACGCACCGGCCTGTAAACCGGTTGAATGCTGTGTTTGGGGCGCTGGCATTTGTTGCGTTGCGATCGGTAACTCAGGGGCGGTTTTTGGGGTTTTCTTCTGCGGCACTGTTTGCCGGTACAACACGCACAGGCACGCGATGCCAAGTGCACTCATGAGTATGCACAGGCCAAACTTCAGGCCTGGATACTTAGGCCTGTTTTCTTGCGGCAGCCGATACTTTTTACGCGGGTACACTGTGCATACAATTGCCGTAGAACCTGGCCAGGTTTGAATCAGAGCCGCATTGTGAAACCTTCTACTGTGAAGGCGGCTTCACTTGTGCAAGGCGCGCGTGTGTATTGCTCAAAAGGAGTACTGCGTCCCCGATCATGCGTACCGCAATCTCAAACGGCACAAGATCAGTGTTGATGATCATGTGGTACAGCAACGGATCGTCTATGTCGGCGTTGAAGTATGTTTTCAGATAGCGTTTCCTGCCGAGGTCTTCGCGCTGGACAAAATCAACCGCCTGTTTGTATTCCATGCGCATCAGTTTGCATACACGCTCGACGCGTTTTTCAAGTGACCCGACAAGCCGAACATGAAGTGCGTGCTTGAAACTAGAGGTGACAATGTTCGCCCCTCGACCAATAATGATCACATTACCCAGCTCGGCTAAGCGCAGGATTGTTTCCACTGTTTTGTGAACGAGCGTCCACGAAGACGGGTGCAGGCCGAACAGCTCGTCCATGATCTCGGCAATTTCAGACCGTTTATCCTCCGTCATGTATTTTTCTAGTACGCTGGGCAATTGATGGTCTTCGAGGACTTTTTGCACCAGGTTGCGGTCGAATACAGCCCAGTCGCATTGAGGCAGTGCGTCATTTGCACGAATGTATTCAGCAAGTTGTGTCGCAATTGCATGGGCGCCACAGCCTGTTTGACGCGAGATTGTAACGACCCGGCGCGGTGACGCTTCAGTTCTCAGGCCCGTCCGACTGGTTAGTTGCATCTGACAGGTAATGAAGCTTGCACATTTCTCAAACTCGGGTGTCTCGCTCATGACAGTATCGATTTGGGTTCAATCATTGGCGGTTTGTTTAGCGTTGGTATCGGTGTCGGTTCGTGTAAGTCCGCAACTTTTCATCTTGTGCCGCCCCGTAGTGGCACATAAATCATGTCACCGGGTTTCAACTGGCTCAGATCAATGCCTGGATTTACGGACAAGATATCGTTTACTGAGACACGGAATCTGGCAGCTACACTTTGGAGCGTGTCCAATGGCTCCATCCTGTGTTGGACCAAAACAGGTGGCATGGGGGGCGGCTCCTCGATTACGGGCTGGCCGATGGCAAGCGTTGTTGCCTTAAGTTGCTCAAGCTCGACCTTTTTGATCTCAATTGCTTTTTGCGCGTCTGTCAGGGTCTGGTCTTGCCTGATTCGTTCTAGCTCGGCTGCTGTGGCTTGGCCGATTTCATAAAGTGCTTGCGCAGCAGTTGGCACACCTGCCTTGATTGCGGCAGCTACAGCCTCTCGATACGCTGGGTCCTGCAGTTTGCGGTACTCCTCATACCGTTGCGGGCCAAGTGCGTTGCGAATTGCGTTTTCACGTTGTGCTTCGAGCGCGCGCCGTGCTTGGGCTGCTTCTAATGTGTCTGCGGTGTAATCGCGAATAATCCGTTGCTCGACGTTGTCCCAAGCGTGAAACATTGCACGAAATTCATCTGCTGTGGGGTTGAAAAATCTCAGCTCGGCAAGTTGCTGGCGCAACCGCTGTGCTGTGTCAGAGTATCTGAGTAAGAATTCTTCGAGTTGTTGAGGAGACAAAACCTCAGCAAGTTCATTGCGCGTTTGCTGGCGGAGTCGCGCAAGCTCGAACTGGTCCGGTTCGCGGCCGGCTTTACGTTGTGCTTCGATATATGCGTGGATGCGTTCCTGCGCGCGATTTGCGATGGACATTACGGCTTGTTTTACCTCGGTTGGTATCACACCAAGCACAGGGCCGTCGAGAGTAACTGGGGCACGCGCTTGTTGCGGTATTGGGGGCAGGGCAAGTTCTGTAGTTTCCCAATCCGGTCCTAAAAGCCTTGTCAACAATGCGCGGCGTTCTTCTTCAAGCGCGCGAAGTTTTTCTTCGGCAGCGCGTACCGTTTCGGGGTCGGGTTCAGTCCGCCACCATTCTTGCGCTGGTGTGGTCACCTCAGTTGCACGCCGAAGGGCAAACAGGTGGTTGACATCGGCAACAATGATGTCCCGGATTGTTGACTCTGGACAGCCAATCTCACGTAAGTTTGCGATGTAGGTTGGATAATCCGACGACTCGATTTCGCGCCAAGAAAAAAACTGCCGTCTAACGACAACGTTTGTCTTGATTTGGTTTGTGATGATCGTCTGCGTGTGAAGTGCAACGGCAAGTTTCTGGGTCGCGCGCTTGTGGTACAGCAAAAATGCAATGCACAGCGCAATGTTCAATAGTACCGACAAAATCAGTATCGTGCGCCCGCGCATAACGCCGTTCATGACCGTATTTACGCCTTTTATCTGACGTGGGCAAGCGCGTTTTTGGCTGGCGATAAGGCCAACAGACGTGCACGTTGTTGTGCTTGGAAATGAAAAAGGAAACGTACAAAGCTGCAGGTGTTGACATCGCCTTGGCAAACCGGCTCAAGTCGGGTTTGCCCAAGCTAATCAGCCAGACGCACCGATGTGAAATGATCGGTGGCATAGGCGGGTTTGGCGGTTTGTTTGCCCTGAACGTCAAGCGTTACCGCCAACCTGTGCTGGTATCGAGTGTTGACGGGGTTGGCACAAAACTAAAGATCGCATTTGCCATGGACAAACACGACACCGTCGGTCAGGACCTTGTCAATCACTGCGTGAACGACATTGCCGTGCTCGGTGCTGAGCCGCTTTTTTTCCTCGATTACATTGGCACTGGCAAGCTTGAGCCACGGGTGTTTCATGATGTAATTCGCGGTCTGGCACGTGCATGCTCGCAAAACAACTGCGCCTTGATCGGGGGCGAAACTGCTCAAATGCCTGGCTTTTATAAACCGGGCGAGTACGACCTGTGCGGCACAATTGTCGGCGTGGTAGAAAGATCAGCGATGTTAGACGGCCGAAGGTCAATTCGGCCTGGGGACGCTGTTGTTGGTCTTGCCTCGAGTGGACTGCACACAAACGGGTACTCGCTTGCCCGGAAGGTGTTTTTTGACAAGCTCGGCCTCAAACCACACAGCTATGTGCCTGAATTGGGCTGTACAATTGGCGAAGAGCTACTCAAGGTGCACAAGAGCTACGGTACCGTTATCCTTGACCTATTGAAGAAGTTCAACAAATCGCGAATCGCAAATCACAGATCGCAAGCTATCAGGGCCTTTGCCCATATTACCGGTGGTGGTTTTTACGACAACATACCACGTGTCTTGCCACGCAATTGTGATGTAGTGATAAACAAAGGTAGTTGGGAAATACCGCTCGTTTTCAAATTAATAGCCGACCATGGGCGTGTAAATGAAACTGAGATGTATCACGTGTTTAACATGGGCGTTGGGATGGTTGCGATTGTTGAGCCTGGTGCCGCTGATGCGGTGCTGCGTTCCATACGGGCTAAGAAACAGAAGGCTTGGTTCATCGGCACGGTTGAACGTGGTTCGGGCAAGGTACAAATTTGTTGAGGTCGTTGTATGGCACTCGAAATCATAGGTCCACTGCCGTTTGAGCGTGACGCGTATGGCCAGTTAAAGACACGCGTAGCTACAATTTTTCCGAAACATAAAACGCTTATCACAACACCAGGAATACATGCATGGCAACGAACCGAGTTTATCACGCACTTGAATCGTAAAAGGATGGCTGCTGGTTTACCACAACTGACCTTTGCGGAAGAAGAAGCCGAATGTGCAGATTCGGTTGACTTGTTGATTGAGCCTGATGCGATCTTGATCCGGCCGGACCCCGACCGGATGGAACCGGCGCTTGCAGCGGACGAATTACTCCAGGAGTTGGTCTCAAAGCGTCGGATCAAGTTTTTGTTCGTGCTGAATGACAAGGTCCAGCGCGCTATTAAGGCACGCGGTGAATGCTGGCGCATTGCCGCCCTGCCGCAATCACGCGACGAAATGCGCAAGATGATAGTTGACTCGAAGGTGGCTATACGCGAGCTACCTATCTACTATCAGAACAGGCTCACAGGCACTAAGTACCTTACCTACACGGAGTTTGCCAAGCTTGACCAGCTCGAGCCGGAACAGCTTGTGCGTCAGCTTGAAGAAATTGCCGAGTTTTCCCGTAGGCGCAACAGGCTGGGAAATCCTGAAGTTGACTTTTTCGGCGCCGACCCTCTGCGATTTGGTGCACGCGACTTTGCAGAGATCAGATTTAAATCCGGCATGGGCAATGCGGAGGCACGGGCAAAGTTAAACGATCTCAAATCGCGGTTCCGCGACGCTGTACCGATTGACCTGCAACGCGACGATTTAGATTCTGAAGCGTGGTGCACTCGGATGTTCGCAACAATTGTGAGTCGCAAAGACGAAACGCTTGCTGAGGAACTTTTGCGTGGGTTAAGCCCGGAATTTTACCTGCAAATCCAGTGGTTACCTGGCGGCAGGTTTGAAGAAGGCGAGTTTATTTTTGACCCCGTGTTTGACGAAGCGGAACAAAACCCGAACGACCATGAGCTGGCCTTGCTGTGCGATCCGTGCGCGAAAGGATTTATCTTCAACTTCATTCGCCAGTATGGCGACGTCGAGTACGTCAACGTCGCCCGCATTGGCAAACCGCTTTCATCACGTCCACTTAAGGAAGGACGCCGCGGTGTGTACATAGCTGAGTTAAAATTGCGTGGGACCCAAAATCCGATTGTGCGATTCATTCGAATGCAAAAGTGGGGTATCCGCGAACGCCTCGATGAAGGCAAAACTATGCTCCAGGCAATTATCGAAAGTGAAGAGTACACCGAATACATTCTCGATAGGCGGCTTGGCTGTAGACAATTGGGCATGAACCTGCCGCGCCATGTCAACATGCACAGGCTAAGTGAAGTTTATAACGGGTCGAATGCAGCGTTCCGAGGCCAGTTGATATGGGCAACTTATTTCGAGCGCGATTACGTCTACGGAATCGCAACAGACAAATTGTCGAAGTCGAAATTTTCGAACCCAGCTTACGCGGAACGATTTGCGCGTTTACTGGGTAGGGCAGCCGCCACAAACATCATCGTCGGACGCGCCTACGGCAAGGGACAACTCGTGTTGTTCGATGACGGTGACGAAGTAATCATCGAAGGACCAGACGGTCTGCCAGTAGAGCTTGTCGTATGCGACCATAGCGGTGCATTTGACGAATACCAACGGCCGTTGCATGACTTTGCTGCTGAATACGCACGGCCGGTCAACTCGCGCGTTCAGTTTGTGCAAAACCCACCTGACTTTGCCGAGACATACCTCGATGCGTTCAAGGAATCGTTCTGTCGTATTCAAGGTGATTATCGGAAACGCAGGCGCGCTTTTGACACGCTGTTTAAGCATCGGCCTTACAATGTGGAGGGTAGTTTCGCCTATCGCTGGGAGAGTGTACTGCGTCGGTTGGACCAGACCGACCCTGACGTACTCGTAAACGCAATCCGCCAGCAAATTTCGGTGCTTACCCAGGGCAAATAAATGCGAGTGTCAACCGGCAAGCTCGGCTTGTATTTTTGGGTCAGTACCCCGGCTCGCCAAGGTTTACCTTGCCCTTGAAAGTACGGTATACAATGGCTGTATAGAACAGTACCAGTGGCATGCCAAGCAGTGCTACTATCAGCATGATGCCCAATGTGCGTTGCGATGAAGCCGCATTGTAAATCGTGAGGCTGTTTGCCGGCTCAGGCCTGCTAACTACGAGACTTGGATATAAGCCCAAGGCTGCTTGGGCCATGACCATCACGATTGCCGTGCATGTGGCGCGAAATGCGCATCTTGCAGCGTCCCGGGCTAGTTTGTGTAGCGCAACTACCATGCATAGCAACGTCAGTACAGGCAAAATCAACACCAACGGCCCTGCGCGTACACGCGCTGTAACGTGCGGAATAGCTAAAATGCAAACAATTATTGCTGTCGTGAGGCAAAGCGTCCCACCAATACCAGCGCGTAAACCGAGCTTACGCAATGTGTCCTTGAGCACTCCTTCAGTTTTAAGCATGCCGTACGCCGCGCCATGCACAGTGAACAGCAGTAGCGTTGTTAACCCGACTAGCAATGCATATGGATGCAGTAATGTGCCGAGTGTACCTTTGAACTCGTGCTTTTCGTCCAATGGGATGCCCCAGATGATGTTCCCCATGGCAATCCCCAGTAACAGAGCAGCAAGCATACTTCCGAAACTGAACTGAAAGTCCCAGTACCGACGCCACCAGTCACTGGTGCGCATGTTCCTGAGCTCGATAGAAACAGCGCGCAAGATAAGGGCAAGCAGCAACAAAATCATTGCCACGTAAAAGCCCGAAAACACGGTCGCATAAGCGATCGGGAACGCGGCAAACAACGCTCCCCCACCAGTTATAAGCCAGACCTCGTTTCCGTCCCAGACAGGGCCAATGGCACGCAGTAAAGTCTGTCTATCTTTGTTGCCCTTAACGAACAGGTGGATGGCGCCTATGCCAAGGTCGAACCCGTCGAGTACAGCGTATCCGGTGAACAGTACGGCTAACAGCACAAACCAAGTCGTATTTAAGTCAAGCCAGGCGAATGACATGGGACGTTAACCCGTTGGACTGTTGAATAGTTAAAACATTGGATTACTTGGCGTTATGGTTGTTGGATTGTGACGAGGTACAACGCCGATATTTGACTTTTCACTTGCCATTAAAACGTTACGCGTGCGCGTTTGTTGTTTGCGGTTGCATTTCGGGTCCATGCCGGATTTTGGTCAGCAAAATCCACACGAACAGAACAAAAAGACACGTGTAGAGCAAAGCAAACAAGAGCAAAGAGGCTAGCACTGCGTTTGCTGTTACAGTGGGTGAAATGCCGTCCGAGGTGCGAAGCAACCCGTAAACGACCCAGGGCTGACGCCCGACCTCAGCAGCAAACCAACCTGCTTGGTTTGCTATTTGCGGTCCGAGCACTGAATACATCAGCACTCGCAGCAGCCAGGTTTTTCGAGCGAGTCGTTGGCGCGGCAAATTTAACACGCCCAAAAAACTTAAAACGATCATACCCAGCCCAATCGCAATCATGATGTGGTAAAATTGAAAAGTTAGGTTCACCGGCGGACGGTCTTCGGGCTTAAATTCGTTCAGGCCAATTACAGGTTTAGAAGCATCGCCGTGCACAAAGACGCTCAACAGTCCAGGTATGCCCAATACATACGCACGTTGTTGTTCTTCGTTTATCCAGCCGATAAGTGCCAGTGGCGCGTGCGCTTTTGTTTCGTACAACCCCTCGAATGCGGCCATTTTGGCGGGTTGATGCTTTGCAACGCCAACTGCACTTTGGTGCCCGGTCACAAGCGAAAGCAGCGCCGCAACAAAGCCAAACCAGAGTGCCGGTTTCATCCCCGCCCTAGCAAACTCGATATGTTTGTTTCTCAGCATGTAGTAGGCGCACACGCTGACCACAAGAAACGCGCCTGCCTGCCAACACCCGCTCAACACGTGAGTCAAACGGTCAATCGTGGACGGGTTGAACACCATCTCCCAAAAGTCTGTTATCTCAGCCCGTGGACCTGTTGGGCCTTGGACGATTTTGAATCCTTTAGGGGTGTGCATCCATGAATTTGCAACGATGATCCAAAGCGCGCTCAGATGTGCTCCCAGACAAACCATGCATGTGGAAAAGAAATGCATGCGTCGGCTGACCCTTTCCCAACCAAACACAACGATGCCCAAAAAACACGACTCAAGGAAAAAGGCAAAAATCGCCTCTGCAGCAAGCGGACTGCCGAATACATCCCCTACGAAACGTGCGTAAGCCGACCAATTTGTGCCGAACTGAAATTCCAGGACAACGCCACTTGCAACACCAAAAGCAAATGCAAACGCAAAAATTTTCGTCCAAAACCGCGCCAGTTGGTTATAGACTTGGTTGTTTGTTTTGAGCCAACGCCACTCGAAAAACACCAACAACACCGCAAGCCCAATTGTCAGCGACGGGAAAATATAGTGAAACGCCGCCGTTAAACCGAACTGAATGCGAGCGAGTAATGCTGCGGCCATGGATCTTTCTACATACTTAATGGTGAACTACGACCGGGTCATGCGTAGCGCCACAGTCAATTATTTCGGTGCCATGGGAATGAGGCGTGTGGGCGAACACGGTTAGCACGATTGCTATGAGCAAACCCATCAGCAATGCGATTGTCAGCTTAAACCGGTCATGTTTGTGAAACTGCAATTCCGGTAATAGGTCAGCAGTGGCTATGTGCAGGAATGTGCCCGCACAGAACGCAAGCGCGTACGCTGCCCAACGTGGGTGTGTCTCCGCGTCAATAACACCGCCCAATTGGAACCCCAAATAAAGCACCACCGCAGCCAAAGGCGTAACAAGCGCAAAACCAACGTTCACCCACCGGCGCCATGCCGAAGTACTGCCGCTAGCTTTCATGAGTGTTATGATCGCAAGCGCACTAAACGGTTTGTGCAATATAACCGCCAGTGCAGTGCCCAGCCCGAGCAAGCTTTGGTGAGTATGTTTTTCGCTAACAACCGCAGCAGCCATGGCGAGTCCGTCGAAAACCGAGTGAAATGACAAGCCAAGCGCGACACCCATCCAGCTTAAGTGGTGAGCGGACCGTTCGGCCAATGAATGTGGATGACCACACGGTTCAATTGGGCTGCCTTCGGCTACGTCATGATGATGAAACGGCAGGAACCGCTGTAGCACGAACATGGCCAGGAACCCAGCGATCAACAATATGGCACTTGCATTGAGTGATCCGAGCTGGTCAGCGGCATGCGGTAGCATGCCCAGCAGCGATAATCCGAGCATGAACCCGGCAACAAAACTGACGGCTGTCTGAAGCCGAGTGTGCGTCAGCTTCATTAACTCCGGCAACGCACCACCAAACAAAGCTGCGCCAAAGGCTAACACGCAGTATGCTGCCAAGAGCAAACCACACGCGTGTGCCGTGCCTTCAATGTGCGCTAGCGCGTTCATAGAGCAGTTTTCTTAGTAGTTTTGCCGGGTATAGTTTAGACCGCCACCGCGCGGTTAATTGCTTACGATTTTTGTGTTAATGCCTCTATCGCGTCGAGTACAACCGGCAAATGCGTGTAAGCTGGGCCACCCTGCATCATGACGGCCACACTAGCTGCCTCGATGATTTCAGCGGGTGAATTGCCTGCTTCGAGACATTTCTGCACATGCAAGATAATGCACGGTGAACAACGCTGTGCCACCGCTATGCCGAGCGCAACAAGTTCCTTTTGTTTTGTTGTTAACGCGCCGTCTTTCATGACGGCGCTAAACAATGTGCCGAAACCTTTGAGTGTATCCGGGGCGGTTTGGCGGAGCTTTTGAATGTCCGATTTGAATTTTTCCAAGAACGCTTTTGCCGAGTTGTCCATATTCATCACGGTTTGGTTCAGCCACAATTCAAACGCTATAACCCGTCCAGTGCACAACCGGCTATTCCGGTTGCGCGCCGCGTACAGTACAGCGCTTAATTTCATCTGAGCCACCGTGTGGGTCAAGTTGGGATGATCAAAATTAGAAGACTTGCCGCGGCCTTTTATGAGTGTGAACTGTCAGACGCATTTGTGTGTTTTGGGAGTATTGCCGCGGGCTGAAGCAAAATACGGAGACTTTTTTAGGAAAGCCAGGTTTTGTATGCTTTGTGAAAAACATGAAACTACTTGTAATTGGTTCCGGCGGGCGTGAGCATGCGCTTGTGTGGAAACTGGCGCAATCGCCACATGTGACGCAAATGTGGTGTGCGCCAGGTAATGCCGGTATTGCAACGGAACGACTTGCAAAAAACGGTGCGCAAGTGGAATGCGTTAGTATTGGCGCTGAAGATTTGGCTGCACTGCTTGCATTTGCGCTTGAACATCGGCCTGACCTAACGATTGTTGGCCCGGACAACCCGCTTGCACTTGGTGTGGTTGACCTGTTCAAGCAGCACGGGCTGCGGATTTGGGGGCCGACAACAAAAGCCGCGCAATTCGAAGCGTCGAAGGTTTTTTCCCAGCAATTCATGGACAAATACGGTATCCCAACTGCGCGCGCTGCTGTGTTCAGCGAACCTGGACCGGCCTCGCGATTCGCTGCACAGCTGGGCGGCCGGTGTGCTGTCAAAGCCGACGGCCTGGCACTTGGTAAAGGTGTGATTGTATGCCGGAACATGGCCGAGGCAGATGAAGCGATACAGCGGATGCTTGTTCAGAGAGAGTTTGGTCAGGCAAGCGCGCGGATAGTCATACAAGAATTGCTCGAGGGGATTGAAATCTCGTTGCATGCGCTTTGTGATGGCAAAACAGCTAAACTGTTTCCAACGTCACAGGACCACAAACGCGCCTTTGACGATGACCAAGGCCCGAACACAGGCGGTATGGGCACATATTCGCCTACGCCGTTCATGTCAGACACTGCCCTGGCTGCGGCTGAACAAGCGATACTAGTCCCGTGGTTACGCGGCTGTGCAGATGAAGGGATACATTTTTGCGGCATACTTTATCCTGGAATCATGCTGACGTGTTCAGGGCCGAAAGTGCTCGAGTTCAATGTGCGGTTTGGCGATCCGGAAACACAGGTTTACCTGCCGCGACTCGAAAACGACCTGCTTGAGTTACTTGATGCAAGTGTCAGCGGTGCATTGGACCGCGTTCAACTTAAGTGGAGTTCGCAAGCTGCAGTATGCGTAATAATGGCGAGTGCGGGTTACCCGGGCAAATACGAGAAGGGTAAACCGATCGCTGGCTTAAGCGATGTTGCCAAGATACAAAACGTAAAAGTGTTTCATGCTGGCACGGCCAGGGCAGGTGAATCAATCGTGACAAACGGCGGTCGAGTGCTCGGCGTGACCGCAGTTGGGAAAGACCTCAGTGCAGCCCGGGAAATTGCTTATGCAGCAGTCGAACGCATACGGTTCGAAGGCGCATTTTACCGGCGTGACATAGCAGCAAAAGCTTTGAATGCAACTTACAGTTTCGCAAGCGCCGCAATTGCACTTTGACGGGACAATGCCCACAACAGGTCATGACGGGGTGGATACGACATTTGAGCTGCTCAGGCTGCTATTGGCAAACGTGGGTTTGCAATGTAGCTTTGCCGGCGCATGAACGTGTTTGACGAGTTTGAGTGGCGCGGGTTACTAGCAGATTGCACCGACCGCGACGCGCTGGTTGGGCGGTTTGCAGCCGGGCCGATTGTTGTGTACTGCGGGTTCGACCCGAGCGCAGACAGTTTGCATGTGGGCAATCTTGTGCCGCTGCTTGCGTTGCGCCGATTTCAACTAGCTGGGCATCAACCAATTGCACTTGCCGGAGGTGCAACAGGCGCAATCGGCGATCCAAGTGGCAAGACCGAAGAACGCCAGTTGTTGTCCAAAGAAACACTTGCGACGAACCTGGAAAAGATCAAACTGCAGTTACTGCGTCTACTTGATTTCGATTCGCGGACTAACCCGGCAAAACTCCTGGATAACGCAGATTGGATCGGCACAATTGGTTACCTAGATTTCCTGCGTGACGTGGGCAAACACTTCTCGATTAACCAGATGCTTGCCAAGGAAAGCGTCCGTATACGGATGGAAGAACGCGGCACGGGGATAAGTTATACCGAGTTCAGCTACATGTTGTTGCAAGCGTACGATTTTTATGTGTTGTGCCGCGACCACAATTGCGAGCTTCAAATAGGCGGCAGCGATCAATGGGGAAATATTACTGCTGGTATTGACCTGTGCCGGAAAAAACTTGGACGTACAGTGTACGGGTTGACATTACCACTGATCACAAACGCCGACGGAACAAAGTTCGGCAAGACAGCCGCCGGCGCGGTCTGGCTTGACCCAGCCAAAACAAGTGTGTATCGGTTTTACCAGTTCTGGATCAACACCGACGACCGGGATGTAATCCGATACCTCAAGTACTTCACGTTCCTAGACAAGGACCAGATAGCTGCGCTGGAACATAAGCACAACCAAAACCCGGGTGCGCGTGAAGCGCATCGTGCTCTTGCACGAGCTGTGACTGAACTTATACACGGCAAAAGTGCCACCGACGACGCTGTTCGTGCAAGCCAGATTTTGTTTGGCGGTTCGCTGGAGGGCATTACCGAAAGCGCGTTTCAAGAAGTTGTGGGCGAAGTGCCGACTATACAGGTGCCGCGAACTCGTTTCGACGGGCAGGGGATACAACTAGTCGAGCTGCTTGTTGAATCTGGGCTGTGTCCTAGCAAAAGCCAAGCTCGTAAAGACATTGATGGCGGTGGCATTTACGTTAACAACATCCGGCAGGCCGGTTGGCAACGCGAACTGACCACAAACGACCTTTTGTTCGGCAAATACCTGTTGTTGCGTAAAGGCAAAAAGGATTACGTGGTCATTTTGGCAGCATAGCCCAAAAAATGGGTAACGTGCCAGTTGTGCTGCGGTGAGCTGGTTGATTGCGCTGGTTCAGCGTCAAAGCTTCAAAAATTGGCCAGTTGTTTGAGTTCTTTAAACCTGCGCTCGATTTGCTGACGTGTAAGCACCGCTGTACGCTCCAGACCCAAACCTTCGCAGCAAAACGAGGCAACTACACTGCCATAAATCATGCCGCGTCGGATCGCGGCTGGCAGACACGTGCGCGCGCGCGCAAGATAGCCGATGAGCGCCCCAGCAAACGTGTCGCCTGCGCCTGTCGGGTCCACGACATTCCTGAGAGGATACGCAGGCGCTACAAACGGCCGTTTACCGTCCCACAGTATTGCTCCGTGTTCGCCTTTTTTGATGATGACGTATTTAGGGCCGAGCCCGGTGATTTTGGTTGCGGCCTTCAGCAGGTTAATCTCGCGTGCCAAGTGCCGGGCCTCAGAATCGTTGAGGATCAACGCGTCAACATGCCTGAGCAATTTCAGCAGGTCATTCAGCGCTGTGTTAAGCCACAAATCCATTGTATCGGCAGCGACAAATCGCGGCTTACGCATTTGTTCAAGCACGTGCAGTTGCAGTGCTGGTGCAATGTTGGCCAGTAGTACAAACTTGGCTGTCCGGTGCGATTCGGGGAGGTCCGGCTTAAACGTTTCGAAAACGCCTAGCTCGGTTTTAAGTGTTCGACGCCGATTCATGTCAGGCTCATATTCGCCTTGCCAATGGAACGTTTTCCCGGGCCGAACCTCAAGTGCACTCAGATCAATTGCACGGCGTTTGAATAAGAGGATGTAGTTCTTGGGAAAATCGGTCCCGACCACACCCACAAGCTTGACGGGCGCAAACAAACTCGCCGCAACTGCAGCATAGCTTGCTGACCCACCCAAAAGCCGGTGTCCTTCGGCCACGGGCGTTTTGATCGAATCAAGCGCAGTGGAGCCAACAATCAATACACTCATGGTTCATTCAACTTGCGATGCACTACTTGGGATGGCAAGCTACTGACGGTTTGGGCCGCGTTACAATACCCAAGTCAACGGTACCTTTTGGTTTGGATTACCATTCAAGTCCAGGGCCACGAAGCGTGTAGATCTTGCCAGGTGCAGTTTTAAATTCCTTAAGTGTAGAACCGTATCTGAGGCGGCATGGCTTACCCAAAAGCGATTTAACGCGCACACGTTCTAGCTTACCATCACGCCACCACGCGCTTAGCTCAAAGCCGCCGCGCGCGCGCAGCCCCTCAAAACAACCAGTACGCCATGCCTGTGGCAGTGCAGGCAGCAATGTTATCTGGCCCTCGTGACTTTGAAGCAACATCTCAGCGATACCGGCGGTGCCACCAAAATTGCCGTCAATCTGAAAAGGCGGATGCGTATCGAACAGGTTTGGTAGCGTAGATTTTTGCAGCAAAAGCTGCACATTTTCGTATGCTTTTTCGGCGTCGCGCAGCCGGGCCCAAAAGTTGATTATCCATGCTCGGCTCCAGCCCGTGTGGCCGCCCCCATGTGCAAGTCGGTGTTCGAGTGATTTGCGCGCTGCAGCAATGTATTGGGGCGTTTTGTCGAAGGTGAACTGGTAGCCTGGGTGCAGCCCATAAAGATGCGAGATATGTCTGTGCCCAGGCTCGGGTTCACCGAATTCGTGTGCCCATTCGAGCAGCCGTCCATCAGAGCCGATCTTAGGCCAGGCGAGCTTACTCAGTGCAGCTTCTACATTGCCGGTTAGCTCGTTGCTAATGCCGAGTTCTTTTGCTGCAGCCAGGAAATTGTTGAACGTGTCCCAGACGATTTCCTGGTCCATGGCGGTACCCATGGAGACTGAATAACGTTTGCCGTCCGGACCGAAAAACGCGTTTTCCGGCGAGGCGCTCGGCCCTGCCACAAGCTTGCCTGTTGTAGGGTCCTCGACTAGCCAATCTAACAAAAACAGCGCTGCATCGCGCAGAATCGGATACGCACGGTCTCGAAGGAAAGTTCGGTCCCCGCCGAACCAGTAATGTTCAATGAAATGACGGGTGCACCATGCACCACCCATTTGCCACAGTGCCCATAGTGGGTCGCCGGCGGTCGGCAGGTATAGCCAAGCGTCAGTTGTATAGTGCGCGACAAAGCCGCGCATGCCGTAAAACTGGCGCGCGGCGCGCCGGCCTGTATGATGCGCATATGACTCGATGAAATCAAAAAACGGGATGTGACATTCGGCAAGATTACAAACTTCAGCAGGCCAATAGTTCATTTGCAAGTTTATGTTGAGGTGGTAATCAGCGCCCCAAGGGGCCACAAGGTGCTCGTTCCAAATTCCCTGTAAGTTCGCAGGTAGATCACCGGGACGCGACGAGCTGATCAGCAAATAGCGACCGAATTGGAAATACAGTGCTATTAAGTCAGGATCATGTGCCCCACGTTTGACGTTCTCGAGCCGCTCGTCGGTTGGTAGGTTGGCGAACGGTTTGTCGGTAAGCCTAAGATTAACCCGACTGAACAGTCGTTTGTGCTCTGTAATACTGCGGTTAAGGAGTTTTTTATATGCAAGTTTTGCCGCTGCACTAACATGTTTGACAGCAACTATTGCGTTGTCACGGGTAAGCGGAACAGACGGATTGCGCATGTTGTAGTCCGTAAAGGCTGCCAGCAGTAATGTGACGGCGTTGGCATTGCTTACGCGGATTGAGTTTCCTTGAGCGCCGACCTGACCGCCATCTACAACAGCCTTCAAAGCCACGGCAAATTTAACGCCGTTGGTTAAGCTGCCGCGTGCGGCCTGGCCGGTCATGAGTAGGCAGTCGTTGCCTTGCGGCCGGACGTACGAGTTCGTCCGAGTAAGTGTTATGACAAGATTAACCTTGGCGGATTTGTCTGCTGAGAATCGCACTACCAAGACTTGATCTGGTACACTGCAAAACACTTCGCGAATGTATTCAATACCTTCAACCTCGAATGTTGTTCTGGCAACAGCAGTGTCTAGAGCGAGCTCCCGTCTGTACCGGGTTGGCCTATTAGTAAGGTCGGTTTCGATCCAAAGGTCGCCCAGTGTTTGGTGCGTTGTGTGATCGCCGCGTCGTCCGACCAAAAGCCGCTTGCGCACCAGTGCATCGGCTTGTGCATAATTACCCTCAAAAAGCAATCGCCGGATTTCCGGCAGTGCCTCGGCTGCGCCGGTGGGAATTTGCCGGCTCGGATCGCCAACCCAGATCGAATCTTCGTTAAGCTGAATTCGTTCGCGTTCGACTCCCCCAAAAACCATCGCGCCGAGCCTCCCGTTGCCGACCGGTAGTGCTTCAACCCAGTTGTTTGCAGTTTGGGGATACCAAAGCACAAGCTCGGGCGCGGGAGTTTGAGCGCAAAGAGTCGGGACAGTCTGTATTGCACACGCGGCACTAATTAGTAAAAAGATACACAGCGAGTCGAGTCCGACTAAAACTGATCCCGTTTTGCGCTGAAAATGAAATGGCATATGTGTCAGTTCAGAATGATAGGGGATTCGACACGCACCAGCAAGGTTTACGTCATTTAACGTGGTTACTTCTGTAGTGCTACCAGACTGGTCGCGTGGGCAAGAGTTGAATTGACAGAGCGCTTGCGGCGGCTACGCTCTGCGTTCAACCAGTGGGCACGTGGTTGGAACGAACAAAAAGTTTCAGCCCGATTAACCGTTGACGAAATGTTGGAACGAAGAAAAACGGGCTTTGAATGACAACTGCACCAACGACAAACCGTAAACTGATTGCTTGGGTGGAGGAAATCGTCGCGTTGTGCAAGCCCGCGCGAGTGCACTGGTGCGACGGGTCGGATGCAGAGTACCAAGCACTGTGTGATTTGATGGTTCGTGCTGGCACATTTACGCGCCTAAACGAACAGTTGCGCCCGGGCTGTTACCTGGCACGGTCGCATCCGAGCGACGTGGCCCGTGTTGAGAACCGAACTTTCATTTGTTCACGTAGCAAAGATGAAGCCGGCCCGACCAATATTTGGGCTGATCCGGAGCAAATGAAACGCAAGTTACGCGGTCTTTTTGATGGTAGCATGACCGGGCGCACACTTTACGTAATACCGTTTGCAATGGGCCCACTGGACTCGCCCTTGTGCAAGATCGGTGTCGAGCTAACAGACTCGCCATATGTGGTTGTCAACATGCGTATCATGACCCGAATGGGCAAAGCCGTACTAGAAAAACTCGGTTCAGACGGCGAGTTTATCCCATGCCTGCATTCGGTTGGTGCTCCCCTTAAACCTGGTCAACCCGATGTCCCATGGCCATGTGACCCCGACATCGAACGCAAACACATCGTGCACTTCCCTGAGGACCTTGCCATATGGTCATATGGCTCGGGCTACGGCGGTAACGCACTGCTCGGTAAGAAATGCCTAGCCCTGCGCATTGCTTCGCTTTACGCACGCAAGGAAGGTTGGCTGGCTGAGCACATGCTGATCATTTGCCTTACCTCACCCGAGGGAAAGAAGTTTTACATCTGTGGGGCGTTTCCTAGTGCGTGTGGCAAGACAAACCTCGCCATGATGGAACCAACGATCCCAGGTTGGAAATTAACCTGCGTCGGAGACGACATTGCGTGGATCAGACTCGGGCAGGACGGCCGATTCTATGCCATGAACCCGGAAACGGGCTTTTTTGGAGTTGTGCCTGGGACGTCGTACAGATCGAACCCAAACGCAATGCGGACACTGACGCGAAATACAATTTTCACCAATGTAGTACTCACGCCGCAGGGCAACGTGTGGTGGGAAGACATGGACATACCGCCACCTGAAAAGGGCATCGATTGGCAGGGCGAAGAATGGACACCTGACTGCGGCAGAAAAGGTGCGCATCCAAATGCGCGGTTCACAACGCCGGCTGCACAATGCCCGGTGATTGATCCGGACTGGGAAAACCCACTCGGTGTGCCAATATCGGCCTTTATTTTCGGGGGGCGCAGGCCAACCACAATTCCGCTTGTTGTTGAAGCGCTCAGTTGGGAACACGGTGTGTTTCTCGCTTCCGCTGCGGCCTCCGAGACCACAACAGCCGCCATTCACCAAGCTGGTGTGTTACGGCGGGATCCGTTTGCAATGTTGCCTTTCTGCGGGTACAACATGGCAGATTATTTTGCGCACTGGTTATCGTTCGCAAGCCGCACTGACAGAGCAAAGTTGCCAAAGATATTCCTTGTGAACTGGTTCCGCAAAAGCGCCGAGGGCAATTGGCTCTGGCCAGGTTTCGGCGAGAACAGTCGTGTGCTAAAATGGATCTGTGAACGCGTCGATGGTACCGGTAAGGCAGTCGAAACACCAATCGGCTATTTGCCGACGTCAGATGCACTGGACTTGACGGGATTAAACTTGCCGAGCGAAAACATTGGCGAACTGCTGAGCGTTGACATAAACGGTTGGAAACGTGAGGTCGAAGCCGTGGCCGAATACTACAAGATATTTGGCGCGCGCCTGCCAGCGCAATTGGACAAAGAATTAACCGAGGCTGGGATTCGATTAACGCGCGCAACATTGCAAAGCGCCGCTGCAAAAAACAAAAAATAAACCGCTTACAAGCTCACCTCGGCCGTTATTACGCACTGCACAATAGTTTTGGCGTGTCGTTCGGAAATTACCAGTTTAACAAAACTTGAAACTGCGTGTTTTTTGCACCGTTACATGGTAGGATCGAATTTAGAAAATGGCTATCGTCAGTCCATTTGCTGCAGTGCGACCACGCCCGGATTTAGCCGCGGCAATTTGTGAACCACCCTACGACGTCGTTAGCTCAGACGAGGCCCGAACGCTCGCCGGTGGCAACACGCTGAGCTTCTTTCACGTAAGTAAGCCCCAGATCGACTTCAACCCAGAGCAGAACCCGCATGCACCTGAGGTTTATGAGAGAGGGGCACGTAATTTTGCCAAGCTACTCGCTTCGGGCGCACTGCGGCAGGACACCGAACCGTCGTTTTATCTGTACCGACAGCAAATGGGGGCACATTCACAGACGGGGATTGTTGCCACGGTCTGTGGCCACGATTACGTAAACGGCGTCATCAAACGTCATGAGCTTACCCACGATGAAGTTGTTGTAGATCGCGCAAGCCACATCGAAGCACTGCAGGCACAAACTGGTCCCGCATTTTTGATTTACCAAGCACGCAACGCGCTGAATGCGCTTGTCGCAGAACAGTCAAATCGCAACCCGGACATTGATTTCACTGCCAATGACGGCGTGCGGCACACCACCTGGAGAATTCGTGATCAAGCCGCAATACGCCTCATACAAGCTGAGTTTGAGGCTGTACCCGCCCTGTACATTGCCGACGGCCATCATCGAATGGCTGCAGCAGTTGCAGTGTGGCAAAAACGCAGCGCCAAAGGTAATAGTGGCTTTGTGCTCGCAGTGTTGTTTCCACACGACCAGGTCAAAATTTTACCCTACAACAGGGTTGTTAAAGAAAACAGAGGAATGACGCCTGACCAGCTGCTTAAAGAGCTTTCAGCAGCTGTCGACATCGCACCTGCTAATACACCGATTCCGACAAAGACACACGAGCTGTGCATGTATCTGGCTGGCCAATGGTACAAATTAAATTTTAAACCGCACCTGACTTACGCTTCCAATCCATTGGATCGGCTTGATGTGACGCTGTTGCACCGGCATGTGCTCGGTCCAGTATTTGACATACCAGAACGCAGTTCAAACGAACGGATCGCATTCGTAGGTGGCATACGTGGAACAGAAGAATTGGAACGACTGGTTGACTCCGGCAGGTTTACATGTGCGTTTTCGATGTTCCCACCAAGCGTTGCCGAATTAATGACTGTTGCAGATTTGGGTTTAACAATGCCACCTAAAAGTACCTGGTTTGAACCCAAACTGCGTGATGGGTTGTTTTGCCATTTAATCTGAGATGAAGAGTGCCAAACTCACGCACTACGCATGGCTGTCAATCAGCGCCGCCATTGCAACCATGGCACTCAAGACCGTTGCATTCCTTATTACTGGTTCGGTAGGCCTGCTTTCGGATGCGGTTGAATCGGTGGTGAACCTTGTCGGCGGCCTAATGGCCTTAGCAATGTTGACGATAGCAGCGCGGCCAGCAGATGAAAACCATGCCTATGGCCACAGTAAAGCCGAGTATTTCTCAAGCGGGCTTGAAGGTGGCTTGATTTTGGTAGCAGCTATCAGTATCGGCATAGCAGCAATCTCACGGCTCGTAACACCAAAACCGCTGTCGGAGCTCGGCGTTGGGTTGGCAGTCACGATTGTGGCTACACTTATCAATCTGGGCGTGGCGATGTTGCTGCTCAAGGTCGGGCGCGAGCAAAATTCGATTACGCTCGAAGCAAACGCAAAGCATCTGCTTACCGATGTTTTGACGTCTGTAGGCGTAGTGCTTGCTGTTGGGGTGGTGGCTATGACAGGCTGGCTTGTGCTTGACCCGCTCATTGCGCTTGTTGTGGCAGCCAATATAGTCCGCACCGGTATCGGTATAGTTAAACGGTCGGTTTCGGGACTGATGGACGTTGTATTATCTGCGCCAGATCAGGCAACAGTGCGGCGCGTGCTGCAAACTTACGAACAACAGGGTGTGCAATTCCACGAGTTGCGCACACGTCAAGCAGGCGCACAAAAGTTCGTTTCAGTCCATGTTCTAGTGCCCGGTGCCTGGACAGTTCATGAGGGCCACAAGTTGCTCGACAAGATAGAAGCTGACATCCGAAATGCGCTGCCCGAAGCAGTCGTGTTCACACACCTTGAATCGCTGGACGATCCATCTTCGTGGGAAGAAAAAATGCTGTGAGACCGACCCCGTGCGACGCTTTGCACGAACCTGCGCACGCCTCGGGCACAACAGTGCGCAGGCGTATGGCCTGAAAGGCATGTGAATGCCAAGTTGGTTCGAGGCGTTTTTGGTAATTTCCATTTTGCCTTTCAGTTGGCAACCAGGTTTAATTCTGGGCCATGAAAATTGTTTTGGCCTATTCAGGCGGCTTGGACACTTCGGTAATTCTGGCGTGGCTGAAAGAAAATTATGACGCCGAGATAATCGCTTTCTGCGCCAACATTGGCCAAGAAGAAGAACTCGAGGGCCTTGAAGCAAAAGCCACACGCACCGGTGCATCCAAGGTGTACATCCAAGACCTGCAAGAAGAATTCGCCCGCGATTACATATTTCCGATGATCCAAGCAGGTGCAATCTACGAAGGCCAATATTACCTGGGCACGAGCATTGCGCGTCCGCTCATCGCCAAGGCAATGGTCGAGATTGCAAAAAAAGAAAATGCAACCGCAATCGCTCACGGCGCAACAGGCAAGGGGAACGACCAGGTCAGATTCGAATTAACAGCTGCGGCACTTGCGCCTGAACTGGAAGTGATTGCGCCGTGGCGTGACCCGCGGTTTAGGAAGCAGTTCCCTGGCCGTGCGGAGATGATTGAATTTTGCAAGCGGCGTAAAATACCCGTGCGCGCTACCGCCAAGAAGCCGTTCTCGACGGACCGGAACTTGTTGCACATCTCATACGAGGCTGGGATTTTGGAGGACCCATGGTTCGACGCCAGTGACCTGAAAAACAGGGGATACTTCAATGTGCTGTCTGTATTTCCCGAGGACGCCCCGGACAAGCCCGAACACGTTACGCTGGACTTCGAGCAAGGCAATTGCGTAGCAGTGAACGGCAAGCGTATATCGCCGCTTGAAGTATTGAAGACGCTCAACACGCTAGGGGGTAAACACGGCGTGGGGCGCGTTGATATGGTCGAGAACCGTTACG
This sequence comes from uncultured Verrucomicrobiota bacterium, assembly GCA_964555645.1. Classification (GTDB taxonomy): domain Bacteria; phylum Verrucomicrobiota; class Verrucomicrobiia; order Limisphaerales; family DTLC01; genus DTLC01. The sequence goes on from CAZKTA010000005.1 coordinate 121,030, forward strand.
TTGGCATGAAATCGCGCGGAGTTTATGAAACACCGGGCGGCGCAATCCTGCACTTTGCGCATCGGCAAATTGAGTCGCTAACCATGGACCGTGAGGTTATGCATCTGCGCGATTCTCTGATCCCGCGCTACGCAGAGCTTGTGTACTACGGTTATTGGTTTAGCCCCGAGCGGATCGCTTTGCAGGCGTTTATCGCCGAGACCCAAAAAAACGTAACTGGCACAGTCCGGGTCAAGCTTTACAAAGGGAACATAATTTGCGCGGGGCGCAAATCGCCTGTGAGCCTTTATGACCCTGCCATTGCAACAATGGAAGCCGGGCCAGCCCGCGCTTACAATCCCGATGATGCAACAGGGTTTATTCGCCTCAACGCACTGCGATTGAAGGTTGCTACCCGCGTGCAGCAGCGATTAAATGGGCCTGCGCGAAAATGAACTCGAATTCTCGGCACACCGCAGGATTGTCACTCAGGACAGCCGTTACACCAATGTGATGCAAGAAACGGTCAACTAAACTGCACGGCTCAAGGTTGCGTTGTGTTAATACCGGACTTGGCCTTTGCAGGCTGCAGCCTTTTTCCCACAGGCGGACAGAATAACTTCATCCCCGCCTTGTGCACCGGGTCGCGCGGGAGATGCTATCTTTTTCACACAATGCACGTTGGTTATGTCAATGCAGCGCCGAATTTGAAAACAAAAGAATTATGTCGCCCGTCAAATCAATGCCTGGCTATGTCACAGTACACAGTCTCGATCCAGAAATCGGCGTTTTGAGCACGGCCGCCGGCCTGTCTCCATTTCTCGGGGAGGCCAGTGCGCTTGATCTCGTCAAGCGTTTTGCCTTCGGCCTTGGCCTTTCTAACTGCCTCCACAGTCTCGACGAGCATTTGGTCGTAATTCTTCAAGTCTGCAACAGTAGCTACTGGGCCATGGCCAGGAACAATTTTTGTGTCTGCTGGGATCATGTCCAAAACCGCGCCGATTGTGCCGATGTACCCTTCGACGCTCCCGCCGTTTGCAATGTCCACAAACGGGAAGCCAAAGTTGAAAAAATGATCTCCCACGTGCACAACTTTGGCACCCACAAAATACACAACGCAATCGGCGTCAGTATGCCCCCGCCCGCAGTGTACCAGTCGAATCTCATCCCCGTTCAAATGAAGCGTCAGCGACCTGTCGAAAGTCACAATTGGGAAGGCTAAGGTGTTTGTACTCAAAGTCTGTGCAAGGCGTTTGCGCGTATTGGCGTGGCGATTACAGTGGCGCCTTTGGCTGCAAAGGCTGCATTTGCGCCGACATGGTCCCCGTGGAAATGTGTGTTGAAAATGAATCTGATTTGCGCGTTGGCAATCCGCCGTATGGGAGCACTGATTTTATCGGCCAACTGGTCGTAGCCGGTATCAACTAGTAAAATTCCATCCGGCCCTGCGGATACCAAGATGTTTCCCACGACGCCGCCAACCGGAGTGAGCAGGTAAATGTTGGTGGTTATTTGCCGCGCCTCCAGTTCAACCTTCGATATGTCGGGCTGTGCCCAAATTACACTGCTCCCAAATACGACTGATACGCCGATAAAAAAAAGGGCTGCAGGACGTTTCATGCGTCGGAAGCGTGTGCAGGTGTTGCACGGCAACAACACTTAATTTGCATTGTCGGGGTACACCAGTCAGCCCGCGGATCCAGACATGACCACAATTGCTACTGCGCCGGCCCAAGCTATTTGTTGTTGCGTTCCTCAGCCGGAGGCATAAATGTATGCGTCAATGGACTCGCAACTAACGAGCGCAGGGCCGTGTCTTACATCGCCTTTGGACGCTTTCGAGTCGGACATTAGTCCCCGCAAGGTCTCACCACTGTACACGGCGGGTTTACTCGTTGTCGCCTTCGTGATGGTACTTTTACCAGCGTTGTATATAGGCATGATCGTACTTGTGGGATTTGGCGTGTTACATCACCTGACACATAATACGTGGCTTTTGAGTGGGGCAGGTGTGGGGTTTGCCAAGCTTGTTTTGTATCTTGGCCCAGCCGTGGTTGGCGGCATACTAGTATTTTTTATGCTTAAACCGTTGCTTGCGCGGCAGGCCGAACCTCCGAAGCCAGTGTCACTTGATCCGGCCTGTGAACCGCTCCTGTTCGCTTTTGTGCAGCGGATCTGCCAGCTTGTGCGCGCGCCGATGCCGAGTCGTATTGATGTTGATTGCCATGTGAACGCTTCTGCAAGCCTGAGAAGCGGTCTGCTGAGCCGTGATTTGGTGCTTACGGTTGGAATGCCGCTTGTTGGGGGACTGACGATGCAACAGTTTGCGGGTGTGCTTGCGCATGAGTTCGGCCATTTCGCTCAGGGCGCAGGCATGCGCCTGACTTACGTGATAAGACATGTCAATTATTGGTTTGCACGCGTGGTGTATGAACGGGACCGGTGGGATGTAACACTTGAGCATACCGCAAAAAACGTTGACTTGCGCATTGCTGTTGTGCTGCACGCAGCCCGTGGCTGCGTGTGGTTAACGCGCCGGATTCTGTGGCTGTTAATGCACGTTGGGCACGCAGTCAGTTGTTTTATGCTGCGTCAGATGGAGTACGATGCCGATACATACGAAGCCAAGGTGGCAGGTAGCGATGCATTCGAGTCGACTGCACATCGCATTGAGCTTATAAACGTGGCTGCAACCCTTGCATTCAAGGATGTTCAGCAGACCTGGGCTAGGGGGCAGTTGCCTGAGAATCTGCCGGCACTTATAGCGCACAAAACGAGTACCTTACCAGCCCAATTAAAAGATGAGATTGCTCGCGCCAACTGTTCAACCAAAACGCGGTGGTTTGATACACACCCGTGCCCAAACGACAGGATCCGCGCAGTGCGTGCGCTTGCCGAGCCGGGTGTGTTCAAGCTCGAGCGTCCAGCTTGTGAGCTGTTTGCGGATTTTGATTCGTTATGTCGAGCTGCCACCCGCAAACTATACACACATGAATGGCAGTTGGAGTTTACAGAGGCAAACCTAGTAGCCGCGGATGAGATGCTGCGTGAAAGCGCTACACGCGAGGAGGCTGATGCCGCGATTCGCAAATTTTATGGGGCGGTTGACTTTACGCTGACGCCGCTGTTTATATCCACAACGCTACCGCAGGCCGGCGACGTGTTCGCCCTGGCGTGTGAGTGGCAAACGGCGCGGCAGCGCAGCGAATCACTGCGCGCCGAGGCTGAAAAGGCATCTGCGGATTGTAAAGCCATTGAGCGGCAACTGTCCGATTTTTATTCTGCAAAGTACCTCACAGGCGCCGGTTTCAGGATTACGCCCAGGGAATTCGGTTTGTCAGAGCGTACACGTTCTGTATCCAAGCAGTGCCAAGCAGTCAGTGCCGCGATTTGCGCTGCAGAAGATAAACTGCGACATCGGATGGCTGAAGTGGATGAGTTTGTGGTTGCGCTGCGGCAACGTGTGACGCTTGCGTTGCAACTTGCGAAAAGCAGGCGTGCAGCACGGCAGGACAGTGCAATAAACGAGGAAACAGATTCGCTGATTCCTGTGCTGGTCGCCGTGGGGGCAATAATGCCCTTGGTCCGCGAGGTCGGAAAGCGACAAGGCGCTTTTGTCCTGCTTGCGCAAAACCGCAATAGGCATACGAAACCTGATGTTGTGGACTCGGCAATGGAAAGGCTGGCAACTGAACTGCGCCAATTGATCGCAAAAATACAGGCTGCCCTTGGTAATTTAAAGTATCCTTTCACGCATCCGCGCGGCTCGATAACAGTCGCAGAATATGCGCGGTACGAGAACCCTTGCGGGCATGAGTTCGAGCGCGTCTTTCGGGATGCCGACGCGCATGTTGAGCGATTATTCGCACTGCACTATCGGTTGGTGGGGAAAATACTCCTGGCCGCTGAACTCGCCGAGAACAACTTGCAGGTGTGTCAAGGCCACACGAGCCTCGCTAACGAAGGATAAGCCATCCACTAGAGTGTCCGTCCGGCTTTTCACGAAAGCGCTAGCGTTTCCGTTTGAAAACCTCACTTGCGTCGGCAAGGTTGAGCTGTGAAAGGTCAATGCCGGCGTCTGGCTGACGTTGTTTAGCGATCTTCATCTGGCGAGCGATCCGCTCGCATGTCGAGACGGCAAAGTACTTCACCGCTCCTACACCAACCAGAGCCCTGAAGATTGTCACCAGCAGACAGTGTTCGTCCACGTTCGTCACCAGCACGCTGTAACGTTCGCCCTGTTGGTAAACCGAGTTAAAGTTTTTCTCGCGGACCAAATTTGCGATGGTCTGGGTTGCAGCGTACGCGCCTGCTGCAAGAGCCGAGATTGTCGTCAGATCGAACTGTCGCTGGTTTCCCGACTTGGCGATTAGAAAGCCGGCCTTATCTATAACCATTGCGGTGGTGGCGTCCGTTTTCGCCAGCAACTCATGCAATGCATCCTGGAGCTGAGCGATGTCTTCTTCCAACAATTGTGGAAGCGTGCCCATGTCATGCGTATTGGGGGACGTCGTGTATTACGAACTTGCTCAACAACAGTCGTGTGATCATGTTCAGGGTCTCGAACACACCTTCGCATCTGTTTGCAACGGCAGTAAACGAGGGTACCAGCACATCGCGGTTGTTGAGCAGGAATTCCATGTACTCGACCGGTGCGGCATTCGGCAAATCACGTTTGTTGTATTGCAGCACGTATGGGATGTCGTCGAGATTCAACTTCAAGCTTTTGAGGTTTTCTTCCAGGTTGACGAAGCTTTCGACGTTCTCGGCCATTTTTTCGTACTGTGAATCGGCCACGAACACTATCCCGTCAACACCGCGCAACACAAGTTGGCGGGTTGTGTTGTAAATGACCTGTCCTGGCACGGTGTACAACTGGAACTTGACGCGGTAGCCTTTTATTGCAGGCGCTTCGATGGGTAGGAAATCAAAAAACAATGTGCGGTCCGAGCTCGTAGCCAATGAGACAAGTTTGCCTTTGTTACCTGCGCCGGTTTGCACATGGTCATGCACCTGAACAAGGTTGGTTGTTTTACCGCCCAGCGCTGGGCCGTAGTAAACAATCTTGACCTGTAACTCACGAGTCGCTTGGTTGATTATCGCCATAGGTGTTTAATGGTCGGATTGACGCGGTTTACGGTCTAATTCTGCTGCCAGGCTAGCCAATTGCGCTGTGGGCAAAGGCACACCCGCGCGCCCGAATGCAGCAAAGAATATTGCCCCAATTTTGAAAATTCGCCACGGCACGTTGCCCACTGTAAAGTTAAGATTATTAAGTTGGCCCATGCGCAGTTCTTTTGTACACTGGCTGACGCGGGCGAACATTTGCGGCAGAAACGCTGCCAGTGTATCTGCATTAAACTCAGGCGGCACCTTAGCAGCTACAAGCAGTCCGTCCGGCAGCGCAATCAGTGCACCCGCCACGCCATCGAGTGTAACTGCGCGTGCTACTATCTCGTTGGGTGGGGCAAACCGCCTCAGAAAGTCTGTTCCAGGTGTAGTGGTACCTTTCTTGAAAACTTGAGCAGCGTCTATCGGGACTTCTTTGTCATCGTGCCATACGTAGTAGTCTGTCTCGGGCAGTGGTTCTGGTTGCTTCGGTTCGACGGGTTGGCGCTCCTGTTCGGCAATGTCGGATGACCCTGCGACCGGAACGGGTTGTTCGAGCACGGCAACGTCGGGCTTGGGCGCAGAGCCAGGAGTGTAGAAAACATCGGGTATTCCGGCGTCGTAGTCAGCCTTCTTTTGTGATTGGTTTCGCGGATTGTGTGCCAGAAACAATGGCGCAACTATGCGCAAGGGCAACTCTAGCGCGATGTCGTCACACATGGAGACCGCGTCTTTGGGCTGGGGCGGCCGCAGCCATCCACGCAACTGTTTCCATGTGCAGATAATTCTGGCTTGTTTGAGTCCGGCTTCAACAAACTTGGTCGGCAAAGCCGCAAACGCACGGGACAGGTTCGAAATTGCAATCTCTTGTTTTACCAGTTCAGGCCAGCTTTCGCTAATCTGAGCCAGGGGCACCAGCAACACGTCTTCCTTGGGCGCAGTGGTGCTTGAAGGTTCAGCTCTGCGCACGGGTTTCGGTTGGGCCGCCTGTGGTGGCGGTGGCACCCCGTGCTGGGTGGTAACTGGCCTGGCTTGTTTTTGCTCGGGTGTAGCCGGAGGCGGAGTTTTTTGCACAACGGCGCGTCTGGGCGGCAACGTTTGTGGCGTTGGAACACTCGGGTGCGGCGCAGTTTGCTTCGGAACGGCTTGCGGTTGTTGGGGTGCGCGTGCTTGTTGCACGAACCTTTGAGGTGCAGCAGGCTCTGCAGCAGGCTGCGCATGCAAAGCAGTTACGGTTGGTGTAGGTTGGCGAACACCCTGTGTGACAGGTTCCGGTGCAGAGATGAAGACACTTTTTCCATAGTCGTCAAATGGCCCGGCAATGTCCTCGGGCACTTCAATACGTTTTTGATTTTGTCGTCTGCGTAGAGCCGACGGGCTGATCCTTGACAAAATCTCCGACAACGGCAACTGCACCAGCACATGGTCACGGTCGGTTGCAGTGCTGAAGACCCCGGGCGCAAGCGCACGTAGTTCGCCAAACGAAATTTTGACGCTGCCATGGGCAAGCTGGGGCAGAATAGTCTGCATGGGAACTGAAACTGAAACGTCTTGGCCTTTAACGGCCACCCGGCTTTGGAGTTCTGGAGGAAGTTGGCCTACGATCGTCTGCAATGGCAACGCAAGGGCATAGCTTGAAACTTGGCTGTGTGCATTTGGTGTGGACTGGCCCAGTGGGGAAGTGAACCCTGAGCTATCCATGGGTGCCGGCGTTGTTTGCCGGCTGCTTTGCTCAGAATTAGTTTGTGATGATTTACCGAACCAGTGTTTAATCGCCCCGGTCAACCTACCTTTAAGCTTCAATGCGCTCATTTGGGCATGTATGGTTTATTGTACTTGTCCCAAAAGGCATCATGGACTAACCCCCTGCGCAGCCTTGCACAACGCGCGCGACAACGCTTTTTGGGACAAGCTGCTTCAATTTAATCCTCAAAAGGGCAAGAAACATGCCATTTGACGCGATTTCAACGTCTCTGGTTGCGATGTAGGCAGGCTGTTGCACGGCTGCAATCTTACCCTCCACGAGTTCCGCTCAGCTTGACCTATGCTACAGTGGGTCGAAATGTCCAATCGCTGGACTACTTGTCCACAACCAGTATTAGATGAGGCCCAGGTTCTGAAGTGCCCAGAATTGTTAGCTGCATCGAAACGAGCCATCTGCCAAACATTTCCTGGGCAAAATGGCGGTGTGCTTCAAACACGGAACGCTGCCTGCTTTACTGGGGCACTGTGGCTCGGCTGTGCGCATTAGCCGAAGAGCTTTCCCGGCCGGGTCAGCGCTGACAAAAGCCATTATGGAAGAGCGGCCAAAAATTCTGCTGCTTGACGACGACGCCGATCTGCTGGCCGTTTACAGGGAAATCTTGGCGCAGTTGCCAAGTCAACCCGAGATATTTGTTGCTACCAACGGCCCGCGAGCAATGAAATTGCTCGAGTCGGAGTCGTTCCGCGTCTTTATTTGTGATCTTAAGATGCCTAAAATGGACGGCTTGCAGGTGCTGTCGGCCGTCCGCCGCAAGTACCCGCAGTTGCGGACGGTGGTGTTGACCTCGGTGGTTGATGAACAGTTTAGGTCGCGCGTATATGCGCTGGGCGTTGATCTATTCTGGCAAAAACCGAGCAGTGACGAGGAAGTCAAGATGTTTCTCGAATGCATCGAGTCATTACTCGAACGCGAAGACACGGGCGGATTTAGAGGGGTACAAAGCAAAAGCCTGGTTGACATCATCCAACTTGAATGTCTCTCGCAAACTTCGGCGGTATTGCGAATTACAAACGGGCCGTTGGTCGGGAAAATTTGGATTGTGAACGGCGAGGTGACAGACGCCGAAACCGAGCAACTGACCGGTGAAGATGCGTTCAGGAAAATACTTTCATGGAAAGAGGGTAACTTCGAGCTGCTTGCGCCCGATCCAACGCGGCCGCGCCGGATTACCAAGTCGTACAATGCCCTACTGCTTGAAACCGCGCAGGCAATAGACGAATCTGCCGAGGGTGGAGCAGAAGGGACAACCAAACAGGCGGCGCAAACTTTGATCGGGCTGATGAAGCAATTTGAGGGTATCGAGTTTGTGCTTGTAGCCAGGCAGGTTAAACAGGCTGATAAAAAGCCTCAACCGGGTGGTAAGAAGGGCGAATCTGAAGAGGTTCACATTGAAGCGTGTGGTTTGGAAAATCCGCAGCCGCTGTCAAACTGGGCAAGATCCACCCTTGAGCTGTTTGGTGCGCTGGCTGAAAAGTTGCAAACCGGTCCGCTAGAGCAAGTTGTTGCGCTCGGTCAGCAACGTAATGTTGCGGTTGCACCCCAAAACGGCGCAGCCTTTTGTGTCGGTTGGAACTGCAACATGACACCGGAGGACGTTTCCGAAACAACCAAAAAGGTCATTGCACAATGGGCATCCTGAAACTTTTCTCAAAACGACCCGTAGCGCCGCTGAAGTTGCCCACGGGTAGCTTCACGGTTGACAAACACGGACGTATTGTTGTGTCAACGCTACCGCAGAATTTTCCGGTGCAGTTGCAACGTGAGATTGGCGAGTGCGTACTGAAAAGTTTCGGGTGGGCACAACAGGCGAATCTTGCGTTGAACGAATTACGCGTGAACTATGCCGGGTTCAAACTTGTGGCGCGGTACATGCGGGGTTCAGCGATTGTGTTTATGAGCCCGGTTACACCTCTTGACCCGAGCAAATAATAAATTGAATGCAGCGTATGGCCAAAAAGAAAATAGACAAACTGGTTGAACAGGTGGAAAACTTCCTAGGCTGCTGGAAACAGCTCAACCACTTCATTAACTTGGCGCGAAGCAAAAAGTTCAAGCCCGAGGACGAAGACCAATTCCTCGAACTCAAAAGTATCGTTATTCAAGAGCTGGAGTTTATTCTGGCTTCGATCCAATCGGGCACGCCAAGTCGTGAAGAGGTTCACACCCTTATAGCCGGTGTGCCGTCATTGCGGTTTCTTTCTGAGATGCAGGATGGCAACCAGCGTGCCCTTGAAAGCCAGTGGCACAAAATATACGTCGGTTGGCTGGCTGTACTAGGTCAGCTCAAAGTCCAGCAGCAGGAAGAACAATCCAAGTCGTTTCTCACAGCTCTTGCAGGCGAGAAATCGAAGTAAAACCTGTCGGCTAAACTGAAGCCAATGGGATGACCGCGGCGTTTTTTTAGGCCGGTTTCTGGCTGGGCAACGCCGTTGTTGTAAATGCCTTGTCCGTGTGGCAACAGCACAACCTTCACACGTGGCAATTATGCCTTCATGCGATTGTTTTTCTTTAAATTCCTCAGGTTGGGCGTTCTCCTGTGCCCAGGTCAGTTTACTCTATTGCCGGGCATGCCTTGCGGGTTGGCGCGAATCACAAACGATAGGTCAGTGCTACGCGCTGTTGGAATTGGCTTTCGGTGCTTTGTACGCTGGCAGTTTGGACGTAACCTGGACTTTTCAGCAGGCGGTCCAGCTTTACATCTTGACGTGGTGAAATAGGCTTGCTCTTGTTTTGTGCCGACACAAAGCTATGGCTCGGCTTCGTGCAAAAAATGTGAGTCGAGGCTTGACGAATACTTTAACGTAGCTTACAGACACAAATCAAAAACTGGATAACACCATGGCTGATAAATCTGTTGAACAACGCGTTAAGGAAATCATGGTTGAACAACTGGGCGTGAATCCGGACCAGGTCACGCTGGACGCAAAGATCGTCGAGGACCTAGGCGCTGATTCACTTGATGTTGTCGAGTTAATCATGAGTTTGGAGGAGGAGTTCGGGTACGAAATCCCTGATCAAGAAGCTGAAAAGCTTCAAACCGTTGGGGACGTGATTAAGTACATTGAAGACCATCAGCAAAAATAACAGGTCGAATTTCAGGTTTGGGGCAGTCTTGGTGTCACCAAGCCTAAGCTGCCCCATTTGATTTTATATGGCCGGCAGTTATACCGAACGTCGAGTTGTCATCACTGGCATGGGCGTCGTTAGCCCGATCGGGCATGACGTCGAGACGTTTTGGCGTAACTTGCTCGACGGCGTGTGTGGCGTCGACAAAATCACGGCATTTGACGCATCTGGGTTTGACTCGCAAATTGCTGCCGAGGTAAAGGACTTTGACCCTTCGCCCGCATTCCCATCGATCAAGGAAATGCGGCGCACAGACCGATTCTCACAGTTCGGCGTTCACGCAGCGTGGCAGGCACTCAAGGATTGTGGTATAGACCTGAACAGAGCCAACAGAGACGAAATAGGTGTTGTGATCGCTTCCGGTATAGGCGGGCTTTACACCACAGCAGAACAACATAAGGTGCTGCTCGAGCGCGGCCCGAGTCGGATGTCTGCATTCACAATCCCGATGCTCATTTTGAATATGGCCTCAGGGTTATTTTCCATGTACCACAAATTACGGGGGCCAAACTTCTCGGTCTGCTCGGCTTGCGCCTCGGCAAACCACGCTATCGGCGAAGCATGGCGTATAATAAAAATGGGCGATGCCAAAATGATTTTCGCCGGCGGCGCTGAGGCAACAATCATCCCACTGGGTGTGGGCGGGTTCTGCGCAATGAAAGCGCTTAGCACTCGCAACCACGATCCCAAACACGCGTCGCGCCCGTTCGATGCCGAGCGGGACGGATTTGTAATGGGGGAAGGCGCAGGCATCCTCGTGTTGGAGGAACTCGAGCATGCCAAAGCACGAGGCGCAAAAATCTATTGCGAACTTGCCGGCTACGGCACAAGTGCAGACGCTAACCATATGACTGCGCCGGACCCAGATGGTGCAGGTGCAGCGTTGTGCATGAAACGCGCCCTGGACTCTGCCAAGCTGAACCCGACCGACATTCAGTACATCAACGCACACGGCACAAGCACTGCCTTAGGCGATATATCTGAGACAAGGGCTATTAAGACCGTGTTTGGTGAGCATGCACGGAAACTGGCTGTTAGCTCTACAAAAGGCGCCACGGGGCATATGCTGGGTGCGGCAGGTGCAGCCGAATTGATCGCGTGCGTTAAGGCAATCGAAACTGGGACTGTACCGCCGACTATCAACCTTGAAAAACCCGACCCGGAGTGTGACCTCGATTACGTGCCGAATGAACCGCGGCAGTTGAAAGTCAATGCTGCGTTGAACAACTCGTTCGGGTTTGGTGGACATAATGCGTGCATTGCAGTGACACGGTTCATAGGCTGAGGGACACGCATATTGACAATTCGGATAGGCATTTTGTTTTCCCCTTTTTGTATTGGGGCCGAAATGCTCATTGCATTTAACAAGCCGTTCGGCGTGGTATCACAATTCACACCTGAACAACCCGCCCAGCGCACCCTTAAAGAGTTTGGGTTCCCTAAATACGTGTACCCGATTGGTAGGCTCGACGCTGATTCGGAAGGGTTGCTCCTGTTGAGTGATGAGGGTGATTTAGTCGAACTGCTTCTAAACCCGTCGCATACACACCCGCGCGAGTACTGGGCGCAGGTCGAACGCGTCCCGAGTGCTGAGGCCTTGCGGAGCCTTGAACGCGGCGTTGTTATCCAAGGCCGTAAAACACTCCCAGCTCGTGTCTGGGTTCTGGACCCACAGCCTGAATTGCCGCCTCGTAATCCGCCTATTCGATTCCGCAAAACCGTGCCAACTTGTTGGATTGCTATTGAGTTGGTCGAAGGCAAAAACCGACAGGTCCGCCGCATGACCGCTGCAGTTGGGCACCCCACGCTGCGCTTGGTCCGGGTACGAATTGGGCATTTTCGCTTGGGTGGTCTAATGCCTGGCCAGTGGCGAATTTTGACGAGTGAAGACCGTGCCCAAGTCCTATGCCGGGGCCATTAACGCCAAGCCAGGTCAACCACAACGGGCGCCCATGAGACATGCTGAAAGACCCGCTGCCATAAACGGTACGAGTCCGGCGTTCTTGTTGTTGCGGTATTCAACACGCTGATCTCAACATGTGCTCCGCACTCTTTCAGCCGGCTTAGCACGCGCTCGTAACGGCGGTAGTAGTCGAATTGCGTAAGAATCAGTTTTGGTGGTCTCAGCTCAAGCAGCCAGCCTAATTCCTGGTCTTGCTTGCCCCGCACAAACTTACCGACCCAATCCGAATGCACACAAGTCAGCTCGCGGCGCGTTGCGGCCTCGTAAAGGTACGCCGATGACAATACAACAGGGCCCGGGCTTGGGACTTTGCCTAATTCGCCTCTGACAATTTCCAATGCCCGTGCGTGGCTTACGTCTGCGGCGCATGCAACACCCCAGGTTGACATTCCAACGGCGCGGATTGCACCGACAAGTGCGCCCGCAATTAAAAAAGGCAAAAACCACCGACCCAGTGTGTTTTTCGGTAAAACTACTGTTAAACCGGCCAGAACACACGCAACCGCCAACGGTTGTAAGTAAGCCGCAATTAACACCATGTTTGCCGACCAAACAAACATGCAAACCACTACTATCACTATTCCGGTTAATACCGACGCGATCCCTATGAGCCATACGCCTTGCAGCTCGCGCAACCCACGCAACTTACCCCTTAACAACATAAACACAATTAATAGCGCAGCCGCAAGGATGCCCGGGGTTGTCCGAGCAATCTTTAGGATGTCGTTTAAGGCCGGCATGTGTAGTCCCATGATTGATGGTGTGACCCGCGCATGTTCGACAAACCCAGCCCATAGCTTTGGGTAGAATAGCACCACAACACACACCAGAGCACACGGAGCAACAAGCATACTTAATGTCGGCCCGAGTGGGATTCGCATCCGCAGTAATAAGCTACCGCCGAATATAATGAGCCAGGTTAAACAAAAATACACTGCACCTACTTGCAGGCTGGTGCACGCGCATAATACAGCGCACACTGCCATGAACCATAACCAGCCAGCCTGAATCGTGTTTTGGCTTGGCCAGAACAGAAACCTGGAGCGCACCAGCCCCCATACGGCAAACATTCCTAACAGATGCGCAAGGCTGTCAGGTCTATCATGAAAAGTGATTACTAACAGAAACGTCCCAGCCACATTTACGCCCCAAGCAGGTACGGCCAACCTGCGCAAAATGTCGAGCATAACAACCAGGTACAGACCAAACAGTACCACGTGAAAAGTGATTGCTGATAACGCGGTGGTACCGAAAAACCTCATCCACACATACAAAACCGCCTGGTATAAGGGTGGGTAAGCACTGAACACCTCGGCACCTGAAATTGGCAGCGTAAGTGCAAGCGCAGGGTTCACGTATTTTCCGTTTAGCAGGTAATTGACCACCGGACCGTCATAGAAAAATGCATCGTTGCCCGGCACTGGTTGTGCCGTAAACACAAACAATGCAACCTTCCATAAGAATACTAGGCCGAAAACCAACCAAGGTATTTTCCAAATTCCCTTTGTGCTGGATGGAAGCTGCATTTTGTTGCGTGCATTTTCCAAAATTAAAGCCCCTCGGTCAATCGGCTTGGTTGAACACAACACCCGCAACCTTAAAGCACCAAAGTGATTGTCAAGACAACGCGGCGTCGCTATGTTCAAAACCGGTTTTTACCCAAAAAATGGCCAACCAAGTTACAAGTCCATCAGGATCAGCAGTGCCGTTATGCGTTGACCTGGATGGCACCTTGATAAGGACGGATTTGCTTTGGGAATCGGCTGTTCGGTTGCTCGCGCGAAATCCTGTGTGGGCTTTTGCACTACCAGTGTGGTGGTGCCGTGGCCGCGCGAACTTAAAACGTCAGATTGCAAGGCGGGTACAGCTTAACCCGGCCAAACTACCGTATAACGAGTCGTTCTTGCAATTCCTCGTCACACAGAAAAAGCTCGGGCGAAAACTCGTCCTTGCCAGCGCGTCAGATGCAGCACTGGTGCGTGTTGTGGCTGAACACATCGGAATCTTCGACGAGGCGTTCGGCAGTGACGGTAAATCAAACTTGCGTGGTGCTGCAAAGGCAGATGCACTTGTGCAAAAGTTCGGATTGCACGGGTTCGATTACGCCGGCAACTCGGCGACTGATCTACCAGTTTGGCGTAAGGCACGCCACGCTGTTTTGGTCAATGTAACCCCTCGGTTCGCACAACGTGCGGCAAAAGACGTCAACGTATCGCAGACGTTTTTCTCGGGGCGTAGTTGGTTTTCTGCATTTATCTGTGCAGTTCGCCTGCATCAATGGATAAAAAATCTGGTTGTTTTTGTGCCACTGCTTGCTGCACACAAAATTTTTCAGTTGCCACTGCTGCGTGTTGCTGTAGGGACGTTTTTTGCCTTCAGCCTCTGTGCGACTGCCAACTATTTGCTGAATGACCTTCTGGATCTGGATTTTGACCGGCAACATCCGACCAAAAAAAATCGGCCCTTTGCAGCAGGTGACCTGCCTCTACAGCTCGGCTTGGTTTTGGCGCCAGTGACGGCGTTATGCGGTCTAACGTTGGGTGCGCTACTTAGTACCGGCCTAATGTTTGTGCTTCTGCTCTACCTTGTGTTGAGCTTTACGTACTCGAGCGGCCTTAAACAAGTTGCGCTTTTGGACGCTTTTGTGTTGGCAGGACTTTATACGTTGCGCCTTGTCGGTGGACACGAAGCGACCGGTGTTGCGTATTCAAATTGGTTGCTGATGTTTTGCATGTTCATTTTCTTGAGCCTTGCGTTGTTGAAAAGGTTCCAAGAACTACGCGTTGTCCGAGAAACAAACCAACAAGTAATCAAGGGACGCGGTTACGTGGCTGATGACATTGGGCTTGTAGCCGCACTGGGAATAGGGACCGGGTTTTTAGCGGTGTTGGTCCTAGCGCTTTACGTGAATAGTGACCAAGTGCTAGTGCTTTATCGGCACCCGACACTGCTGTTACTTGGTTGTCCATTGTTACTTTACTGGATCAGTCGCGTGTGGTTGGTCGCACACCGCGGCCAGATGCATGACGACCCGGTCGTGTTTGTGCTAAAAGACAAAACAAATTACGTGGTCGGCCTACTGATTTTGGTGGTAATGTGGTTGGCCACCTAACTGCCGTTTGAATATGGCATACCCCGGCAAGTTTTGGTTCCACGACACGGTCTCTGCGCTTGCGTACACGTTGGCGCAGCGGTTTGGGCTGCCAGGTGCTGATTCGAAGTTTCAACCGCCCTACAATGACGTTGCGCGATTCATATTGCGTGAACACAACCGCATGACCGACTATTTGCGTCTGCCGATGGTTTTTGCAACAATCGGTTTAGACCTCGCGCCAGCGCTTTTAGCCAGAAAAATGTTTCATCGGCTCGAACCATCCGACCGAGCAAAGATAATTGCACGCTGGAAACGCGCTAAGTGCAGTTTTAGACGTGACCTGCTCAGGTTTTACGAAAGCCTCGCGGTAATTGCCATTTTCGAGCGCGACTACGCCGACAACAAAATACACCCCACACATAACGAACAACCAAGGCCAGCCCGTGTAATAGAAACGCCGGCAGACACAATCCAAGTTGAGGTTGTTGTCATCGGCTCCGGCCCGGCAGGCGCTATTACAGCTGCGTTGCTTGCTGAACACGGAAAAGATGTGGTGCTTGTCGAAGAGGGCCCGTTTCTGCCGCTTGAATCGTGCCCACCATTTTCACGGGTCGAGATGGAACAAAAATACCGCAACGGCGGTTTAACAGTTGCACTTGGTAAAACAAAAATTGCGTATGTTGAAGCGTGCTGTGTTGGGGGCGGCAGCGAAATCAACAGCGGTTTGTACCATCGCACACCGCCAGAAATTCTTGAGCATTGGCAAAAGCGGTTCCGCGTTGACGGTTTATCGGAGCGCGACCTAGCACCACACTTCGAAGCATGTGAAACGGATCTTTCAGTATCTAAGTTGGCAGGACCTGCACCACCTGCATCCTTGAAACTGCACGTCGGGGCTACCGCGCTCGGGTGGCGTTCAATCGAAGTCCCGCGCTGGTTCAAACATGAGCCGATTGCAAATGCGCCGTGGCACGGCACACGCCAGGCAATGACAAAAACTTACCTGCCCAGGTTTCTGGCTGCTGGGGGTAAGCTGTTGCCGAATACACGGGTGACGACACTTAGGTTTGGCGGCAGTCGCTGGACTGTGAGTGCAATTCATGAGACTGGGGCAAGAATAAAAATTGAAGCCGACGCAGTTTTCACCTGTGCCGGCGCGATTCAGTCTGCTGCATTGTTGTTGCGTAGTGGCATTGCCCACAACATAGGCAAAACACTGTACGTACATCCAACGGTGAAGGTTGTTGCCGAGTTCGCCGAGCCGGTGAACTCAATTGACATGGGCGTACCGGTGCATCAGGTAAAAGAGTTTGCGCCCAGATTTAGCTTCGGCTGTTCAATCAGTTCACCTGCGTACATTGCTTTGGGACTGATTGATTACCCGGATCAGATTTGTCGTGTTCCAACAGCCTGGGAACGAATGGCAAACTACTACGCAATGATCGTGCCCGAAGGACAGGGAACGATCAAGCCGGTGCCGGGTTTTCGCGACCCAATTGTGCGGTACACGTTAACTGAGTCCGACTACCGCGCCTTGGCCGAAGCACTGCGCAAGCTATGCGAACTGTTGTTCGCGGCCGGCGCAGTGGCACTCTATCCTGGTCTTTCGCGCTATGAGGCTTTGCTGAGCCGAGACAACTTAACAAAATTGCCACCTGAGGTACCTGCGGATTTGCCGAACCTGATGACAATTCACCTTTTTTCCTCTTGCCCGATGGGCGAGGACAAATCCCGTTGTGCAGTGGATTCATTCGGGCGCGTTCACGGGTTTAAAGGCTTGTACGTGAACGACGCAAGTTTGCTTTGTTCCGCGCCCGGTGTTAATCCCCAAGGCACGATCATGGCTGTTGCTCGGCGGAATGCGCTCCGGTTTTTGGGTAAGTCCTGAGTGTGTGCGAATGCTTGATTTCCAAACAAACTTTGTGCTTGTGACAGGTGCAGCAGGTTGGCTCGGCTCAAGACTTGTCGAAGTGCTTGTGCGCGGTTTGCCAGATTGGCCTGATTGGTGTCAGCCACCCGCCGAGCTTAAGATTCGGTGTCTTACACTGCCGGGGCAGGATTTTGCAGGTCTGATCAAACTATCACAGCGCGTCGGTGTCATGACAGGTGACCTGCGCCTGGCAGAAGACTGCGAGCGGTTCTGTATGGACGCCAAAGGGGCGGTTTTGTTTCACACAGCGGGTGTAATACACCCACGATTCGTGCGTGAGTTTTATCAGGTCAACCGCCATGCGACAGCGAACCTGCTGAATGCAGCAGTCAAAGCTGGCGTGCGACGAGTTGTTGTTATGTCCTCAAATTCACCCTGCGGTTGTAACCCGCACCCAGACCATCTGTTCGATGAGCACTCGCCTTACCGACCGTACCTGAACTACGGACGGTCCAAAATGCAGATGGAACAGGTGGTCAAACAGTTTCAAGATAAAATCGAGACTGTGATTATCCGCGCTCCATGGTTTTATGGGCCAAATCAACCCGCACGACAGACATTGTTTTTCAAGATGATCCGCACTGGTAAAGTGCCTATTGTCGGCTCGGGCAAAAACCTGCGGTCAATGGCTTACATTGACAATCTGTGCCATGGCCTACTCCTGGCCGCTGCCACCCCGCACATAGCCGGGCAAACATACTGGATTGCCGACCGCAGACCATACACAATGAACGAGATCGTTGATACGATTGAGCGACTGCTCGAGACAGAGTTTGGCGTCCAATGCGCGCACAAACGGATTCGGTTACCAGGTTTTGTGAGCAACCTTGCTTACACAGCAGACGCAATCTTGCAGGCCTTCGGGTTTTACAACCAAAAAATTCATGTGCTCTCGGAAATGAACAAAACTATCGCCTGCTCAATTGGGAAGGCTCAACGCGAGCTTGGTTACGAACCGCTGGTCGAACTTGAAGAAGGGATGCGCCGCTCGCTGCAGTGGTGCATTGAGCGCGGTCTTGACGTAGGCCAATTCACCAAACAAAGTCCACAGTAATGAAACATCTTGTCACCGGTGGGTCAGGTTTTCTCGGCAATCTCATCGCGAGACGGTTGCGCGCTCAAGGCGAATCAGTGGTGGTTCTTGACACTTGGGAAGACCCGACCCGGCCGGGGGACATTCCATTTATTCAGGGCGATGTGCGCGAGCGGGACGCGGTTGCGCGTGCCCTGAAAGGGGTGGACATCGTCCATCACACTGCTGCGCGTGTGCCATTGACAAAGGCAGGCGTGGAATTCTGGTCTGTCAACGTTGAAGGTTCGCGTATCGTGGCTGAGGAAGCCGCACGGGCCGGCGTCAAAACCTTCATCCATATGAGCTCGAGCGCAATTTTCGGTGCGCCAAAACATTGCCCCATTACGAATTCGACAATGCCGCGGCCAATCGAGATATACGGACGGTCAAAACTTGCGGCTGAACTTGCAGTGCGCCAGGTGTGCAACCGGAACGGCATGCAGCTTATCATCATCCGGCCACGGACAATTCTCGGTCAGGGCCGGCTTGGCATATTTCAAATCCTGTTTCAGTGGATTGCAGAAAATCGCCGCATTTACATCATAGGCAACGGCAATCAACTGTTTCAGTTTGTGCATGCGGACGACCTGATTGACGCGTACATGTTGGTTATGCAGTCGGGCCGGTCGGGCGCCTACAACATTGGCACCGATCGGTTCGGTACGTTGCGCGAGACACTTCAAGACCTCATCGGTTACGCAAAATCGAAATCGCGGCTGGTGGGTCTTCCAGCGGGGCCGACAATCGCGATCTTACGGCTCCTTGATTGGTTCCGACTCAGTCCGTTGGCACCGTGGCATTACCTGACGTACCACAAGCCGTTCTATTTTGATGTGGGAGAATTACTTCAGCTCGGCTGGCGTCCAAAGTACTCAAACGTAGAAATGTTACGCGAAAGCTATGACTGGTTTTTGAAAAACAGAAGTAAACTGGCAGCGCATGCAGCCGGTTCACCACACCGCAGCGTTGTTGCAGAGCGGTTACTTGCACTGTTGAAGCGGTTCTCCTGACCGTATGGCTAATTGCTTGGGGAATGGCTTCTACCACTTCAAATGATGCCGCGCACAACACAACCCCGCTACGACCGCGTTTGGAGGCATGTTGGCAAACAACTCGCATTTGATGACTGCGCCCTCAATTAAGTTCACTCTACTTAGGAGATACCTTGCAGGTGCGGTTTTTGGCTTGGCGTTAACTGCAGCGTTTCCAACGATCGAACTATGGGCGCTCGCTTGGGTTGTACCGGGACTGTTTTTTGTGGCGGCGACTGAACTCAGCGGTGCGGGCGCATTTAGATTCGGTTACGCTGCGGGGCTGGCTCAATGGCTCAGCACACTTTACTGGCTGCTGTTTATTCCAGTTGCATGGTACCCTATCCTGGGTTGGCTTGCGCTCTGTGCTTATCTTGCGCTTTACACGGCGGCATGGACTTGGCTGGTCAGCCGTCTGGCACCGATCGAATTTGAGCGGTGTACCTTCGAGTCTGCCAGGCTGTTACAGCTGCTTGGGAAACTTGCGCAAGTACCATGGCATAAACGTTTTCTTTGGGCGCTCACGGGTGCAGCAGCATGGGTTGCACTTGAAATGGTCCGCACCCATTTGCTGACGGGGTTTCCATGGTTGCCGCTTGGCACATCCCAATACAAGCTTGTGGCTCTCATTCAGGTTGCTTCTGTGACTGGCGTGTATGGGGTGTCGTTTCTTATTGTATGGTGCTCACTTTCGTTTGTTTCGGCCTTGGGTGTGGCACTCGGAAACAATGGGCGCAACTTGCGGTGGCTACACGATTTGTTTGTACCAGGCACGGTTCTGTTAGCGCTGGTCCTATGGGGGAACTCGCGGCTTACCACTGAGCCTCTTGAGGCTCGCAAGATCGAACTAGCAATGGTCCAGCCAAGTATTCCGCAAACCATGATTTGGGACCCGCGCGAAAATGCAGCCCGATTTGCGAAGTTACTGGAGCTTTCCGAAGCAGCCGTGGCCACTAAACCCGATTTGTTGATCTGGCCGGAAGCAGCCCTGCCGAGTTTCGATGTAGCTTCTTATACCGCCATCACAAATCTTGTCCGGACACATCGGGTGTGGATGATCTTTGGTGCGGATGAAGCCGAAACACAGTTCGGTGCAAACGCCGAACCTGAGTACGTTTATTACAACAGCGCAGTCTTGATAAACCCGGCCGGCCAGTTCGTAGCCAGTTACAGAAAACGGCACCTTGTCATGTTCGGCGAATACATCCCGCTGAGCCGATCGTTTCCGTTTCTGCGCCATTTTACGCCGGTCAAAGTAGGTTTTACCCCCGGTAAAGAACCCGTTCAATTCAACCTGGAAGATGCCGACGCGGAAATTTCAGCACTTATTTGTTTTGAAGATATTTTCCCTGGGCTTGCCCGAAAATCGCTCAGTGACAACACAGATTTTCTGCTTAATCTGACGAATAACGGTTGGTTCGGTGAAAGCGCTGCGCAGTGGCAACACGCTGTCAGCGCACTGTTCCGTGCGATCGAAAATGGCTTGCCCCTTGTGCGGTGCTCGAATAACGGCCTTACCTGTTGGGTGGATAGTCGCGGTCGCATACGGCGAATCTTTCGTGATGAATCCGGCACCATTTACGGCAGCGGAATCTTGACAGTCCAGATTCCGCTGACAAGCGTGGGCGCTAAGCAGACCAAAACGTTCTACTCAATGTATGGCGACTTGTTTGGATGGGGATGTGTCGCAGCAACACTGGCGGCGCTGATTGTAAAGCTCGGAATCAGAAAACCATGATTCTGCGCTTAAATTTGCCACCTGATCTCTTTTCTTAAAATTGTTGCCTCGATATAGCGAGAATTATTGCTCTGGCGGTGGATCAGCTCCTCGACTACAATTGGGTGTCAAATGACACTTTGGCCGAACCGAGTCAACGTGACCGCAAAGGAGTTTGAGTTTGGGCCGCCAACTGCAAACCAGGATCGTGCTGCAGGCGGTCTAAACCGGTTCGTCGGGATTGACCTCGGTGCCGAGACAATCAAGGTGGTCGAGCTATGCCGAACTAGCGACGGCCTGCAATATGTACGGCAACAACTAATCGAGCATCAAAAACGGCCCGCACAATGCCTAATCGGCCTATTGCGCCACTGGGATTGGGAGCATGTCAAAGCTGCTGCAGTCACAGGCCGGTTAAGCCGCCAGATCAACCTGAGCCGTGTGCCAATTAAACAAGCCCAAGTGCGTGGATTCCGATTTTTGTTCGGTAACAAGCCCGCAACAATAGTCTCCATTGGCAGCCACGGGTTTTCTGTGCTTGAGTTGCGCGAAAATGGGCTTGAGGTTTTCCGCGAAAACAATCGCTGCTCGCAAGGCACAGGCAATTTTCTCCGTCAATTGGTCGAACGGTTCGGGCTTGATGTGGCCGAAGCAAGCGAGCTTTGCGCATGCACAGAAAAGCCAGCTCCACTATCAGGGCGCTGTCCCGTGATTTTGAAAACCGACATGACCCACCTCGCAAACAAAGGCGAGGATCGAACACAAATTTTGGCCGGGTTGTTCGATGCCGTGTGCGAAAATGTCATGGTCCTTATCAAGCCGGGCATCAGCCCGCCACACGTCTATTTAATTGGTGGGGTAAGTCAGGCGCGGCGCATTCAAAACACATTCGCACGGTTACTCGCAAACGCCGGTATGTCGTTGGTGCCACTTCCGAAAGAGCACGCGCTTTACCTGGAAGCGTTGGGCGCCGCTATTATTGCGGTCGAACACGGCGATGGCGTACCGCCGCTGGATTCACTTGTTATTCCGCGTGCAGAGGTGAAGTTTGTTCGGGTACCGCCCCTGACTGATTCATTGCACCTGGTTAAGAGGTTGGCAGCTAAAAAGCAAACAACCCGAGACGGCAAACCACTCAATCTGATTCTCGGATTCGACATCGGTTCCACCGGCTCAAAACTCGTAGCGCTTGATACGGAGTCACACCTTGTTTTCTGGCAAGGTTACCGGTGCACCGCAGGTGACCCTGTCGGTGCTGCGCAAGCGCTATTGCACCAGTTCGTTCAAGCTAATAATCTACATCGGCCTGCTACAGGCAACTTACCGGCAGGCAACGTTCAAACAGACCTAAAGATGCCACCCACAGATCTTGCCTCAAAGGGCTCTGGATTTAACGCCAATCGAATTGTTGGGTTTGGCGTTACTGGCAGTGGCCGCGAGATTGTCGGCTCGCTATTGATCACCTGTTATGGCAAAGACGCCGTTTTCGTGATGAACGAAATTGTTGCCCATGCGGAAGGCGCGCTGCATTACGACAAGGCCGTCGACACAATTTTTGAAATTGGCGGGCAGGACGCTAAGTACATCCGGCTGGCAAATGGGCGTGTAGTTGACTGCGCGATGAACGAGGCATGCAGCGCAGGCACAGGTTCATTCATAGAAGAGCAGGGGAAAAAGTTCCGTGGCGTTCAACATGTTTCACAACTCGGTCAACTAGCGCTCCAGGCAAAATGCGGCGTGTCACTGGGCCAGCATTGTTCAGTGTTCATGGCCGAAGTGATCGACGATGCTGTTGCCGCTGGGACCGAGCCGGACGAACTCATAGCCGGCCTCTATGACTCGATCGTCCAGAATTACCTGCACCGTGTCAAAGGCCAGAGGTCCGTCGGGCAGGTAATTTTCTGCCAAGGCATGCCATTTAGCTCAGACGCCCTCGCTGCTGCAGTTGCACGCCAAACCGGCAGCCGAGTGATAATACCCCCGAACCCGGGCACAGTTGGTGCACTCGGGATTGCTTTGCTTGCCCAGCGTGAATTGCCTTGGCAACAACAGCAGACTACGCTTGACCCAAAACGATTTTTAGAAGCGCAAATTGAACGTAAGGAGACTTTTGTGTGCAAGGCTACCACAGGGTGCGGCGGCTCAGGTAACAAATGCAAAATCGAATGCATCTACACCGTTGTGGGTGGACACAGGCAGCGTTTTACCTGGGGTGGCGGTTGTTCGCTGCACGATAAGGGAACACGAAAGAAAAAATTGCCCGACCGCGCCCCTGATCCTTTCCGCGAACGCGATGAATTGGTTGCCGCGTTACTGGCAAGGTTGAACGACACCGGCACGCACAGGAAACGCAGGCAAAGCATCGCAATCTCAGATGAGTTCGCCTTGAAAAGTTTGTTTCCGTTTTTTGCTACTTTTCTGCACGAGCTTGGGTTTGAGCTTGCCGTACCCACAGGAGCGGATCAGGCGGCCCTTAAACGCGGCATACAACAGGCAAATGTACCGTTTTGCGCGCCAATGCAATTGTTCCATGGACTGGCAAGCAAAATGGCCGATGACGGTGCCGATTTCATTTTCCTGCCGATGATGCGCGGCACACAGCGCACGGCAAACGAAACGGCTGCGGCCGTATGTCCGATTGCACAAGGTAGCCCTGACATACTGCGGTGGGATCTGTCAGGCAAAATTCATGGACGAATTGTCTCGCCTGTTATTGACTTTGGCCCCGGCAACCTCGAATCGGCTGCGTTCATTGAAAGTTGCCGTAGAACTGCCGCCGCACTGCGCTGCACGGGAAACGCGTGGCAAAAAGCGTACCATACCGCTTTGAAAGCGCAACTGCAGTTCGATTTGCAATGCATCGAGCTTGGCAAGCGCGCACTCGATTACTGCTCAAGGCATGGCATACTGCCTGTGGTTGTCCTTGGCCGGCCTTACACCATTTACAATCGCGTCCTGAATTCAAACGTGCCGGCATTACTGCGTGAGCAAGGCGCAATTGCCATACCACTGGATTGTTATCCCTTGGATGCACGAACACCGGTGTTTGACGATATTTACTGGGGGTACAGCCAACGCATTCTCCGCGCTGCCCATCAGGTACGCCGCACGCCGGGCATTTACAGCTTGTTCTGCAGCAATTACGCATGCGGCCCTGACAGTTTCACCCTGCACTTTTACAGCTATATCATGGAAGGCAAACCGTTTGCAGTGATCGAAACCGATGGGCACTCGGGCGATGCAGGCACAAAAACGCGTATCGAAGCTTTCCTATACTGCGCCGAGCAAGACCGGCAGCAACTAGCTCACAATGTGCCACTGAACGACTTGCGACAAGTTGAGGTTGGGACACTCAGGCTTGCCGACGTTAAGCCCGACCAACATTTCTTGATTCCTATGCTTGGGCCTGACTCGGACGTTGTAACGGCGTGTTTGCGCGGGCTCGGTTACGCGGCTGAAACGTTGCCCATGCCAGATGCCGAAAGCTTACGCGTCGGCCGGCGCTATACTTCAGGCAAAGAGTGTGTCCCTATGTGCATGACATTGGGCTGCCTGCTCAAACGGCTCGAGTCAGAGCCCGACAAAAAAGTAAGATTCGTCTTTATCATGCCGCGCACACGTGGTCCCTGCAGGTTCGGCGTGTACAATGTGCTGAATCGGATTACACTCCAACGGCTGGGCCTCAGCGACCGCGTCGCGATCTGGTCGCCGCGTGAATCCGGCTATTTCGACGATACACCACCCGGGTTTGCTATGCTTGTGTTCGCGGGCTTCATGGCGGCCGATCTTTTGCAGATGGCATTGCTGGATACACGACCGTGCGAAGCCACCTCAGGCGCAGCACAAGCAATTTATAACAAGTACAACACACGGCTGCTGCAGTTATGCCAAAGGCAAGCAAGTGGCGACTTGTCGGTTGCAACCGTGCTGCGCGAAGTTGTTACTGGTAATTTTTTTGGTGTCACAGAACTCCTCAAACAAGCCGCGGCTGAATTTGCCGCAGTTAAAACACAAGCCGAGAAACCCACCGTGCTGGTTGTGGGGGAAATTTACGTGCGCCTTGTGCCGTTTGCCAACGATTTCATTATTGAAAAACTTGAAACGCGCGGGTGTAAAACGCGGTTGGCCCCCGGATTCGAATGGCTCGAATACGTTGACCACATAAACCGTTGCAGGAGCGCCAAACGTAAACTATCGGCCCATTTTACAAGTTTTGTTCAGCGCCTGATTCAAACACGCACATACGCCATCATGGCTGACGCGTTAGGATGGCCACCGCATACGCCGGTTGTCAATTGCTTGAACACAGCCGAACCGTACATGCGCCATGAGCTCGAGGGTGAGGCTGTGCTAACGCTTGGAACACCGCTATGCGAATGGCGCTCAGGAACCATTGATGCGGCGGTGTCGGTTGGCCCACTTGAATGCATGCCAAACAAAATTGCTGAAGCACAATTTTTCCACATCGCCGAGCAAGAAGGTCTGCTTACGTTGACCATCCCATTGATTGGCGAACCGATGAACATTGAGACACTCGATAATTTTGTCTTCGAAGTTAAAAGCACGTTTGCGAAACGGCGCAGGGGTGACTCTGTGAGTGTTCCCCGCCCACCAGCAAGCAAACAGCCTGCCGCTTACCGTACGCGTGACCAGGCGCTTGAGTTTGCCTCGAATCCGTAAAGTGTGTGACATACCACATTGACAGCCGATAGCCCGGTAGCCTGGCGCTCCAGGCAATGACAGGACAGAATGGCGACATTTGCGTCTGCGCCAATCGCTCGGCTTTGAGTGCAATCCAGGGAATAAACGGCTCGACTTGTATGCGGAAGAACGCGCCGCCCTCGCCGTCGGCCACTCGACATAGCCGGTCTCCAGCGCGCCACTGCGAACCCGCGTTTCCAATGTCAGAGGGTCGCTAATGGAGCGGACGTGCTCGACTGGCTGCCAGTCCACCAGGTCTTGGAGTGCGCCGCTTGAGCGGCGTTTTTAGGGGCGCCCGGAAGTGTTTCCACGTTGAAAAGTGGCCGCGAACTACCACAGTCGAAGGGATTGCGGCAGGCAGGTAGCCGGCCGTCGCGGGTGAGCAGCCCGTGCCACCCAGTCCAAAGCGGCGGTCAGCCGCCGCATGCCTATGCCGTGCCGCGCACCGTAGAAAGGCACTCCAAAACCATGGTGCGCTTTCCTACCTCAGACCTCAGACTTCTGATTTCCGTTTTAGTTGGCCATCACCGCTTGGCTCAGCAGGGCAGACGGTGCTCTTTCGCTCACGGCCAAACTGTGAACGGCGCAACGTGGACGGCTTCAAAAACGGCGCTCTACTTTTACTTTTTAGTTAGGGCGCGGCAAAAACACAACTGTGCACGGCCCCTAACAGAGAGTGTTTTTAGCTCAAATTAGGTTCAAAAGCAAGGAGATTGGGTGCTGAGATACTGTCTTGTGAACGAACTTTTTCGTGCGCCAACGAGGCAAGATGTATAAATTGACGTGAACGTTTTTGATTAGCAGGGGATGACCTTGCACAAACCGCTCTAGACATGCAGTTTTCGTTAACATTTTTGGGGACCGGCACGTCGCAAGGTGTGCCCGTAATCGGGCATGAATATCCGCCCGAGTTTTTAGCCAACCCGAAAAATCATCGGACACGCCCCTCGATTTACGTTGCCACTGAGACGGTCAAGCTCGTGGTTGACACAACGCCCGAATTCAGAATTCAGATTTTACGCGAAAACATTCGGTGGCTTGATGCGGTTATTTTTACGCATCCGCATGCTGACCATATCATGGGCTTGGACGATTGCAGGCGGTTTTGCGACCTGCGCGGCGGCACTGCTTTACCCGTGTACGCAAGTGCGGAAACAATGCAACATTTACGGCGCGTATTTGTGTACGCGTTCCATAACGGGCCGTGGGAAAAAGGGTATTTCATCCCTGAGCCGCACGTTATTGATGGCCCATTTGTACTTGGGGATTTGGAAATTGTGCCGTACCCATTGCCGCATGGGCGTGTGACGACACTCGGGTTTTTGTTTGTTCAAAATGGCAAAAAACGGCTTGCGTACATGAGCGATTGCAAGGTTGTGCCAGCAGATGTAATCGAGCAGATACGCGGCGTGGAAGTTGTCGCGCTTGATGCGCTGCGGCGTGAACCGCACCCGACGCACATGTGTATGGACGAAGCGCTTGAAACGGCCAGACGCATTGGCGCACGACGCACATACTTCACGCATCTGACGCACGAGTACGACCACGACACGGTGCAAGCACAATTGCCGTCTGGGGTGTATCTTGCCTACGACGGCCTGCGCGTAACATGCGATGCAACATAATGCACCAGGCTCAAGCTTCGTAGTGAGGATGCGCCTTGCGCTATTGCGCACAAGTTACGCCGGTGTTCTATTGGGGGTGCTAGCGGCCTCTGGTCCATTCGCAAGAGCAGGTGGAGAAGAAGTTGTCATTGTTTACAACACGCGCGTGGCCGAGTCAAGGAAGGTTGCGGAACACTACGCAACGCTGCGTAACGTGCCGACAAATCAAATCATCGGGCTGGACATGACAAGCAGCGAGGTGGTGTCCCGGCGTATCTTCGCTGTGCAAATCCAACTGCCATTGGCCAGGGCAATTGAGGAACGTAAACTTTGGCGGTTAACCGCAGAACTTGACTCGCAAACAACGAATGAAAGCCCGCGTGGTCGATGGCGAGTAGCCGAGTCAAAGGTCAGATATGTCGTGTTGTGCCACGGTGTACCGCTAAAAATTGCTTCCGATACAAACCTTGTCGAAGCCGGCTCTGACAACCTGCCCCAAGAGTTTCGCCGCAACGAGGCGGCCGTGGACAGTGAACTTGCGTGGCTACCGATGCTCGCGCAACGCATGCCTTTGTTCGGTCCGATACGCAACCCTGTGTTTGGCGCAACAAACGCAGCCCAAATTCATCCAACCAATGGCGTTCTGATGGTGTGCAGGTTAGACGGCCCAAACGCCGAGATTGCAAAGGCTCTTGTTGACAAAGCAATCGAAGCCGAATCAAACGGGTTTTGGGGCCGAGCATACTTCGATTTGCGTAGTATAACGGGCGGATACGCCATCGGCGACGACTGGATACGCGCTGCTGCCGAAATATCACGTTTTGTGGGGTTTGAAACCGTAGTTGACACAAACCCGGCTACGTTCGCGCCGGGTTTTCCAATGAGCCATATTGCGCTTTATGCGGGTTGGTATGAAGGTGGCTTATCTGGGCCGTTTGCGTTGCCGCAGGTAGAATTTATGCCTGGCGCATTTGCGTATCACCTGCGTTCGGATAGCGCGTACTCGATGAAACACACTGGCCTATGGGTACCGGGGTTGCTTGCTAAGGGCGCAACTGTCACTATGGGCACAGTCGAAGAGCCTTACCTGCAATGCACGCCAAATATTGCGCTGTTTTTCGCGCGGTGGCTGTTGCAGGAGTTTACCTTTGGCGAGGCCGCCTATGCGTGCCAGGAGTTGCTTTCATGGCAGACAACGGTTGTGGGTGACCCGCTCTACAGACCATTTGCGAAGACACCGCGACTGGTGCACCATGAACTTGAACAGCGCAAAAGTAAACTTGTCGAGTGGTCACACTTGCGCGTTGTGAACCTGACACTCGCACGCGGCTATCCGATGCAAGATGCCGTCAACTACCTCGAGCAAATTCCCGTTACAACCAACAGTGCAGTGCTGATGGAAAAGCTAGCCGACCTTTATGCTGCCCAGGGCAAACTGGATGCGGCTATTGACGCGTATCGGAAAGCGCTACGTTTGAACCCGAGCCCACAACAACGCATCAGACTTGTGCTCGTGCTTGCCACGAAACTGGCCGAGCAAGGCCAAGACACCGAAACCTACCAGCTTTACAAGCAATTTTTGCGCGACTACCCAGATTTTCCTGACCGGCTCAGCATTTACCAGAAGGTTGTCCCACTTGCACAAAAGCTGCAAAAACCCGATGCCAAAACACTGCAAGCAGAGCTTGAAAAACTCATGCAGAATGCTTCACCGCCAGCCCGCTGACGGTTCGATGCGGTGTTAGGTTCTATACTTTGCACGATTTATGGTGCATCCAGGCTGCATGCGAGCTGGCCGATTTGGTACGTACCCGTGGCAATTACCAGGAGGCGCTATTGAAATTGTGGCCCACACAAACCGCAATTTTTATTATCGTCGGCAAATCCCACTGGTGTTGTTGGATTGGTTGTTATTGTTGGGTTGGATCCCAACTGTCGTTGTTACCTAAAATTTTATGCAACGTGAATGCAGCAGCCTCAGATGCATTTAATTGACGGACCCATTTGACGCGTGCTTCTGGCTTGGCCCCGGGGCCGGTAGAGTTGTACTCGGCATAGCGCACGGTTTTTTCGGCTTCCGGCTTATTCCAATTATGCCAGCCTTCGGGTCTGACGACATCCGACATCTCAGTGTTTAGAAACGTAACCGCCGCATGCGCGCGCCAGGGCCGGCCTAGATAGGTTTTTACACCGGGTTCACCGGTGATTTTGCAGTTGGCGAAGACAAAGCCGAAAGGCTGGCCCTGCGGTGTAGAGGCTGCTGTAATGTAGCCGTTGCTGCGGCAATGAATATGGCACCTGTCGAAAAATGTAGTCGCGCCGCCAAAGACGAAATCAACATGGCCCGCAATGTAGCAGTTGGTGAAATAATGCCTACCGCGATTCAATAGCAACGTGTCCTGCCACCCAATAAACCGGCAGTTGCGGAACACGACGCGGTCTGCATCAACGCGCACAGCAAGTGCCTGGCCGACCGGCCCCGCTGCATTCTCGAACGTGATGTTTTCGGCGACAAAATTGTCTCCGTCAATTACGACTGTAGGTGTGCGAAACGTGCCGATGGGTTTGCCGTCAGGCCCAAGCATGTTTGCGTGCAGGTCGTAAGTAATCACAGTTTTTTCTGCATCCGCGCCTACTAGGCGCACGCAGCCGCGCTCGCGCTGGACGTAAACCAGTTCCCGGTACGTCCCTGGCTTCACGAAGATAACCCAAGGCCGCGCGTGTGTGGCTGTTTGTGGCGCAGCCATGATCGCTTCATGTACAGACTTGAACTGACCACTACCGTCCGTGGCTACAACAGCGTCGTATTTAGCCTGTGGCGCTGGTTGTTCATCAGCTCGTAAGACTGGTCCGCAGAGAATGCACACCAAAACGAATGTCCAGCGCACGGCGTTGTAAGTCACACTGACTCGATGTTCGGACACTTCAGAACAGCTTTTCATTTGTTCGCGTTGCAATTTCATTGGCGCTGTAGTGTGACGGCCATCACACCAATTACAACTTCATTTGCAAGCGCGCGTACTGTGAGTGCATGCAAGTCTTTGTTTGGCTCAAGTGGTAAGTCGAGCACTGTGGCTGCGCCGCCATCTACTTTGCCGCCTTTGCCCATGAACGTGTGCGGTTCGAGGATCCGCACTTTGCCAGTCTTAAGGTCTATTCGCGGCGGGATCGGTTCAGGCCGCCGAAATGCGTAGTCGTCAATGAAATAGTCCTGGTCGATCGGCCACCACGTTGTCGGGTTGTGCAACGGCAGGCGGGCGGTCGAACCATCGGCGTAGGTCACGATCACTTCGCCGTTATCGAACCGGCTTTGCATGGGGTTTGTCGAGCCAGCCATAAGCAGGAACGCACGCCGGGCGCGTCCGGCCAAGGGCAACGTCACTTTATCAGGGTAATTGTCCCACTGTGACACGAAAATTATGTTTTTCGCGCCTGAGTTTGTTGGGGTAACGAATGGCACACCGTTTGGCATGAAAATTTTCCCGCCGTTTGTCGCTGCTGCTGCGCGCAGGCCCGAATCATCTACATTAAACTGCAGATTGCACGTTGCCCAGCCGCCGATCCCTTGCTTTGGCATTGCAAGCGAGCAGAACGGCGAGCGCGGCGACACGTACTCGTTGCGGAAAATCTGTGTAACCGCGTCGTTAAAATATGTGGTCAGATCAACAGTTTCGAATCTCGTCGAGTGGGGTAGGGGAACGCGCCAGTCAATTGGCATCGGCTCGTTCACAACTTGAACTGGTTGAACTTCAAACAGCACGGGTGTCCACCACGTTAATTGTCCTATGTTGACTTTTGCGAAAATGGTGTAGTGCCCCGGCTGACCTACGGCTTTGGCACTGAACCCAGTCGAGGCGAGCTTGACATCGGCAATGGCCCCTTGTGGATCTGCAATTTCGAGCAGACGACCATTCGTCAGTTTGAACCGAAGTTTTTCAGTCAGTTTCATGGGTTGTAAGGTGATTGAACCAGTAGCAGCAGATTTGCCACGCCATTCGATAATGATCTTGTGCGTGGTCCGTGCCGGTGCCGTTATTTCAATTCTGGGAAGGCCAACTGCGTTTTCAACCGTGCGCCAGTGAGCAGGTTTGTCGTTAATCGTCGTCATTTTCACTCCGGTGCGCATTGCTGGCGCCCACAGCCGCAGATTCATAGGTTTTGGGAACCGTTGAATTACGGCATAGGTCTCGGTTAAGCCGTCGCGGTTATACTCCAGCTCGAAGTCGGGGTGCCGGATTCGGGCACGGTTCCACTGTGCAGGAAAACCCGGGCAGACAAAAAGTTCACCTGCAAGTGCGTCTGGCCGAATGCCGAATAGCCCCTCAACAAGTGCACGCGCGCATACGCCCACTGCATCTGCAAAATCGCGCTGGGCCTCGCGCCTGGCCACGTCCAATGGGGTTGTCATGCCCAGGTTGCCCGGGCATAATCCCATGTACATACTGTCGAGGATCGCCCCTTTGAAAAGCCGGAAGGCTGTGTCGGGTCTGTTCGCCTGCCAATACGCAAGCGCTGTATGCAACGCTTCAGCCATAACCACATTGTTGACCGACCAAGTGTAAGGCATCCAGGTTGTGGTCGAGATCGTGAACAGGCCCTCAGGTGGCACGTTTGGCCCATGGATGGGGATGCGCGGAATTTGAGTGTCAATGTAGCGCGTCAGTTGCCATGCCTCGATCGGCGTAGCCGCTTCAGAATCTATTGTGTGATACACTGTCCAGATCCCACAACTCGGATGCACAAGTCGCAAACCAAGCCAATCTTTGAACTCAGCGAACCAGCCGTGTTGCTTAAGCCAGAGCAGCTCCCGCATTGCATTGCAGATAAGCTCCGCTTCGCGTTCGAACTGTGTGGGGTCTTTGCCGAGCGCACGGGCGAGGCGCGCAGCCATTTTGTTGTGCCAAAAGTTGTATGCTGAAGTATAGGCTACACCGCCCCCATGGTATTGGATATCATCGCTGGCCCAGATCGCCGCATACGCTTCGTAAAGCGGCAGTGTACCATTGCCAAACGGTCGGCGGAACAGCCGCCGTTCCCAAGCGAAGTGTCGTTCGAGCACTGGCCAGACCCAACGCGCGAACTCGAGGTCGCCTGTCCAAAGCAAATGCCGAAGCAGCGCGTCAACGTACACAAGGTTCATGTCGTAATGTCGTGTGGACAATGCGCCGTTGCTATGCAGGGCAGTGTGACTGCGCGCAAGATTCGACTCAGCATCTGGGGGCGGCATTTTTTCCGGGACGGGATTTGTCACTTGCTGGCCCGCCCAATATGCGAAATGCCGCCGCGCACGATCGTGCCAGCCGAGCGCATCTCCAGCGTACGGGCCGCGCCAGCCGAGCAGTTTGCTCCGCCAAGCGACCGCGCCATGCATGAACACACCTTGCTGTTCGTCCCAAATTGCATCTGCAGCAACGCAAAGCGCTGCAAATGCAGCATTTAGAAACGGATCCGGTGTTTCGGCCACGACCCTGTTCGCGATTTCACGCCGATAATTTTCAGCTTTTTCCAACACAACCGGTAAGTCCTTTGACGTGTACGCTTGAGTCAACTGGGGCACTTCGGTTGCACTTGACTCGGGGGCAATTTGCCACACAGCAACGTACACGGGTTTACCCTCGCTCAGATGTGTAACGCCAACAGCGATCGGTAATTCCAAGGCCGGCGCCGCCGGTTCACTTGCATTGAAACGACTCCCGCTGGTGGTTGTTGACAAATCGTGTGTAACAGTTTGAACGGTTTGCGTACCTACGCCTGAAGCCGTTGAGGCAGATGCAGAGGTGTTGGTATCTGTAGGCACCTGGCTAAAGCCAGGTGTTAACAAAATTCTCGGATAGGTAGACTCGAGAAGTTCATTAAGATTCGTCCAACAGTTAGCATCAGCGACAATGAACGTTGCAGGTGCTGAGGCTAGCGCAGTGAGTGTTGCTACCTTGCTCAGCAAAACAAACCCGTTCGTCTGGATGATAAAGTGGTTATTGCGACACTGCTCAGGTCTGAGCTGGAAAAACCTGCTAACAGGTTCGCGTTCGCAACCGATGTCGCCGCCGCGCCGACCGCGCATACCGTTCGCACCACCAAAAGCACAAATCAATTTGAGCCGACCGTCTTTGCCATGGCTACGCCTGTAGTTGTCTGAAGCTGGCGCAGTTGTCTGGCTTAAAACCTCGACCCGTGCTATAAGCCCTTTGGCCTCGTTCATTGGCAACACCGTCATGAGCAGCTTGTCATTGCCGAGCAATGGGTCGCCAAGCTGGTAAATCAGCGCACCAGGCCGATACCGTGTGACGACGGTGGCTACCTCATGCAGCCATTTGGCACCTGAGGCCGTTTTAATTCCGAACCGCAAATTTCCGCCCCGACCTGGCAGATAAAGTGAGAACTCCGGCCTGTCGCCGCCGTCAATTCGAAATGCGCTGTTCATGCAGTATAACGGTCTATTGAAAAATTCACCGCCGTTCGTGATGACGAAGTCGGTTCCCTGTGGCCAATACCGCAGTGGCCGTGCAGTTTGCCCCTGTAAGTTCGGCTGCATTACAACATTCCACTCAGGTGGACTTTGGGCATGCAGACAAACTGCAATCACAAGCACAAGGCCGACCTGTAGAGTGCGCACTGCACATGAATTGAGTCCAATACTACAGATTAGAGTTCGCAGGCTCTTTCTTGAAACACCCATCTCACAAAAACGTTTCTTGCCGGGCGAGGGTAACAAAAGCCTTGCCAGTGCAGCAAGTTGCTGAGGCAAAGCAAATCTCGCTGTGCATAAACAGCCGGTTTGTTCTTAGCGTACTCGAAGCTGTAATCATGTTAATTGTGTGTCAACAGCATGCTTTAAACCGGCACTAGCACAAACAGGCGTGCTTAGGTCCGCCGCGGTTCCGCATATTGTGTGTACTTAATGGTGAGTGCGAATGCTAACAGCAATTCACCAGCCAGGCCTACATAACGGGCTTTTAGCCTGCAAGATGCCGGCTGCGCCGATGGTTCGATGGTTAAAGGTTAAAGACAAAGCCGGTGGTTTCTCATTCTTTGCTGTTCAATTCTGTGGGGTTGTGCCGGACGGTTGAGCTTCGTCAATGTCGGGGGTTCCGGAGCGGATACGTTTGTATTCAAGCTTATCCGTGCCTGTGTCGGTCAATTTAGGTCCTGCATACATTACGGCCAGCTCAGCCAGAGCGGTTGATTTGTCTTCGCCAAAGCCGGAAAGTCTCGTGAGCTTCAGATACTGCGCAGTGACCGTTTGCTGGAACCTCACAGATTGAGGGAGCCACGTCGAGCCAAGCTCACCGCATGCGATCTTGTGCCAGAGTTGGCCGTCGTTACTGACTTCGATTTTGTATGCACGGATGTCGCCGGCGTGATTACGATCGTTTTGGCGGCTCATGAGCACTACCCCATTTATTGCGACTGGCTGCGTGAAACTTATTGTCAGCCAAGGCACAGGGTCTGTCGTTGTCCAAAATGTGTTCGGGTCACCGTCAATGGTTGCGTTTGGATTTGTGCCGGGACCGCTTGCTCTTGCACCGAGTTTACGCATGACAAGCGTGTCAAATAGCAAGCTGCGAATTTGTTCTGGCCGCAATTGCACAGCGGGCGCGAATTTTGCGCTTGCCATGTAATCGAGCAATGACCGGCGTAATTGCCGCGCCACAGGGCGCGCTTGAAGGTCGTTTACGATATCAAACGAGCAGACGAGTAGTTTGCCACGTCCGACTTTGGCTTCGAAGATTGGCGCGAGTCGCCAGTTCCGGTTCCAATCATCTATTGCCGCAACGATAGGCTCGAGATTGCGGGGCAGTTGACCAATGTTGATCGCACGTGCATTGCGGCTAAGTTCGGTCCAGTGCCAGTCGCAATGGTCTGCAGTTGGGAACTTGGCTAGGGCAGGGTGGTTGGTGTCGCACCACAAACCGAGCATGCGGCTCCATTGCGGGTTCATGAGGCGGTTCCAGAAAATTGGGACCTCGGCCAATGGTGGGCTACACCAGTCGAGCTCAGCCGGGCGCGGCACGAAAAGCACTTTACTGCCAGCAGCAAGTTTCGCCTCAGCTTCGTCCCAGGAGCATGTCACAAACACATCCGGGGGTTCGGACTCGTCCACGCGAGCTGGGTAAAGCCAAAAATTCCAGTCATTTTCGGCGACGAGCTGTGCCGATGCCACCGCGGAACCAGACTCGCAGGCTTGTCCCCCTTCTGTGCTGGAATTATTCGCGTTGCCGAGCCCTACACTTGCGGTGTTCATGCTCTTCCTGACCGGTGCCAATTCATTTTTTATAGTTGGCTCTGTGTGGCTGCCATACCCTGCACGCGCGCCGCCTGCGTTCAACACGCGAACAATGAGTTTGTACATGCTGGCTGCTCGTAGCGTGCCTAAATCAAGCTCGATTTTTCCGATTGCTGTGTTTCTGCCGATACTGATCGTGCGCGGCTGGAATTCGCCTTGGGCAACAGTTTTACCGCGCGTGTCTGTCACTTGCCAAGAGACAATTGAATTTGTGAGCGGTGCCGTGTCGTAATGTGCAACTTCAACATCGGCTTCGAGTTTTTCAGCGGTTGTAAACACGCGTTTTGTGAGACGCACCAGTGGAACGGTCACATTGCAGAACCGCCGCCATTCATGTGCTGTGACATAACTCTTTTCTTCCCAGAACGGATCGAGCACACCTACTAGGGCGGTGCCTTGGCCGATGTAATCGTGCAAATCCAGCAGTTGGAACCCCGCAAGACCAGGCGTGAGGAGGTTCGCTTCGATTTCTTCCTTGTAGCATGCGAGTTGGAATCTACCGGATGCACGTGCGAATTGTTTGTTTATGGAGAGCAGGCCGCTAGCTGCTGCTGAATCGCGGAAAATCTCGTAGTTCCCCGGCCGGAGATGACCAGTGAACTTTTTGATCACGTCGAAATCTGGGTACGCGCACCACTGGCCAAGCTCGTGTACAATCACCGGTACGGTCACATTGTGCAGCGCGTTGCTATAGCCGCGTCCGAACCAGCCGGGTTCACCGCGCACGCGCCGCTGGCCAAACCGCTGCGTGACGCAAAAATCCACTTTGTCGAGTGGCCCAGGCGCGTCTGGGTCGGTGAATCCGGTGCCGGTGGTGTAGAGCCTGCGTGGGTCGGATGCGCGAAAGTACGCTGCCCATTTGGGCAGCACATCACGCCATCTACCTTTCGGCTCGTTACTGGGCGAGAACAACACAAACGACGGATGATTTCCGTAGTACTTGATGATGCGCGCGGTTTCAAAGTAGAGCATTTCCTCCATTGGCGTGCCCGGGTTAAATGTGTTCCACATGCCTGGCTCGATTTGCAGATAAATGCCGAGTTCATCTGCTGCGGCAAATGCAGCTTCAGGTGGGCAGAAAGAATGAAACCTGACGTGGTTCAGGCCCCATTTTTTGCACGTGGCAAACAGTTTGCGCCAATACTCGACGTCGCAAGCTGGATAACCTGTGAGCGGGAAATCACCGCCGTGGTGCGTCCCGCGCAAGTGTGTTGGACGACCGTTGATAACCAAATCTTGGCCCACGGCTTTGAGCTCGCGCAAGCCAATTGGAAGATTCACAGTTTGAGTGCCAGTTTCAGCGGCAAACACAAGCTGCAGCGAATGAAGCGCAGGAGTGAACTCATCCCAAAGCTCGTTTTTGTCTTTCGGCAACGTAACCTCAATTTCAGTTGTGCCCCCATCGGCGCCCCATTCCACAGGCGCCTTAATTAGTCGCTCAGGCGATCTTGTCCGAACCGTTAAACGTCGTGACGCTGGACGATTGTACAACACTTCAAGGACGCCTTTGCCAGGTGCACCTGTTACGTTGCCGAGCTGGACTTTTAACAGAACTGATCTTGTCTGGACGTTGGCAACTGCGTGCACGTTTTCGATCCAGACCGCTGGCGTCGCACGAAGTTCAATTTTACCAACGATCCCGTTCCAGCTTTGGCCGAGTGAGTCAGACACACTGTGTGCATCTGGTCTGTATGGCAGTTGCATTCGGTTATCTACGCGAATTGTGAGTCTGTATTTGCCTGGGGGCAATATGCCGAGGTCGAACTCGTGTGGTGTACAAAGCGAATTATTTGTGCCAATTAACCTGTCATTCAACCAAAGGCGCGATTCCCAGTTGACACGTTCCAGGCTCACAACCACGCGGCGGCCGCGCCAAGTGCGCGGTATCTCGATTTGGCGCTGATACCACGCTGGGCCAAGGTAGTGCCTAGGAGGCTGACATATGAACGGTACTTTGACATTGCCGGGTTTGATATAGGCTTTGTAATCGTCGCGCAGGAACCAGTTCGTATCGTAGAGTGTCAGGACCCAGGGTGTGTTAGTGTTGATTTCGTTACCGTACCCTTGGGCTTGCAAGATGCCCGGGAGTCGGATGCGGTGTGTGAGATTGCTGTTAAACCAGCCTTGAGCAATGCCCACATCAGTTGGGTCAAGTGCGAACCGCCACTGGCCAGCAAGTGGAATTGTCGTGCGCGCGGCCTCATTACAAAGCGATGGCAAAGGCACAGAGGCCAAAGCGAAAATAAGCAGCTTCAGGGCCACCGCTCTGTTCTGGTTTACGCTACGCACATTAGTGCATTGCATTTCGGTTGTTGCGCAACCCACCCTTAAGTTTGCCATAGCGCCGCAATGTTAGTGTGAAATTCGGTTTACGAAATGTGGCCAATTCTGGCTGTGCATGTGCTCTGCAGGAGTAAAAATCCGTTCGAAATCCAACTGTCATCAATTTACCAGCGGCCTGCGGGCTGTAGGCGGTAGTGTACCTGCATGGACTGCAAACAGACGTTTGTGCGTGGCTTTGGCTGCCTCGACAAGTTCGGTGTAAGGCAGGTCGGTCACGTCCACAAACCCGATGTTGTAATTTTCGCCGTCGAACCTGCCCGTGGCTGGTTGATCAACCCACTGAAACCAATGCGCCCCTACCACAGCCGGATGTACGGCGGCGTTTTCGACGTAATACTGGTAAGCTAACCCGCGTTCAGTTTGATTTGCCACTTGACGCAGTCCGGGCGCAAGCCCGCGTTCAGGAACACCGAAATGGAACTCGCCGATTAAAATCGGCCTGCCGGTTAAGCGGTAAACCCTGTCCAGCATCGCGGCATCGGGCTTGTAGTCGTAACAGTTAAGGCTGAAGACGTCGAACGCGCGCGCCGCACGTAGCATACGGTCCGGCACGTGCGACCCAAAACGCAGGCCAAGGTTAAGGTGATTCGGATCGTGCTTACGGATGGCTGCATTTACCACATCCAAAAACCGCTCAACCGCAGCATACACAAACTCGCGCCGGCGCAAGGGCGAATCGCCCTGGGCAAGAAATTGTTTTAGAGCGCGCTGGATTGGTGCATCGGGCCCGGCCAGAATTGCCTCGACAATGTCCAGTTCGCGTCCGGGCCACGGCGGTTCATTAGCGACGAAATATCCCAACAGCCACGGATCATCTTTTCGTGGCGCACATTGCTCGCGAGCGGCTGCGTCCACCCGGTTTGTAAACTCGGGTGCAAATACATCCGGCAGACCAAGGTATCCAGTTTCGATCCCCCAGCCACGCAGCATCACAACGTACGGCCTGCGTTTTGCATCCCAAAGCCTCCGGTCAGACCAGTTGCCGATGGTGTTAAATCCCCAAGCTTCCATGCGCTGTAAAGTAAGCTCGATCCAATTGGCCAGCCATTCATCGCCGAACCGCCGCTGCAGATTCCAAGTGTAGAATGATGCCTCGGCTGGACGGTCTGCCGGACGCGGTTGCGCAAGTCCAGCACGCAGTTCCGGCGGCGGCAGTGCAGCAAAAAGAGCCTCGCGTCCGACAATTGGGGTGCCTACCCACGGTGTGAACACGTTCGCACCAACCGAGAAAAAGAGGTGCCCGTCCGGGTCAACAAGCCACCAGCGCCCGTCTATTTGCGCGACACGAAAATATCCAGTTGCAGTCACATTTGTTGCAGTGAACCCACCGAACTTGCAGTACCCAGATTCCTTGGATGCCACCCGTTGCTGGTCTGCGGCCCATTTAGCTTTCAGGTCTTCTAATTTGGAAGTTTTGGTTGGCCAGTCAGAAAGAATCCACTGGCCGAACTCATCCACCAACGGTTTCGGTTCAAGCACAGCGTTGCCGGGCGATTCCGTGTGGAGCGAGACCGCCCGTAACTCGAATGTCTGCGGACCAATTGGCGTGTTCACGGCAAAGCCGATTGCCTGCACGTTCGTCAGTGGACCGACAAGGCCAGGCAGGTTCACCCAGTAGGCGCCATGCGGTTTATTGCCCAGCGCCGCTAGGTCATGACCATGCCGGTTACGTTGTGCGAAGTACTGCAGTGGCAACGCAGCGCGTGTCCAAGCACCTGCGAGCGCGTGTAGCCGGACTTTGCGCACGCCGTCTGGGGCGAACAGTCGGACCTCGATCGCCGCTGGTGTCGAGGCGCGGAACTCGAGTCCGAGGAACGAGAATGCTGACCAATCGGACGGTAGGGGCGGGTCAAACTTTTCCAAAGGCCACTTAACCTCAGGCTGATCTGGTGTGAAAGTTACATGCCGTATGTTGGTCGGTGGTTGAAGCGCGATGTACGTGGGTTTGTCACGGTCGCACACAAGCTCGCCATTGACGCATTCAAGTTCAACGACTTGTATCGAGCTACGGCGTTGTTCGTAGCCGTCTTTGCGTTCGTCCGGGCCGCGTCTGCCAGGATGCGTGAAATAGAACAAAAACGCGCGGTTGCCGCTCACGACTACATCTGCATGGCCGCCTTTGACCTGATCATCGGTGCCTTGGCCTGGTGCATCCAAAAGGTTCCGCTGTTGTCTTGTCCAGTTAAGCGCGTCGTCAGAATGATACACCCCGAGTCCACGCCACACATCAACGATCATCCAATATTTGTCGTGCCACCGGAATACTTTCGGGCCTTCACCGGGTCTGTCGCCAATTGCTTTGCCGCGGTCGGTCCAGTGGTACAGGTTTGTGCTCTCAGCGTAATAGATAGATTTACGGTCGCGCTCGTTGTTGTACCACAGCCGCCATCTACCATCTGGCAAACGCAACACGCACGCGTCTATGACACGATCAGATGCGAGCTTCAGAACCGACTCGAACTTCCACCGAAGCAGATTCGTGCTTGTCAAGTGGACAATGTCCCTGGGGGCGTCCCAGTTAGCGAAAATGCCCGGCACAACCGTGAGGAACATGTGATACAAACCGTCGTGTTCGATGATCTCTGGCGCCCAGTAGGTGTAGTTGGTGTTGCCGTAGCCAATCTGTGCGATGCCGCGGTAGCGCCAGGTTGCACCGGCGTCTAGCGACTCGGCTATGCCGATGTGCGTGCCGTGGACCCAGGCTACCCCTGGCTCGTTTGTGGCATTGGCGCGGCGGTTTGTGTAAAACATGAACCATTTGCGTTCGAGCCGATTCCAAACCACAACCGGGTCAGCGGCACCGTCGTGAATTGGATCGCGGTAAAGCGGTTTTGAAGCCAGCTTACCAGCACAGGTCTGGTCTGCACTAGCTCGCACCGCAACGACAACCGCATCCGCAGCACACAAAAGGCCTGCAAGTAAAACAGTGTATGGTTTCGGCAATGCTTTCACTGCAGTTGGAGCATGTAGAACCGCTGTGCGTCGCTGTCGATGTTGTTTGTGATAAACATCCTGCCGTTGTTATCGAAAACATTTGTGGCCAGGCGGGTCCAAGCCGACACTGGCAGCATTATGTTCGTTGTTGTGAGCACGTAGCAAGGTTCGTTTGGCGGCCCGTTCGTGCAAGATAAAACCAGTCCAGTGCCTGTTATGCCAACACTGAGTCTTGGCCGTGCGATCACGCGCACGGTACCATCGGTGTTGAGTTTGCTCGTCAGCCACGCAAGCTCCGGCGCCAAAGTAGGCAGTGAAATTGTATCGAACCTACCGTTGTAGCTCGGTGCATCGAACAGCTTGAACACATCGCCGTTTGTGAGTATGCCGCCCGTGTTCGATATAATCAACGCGCCGCCGTACGTAATGCCAGCCAATGCACGGACCTGATCATTTGTCCCGGGCGGTTTACTGATCTGCATAACTGTGAAACTACCGGTTGCAAGCGCAAGTGTGTTTGTGAACGTCAGCGTACCAACTGGGGCGCCGGGCGAAAGTGTGCCGTTAACAATAGTGCGCCCACCGAGCATGCCCACCCCACACAGTGTTGCCATGGACTCAACGGTGACTGTGTTTGTGGCGGCAGCGTGGTTGCCGTTCACAAGGAGTGTACCTTCGCTAACTATCGTCGGCCCAGAGTACGTGTTAGACCCTGTGAGCGTAAGCACGCCCGGGCCAACCTTGGTTATGGCCGTTGGCCGTGCAGCAGTTGCACCGTTACGAATAGAACCCCCAAATATCGTGTCTTCGCCGCGCGCGCCGATCACGTATGTTGTGGGCGCATCAGATGAACTGGCCCCGCTAAGAACGGTGTTCGAGCCGCCAGATAACGCCCCCAAGTGCACCGTCCCGCCGTCCCGTGTGAGCATGATGCCCCAATTCATCCCTAGATCAAACGCAGCCTGACTGCTACCTGCACTTCCGTACCAACGGAAATATCCAGGCCCCGATAACGTCATAATGCCGCCGTAGGCGCTTATATTGCCGCGGAGCGAAAATGTGTTATTGGTTGGAATATGAACTGTAAGCGCGCCGGTGCCTGACCACGTACCGCTGAGAGCTTGATTGGCGCCGAGTGAATAAATGCCGCTGAAAGTTGCTACATGAATTGGATTCGCGTACGTGGCTGGGCTACCGCTCGCGTTTAGTGTTAACCAACCGCCATTTAACGTTATTGTGCCTGAGCCTGCAGCAGTTGTTGTACCGAGCAAAACCGTGCCATTGTCAATTGCCAGGCCACCTGTAAATGTGTTCGCACCGCTCAACGTCAAGCTACCAACACCTCGGACAGTCAGTTTGCCATCGCCGACGATTGTGCCGCTAATAGTCAAAGTCGTGCCCGCGTTTGACACATCCAGCGTTGCGCCATTGGCACCAATGGTTATGCCACGGTTGATACCCACAGTTGAGCCGATGTAACGCAATGTGCCGCCGTTGATGACGAGGTTTGTCGGATCAGAATTTGCCGCGCCGATTGCACAGCGCGAACCCCCAGAAGCAAGCAGAGCAACTTCAACAGTTCCACCGTTGATAATTGTCCGCCCGGTGTAATCGTTGGTGGTTAGGATAGTTAACGTGCCCGAGTTCGATTTGACAAGGCCGGTTTGGCCGCTGATGTAACCGCTGCCAGTGAATGCGTAGTTGACAGTAGCGGCAACGGTGACGCTCGACGGTGTTAGCCGGCCGACTAGGTTAACCGTCGGCAGTGCCGCGCCTGTATCATTGAACAGCACTGAGTCCAGCGGCAAAAACGGCTCGACCGCGCCATTGGCGAGCCAGTTGTAACTTACGCCTTCGTCCCATTGGTTTCCGCCCGCCCCACGCCACACAAGATTTGTTGGCGGACGTGCGCTGATTACAAGTGCTGCAATTTTACCTGGTGGATTTGTCAAAACACAGGTCAGTGCAAGCGGGCCGTCCAAAGCTAGGTTTGTTAAACTACCAGTCAAACTGCCGCTGTATGAGAACAAGCTGTATAGGTTGCCGACGGCTAACTGCCCTGCCAGAGCATTGATCCGGATAGTGTTTAGCCCGGATAAGATTAAGTTACCCGAAACAATTACGTGATCGTTGCCTGGCCCTGCGGGCGAGTTGGTAAGATCAAACAGGCAAAGCGCATCACCAAGCAGAGTTAGATGATTCGAGATTGTCAATGTACCTGGCACATTGGTGGCGCCAGGCACAATTGTGCACCGTGGGCCAACTGTTAAGCCGTTGCCAAGGACGCCTGTCCCGCTTATGCAACTTCTAAGCCACAGACCGCGCTCCAGTGTAACTGTGCTGGCAACAAGTTGCCCGTTCACCTCGAGCGCGCCGTCGGTGACAATTGTTGGACCTGTGTAACTGTTTGTGGTGTTGATGGTGA
Source organism: uncultured Verrucomicrobiota bacterium (assembly GCA_964555645.1). Lineage (GTDB taxonomy): Bacteria > Verrucomicrobiota > Verrucomicrobiia > Limisphaerales > DTLC01 > DTLC01. The sequence continues at coordinate 164,107 of CAZKTA010000005.1, forward strand.
GCCTGCCTGTACCAGCTTTGACCAACTTCATCGTGCCAGTTAGCGCGCCGGTGCCTGTGAAAGTGTAGTTCGAGGGCGAATTCACAAACACTTGAGCTGGCGCAAGCGTGTCCGTCAACCACACAGTGTTGTTGGTTGCACCGCGTAAATCAAATAACACCGAGCTGCCCTGGCTGAATGTGGTCTTTATACTGTTTGTCCAGATGCCGTGCACGAGCCAATTGCTGGTGACGCCGCTGTCCCAACTGTTCATTCCGCTGCCACCTGTCCATGCAAGATCGCCGGCAGACACGCGCCAGTGTCCAGGCCGACTCATACCCGGGCCGAGGTAAAAACCCGGGTGCGGCGGTTGGTTATAGGCCACGTTTTGCCATGCAATAGCGACTCGATATTGCGGGTCGTGCATTAAAGTGGGGAACCGGTTCGTAGCCGGTATCACAGTTGTGTATATACGCAACTGGCTCGAGTCAGTGGTTGGAAATACAACCTCTTCGCGCCAGTCACCAAATAGGTCTGCGCTCAAGCACGGGGTAGCCTTGGTGCCGTTGATCGAAACCACACCGCTCGGGTTAAACAGAGTAGTGTTCGAGCTGCCGAGCCAGCTCCACTTGTAGATTGTTTTACCGTCCAAAATTTCACGCAGCAAATCTGCATCCCACCAGACAGCAAAGTTTATTTGGGAAGGTCGCGTTGTGGAGATTTCAATGCCGGTTGCATTCATTAACCCGCCCCGTGAACCCCAACATTCGTAGCCTGGATAGCGTGGGTCAATGTCAATTGCTACTGCGCGGCCGACGTCGTCCGTGGAGGGTACACCCCAGAGCGGCTGACCTAGCCCAGCGTCGCGAAATTCGAGTCCATACGGCCCGAACGAGCTTGGGTCCTCGTGGCACTGCCAAACTTCGAGACCCGGCCGACTAGGATCAAGGTCAGACAAATGCATTGCGTCACCGTGGCCAAGCCGCGTTGTGTAAAGGCCACGGCCATTGTGATCAATTGCGCATGCGCCATAGACAATTTCGTCCATGCCGTCGCCGTCGACGTCGCCGACGCTTAGGTTATGGTTGCCCTGGCCTTCGTAGCTGCTGTAGCCGTTCCAAGTGTCGAAAACCCAGCGTTGCAGGAGTGTGTTGTTCCGCCAATCCCACGCAGCTAAAACGCTTCGTGTGTAATAGCCACGGCACATCACCAAACTCGGTCGCGTACCGTCCAGGTACGCTACACACGCCAGGAACCTGTCCACGCGATTCCCATACGAATCGCCCCAACTGCTTACGTTGCCGCGTGGTGGGATGTAATTAGTTGTCCATCGGTTTGCGCCGGTCAGGCCGTCGAAAATTGTCAGGTACTCCGGTCCGCTCAAGATATAACCGGACGAATTCCGGTAATCTGCGTAGGGATTATCCCCGGGCATAATTACAAAATTGTCCTGGCCATCAACTGTACCAGGGGCGGTCTTACATGCTACCTCGGCGCGGCCGTCTCCATCGAGGTCATAAACAATAAACTGTGTGTAATGTGCCCCGGCGCGGATGTTGATCCCGAGGTTAATACGCCACAGGCGCGTGCCGTCGAGTTTGTAGGCGTCCAAGAGCACGTTGCCCGTGTACCCGCTTTGGCTGTTATCCTTTGCATTTGACGGGTCCCACTTAAGCACGATTTCGTATTCGCCGTCGCCGTCCAGGTCGCCTGCACTACAATCGCCTGCGCTGTAAGTGTAATTGGTCCCGTCTGGCGTTGTACCACCAGGCGGCTTTTGCAATGGGATCGAGATGTACTGCTGAACCGGCGAATTTGCCGGCAACACAAATAATCGGCTGGGGGCATGTTCGATTCCGGCGATTACGGGCCGGATAAAATACACGTTTGTCTGCGCTAGGTTGGCGTTCGTATCAACGAAATCTGTCGTGTTCGTCAAAGGCAAACTGTTCAGTTTGTTCGTGACCGTACCGGTAACACGATACAGGTTAAACGCAATGTCTTCTGGGTCAGCTCCAAGCAACCGCCAACCGACGTAAACGCTGTTTGTTGCGTACCTAATGGCAACAACACCGCGGCCAAGTGGCTCAAGCTGGTGCTGCGCGAAACCGCCAACCGTAACAATTGCGAGTCCACTCGCAATAGCAACAAATCGCAGCATAGGTTCAATCTTTCTCATCGCAAGTTAGACATCGTTTTTAGGCGCAGCTTCAAATTTTAGTTTCATCTGGTGCATAGCTTCAATGTTGCCGAAGCTCGATGGTATAAAACCGCCTGGGCAGTTCTGGACTGACAGGATTAGTGATCCCGAACCCGCCATCGAATAAAAATTGGTTCGTTAACAGTGGTACCCACTCGGTCAACGGCGTAGCAATGTTTGTCGTTGTCAGCACACGATACATTGCGCCCGCGTTACCACCTGACCCTGTAAACACCAGATTTGTGCCCTCGATCCAAACGCGCTCGATGCGCGGCGCCGCGACGCTTATCACGCGGATAATGCCAGCTGTGTGTAGCAGATTCGTATCCCATGCAAGCCCAGGGCCAAGCCCAGGCAAAACAACGGTTGTGAACGCGCCGGTATAACTAGACGCATCGAACAGCTTGAAACTTGTGCCGGCTTTGAGCACGTCCGGCCCGGCATTGGTCACCACTAGTACACCGCCGAATGCAAGCGTGCCGGTCACAGCAACTGTATCGTTTGTCATCGGTTCAGTCTGTAGCTCGAGGAAGTTAGTTGCCCCGGCTAAACATGTGAGGTTGCCGTTTATTGTTAGTCGCCCGATCGCATTGCTGCCTGGCGCTAGCCAAGCCCCAGTTCCAAGCGTTAGGTTACCGGTGAAAGTTCCATTCCCGCACAATGTTCGATTGTAACCGAGTGCAAACACACCGCTAGTCGTGCCTGTCACGTCAAATCCTGCGCCTGCAGCTATGTAAATGTTTGTGGAGTAGGGTATTGCGCCTGAGCCGGCCAACGCGATGTTGCCAGACATGACCCGTGTTGCGCCGTTGTACGTGTTCGACCCGGTCAACGTCAGCATGCCGCTGCCTAGTTTAGTCACACCCCCGTCAGACGCTGACCCAAGGGTCGGATCACGCACTAGCGGTTGCGCAATTGTTATGGAAAAACCGGCATCATCAATTCGTGCGCCGCCGGACTGTACAAGTGCGGTTTGGTTGGCGAAAGCCGGCAGAAACGAACTGTTGCTTATAGCTGCACGGAGCAGCCCACCATTAAACCAGATTGCGTTTGTGTAGGTTGAGCGTGTTTTTATGAACCCGCCAACGATGAACGTACCACCATTAAGCCGGATCGTGTTAGTGGCTGTGCCACGGTTTACGTTGTGCAGATCAAAGCTATTTGTGCCAGTCGAAAGAACCGCATTGTCTTGAATCGTAAGCGTTATATAGCCGCCCTGCCGACCGCCGCCCATCGAGCACGCGCCTAGTTCCATTACCGCGTTATCTCGCAGGAAAATCCGTGCACTACGGTTCCCGTCTGTGCCGTCGCGCCCGAGCGCAGTAGCTGATCCAGTAGCGGTTACATATGCGTTAGATGCGAAGTGAACTGTGCCGCGTGGTACGATGAAGTTTCGTGCACCTTGGATCGCCCTACCAGTGAAAATAAGTGTGCCCCCGTCACTGCCAGGGCGCCACGACGCACCGCTCCCGAGGAACACAACGTCGCCTGCCCAAACACCTGTGCCACTGTCACAACGCATATTTAAGTCGGTTGTCGAGCTCGGCAGGGCGAACCCGTTTGTGATGACAACTCCGTCGCCTACGTAAACGCACCCTGTGCCTGCGTTCGTAACATTGCCTGTGCCTGCTGCGTAGCTATGCGACAGTTGCAAGTTACCTGCAGTAAGATTGATACCGCCGCTAAACGTGTTTGCACCGCTCAAGGTAAGTGTACCGCCCGTGGCTGTAACTGTCACAACCCCGGAGCCACTTATCCTGCCTGAGTACGTTGTAGCAGCAGCAGGCCTGAACCCGAGCACGCCATTGTTTGTTATGTCGCCGAGCGGCTGTGTGCCGGCAAATTCAAGTGTGCCAGACTCAACTACAGTCAGGTTTGTATAAGTTTGCGTTCCAGTGAGTGTCAAGGTGCCTTGCGCGCGTTTTATTACTGTACCGGAACCGCTAATGCTAGCGTTGACGGTTACGGCAGTTGGATTCGCAAATATAAGCGTGGTGTTGTTTGTTACGTTTCCACCCAGACTGCCGTTGGCCGAGGCACCGTCGCCGAGCTGCACGACACCGTCGTTAAAAAGTGCACCACTTAACGTGTTGAGCGTATTGACCGTGAGCTTGCCTGAGCCTTCTTTGATCAGGACCGTTGGACTGACCAAACTCCCAGTGCCACTAAAGGTGTAGTCTTGAGCCGCGCTGACAACTACAGTGCCTGCTGGGATTGTCCCCACCAGGTTAACCGCTGGGTTCGCTGACCCGGAATCGTCAAATACAACATTGTCAGCCGGGGCGAATGTCGTTGGAACACCGGCATGCGAAAAGTTTGTCGCGCCGCGCACGTCCCACACATTTGCAACGCCGTCACCGACCCACACCAGATCACGCGGCTGTTGTAGTGTGGTTACAACAATTGCAACACTGTTTGTGTACGCAGTGCCATCTGAGGCCACTACAGCGAATCTAAACCCGCCCAGGCCGATAAAGTTGGTTGCAGGTGTAAACCTCGCTGTATGACCATTTGAAAGGAGCATCACAGACCCATTCGTGGGATTGTCAACGTAGTAAATCGGGGTCGCATTCGTAAAGCCGCTCGTGTAAAGCCAAAGCTCGATGTCCACGGATGTGTTGGTCACAGTCAGTGCATGTGGTTCAGCCAGCCAATTCAGGTAATGCTCGATGCGCGCGTACCCATCTGTGCCGATGATCATTGCGTCGTTGGCGTTCGGATTTGCCCCCGTTGCTACCTCCCAATAATCCGGCATGCCATCTTGGTCTGTGTCCAAAGGCGGCGTGCCACTTGCAAGGTAACCAAAACCGTTGTTAGGCAAACCGGTTCGCGTCTGGCTCGTAGGCAGTGGATATGGCCCGCTAACACCTACGGTGCGGACCTCGTTCATAATAAGATTATCCATCGCGTCGCGCGGAAACGCACCTGCAACCGACACAGCCACACGAAATGCATTCCGTGTGTTGTACGTTGGGATTGTCGCAGTTCGGGGTGACCACGGTGAATCCAACAACACAACGCTTTCTGGCACTGTGGTTGTACCATCCAACACACCGTTGCGGTTGGCATCACGCAGGTTACCCGCCACGTACATGCTTTGGCGCGAGTTCATCTGGTAAAAGTCGTTATCTGGATTCGTCGTGGCCGGGCCGGTGATGAAATAATTACTGACAACGTCGTGGTTGAAGTAACCGCTGGTGTCGCCGCAGTCGTAGCCTGCCTGATAGTTATAGACAACGTTGTTGATGTAGATGGTGTTTATCTTCGAAAGTGGCTGCCGACCATGCGCATTGGCGAACACATTTAAGTACCAGGTCACGTTGCCGCCTATCCGTTCCATGTGCGCGCCAAATTGCTGGCCGATCGGGTCGGCAATAAATGAACGCATGATTGTCAATTGATTAGCATTGACACCGCCAACATTGTTCCATTTGCCATACTGGAGTGACACACGATCCAGAATTATGTTTGTGCCGCGCAGGTTCACACAATGCGCACCTGAAGCAGCCCCGCTGCCTGGGCGGAACCGCACGTGGCGGATAATGATGTTAGTTGACGCACCGGTGGTAACTTCAGCGCCAATGATTCCGATCCCACCGCCCGGCGCAGTTTGACCGGCAATAGTTAGATTCCGCGACAGCGCAACTTCCGAGGACAGTGTGATATACCCGCCCACATCGAATATCACAATTCGATTAGGCTGGCTCACCGCGTCCCGAAACGAGCCGGGGCCGCTGTCGGCCAAGGTCGTTACCCTGTAAACCGAGCCGTAACGCCCGCCTGTTGCATTTGCGCCGAAACCGACTGCACCGGGAAACGCAGGCGCTTGCGCTTTGCCGGTGTACAAACCACACCCGAGGCAGAAACTCGCCATTAGCACTTTGGCGCACCGATTATATTTGCCTGTTTTCCAGTTCATCTAATCGCTGTATCCGCATCGTTAGTCTCAGGTCGTGTTTGATGATTCCTCTTGCCTACGGGCTGAGCACAACCCGATAGAACCGTTGAGTGTAGTTTGTTGCCTGCGGGTCGCGCCACACGAAAGGAAGGGCGGGCGGGTTGGTCACCCATAGTTCGACCCAATCCACAAGGTTCGTCGAGCCTTGGATGATGTAGTCAGGGCCCAGATCACCGTCTATTCGAATTGCAAAGCCGGTTTGTGTCGGCGCATCGGCCTGCAAAGTTGGCCTTGCCGGCGGTAACACAGCCACACTAAACGTTTGGGTCGCGCTTAAGTTCGGTACGCCATTGTCTGTGACCACAACGCTGATCTGGTTTGTAGTACCGGCTTGTGCAATTAGCGGACGCCAACTGAAAAGACCAGACTCAGCGTGTATGCTTGCGCCCACAGGTGCGGTCAGCAACGCAAACGTGAGCTGCTGCGGCGGTTTATCTGTGTCAGTGGCAGTACACACAAAGTTGATCGGTGTGCCTGCGATAACGGCAAAATCTGGTATCGGCTCGAGCACAGGGGGCGTATTGCTCAAGACAACCAGCATCGCCACTGCGCTTGTAATCGCGCCGTAGTAATTTGACACTACAACGTTGTATTGACCTGCGTCAGCTGCAGTCAGGTTGCTCAATACAAGTGTGGGCGTTCTAGCACCATACACACGTGCGCTGTCGGTAAGGTTAACTCCATTGCGACGCCATTGGTAACTTAGCCGACCGCCATTTGCCCCTACTTCAAACATAGCCGTTTGGCCGACATAGTTCGTTCTGTTGGCGGGTTGTGAAACAATTGCAGCCGGTACATTACTTACCAGCACAACAACCGCTACAGGACCAAATCCACCCCGTTCCACGAGGTTTGTCGCGCTAAAGGTGAATCCTACCAGACCAACAAAGTTTGTCGGGGCCAAATACCGCGCTGTGTACCCGTCGCCAAGAAGTGTAACCGTTCCGTTTGTGGTTGCCAACGCACTAAACACAAGGTTTGGATTGTCCCCCGTCAACGCGCGCAGATTAACATCAACAGCCTGATTACACGCCGTTACTGCGTGCGGTTCAGCTAGCCAATTTATATACCACTCAAGGTCGGTGTACCCGTCGGCGTTCGTCCGGTTGTTATTGGCCAAGATCGGGTCCCAGCCCACGGCAATCTCCCAGTAGTCGGGAATACCGTCGTTGTCGGTGTCAGTCGGCGGTGTAGTCGAGTTCAACACCGGCCAGCCGCGCACGAATATGTAGTTGGTCCCGTTGATTACGTTCGTTACATAATCGGTCGGCTGATCGCTCGGCCCGACTGCATCCACTATCAAACCTGTTTGCATCCGCACAGTTCGGATTAGTCGGCGGTCAACTTCATCGCGCACTCGTGACGCACCAGCAAAAGCCAAAACTCGCTGATATGCATCCGCTGCCGAATCCGTGGCTACTTCTGGCAACGGATACCGTTGGGTTGCAGGTGTATATGGGAACCCGCTGAACATGCCCCAGCCGGTATTTGTGCCGTCGAGCAAGCCGTTTCTGTTGGGGTCAATCATATTGCCGGCCTGGTAAATCACTGTGTTAGTCGTGCCGCTGGCGAAGGCTGTGTTCGGCGTTTTCGTGCTCGGTCCTGCAACAAGATAATTGCCCACATAGTTAAGGTAATTTGTGAACCCGCCCGGATTGTCTGCTGTGTCATTTGCCGAGTAGCCGGCCAGATCGCCCCAGTTGTAAATCACATTGTTGACGAAATCCAATTTGATCCTGTCACCCAGCCGTGGGTTCCGACTTTTATGATGCTGGTAGAGGTTGTGATGAAACGTTAATGCACCTGCGCCGTATCGTAGGAGCGAGCCGTAGCCGTGGGCTCCTTTCTGATGCTGCGAATTGTTCAGGCTCTCCGAGATCATGCACCATTGCACTGTCACATTGGTCGAGTATGTGACAGACAAACATTCGTCCACACTCCATGAACATGACACACGGTCCAAAATCACGTTTGTGCTTTGGTACACCCACACAGCGTCGCCTTCGAAGGTGGGATCAACATCACCGGGCCTGACGCGAATATGGCGGACTATCACGTTGCGCGCACCGGACAACCTTAGCATCCGACGCTTAAGCGTAATGCCGTCGCCAGGTGCAGTCTGCCCTGCTATGGTGATGTTTGGCCTGCTGATTGTGAGGTCACTCGCAAGCTCGATTGTGCCAGATACCTTGAACAGTATCGTGCGGCCTGAGCTTGGCGCAGTTAAAATCCCGTTGCGAAGCGACCCGGCACCGCTGTCGTTAAGGTTTGTCACGTAGTAAACGTCGCCCCCGCGCCCACCTGAAGCAAACCGGCCGGAACCTTCAGCCCCTGGGAAAGCAAGCGTTTGCGCAAGCACATCGCTCGGCTGGCCTGCTACAACTAGTAAAACTAAAGCCAGACCTCCTTGGGCTGCCCTTTGTACACGAACCAACAACTTTTTCATCGCAAAACGACGTAAACCTGCGCCTCTAAACAAAACTAAGACACCATGTCAAAACTGTCCACTTAAAGCTGTGGTCCGCCTAAACGCCAGAGCCGCGACAAGCTGTTCCAAGAGCTTGTGCTTGTTTTCTGCATTACTTCGAACCGTCAAAACAGCTAGTTACATCCTTTGGTTGAGCCCAGGCTCGTTTGTGACGAGCAACCCGGCTGAAAATTTCCACACACCAATTTCCCTACCCATTGGATCCCAACGTCGTGCCAATCCGTCGCAACTAAAGTTCCGCCAGGCCGATTCCGCTTTCTTTACGCCATTCGGCCAGAACTGACGCCATACGCTTAACCCAGTTGGGGCATGATGCCATTCCCATAGTTTCACGCCGGTGCGCTCCCAAAATGTCTCGCGCCCGATCTTCCGGCCGAGCTTGTACGTGGCTTCCCACTGTTTCTTGCCGTCCGGGTACCAGACTGTCTGTCTGCCGTGCAACAGCCACCGGCCGTCATCGGCCAGACCGCCCCGCCACACCGCGCGTAGGCCGCCTGTTGCAAACCGCTCCTGGATTGTTTCGAGTCGTGAAACTTTTGTGGCTTTAGACTGTAATAGCTCTGCGTCCGAGCTGTGCGTTGGCGTATCAGACATTACCCATGCCTCGTTAAACTCAAAGTGCAAACACGGGTGATTCATCGATGTCACAAGATGAATCATACCGTTTGGCGCCTGACACACAGCAGCGTAGCCAAGAGTGCTTTCGCCACCCCGGCGCGCTGGGTTTTCGTGTGGCTGCGCCCCGGGCAACGGTTTGATTCGCCATGTTTTACCATCGTCCTCAGAGAGCGCAACAAAGCTTCCGCGGTTTGTCATGCCCGCAGGCTGTCTGCCTCGGATGTCTTGGAAATCGCCTACGAATAAAAGCCTGCCACTGGCTAGCCTGCGCAGCCCCGGCCGTTGATTCGTGCCCTTGGCGGGGAAAATTGATTTACTTTTTTCCCACGTACGGCCTCCATCATGAGAAATCGCCTGTGGCATGAACCCGTCAATGTTACTGTCTTTTCCCCCAAGCCCGAGGATTGAGCTATCGCTCAGTGGCGCATACACGGTGTGTCTGCCTGCGCTACGGCCGCCTGTGTCATACCACGTGGCGCAGTTGTCGTCGCTCGCCCACAAAACCGACGTTGGCCCCTTGGCGTCGCTGGCCACAAAAATCGTGCCGCGTGCATTGCGGAAAGCGGTGTTAATTGGTTGTCTATCGTGCGGTCCAACTGGCCCGGTAAACCGTGGGAACCGCACCTCGCTCCACGTCGCACCGTTATCTTGCGATTCGGTCCACTGAAACGGAAATGCACTGGTCAGCTCTGGACAACCCCAAAACAAGCGCACCGTTCCACCATCTGTAAACAGCAACGGTGCGTGATCGTTTGCACCAGCAAAATCAATCAGCAGACTTGGAAAATCCCATTCATCAGCACCAAAACGTAGGCGACTCGAAATCAGCGACACTTCAGATTCGTATTCAGTGTACGAGGTGTAAATGGCAAGTAACACATCACCATTCGGGCATACGGTAAGGGCAGGACTGTGATTATGCCCACGAAACAGGGTAGGGAACCCGGCAGCATCTATCGCGGCGCGGCTCGAGTTATCTGGCGGAATAGGCAACAAGTAACGCTTACGAAAGTACGGTTTGTCCGACGCCGGCCCGACACGCACGCGCGAAGTCTCCTGCCTGACGCATTGTGTGACGAAGTTCAGCTCCGCAGGTAACGGTTTTGTAGAATAAAACGGCGCCTGCACAACTCTGAAACCGATGTGGTGCTTGCCAAACGCATCGGTTGCATGACTTGGAAAACCAAATCTTGGTGCGATGCTCGAGCGATGCGTTATATGCCTGTAATCGGCCGGCGTGCTGCGTTTAGTTGTATCATCAAGCCTGCCGCCGCGCACCACGCGAGCGAAACCGGTAGCGCGCCCGACCGGGTTTGTCTTTGGCTCATGCGTGTATGGCCCGTGCCAGTCGTAACACCACTCGAGCGGGTCGGTTAGCATCCCTTCCAAACCTAATTTCGCGGCCTGCCGACCCGCATATTCCCATTCAGCTTCGGTGGGCAACCTGTAACACAACCCTTCGCGCTGGGACAACCAATCGCAAAACGCCACCGCATCGTGCCAGCTCATGCCTGCTGCAGCAGGCACCAAATTCGTATTGCCTTCGAATTCGGGCCGGAACAACCGAAATTGCTCCAGCGTCACTTCAGTTACGCTGATCCAAAACGGCTGGGTCAATGTGACCTCATGCGCCGGCAGTTCATCGAAACATTTGTCGCGGTCCACACTGGGATCGCTATTGCCCATGCAAAACGTACCAGGTGACACCTGGACAAACACTATACCAATCGAGTTTGTAAACTTTGCGGGGCTACCAGCACACGCCGCGTAAGTGAATAAGTTTGCGCACAACAACAAAAATAACGGTTTCACAGCGTTGGGTTGGACGTTTTTGGAAAAAACACGCCGCCGCAAAGCAGCGGATGCAGCGTTACAGTATGATTTCACCACCACACACAAACGTCTCATTGCAAAATATGGTCGGGGCGGTGAGATTTGAACTCACGACCTCTTGCACCCCAAGCAAGCGCGCACTCCAGGCTGCGCCACGCCCCGACCCATATGCCAATCGGCCAGACAGAAAACATCATACCGTGCGTAGGGCGGTTTTCAACACTAAGATTTGCCTCAGCAATGCAATTTATACGTTCGTGACACTGGCCGGCGATTTATCAACTGGCTATTGTGACCGTTGCTCAAGCGATCTTAGTAGCTGCTGTGCCGGCGTGCACTCGGGCGCAAGCTCGAGCGCTTTACGGATGTACCGGGCTGCTTCGGCGCGTTCGCCAAGCTCGATTAACACACTGCCAAGATTACACAACGCAGCCACGTGTTTCGGGTCTAGTCGTAACGTTTGCCGGTATTCCACAACCGCAGCATGCAGTTTTTTCTGCTGCACAAACACATTTGCTAAGTTGAAATGCGTGTTTGCTACATCTGGTTCAAGCTCGATCGCACGGCGCAGATGCACAACCGCATCATCAAGCTGGCCCATGGCAGCAAGTGCGATCCCGAGGTTTTCATGCGCAGCCGCATAGTTTGGGCTTAATTGAATCGCGGCTCTAAGCTGTTGTATGGCCTCGTCGTATTGGCCGATGCTCAAAAACGCTGCACCCAGATTGTTCCGCGTCTTAAACAGTCGTGGGTTCAGCTCGAGTGCCTTCTGATAATGCTTAATCGCCTCGGCGACCGCCCCTGTCTCAGCAAAACACACACCGAGCTGCTCGTGAACGGACGCGTCTTGCGGAAAAGCAGATAGCGCGGCAACGAAATGCGGAATCGCCCGTGCAGGTTGCCCAACAGCTTTCAGGGATTGGGCCAGCCCAAGATGTATCTTCGGCTCGTGGGGCATAGCCGACACCGCAGCAGTGTAAAACTCGATCGCTTCCGAGTGTTTACCTTGCACTGCAAGTTCAACCGCAAGATTATGCAGCGCGTAACCGTATTTCGGTTTGAGCTCGAGCGCAGCGCGGTACCACAGAATCGCATCATCGGCCCGCCCCTTTCTTGCCATTACAAACCCAATATTGTTCAACACCTGAGCACATGCATCTGCCATAGCTGCGTTGGTTTTAAGCGCCTTTTTGAAATTAAGCATCGCAACATTGGTCGGGTTCGGTTCAAGAAACATTACTGCTGCATCCGGTCTAAACTCGCCAAGCCCGGGCATCGCCGTCCAAGCGCGTTTATACCACTCGAGTGCGTCGTCAATCCTGCCACACTTTAACATGTAATTGCCGAGTGCACTCATAGCATCGGTGTTCGCGCGTGTGCACCGAATGCTGTGAGTAAAAAGTGTCTCCGTGTTGCGCCAATGCTGGAGCTGGTCGGATGTGCGCACGGCCAGCGCAACTATCAACACCGTTGCAGTTACAACTGTAGCGCGTCGTAGTTTTGTGTTTTCCCGAACCCACTCGGCGACGAGCCAACCCAGTGCCAAAAATAGGCCAATTGAAGGAAAGTATGTGTATCGGTCAGCCATTGATTGTAGGCCGACTTGTACCAGCCCAATCACCGGGACCAACGTTCCCGCAAACCAGAACCACCCAACGAATACGTATGGTTGTGTACGACGCGTTACCCATGCAACTGCACTCGCCGCAAACACAAGTAACATCGCCAACAAAACACTGGATCCGGGCCACTTCCCAGGGTGTGGATACGGCACCGCCAGGTCGAAAGGCCACAAAATCTTTCCCAAGTACCTTGCATACGACACGAACGCATTTTCAAGCCGGGCCCACACCGGGAACCACGTTTGCACTGCTGCACCCTGTTTCTGGACGTAGTAGGTCACCAGGCACGAGCCGACCGTAAGCGCAAAAAACGGCAGCTTTTCAACAACTAGGTTGCGTAACGTATGGGCCGTACCTGCGCCATTTGTGCTGAGCCGTTTCAACGGCCAATAATCCAACAACAGCATTAGGAACGGCCACGTAACAAGCATCGGCTTGCTCATCAGCCCAAGCGCAAAACTCAACAAGGCCAGCACGTACCAGAAGTGCGCCCGTTGTGTCTGTGCCGAATCGGCACTGGACTGAACCGCAGGCTGCGTCCCCGACGACCGCCCCTTGGCAAACAAAGTGTAGCACAACAGCGTTAACAGGCCGAAAAACGTGCTCAACACGTCTTTGCGTTCAGCCACCCACGCTACAGATTCAACACGCAACGGATGCAACGCAAAAAATGCTGCCACAAATACACTCACCCAGAACTGACCTGTCAATTGCCGCAGCAATACAAGTACAAGCAATGCATTTGCAGTGTGCAAAAGTGCATTTGCCAAATGCGGCCAGGCAGGTCCCGAACCAAACAATTCAACATCGAGCATGTGCGATAGCCACGTCACCGGATGCCAGTTAAACGCATGTGCGGCTGTAAACGCCCACCGGACCGATTCGGCTGTGATCCCCTTTAGCACATGCGGGTTTTCCGTGACATAATCCGGGTCGTCGTAGTTCAGGTAATCGAATCTGCTGGCTGGTAAGTAAACCAATAGCGTCACGATGCATAAACCTGCCGCAACAATCACATGCCTCGACACGGCCCTTCGCGCCAGATGCGCCAGACACATTCCGTGCCATGTGCCCGTGCGCCGGGTGGTCTCATTTTCTACACGATGCGACCCCGCCATCATGTGATTTTTACCTTCGTACCAGACCGTTGCGTTCCCACCTGCCATCCGACAGCCCACGCGAAAACTGCCGCGGCAACAGTTTCAGCACAAACCCGCACACACTGGATGGCAAAATTGCCGCAGCAATTTCAACCGGATTACACCGCAGCAAAAACAGGTGCCGACATGCCTTTCGCAAGCTCGCAGGTGTGGGTGACAAAGCGATCTTTTTTGCATGCATTAGACCTTCGGGGCCAGTGTCATGCACGGTTACATGCCAGTTGTCCAGAAGCGACAAGTAAGGCACCAGCCATTTGCCCTTGCGTAACTTAGCGTCATGCGCCATCAGTTGCCCACCTACGGGGATGTACGGATCAAGCAGCCTGAACTCAACAATTTGTTCCAGCGGATTGTTACCCCCGTCCAGAAAAACAAAATCTACACGTAACCCCGGTCCGTGCGCGGCAATCCATCTCGGTATGACATCCTGCGAATAGCCGAAAAGTGGCGTGAACCTGTGCGATGCCTCAGGCACTGCACGTCGGATGTTTTCGATCATCTGATTGTAAACGGTCGGATCAGCTTCGATCCCCCACAAATGACCTTCGCCGTTCTGTTCCAAAGCCTGCAGAATATGAACAGTGCTGCCGCCGCCAAGCCATGTGCCAACCTCGATTGCAACCCGCGGCTTTGGCCAAGCCGTGGTGATTGCTTCAACCAAAAGCCGGCGTTCAAGCTCATTTAACTGCCCTTCAATTTGCACGGCTACGCCCATTTTATCTTGTCTGCACTGATTCGTCTCTTGACCGTTTCACTGGCAAGAATCCGTGTGGCAGTGACTTTTGTCAATTGTTGGGCTGCGCTACAGGCCCGGATGTGGCTCAGCGCGAGTAATCGAACCACGTCAATCGCCGACACAAAACCTTTGCTCCTGCAAAAGGCCGGCTACTGGCAAGTGGCCGTAAAAACCGACCTGCGCCACCGCCGCTTTAAGTGCACCGGATTGCCTGTTTGTACGTAGCAACCAACACAAGCACAAACCCAAGCGCACAAACAATCGCCGCGCCTGTCGGCCAGTCAGCTGCGTATGATACAACTAATCCAACTATGCTCCCAGCCGTCGCGATCAACCAACCCAACCATAGCTGTGTGAAAAGCGACTCCGCCAATAACCATGCGCACACCGCAGGTATAATCAGGTACGAAAACGTCAGTAACACACCGCCAATGCTAACAAAACAACTCACCACTACACCAAACAACACAAAGAAAATAAAATCCCACAACGCCGATCGTGCGGGCGGATTCGGTCCGTACGACAACGCCAGAAACTTTGCCCGGAAAAAGTAGTGAAACAGCCCAACAAAAACGAAAACAACGACCGTTTTGAAAAGTTCGCCCGGGCGCACAAGCAAAATCTCGCCGACCAACGTACGCCGCAGTTCTTCGTCTCCGTGCGCGCTGTAGCTCAGTAACACCACGCCAACTGCAGCGGCAACCACATACACAATTCCGATTAACGCTTCCTGCGGTACACGCCGATCCCTGGGCTTTGTAACAGTAAACACCGCTGCCCCCACTAGTGTAAACCCAAACGACAACGCGTATGTTTGCCATGCGGTTGGCTCGTGCCCGAGCAACACCCCCACACAACTGCCAATAACCGCAACCTGCGCAAGTGCAAGATCAACGAATATTATCTCGCGCCTAACAACGTGTAACCCCAGGTACACAAGCAAACCTGGCAATAACACACTCGCCAGAAACGGCCAACGCATGAACTGAATAACATCGGTCATCTATTTTGTGTCATTTCGAGAGCTTCGGCTAACGCTGTCACCAAATAATCCAGTAACGCGATATACCCGCCCTCGGTGCCTTTCACTCCGCCCGGGAACTGACAGAAATCAACCAAAACGGCGCCCGTCTCGGCCGCAACGCGCTTGGCTGTCTTGCGGTTCTGATACGGCTCAACCAGCACAACCATGATTCTTTCAGTCTTCATACGCCTGACAACCTCAGCCAGATGCGCCGGCGTTGGTGGAATGCCAGCTTTAGGCTCAAGGTATAGGTCGATCCTCAGCCCGAACCGCCGTGCAAAGTAAGGCCATGTGTTGTGATACGCTACCAGACGCCGTCCAGCAAATGGCTCGAGTTTCTTTTGCCATTGCGCAACCCTCGATTCGAGCTGCGCGCTAAAGTTTGCAAGGTTCGTTCCGAACACGGCAGCTTTCTCCGGTGCAAGCATTGAAAAGCGCCTTGCTATTAACTCTGCCACAGCCTTGGCGTTTAGCGGGTCAGTCATAAAATGCGGGTTGCCAAATGCGTGAATGTCACCATGTGCCCTGTCAAGTGCGGTGGGTGCTTCAAGCAAAGTGACTGCGCTGGCAGCTTGAATCCGGCCGGGTGCACCCAGTGCAATCTTCGGATTACGCGCTGCATCAACCAACGGCGGCAGCCAACCAACCTCGAGTTCTGCACCACCCTCAATTAGTACATCCGCGCGGTTCAGTTTTGTAATAAAGCTCGGCCTTGGTGTAACGAAATGTGGGTCTTCAGTCGGCTTGGCAAGCGTAACCACGTCAACTTCTTGTCCCCCAATTGCCCGCGCGACCGCGGCTAAATCTGGTGTGGTAGCTACAACACCAAGTTTTGCATGCGCGCTCAGTGTTATCAACGCGCTTGCCATTATCAAAGCTATCGGTCGGTTCATGGCTCGACGCATTCAGTGTTTTCAGGTTGGTCAACTTGTATCAGAATTTGTGCGCTGCGTGTGTCCCCAGCATAAACCCAAGCTGCAACCAAACAGAATGGTCTGTGCCCACGCCTTGTCGGTTGTCGTAGTTGTATTGAAAACGCAGCTTCGAGTACTCAGTCGGGTAAAATGTTAGGTTCGGCGACAGCCTAAACCTGTCGCGCCGCATGACCGAGTCGTAAGCTGTGTTGTTACCTGAGACAAACTCAGTTCGCAACCCAGCCACCCACCGGCGTTTGAAACCCCAAAGCGCCTGGCTGTACAACCCCCAATCATGGAGTGTCTCAGCCGGCAACAGTTCGTCGGCAGCGCCAATGCGTTCGGCGGCTTCATACCGCCGATATAACGCTTCAATTTGGCATGAAACAAACGGAAAACCTCCAACCGCATCCACAGGACGCCACCTCCAGTACAGGTCAACCCCGTACACCTGTGTATTTGCGTGCGGCCCGGAATCATTCGGCCCAAACGCACCAGATACACCGCTAAGCAGTGTCTGTGTATCGCTCAGGTCAAACGATACACACAGCCGCGGCACATACACAAAATCACCTGGGCCACGCAGATTCCGCTCAACAGATTCGCCACCGTGCAACAGCGAATAAACATGCTCTTCGCCGTTATGCTCGTGCGCGGTTTCCGGCCCACCTACAAAACTCGTGTTATGGTTATTGAATACACCAATCATCAGCTCAGTATAGAACGCGGTGGGGCAAAGCCATGATAATTGTACACCCGGTTGACGCAGTCCGTCCGGGCCAAAAAATCTGTTCAACACGAGCGGTTGATCAACAAATGCCCACTCGTGCGAATGTTGCGCGTTTTGCCTGCCAAAAGCTGCATAAAACTGCCCACCCTTAACCTGTAAATTCCAAGGTAAACTCGTGGTTTGTGCCCACGCTTCATCAAGTTCGATTGCAGTCTCGCCATCCCGTTCAAGGGCAAATGCAACCGTGCTCGCAGCCTTGAAGTACGGGTCAACTGCACCCTCAAGCGTAAGCTCGGCACTGCGCAACGAAAAACCACGCTCGTACGGTGCATGATGACCTGTACGCACTTCATCGTTTTGCGCAGTTGACCATCCTACGGTACCCATCATGTCCAGGCTGATATCTGCATAAAAGCTGCCGCGCCTTGCCGATGTAACCGGCTGAGCAGACGGCAACCGCGTGCCTACATCAACACCGATTTCTGGCATGGTATCCGAAGCTGAGCCAACCGCGCCTGTGGCATTTGTATTTCCAGATTCAAGCTCGGCAAGCTTCTGCTGTAATTGCTCGAGCTGACGCTGCAGCTGCCGAATCTGATCCTTTAACTCGCTCATGGTAGTCGCGTCAGCCGCACGCAAAACAACCGCGCTCACACACGCTACTACAACAACCATTGAAAGCTTAACATTTGCACTCAGGGTTTTCATACAACGGAGTTTTAAGTCAATTGGGTTTCCTATTTGTTTGGTTAGTCGCGTTTTCTGTACAAAAAGGGGTTGTCCCGGCACGGATTTCTTCTTGCCGGGCCAGTTGCTTAAACAGTGAAATGGACCTAACCGAGTTAGCCGTGAACGACTGGGGGTGCGCGAACCGGCGTCGCAGGATCAAAGTCGGCCGCCACAAACAACGTATCGAAGGGCACCAAGGGCAAAATCACCCAATTCACTGTTACAGGCGCCGACGTCAACTGCGGCGCGTCGGTGACATTAACCGAGTGCCAAATACACGCGCTGCAGTTATAGTTTGGGGAACTAAGGCCGTCCTCGTGATTGTGCGGTAATAACCCGCACAGCGCTACGCTGCAGGTGTAAATTAACCACAGCGTTATGCCTAATGCGCGCGACATCTGCGCCAAATTTTTAATACCATTTAACAAAAGTCAAGCAATACACGCGTCTGCTAGACCGGATAATTTACAACCGCTCGCCAAACAGCTCAGCGCCGAGCACGAGTTTCCTATTGGCACACCGGCGTTTTAGGGCTACCCCATGCAAATTCCCAACCTAAGATGTAGGCCCGGTGTGCTGATGAAAAGTGCTTAAGCAATGTCGCGAAGGTTCCAGCGAGCCGCTCAAACCGACACGCCCACGGCGTGTCATGGCATCAACTGTGAAATATCGGCGCAGTGTGCTAGGCAATACGGTAACCACTCAACACCCCCAACACCGAATGTGCCCAGGCAGACGTGGCGCCCGGCTCCGGACCGGCTAATGATCACGCCGTGCGTGCCTTACCGTGTTATCCAACCGCCGCCTACAACAGTGTCGCCTTGGTAAAATACAGCTGCCTGACCGGGCGTGATCGCGCGCTGTGGTGTCTTCAATTGCACCCTGGCCTTCGCCTCATCCAAACGCTCGACCGTCGCAGCTATACCAGGGTGGTTATACCTGATCTTCACGACTGCGTCGAACCGGTCCGGAGCCCGGTCAAACACGATCCAATTGCACCGCTCTATAACAAACTCGGTCCGTTCCAAGGCCGACGCCGGCCCCACCACCACGCGGTTCCGCTCAGGGTCAAGCTCAACAACATACAATGGTTTGCCAGCGGCGATCCGTAGCCCCTTGCGCTGACCAATCGTGTAAAATGCAATTCCAGCGTGTCGCCCCAGCACACAACCGCCAATATCAACTATCTCGCCCGTACACGGCTCGACAAGCCTTTCATCGCGCAAGAACCGCGCGTAATCCGCATCCGGAACAAAACAAATCTCGCGGCTTTCCTTTTTCTCGGCAGTTAAAAGGCGGCGCGCACGCGCTGTGGCACGAACTTTGTCCTTTGTTAGCTCGCCCAGCGGAAACAAAATCCGCCCGAGCTGATCTTGCGTCAGCGGAAAAAGGAAGTAACTCTGGTCTCGCGTCTGGTCGCGCCCACGTTTGAGTATATACCGCCTATCGGATACCTCAACCCGCGCGTAGTGTCCGGTCGCCACGTACCGTGCGCCGAGCCGGTCTGCGTGCTCGAACAACACACCAAACTTTATCTTTTCATTGCACACAATGCACGGGTTCGGTGTCCGCCCAGCACGGTATTCAGCGGCAAAATACTCGATTACATCCCGCCTGAACACATCTGCTACGTCAATCAGCTCGAACCGTATGCCCAAATCCGCACAAACCTGTCGCGCATCCGCTGCCGCATGCGCACCGCAACACTTGAAGTGATCTTGCGCAAATGTTGCGCTGTCCTGTTCCCAAAGCTTTAGCGTGACGCCTATGACCTCGTACCCTTGCTCGACCAATAAAGCTGCTGCAGTGGACGAGTCAACCCCGCCACTCATTGCAACCACCACACGCGCCTTAACTGTCTGCGTCATCTGCCACGAAGATACCCGTGACCGGTGTAGCTGTAAAACTGAGCTTGCCGGCCGGCCTGAGTCCAGGTCTGGCAAAGGCAAAAAAAATTTCAAAGCTGAAGTGGTTCTGCGTTGTCAAATTGGTTAAAAATGTTGGCGCATGGACGAGCCGGCCAATGAAGGCGAGTTGATCGCCCAAAGCAAGAATGGCGACCATGCGCAACTGGCGTGTTAGCTTCAGCGGCTCGCTGAAGCCTCTCAGTCGCT
>CAZKTA010000006.1:0-145863 GCA_964555645.1 uncultured Verrucomicrobiota bacterium
CCGTGCTTTGTGGTTTGGTTGAGCCTTAATCTTTTGGCTCACAACTGACAATCAAGCAACACTGGCAGCTGGCTAAGCCCCAGGGTGCATCTCAACCTCGCTCAAAAGCAAGTGGGCCTGTCTGCGCTGCTTAAGCAGCAGTTTGGTTTGTGGTGAGCAAAGCGGTGGTATGCCTATAGTAACCCCCCACTGTTCAACTGCGGCAGGGGTTTTCTGTAGCGGCAAGTTTTCTACCGCAATGCGAACGTTGCGGCACCTCGAGCGAGCCGCGCCGATTGCACACACCGGTGGCGCGTGCACCTTTGGGGGTATTTCGCAGTCGAGGGCTCGCAGTTAGCCTTGCTTTAGCTGCTGGATTAGATTGTGTTTACTGTCGTAGATGCGCACGATCAGTGGTGTATGCCCTGGCAAACTGTGTGTTGCACAACCGAAACACGGGTCATAAGCGCGGAACGCCATCTCGACCATGTTTAGCAAGCCGTCGTTGACCTTTCCGCCTTTGATAAGGCTGCGTGCAGCCTTGTCAACGCTCATTCCGATGCGCGCGGCATTGTTTTGAGTTGCCACGATGAGATTTGCCATTTTGATAAGCCCGTTTTCATCGGTTTCGTAATGATGAATTAACGTGCCGCGCGGTGCCTCGACGACGCCTATACCGACACTGGGTTTTTCGGTGGGGATACACCGGATGTCGGGGCTAGTGATTTCCGGATCATTCACAAGCTCGAGCATACGTTCTGCCGCCTGGATAATTTCGACTACGCGCGCCCAGTGCGTTGCGAGAGTATGATGCACAGGTTTGCCTCCGAGCGTTTTGAAGAATTCCTCGTATGCCAACTGTGCGCGCGGGGTGGCCATGCTGTCTGCTGCGTTAAGTCTTGCCAGGGGCGCAACTGCATAGACACCGCTATCCGGCCCGTCTTTGAACCCTTGCCAGCCGAGCGGCTTGAGGTAGCAGAACTTGATGTAGCTCCACGGTTCGACGTGCTCGGCAATGTAATCGCGGTATTTTTGCACGGTGAACTTGGCGTATTCTTTGCCGTTCGGGTCAACTATCCTGAGCTGTCCGTCATAGAAATTGACCCGATTCTGCGCGTCCACAAGCCCCATGTAGTAGGTCTTGTGAGTGTAGGCGTCGGAGGTGATTAACTTCAGGTACTCGGGGTTTTTGAGTACGATGTCTTTGAATACTTGAGCGGTAAACAGTGCGAAATCAACTGCGTCCTGGGCGAGCTGTTTGAACTCGGGCAGCTTGGCCGGGTCGAGTCCTTTTGATACCCCACCCGGCAGCCCTAAAACTGGATGAATAACTTTACCGCCAAAGTACGAGATCAGGTCGCGTACACGCCGACGGATGGCAATGACTTTTTTGCCTGTGTCAACCCCGACCTTCTGGATCACACCGACTACGTTTCGTAGTTCTTTGGGTGCGTCTGGTCCGACGATGAAATCCGGGCCGCCCAAGATATACACGTGCAGTGCATGGTCTTCGAACATGAAGGCATTGTAAACCAGCTCACGAATTTTTCTTCCCGGGCTGGTAGGCTCGACCTTGTAAAGGTCATCCAGCGTTTTTGCTGCGGCCATGTGATGTGCTGTTGGACAAACCCCACAGATCCGGCTCGTAATCTGGGGCATGTCTTCGGCTGGGCGGCCGATACTGAAAACCTCGAATCCGCGCATTTCGGGGATTTGGAGGTATGCCCTGTCAACATCGCCATGTTCGTTGAGCAAGATGTCGATCTTACCGTGACCTTCCAAGCGCGTGATTGGGTCAATCGTGACCCGCCGACGCGCTTGCATGTAGGCTGCGTTAGCTTGTTGTTGTGCCTGGTTCCAAACCTGTTGAGCTGCAGTGTCCATAAACGAACGACCTTATTTTAGAAGCTTATCAAACTGGCAAATTGGCCTTGCGCCT
This sequence comes from uncultured Verrucomicrobiota bacterium, assembly GCA_964555645.1. Classification (GTDB taxonomy): domain Bacteria; phylum Verrucomicrobiota; class Verrucomicrobiia; order Limisphaerales; family DTLC01; genus DTLC01. The sequence continues at coordinate 1,919 of CAZKTA010000006.1, forward strand.
TAGCATGCTTTTGGCAAGGCCGTACCTGTAAAAAGTGCCGACCGGGTCGGGTAGGCCGGCCAATACCTTGTCAATCTCCGCCGGGTCTTTTGGCGTGAGATTAGAGGCCAGACTCGAAAGTATTTTCGCTCCCTGATCGAGCACGCGCGATGTTGGGCCGAAACAGCCGGTGCATGGCATGTTGCCGTTGATGCAAAGCGCTTCGCAGCCACTGCGTGTAGCCGGTCCCATGCAAACCACACCTTGCGCAAGGAAACACAACTGTGGGTCCAGTTGGGTTAGGTGCGGCCGTTTGAACTCGGTGAAAGCGAGGTTGGTTGGTTTTGTTGCCTTGCGCGGGCATTCATCGCACAAGGCGATGTCAGGCGCCAGCACCGTGCCCTTGGGCGGCAACCTGCGTTCGAGCAAGGCGCCAATGGCAGTTTTTGTGACCTTTGGCGTTGGTGGGCACCCGGGAATGTAGTAATCAACATCAACGACCTGGTCGAGTGCACGAACTACATTGTGCAACTTTGGAATGGTAAGTTCGTGACCGTTTAGAGTCGAGACCGTCTGCGGCCGCGTTTTTTCCGGGTTCACATTTGACGGGCCGTCTTCGAAGTAAAACCTGAGCATATGCTCCAAGCTGAACTGGTTTGCCAGACCTGGTAAACCGCCCATGTGTGAACATGCGCCATAGGCAATCATGAACTGGCTTTTGCGCCGCAACAGATGCGCCATTTCTTCCTGCTCGGTCGAACGGACCGCGCCGTTGAGCAGCGTGGCAAGGATCGAGTTGTCGGGCATAGCCTCGACATCTGCGCGTTTGAAATCCATTGCGCATGGCCAAAAAACTATGTCAACAGCCTCAACCACACCAAGGATGTCCTCGGCAAGGTCAACTACGGCTTCTTCGCATCCGCCGCATGATGCACACCAATAAAATGCAACTTTAGGTTTCATGGTCGCGGTTTGGTGAGTTCAAATTATTTGGCTCCGGTCCGCTGCATGCGCTTGGGTTGCATGCTCGACGGTTACGATTTCTTTGTCCCATTGCTCGAATTTTTTGTGCAGGGCAAGCGGGCCACATTTGTTGATCTGCTCGACCATTTCATTAACGACACGTTGGACCTTTTCACCCTCGGCAGCCGAGATCCATTCGAGTCTGAGCCGGTCAGGCTCGATGCCCAAGTCAACCAACATGCGTTTGAGCAGATGATACCTGCGCAAGCATTTGTAGTTGCCTTCCGAGTAATGGCAATCGCCCGGATGACAACCGCCGATGAGCACGCCGTCTGCGCCTTTTGCGAACGCGGCCAAGACAAATTGCGGGTCAATACGCCCGGAGCACATAACTCTGATGACGCGAATATTGGGCGCATATTTCATGCGTGAAACACCCGCCAGGTCTGCTGCGGTGTAAGTGCACCAGTTGCAGAAAAACGCCACGATCCGTGGCGTCCACGTTTCGTCAGAAGATTTGGCTGAGTTGTTCATGGTTAAATCAGATCGGTCAAATTATGCGGACCAGTCGGGTCAGATTGGTGTTTCGGCTAGTACACCTTCGATTTCGCTGAAGATTTCGTCGTCCTCAAACATGTTTTGGACGATCGAACCACTTGGGCAAGAGGCCACACAAGTACCGCAACCTTTGCAGAGAGCCTCGTTAATGACGGCTTTTTTCTTGGTTTCGTCGAACGATATAGCCGTGTACGGGCACAGTGGTATGCAAGACTTGCAGCCTGAGCAATCGTCCAAGATGAATGCAGTGTTCGGTTCCTGCTCGATGTGGCCTTTGTCAATCAAAGCCATTGCCTCGGCTGCAGCCGCGCCGGCTTGTGCAACCGTGTCGGGAATATCTTTCGGCCCCTGACAACAGCCGGCGAGGAAAATCCCGTCTGTGAACGTGCTCACTGGCGCAAGCTTGATATGCCGTTCGAGGAACCACCCCTCGGCACTACAGCTTAAATTGAACATACGGCGCAGCTCTTCTGCATCCGGCTGCGGTTCAAGTCCTACGGACAGCACAACCATGTCAACCGGGATTTTTAGAATCTTGTTAGTGAGCGTGTCTTCGGCTTGAACGATCAGCCGGCCATTTGCGCCGTCAGTTGGATCGGGATACACATCTGCCACCTTGCCGCGAATGAAATGCACGCCTTCTCCAGCGACGCGGGTGTAAAACTCCTCCATCATTTTGCCCGGCGTACGCATGTCTATGTAGAAATTGTAGACCTCGGCGTCGCTGTGTTCTTTGATGAGCAGGGCGAGTTTCAGCGAATACAAGCAACAAACGCGCGAGCACCACCGGTTTGTGTTTTCGTCGCGTGAACCTACGCAATGCACAATTGCGACTTTCTTGGGGTGTTGGCCGTTGCGCAACACAAGTTCGCCGCCGGTCGGCCCGGATGCATTGATCAGGCGCTCGATTTCGAGCGCGTTGTACACGTTTGGATAGATGCCGTACCCGAAAAATGGGGTCCGGCGCGCATCGAAAATCTTAAACCCTGTGGCCATGATAATTGTGCCGACGGTGATGGTTTTGATCTGCTCGGTTTGCCTGAAATCAACAGCTTTACGGTCGCCGCATGCCTCGACGCATGTTTTCTTGCACTTGTCCGAGACGGTGTAGGTGCCGTCCGGGTTTTTGCCCCGTTTAAAGTTCAGGCACACCTCCGGATCAATCATCACAATTGGCGGAACTGCCTGTGCAAAAGGCAAAAATACAGGCTTGCGCTTTCCAAGGCCGAGGTTAAAGGCATCCGGAAACTTTGGTTCTTTGTAAACACAAGCTGCAACACACTCCTGACAGCCGGTACACAGGTCCTCGTTAATGTACCGCGGCTTGCGCTTGACCGTGACCTGGAAATTGCCGACGTATCCATCAACCTTTACCACTTCTGAGTACGTCCACAGTGTGATGTTCGGATGCGCACCCACAGCGGCCATCTTTGGTGAGAGCACGCACATCGCACAGTCCAACGTAGGAAATGTTTTGTCGAATTTGGCCATATGCCCGCCTATGGTCGGCTCGCGTTCGACCAGGTACACCAGTTTGCCCGCATTTGCCAGTGTAAGCGCAGCGTGTATACCGGCGATGCCGCCCCCGACGATCAGCACATTCGGGTTGATGGCTACCTTCTTTACCTCGAGCGGTTTGTGATGCGGCACACGTTGCACAGCCGCACGTGCCAGGGCCATTGCCTTACGTGTGGCCTCGGCGCGGTCGGTGTGGACCCACGAATCGTGTTCGCGCACATTCACCATCTGGAAATAGAACGGGTTCAGACCCGCAGTCTCGACTGCTTTACGGAATGTGTGCTCGTGCAAAAGCGGTGAACAAGCCGCCACGACAATTCGGTTGAGCCGATGCTCGCGAATGTCCTGCTGGACCAGTTCCTGGCCGGGATCGGAGCACATGTACTTGTAATTTCTGGACACGATCACATTTGGCAGTAGCGCAACGTATTTTGCCACTGCATCAACATCCACCACACCGGCAATGTTTGTGCCGCAATGACAAATGTAGAACCCGATTCGGATGGGCTCATGTTTTTTCGGTACAATCGGCTTCATAAAGCGTCCTCAAAATGCTGAAATCCGAATTTCAAAACAAATTCAAGTCCCAAAATGCAGATAACCCAAACGGTGGGCGGGCAAGACCACAATGCTTACGCGCGCCGCCGCTGACGGATGAAACCTTTAGGATGCGGTTTTGGATTTCGGTCATTTGGGTTTCGGTTTTGGCTCGGATTTCGAGTTTCGGCTTTGGGATTTCACATCCAATCAAGTATCGCTCGCCAGCGACTCTGCAAGCAATTCCACCACATCCCGCACCACAATAGGTTTGTCGTGCCGCACGACTTTCAGCGCGTCTTCGAACCGTGAAACTTCGTACGAACATGCAACCGCAAGCACATCCGCGCCGGTTGCAATTGCTTCGCGCACGCGCCGTTCAGATAGCCGTTCCATTCCGTTTTGTTTGTAATATGTGTCCAACCACATACCGCCTCCACCGCCGCCGCAACAGATCGAGTTGAGCTGGTTATGCGTCATCTCGACAAGCCGCACGCCAGGGATAGCCTGTAGCAACTGCCGCGGTTCCTCGTACAAGCCTGCTGCACGCCCAAGACAACAAGGGTCATGGAAGGTCACCGTTACATTTAACGGCTTGGTTAGCTTTGGCTTTAGTTGTTCGATGTGGCGAATGAAAAACTGGGTCGTATGTTCAACTGGTTGGGTTAAGCCGTACATTGGGTATCTGAACGCAAACGCATTGTATGCGTGCGCATCTGCAGTGACTAATCGGCGGAACTTGTACCTGCTGAAGAGTTTCATGTTGTATTCGGCCAACGACTCAAACAGGCCAGATTCCCAAGTCATCTGGCCGCATTCACCGGCGCATTTTTCGTCGTTGCCAAGAATGGCAAAATCCACCCCGAGCGCATTGAACAGCTTTGCAACTGCGCGACTTGTCTCTTGGCCGCGAGGGTAAAACGATGTGTAACATTCCACAAACCACAACACATCAACTTCACGTTTCAGCTCGGAAATCAACGGCACCTTTACCCCTGCAGTGGCCGTCCAGGCAGCGCGTTTGCGTGGGGATTCACCCATCGGATTGCCGTACCTGTGGAGGTTCTCCAGCATTTTCTGGAACTCGCTCGGCAGTTCAGACCGGTTCACAAGTACCTGTTCCTTGACAAGCGGTAATAGCACGTCGGTTAACCGAATGCCGCGCGGACACTTTGCAAGACAAGCGTAACATGCTACACACCGAAGTAGGCTGTCGGACTTGATTACCTCGTCGAGAAAGCCGCGCCTGAGCATGTTGATGACAAGGCGCGGTGAGAATTCCATATGGTCGCCGTACGGGCACGTGCCTGCGCAAGTGCCACATTGTATGCAGGTCAACATTCGTTTGCCTGCTGGCGTTTGCAACAACGTTTCCAGTGTTGTGCTTCGGTCAACTACAGTTGTGTCAAGCTGCGCAACCATATCGGTTCGGTCAGGTCAAGATAACAATGTCTGTGCTGAACGCAAACCACAAGAAAACCAACAGCCATCATGTGCATGCCTACTCGGTGCTGTGCGACACGGCACCGCAAAGCTTATTGGCCCTTGAACCGGCCCATGATTTGTGCCCAAAGCAAACCCATGAACGACCGGATAGTGATCGAGCTGAAAGTGCAGCGCAACTAGCCGGTCATTTGCGGCACGCGCGTGCCTGTGGCGCGTGTTCTGGGAGGACTCGCCGGCGGCACGACTCTTAAGGAAATGTGCCGCGAGCATGACCTCACGATTGAGGACGTAAAGGCTGTAATCCGGTACGCTGCGGAATTGGTTGAGAAAGAGACTCGTCATTCACTACCTGCCTGACTCTGAGTTGTGCGCTTCCTGAGGAATGCCGACTTGCCATGTTCGACCGAGGGCCTCCTGCAGCGGTACGGGCGTGAAGCGGTTGACGTGCACAACATCGGGCTGCGTGCTGCCAAAGACAGTGTCATTGCCCCGTACGCCTAACAACACAACGCATGCATGTTGGCCGGCAATTTCGGTTTTGCTGTTGTCCACAACTGTCCACTCGAGGCCTATCCGGGCATTGAAGTTTTGGCCCCTGCTGGTGACGCCAGTGCAAAACTCATACTTGTTGAAGGACTTTTGCTGCAACCTGAGATTATAGCACGTTTGACATAACTGCTCGCGATGGTTAGACGGTATTGAATTCGTCTTCGAGCACCTTAAAAAGCCTAACGATGCGCAGTCAGCCTCGCGGTAGCGGCGCAAACTTGTCTTTGAATTGCTCATGCCTGTTTTGGCATCGGTTGCGGTTCCATTGCTTCTGCAACCAGTTCAGCAATGTCTTTTACGGTTAGTTTGCTTTCCAATCCGGTGGTTTTGACTGCGTCACGGAACATGGCGATGTCTTTCGGACACGCCACTACAAATGTTTGCACACCATCGAGCCGGGCGGCTTCACGGATGCGGTTTTCGGCGGGGCGTTCTTTAATATCCGGAGTATCTTCCATCCAAATCCGACCGCCGCCTGCGCCGCAACAATAGCTGTGGTTTCGGTTTCGCGGCATCTCGACAAGTTCGAGTCCAAGAGCTGCCAGGACTCGTCTGGGCGGTTCATAGACGCCGTTGTATCTGCCTAGGTAACACGGGTCATGGTAAGTGACCCTGCCTGAAAGCTTTTTCTTTGGCACGAGTTTGCCTGTGCTGATCAATTCGTCGAGCAACTCGGTGTAGTGCTTCACCACCACATCGTTGTCTTCGAACCGGTATTCGTTCTTGAGTGTGTTGTACGAATGCGGATCGGTTGTGACGATAAGTTTACTGCCGTTTTTCCATTGCACCTTACTGAACGCATCGAGGTTCTTGTCGCGGAGCATCTCGAACAACCCTTCTTCGCCGATGCGACGCACATCATTGCCGCTATTACGTTCGGCTTCGTACAAAATGCCGAAATCAAGACCAGCTTGCGCAAACAACTTTGCAGTTGCTTGGGTAATCTCGAGCATGCGCGGGTCATACGCGGCGTAGTCGCCAGTAAACCACAGTATGTCAACCGGCTCTTTACGCGCGTCTTTGATTTTGAACTGCAAACCTTGTGTCCACCTGGCGCGCATCCGGTCGGATTTGCCGAACGAGTTACCGTAACGGCTCAGGCTGGCTAGGGCGTCTTGCAATGTCTTGTCCATGGTGCCCTGGCTGACGAGGTAACGGCGCAGATCAATGATTGCGCGCGGCTGCTCGATAAAGACTGGGCAAACTTCCTCGCACGCCCGGCATGTCGTGCAGGCCCACAACTCGGCAGCAGTAATAACGCCTCCGGCCAATATACTGGCGGGCGCATGTGCAGGCGCGTTCTGGCTCGCAGGTACGCTTGTGCCTCCGGTTTGGGTAGGTTGGCTTGCTGATGGCTCTGCATCGGTGGACTGGCCTTTGCTCTTTGGCAGGGCCGCTTTGAGCAGCTGTTCGTCCAGCTTCAGCACGAGGTTCTTGGGCGAAAGCCGCGAGCCACTTGCATAAGCAGGACACTGATCTTGGCAACGGCCGCACCACGTACAGGCATCAAACTGGATCAGTTGCCGCCGCGTAAAATCACTAATCTTGGCCACGCCTGCCGGATCGCCTGCAGGCAACGCACCCACCGGCCCCAGGTTACGCAGCCAGATACTGAGGGCTGACGACACAAGGTGAAAGGCCTTCGAGCGTGGCACCAAAGCAATGAAAACAAAGGCCGCCAGTGCATGGACTGACCAGAACACAAAATGGGTGCTTCGCAGGGCTGCTGGTGACATGCCCTCAAACAACTTTGCCAACTGGTTACCCACCGGTGACCAGTGCGCCCAGGGCACCTGCGTGGCTGCCAGCCGCAACGCTTCTACCACAAAGCCTGTCGCACCGACGAAAAATAGGATCGCTAGCAGATAAAACGAATCGAGGGGGAAAGTCGGATAAACCAGGTTCTTAAGCCGCTCCGGCTTAAGTACATAGCGCCGCCAGAACGCAAGAGCCAAACCCACCAACAGTGCTAAGCCGAACAGGTCGAGGAACAGCTTGTAAAACAGGTAAATGTAGCCGCGCAAAAACTGCCATTTGAACAGCAGGTAACCGATGTCCTGGTCGAGCGTGGCGAGGGCCGTGCCCAAGAACAGCACCACCATGCCCCAGAAAATCCCCAAGTGCATCGCCAACGCGTAAGGGTCGGAGACCAACCGGCCCTGGAACATTCCAAACTTGATGAAGGCGCGTAGGCGTTCACCTACCGTGCTGAGGAGGCGCTCCGGTTTGCCTAGCCGCCACCGCCGGACGTGTTGCCACGTGCCCCAGCCAAAAGCAAACATCGCCAGCCCACCCAGCACGTAGCAGGCGTACTCTGCCCACTTGTAGTGTTCGTGGATGTTGTAGAGGATGGGACGGATAGGTTCCATTTTAGTCTTGCGTTGGGACCTTGTTGATTCAGGCAGGCGCGGCGGAACGGGGCCCTGAAGTTCCAAATCCGAAATCCGAAACTCGAGACAAATGCAAAGTGCTAAAACCGAAATTTAAAACAAACCCAGAGCCATACACACCGGCGCCGCGTCCAGCGCACACCTGCCTGGTCTGAGCTTCGAATTTTGAATTTGTTTCGGACTTCGACATTCGAATTTCGGATCTAACTCACAGCTGCATTTACTTCTTTGCCTTTCCACGTTCGATGGCAGCCTTCAAAGGGTCAATCAGCTCAAGGCAATCCACTGTGGTGCCGTAGTGGGCAAAGTCGAAGATCGGCGCTTTGGGATCAGTGTTCACTGCGATGATCAACGATGAATCCTTCATGCCTTCCCAGTGTTCTGGTGCGCCGCTGATACCCAGGGCCAGATAAAGTTTGGGTTTGACGGTCATGCCCGATTTGCCCACTTGGCGGGTCATCGGCAGCCAGCCTTGGTCAACTATCGGGCGCGAAGCACTGACTGCGCCCCCCAAAACCTGCGCCAGTTCTTCGGCCAAGGCCACGTTGTCCTGCGTTTGGATGCCGCGACCGACTGAGACCAGGATGTCCTGCTTTGTGATATCCACGTCACCAGCAGCCGGCTCGATCAGTTGCTTGAAGACTACCTTGGTTTGAACTGCCGGTACTGCAAGCTGTTCCACCGCGGGTGTCTTGTCACATTTGCCTGCGTCGGCCGCAAACGAGCCGGGGTAAATGTTTAGCACACCCCGGCCATCCGGGAGCCGAACATCAGAAAGGATTTTACCACCAAACAGTTGGCTGGTGCAGATCAAGCCATCGTCTTGCACTCGGACCGCTTTGCAAAAGTTGACCAACGGCACCTTCAGCCGTGCCGCCAACCGCGCGCCCAGACCGAACGAGACGTTGCTACCGCCAATCAAGACAAGGGCAGCTTGCTTTTGCTGCCAGGCCTGCTGCAGCGCGGCTAGAATCAGCTCCGGGGACGGGTGTTCAGCCGTTTGGTCTTCTGCAATTAGCACTGTGTCGGCAGCCCCAAGCCGGCCAGCTAAACTTGACACATCCTTGCCCACCAAAACGGCGTACACCGGCGCGTTAGTGCCTTGGGCGATTTGACGTGCGGCGCCCAGTACCTCGAACGTGATGTCCGCCACTGTGCCCTTAAGGTGTTCAACTAGAACTAAGATTGCAGCGCTCATACGTGGAATACGTAATCGACAGGTTTATATTAGACCGCGCTCAGCCAAAATATTAGCCAATTGTTCAGCAACTTCTTCTGCCGAACCCTCCAACATTTGGGCCCGGCCCGCCAACTCTGGTTTGTAAAGTCGGTCTAGTGCCAAGGTTTGCTCAAGCTTGGGCGCATCGACTTCGACCGATTCGATCTTGGCTGACTTCATGACGGCCCTGACCTTGGCCACAGGCACGTAGCGCGGGGGTTTTTCAGCAGACTGGATGCCGAGCACCGCCGGCAGGCTCAACTCAAACTCGCCCCGTGCGCCCCCGGCAAATTCTTTGTAAACAATCACCTTGCCGTCGGTCGGCCCGACCCCGCACACCACGCCTACGTAGGGCAACTGGAGCAGTTCGGCCAAGTGAGCTGCCAGCTCGCCTTCCAGGTCGTCTATGGCCTGAGAACCTGCTAACACCAACGTGTCAGGCGTTATGGGCGCACCGGCCGAGCTGAACAACGCCGCGTAAGTTTGCGCTGTGGCCACACTGCCCAACCGGGTCTGATCAATGGGAATCTTAATGGCGCGGTCGGCGCCCTTGGCCAAGGCAGTGTAAAGTACCTCATCCACCTCCGGTGCCTCTAAGGCCACCACAGTCACTTTGCCGCCGTGTTTCTCCTTTAGAATGAGCGCTTGTTCGAGCGCATGTTCGTCCGGGTCGTTGACCTTGAACCTGAGAAACTCGGTGTCAAGCGATTTACCGTCAGCCGACACGTTCAGTTCCTCAACCGTGTCTGGAACCATTTTGAGCAAGACGTAAAGGTTCATATGTCCTAAATCCGAAGTCCTAAATCCGAAGCACGAAACAAACTCGAAACCCAAAGCACAAAATCCGAAACCAACCTGAAATTCGCAGGCTCAAAAGCCTTAAACGCGCCGCTGTCGAACAGTTTTGAGTTTTGGCTTTTGGTCATATGGGCTTGTTTTGAGTTTCGGATTTAGGATTTTTTAAGCGGAGCATCACTACGGAGCAGTTGCGGGCGCCATTTCGGCTTTCTTGGCTTGCTCAATGACTGGCATTACTGCAACAAGCTCCGAGCCGATACCGAGCCGTTTCGGAGGTATGCCTAATGCCAAACCGAGCAGTTGCGTGAAATAAATCACGGGCATGGTTAGGTCGGTGCCGAACTCGCGGTTGACCTGCTTTTGGTAACACTCCAGGTTGACCTGGCACAGCGGGCAGGCTGTCACAATCAGGTCCGCTTTGGCGCGGACAGCGCATTCGAGCAGGTTGCGCACCATGCTAAGCGCTGCAACACGGTTTGTGATGATCAATGCGCCACCACAACAGCTAAGCCGCAACAGGTAATCAACCGGCTCAGCTCCACAAGCTGCAATCAAGTCTTCAAAAAACCTGGGTTGCTCGACGTTTTCCTTTGCTTTGCGTGGGCGCATGATCTGGCACCCGTAGTAAGGCGCAACTCGTAATCCTTTAAGCGGGTTGGTGACCTTTGCCTTTATCGCATCCAAGCCAATGTCGCACGCAAACACCTCGATCAAATGGCGAATCCTGCTTGTGCCTAAGAAGTGCAGGTTGTCTTCTGCTAATGCCTCGTTGATGTGCTCGGCAAGGTCGGGATCGTGCAACAGTGCTTCTCTGGCAAAGTAAGTGTTCTTGTAACAACCACTGCAGGGGGCAACAAGGTCGAGTTGCTCTTTCTCAGCCATAGCAATGTTGCGCGCGCACAACGTGAACGCGAGCAGCTCGTCGACGTGGAAATATGCAGTGGCACCGCAGCAGTTCCAATCTTCAAGTTCCTTAAGTTCGACCCCGAGCGCACGTGTAGTTTCGATGGCCGACTGATGGTAGCTGTAGGCCATCTTCTCGAGCGAACAACCCGGGAAATATGCGTACGTTTTCATTCGGGTTCCCCCAATGGAATGATCCTGCGGATCATGCGCTTGAAATTGTCGAGTCGTTTGATCCGGGCCGGCAACAACGGCAGTCTGCCTTTGAGCATAAGCGCAGTTGCAGTTTGCGCTTCTTGGATGATCTCGGGCAGTCCGTAGGTGAACAAGTAGCTTGTGGCAAGTACAGGTTCGTAAGACCGGCCGGTGCGCACGATCATTTTGACGAACGTTTCCGAAAAGGTCGGCCCGATCAGACCTTGTTGGTACTCGGTGCGCCAGACTGTGTAGCGTTTTAGCCCGTACATTAACTCGGCTATGTCAATGCCACGCGGGCAACGCACTGTACACTGGTAACAGGACGCGCAATACCAGAATGTGTTGGCTTTCAAGACTTGTTCTTTGAACCCAGCGCGGATCATCGCTATGAGCCGACGCGGCGAGTTATCCATGAACCCACCCGAAGCAACTGGGCATGTGGCTGAACACGTGCCGCATTGTATGCAAGTGTTGATCGGGTTGCCTTTGGAGGCGTACAGCAGATGGTTTATTTCCTCGACAAAGGAAATGCCCGGATCAACCGCAGCAGTAGATCGCTCAGTTGCAACTGTGCTCATTTGGTTTGTGCTTTTCGTTCTTTGGCCGCTTTGAGCAGCGCCTCCACTTTCTCGAGCAACAGCTTCGGCTCCACGGGTTTTTCAACCAGCTCGTCCACAGGCACAAAATGCGGATGCACAGCCTGGCCGGGGAATAAAAACGCAATCTGCTCGCGTATGCCGGTGATGATCAGCACCGGCAACTCGCGCAGCTTCGGGTCCTTGTTTAGCTTGCGTGCGATCATGACGCCTTCGGCGCCGCGTCCCATCATGATGTCAAGCAACAACAGGTCATAATCTTTGCTCTTAAGGGCAGCCCAGCCGTCCTTCGGGTTGTGCGCTACATCAACCTCGTATTTAGCGCGGGTGAGGATTGACTTTATGCCGGCAACAAATTCCGGGTCATCGTCAATAATCAGCAAACGTTTGCGGTCACTCATAAAAAGGTCGCGTTTGAGTTCGCCCAATTTATCCCTTACCAGCACTTGCCGCAAGTGTTATTGGCAAACGAACCGTGAATGTGCTGCCTTTGCCGGGCTCGCTTTCAACTGTGATCGAGCCGCCGTGCACCTCGACAATACGCCGGCTGATTGTCAGGCCAATGCCGTAACCGGTCGCGCCTTCGGGTTGGCGCTTGCCGCGGCCGAAATCCTGAAAAATGAATTGCAGGTCTTCTTTTGCTATGCCAACGCCGGTGTCAGAAACCGCGATCGAAATTTCCTTGTCCCCAGCGGCTGCTCGTACCGTGACAATGCTGTTCGGGTACGAATACTTAACCGCGTTATTGATAATGTTCACCAGCACCTCGGTCAAACTCCCATCGTCGCCGTTTACGTGGGGCAGCTCCGGCTGCAAATGCGTCTGGATTACAATGTTTTTCCGCGTTGCATGCGGTTGAACGGTTTCAACCGCTTTGCTGATGACTGCAGCGATTGAAACAGGTTTGAAGGTCTCCTTCAACTTGTTGAGGTCCACAGACAAAATCCGCAACCACGAGTTCACCAACTTGAGCAGCTCATCCAGCCGCGATTTGAGCCGTGCGCAAAGCTCTTTTTGAGTGTCGGTGAGTTTATCCTCAAGCTCGGCCGTCAACGCAAATAGGTTCTGTTGAATCGCAGCCAGCGGCGTCTTAAGCTCATGCGAGACAATCGCAGCAAAATTCTCGCGCAGCAGTTCTTTTTCACGCCGCAGTGCATTTGTTTGGCGCACTAGCTCGCAATGTTCCAAACCACGTCGTGTGATCAGGCGCAGTTCCTCGGGTGAAAATGGCTTCGGCAAAAAATCAAATGCACCCTTTTTCATCGCCTCAACTGCGGAACTAACCGTGGCGTAGCCCGTGATAACAATCACAACCATTAAGGGGTGTTTCTCGCGAATCCGCTCCAGCACTTGCATGCCGGATAAACCTGGCATTTTAAGGTCCAGAAATACAACGTCTGGCCCAACGTCTTCGATCAACCCCAGTCCCTGTTCGCCATTGCTGGCAGTAAAGACCTTACAGTCGGGGCCTGAGAGCACTTGCGTGCACGAGTCCAGGACAACTTCCTCGTCGTCAATGACCAAGATTCTACGTTCCTGTTGCATTTGCCATTGTCTCCTGTTCACCGGCATTGACCGGCAACCTAATTGTAAAGGTTGTTCCGCGCCCCACCTCGCTCTGCACGGTTATTGTGCCCTTGTGCTCTTTGACAATGCCATAACTGATTGCCAAACCGAGCCCGGTGCCGTGCCCGACTTCTTTGGTGGTGAAAAACGGGTCGAAAATCCGATCCAGGTCTTCTTCTTTGATTCCGTGGCCGGTGTCTGTAAACTCGATCTCGACCGCGCCTTCGGTTGGCACATGGCGTGTAGTAAGTGTAAGCTGGCCGTTGCCATTCATTGCCTCGGCAGCGTTAATGATCATATTCATGAACACCTGCTGCATCTGAGACGGGTCCATCAGCACAGGAGGCAGTGCCGAGGCAAGATTCTTCACGATTTTAATGTTGTGGAACAGCGCCTGGTTCGCAACCAGCGATATGCATTCTTCAAGCACACGATTCACATTCGACGGTCGTTTCTCTGGTCTGCGTTGGCGCGCAAAATCCAAAAGACCACGTATGATATCCCGGCAACGATCGGCTTGTTTGACAATTTTCTCTAAGAACTCACGGTTACTGTCCTGTGGCACAGCGCGCTCAAGCAATAAATGTGAATACGTCACTATGCCCTGAAGCGGGTTGTTGATTTCGTGTGCGACACCGGCAGCCAACTGGCCAATATGCGCCAATCGTTCAGATTCCATTATCCTGCGCGTGGTAAATTCGCGCAGTTGCTCATCTCGCTTTTTTAACGCGGCGGCCATGTAGTTAAATGTCTCGGCCAGCTCGTGCAGTTCATCGTGCGACTCAATTTGGACCCGGACATCAAGGTTCCCATGGGCAACCTGCTCAGCCGCGTGCGCAAGTTCCCGCACTGAATCCGAGAGCCGTTTCGATAGATACCACGCCAACCCAAATGCGCCTACTGCACCCCCAAATGTAATCGCCAAAAACACAAGCACAGAGTTGCGGTGCAGATCAGTGTACTTTTGCTCAAGCAACCCAACGTAAAGTATGCCAATGTTGCGTCCTGCAAGGTCGCGAATCGGTTCGTAGGCCGTAATGTACCAGTCGTTCACAACAAAAGCGCGCCCGATCCACTGTTGGCCCTGCCGAATTACACAGTTATAAACCTCTTCGGTCACACGTGTGCCGATCGCGCGTGAACCATCCTGATTCTTCACGTTGGTTGCTATTCGCAAATCGTCAAGCATCAGCGTCGCAGTGCCGATGTCCTTGCCTTTGTACTGGAGGTTCTGGAAAACGGTTGCTTTGATCTTGTCAACAATCTCGAAGTTGCGATTCAACAGCACACCGCCATAGATCGCGCCGATCACATGGCCCTGAGGATCAAGAATCGGCGCGGCAGCTTTGAGCATCATGCCGGCCGTTTCTTCGGTCTCGGCCCGGGGCCGCGCCATTGGTGTGGGTATGAATTTGAAATACGCGCGCGCAGCCAACTCCGGCGATTCACGCGCCAGGTCATCAGCAGAGACAATGCATGTGGCTGCCACCGATTCGCCACGCTCAAGCGCCACACGCACAAGCTCATCAGTGCTTTTGTCATCCCCTATGACACCCGGATTGCTTGTGCGAAGTATTACGCGCCCGTGGTTGTCGGTCACCGTTAGCACGTCGAGTTTCTCGCGCTCACGTAATCGGCCGAGCGTTTCAGCGGCCAGGGCAGTATCCCCCGCTACCAGCGCGCTCATAAGCAAATACCGGTCGGCAGTGAACCGCACAACGTCGTTCACACACGCCAGTTTGTTCATGTAGATCTCGCGCGCGGCATTCAGGTCCGTCTGCACCTTAGCTTGCGCCTCTTTGACTACCCTGTCCCCAATCACGCGCACACCAACAATGCTGAAAAGCAAGCTCACCAAAATGATGATCAGCAGGAAGCTCAGCACCAGCTTGGTGCCAATACGTATCCTAAGTGTGTTAAGCCGGTGAAACAAAAGGCCGGCGACCCGCCCTAAGCCGGGCGGCGCAACCGCTTTTGGCAAGCTTTTCATGGCAAACCTCTAAGCTCAAGTACACCCGGTGAGGCGCGCCTTCATTAGCAACCGCAACAAGCCGGCCTCAATCGGGGGTATAGGCTCACTCTCGCAGCACTCTATATCGGTTCACGGGCACCATTTTGGATTGCTTTTGACGCGCCTGGCAAATCCAAACATTCAACACCGGTGGTTTCGAGGGTCGACCTCGCCGCTGCGCGTATGCACCTTGGATCAGGCTAAATTCATCGGCCCTTGACACCGTCCGACGCAAATGCGCAAAATCCGGTATTGCAAAAAAGGTGCTCTTCTGGCATTAGTGCTTTATGTATCGAGCGATCTTTCTTTTGTGCGGAATTGTGATTACCAGCGCACACCTATCCGCCGCTGAAACAAAACTGCCCGAGTTGAAGGTCGGTCAACGAATCTTTAGGGACATCGTCATTCTGGGTGTTGACGCAACCGACTTGTATTTCAGACACGAAGGTGGAATCAGGAACGTCAAACTCAGAGACCTGCAACCCGAGCTTCAAAAAATGTTCGGTTACGACCCTGAGCGCGCGGCCGAAATCGAGTGGCGGCGATTAGAACAAGAACGGCAGTTCGCTCAAACTGTGACAAGTGCGCTCCAAGCTGAAGCGCTGGCACGCCTGCGGGGTCCTGAGACCCTGGGTGAAGACAGCATCGCTGATGCGCTCATGGAAACCGCACCCCTGAACAAGCCGATGCCAGCGCTTGCCGTTGAGAAGTGGCTTTCAGAAGCACCACCACTCACAAACAAACTTGTAATTGTTTGCTTTCTAAAGACAACCAGCGTGCCATGCCAGCCATACATTGGCATGTTTAACGAATGGCAAAAAAAGTACGCCGAGCAACTAACCATAATTGGCATATCACCAGAGGCCAATCTAAATGAGCTGAGCGAGCCAAAAATCGAATTTGCACTGGGGCTCGACCCACAAAACCGGCTCGCCAAAGCAGTCGGAGTAAACAATGTGCCGCAGATACTTCTCGTGGATCCAAAGGGCGTTGTCCGGTACTGTGGCCACCCGGCAGCCATTACGGAAAAAATACTGCACAAGATGTGCGAGCTGTTCGGACTGCCTTTTGAGGAACAAAAAACGCCCCAGCCGGCAACTGCAACCACTCAAGTTTCCTGATTCTGAACTTTTCAAGAAACACCGGCCCAGCTTGAGTTGTCTCAGGCTGTCAGTTCGCATTCCCGAGACCGGTCCACTGGTCGCTCCAACCGTAGTTCTGCGACCCGAATTACGAGAACCGACCTGCCACACCAGAGGCGTATCACGGGCTTTTGAGCTGCAAACCCTCGCGCGTCGCAAATCGCACAATCACACCGCTGTCACCTGCACGGCGGTACCATGTGTCACTGCTCAACGGCGCGTATGAACTGAGGCTTTTTTTGCTTCGTGGTTTCGGTCCGAGACTCCAAACTACCCACTTGACTGGGCTCGTTTTTGGGTCGGTGTAGTATTTACCACTTGTACCCGACATGTCCGGAAAGTTTGTTGGCACCCAAAGTGCGTAATTGCCTGCGGGCTGACCGTTAAGCAACTGTGGACCGGGCGCAGCATACTTGTACGTGTGACCCGGATGGAACGGGTCTTCGAGGTTTGCTTCGCGCCCAGCGTCGAGACCGCGCGGTAAATATTGCATTGCTGCAAGTTCGTGCGGCAGTTGACACCAGTGCTCAGCTAGGTCGCTGTTACAGTTTATACGAACAGGAGGTACCCTGCCGTCGTGCTCATCGGCATACATTTGCAGCGCCAGACCGACTCCGTACAACTCGGCATGAATTTTGGCAACCTTGGCTTTTTCCTTCGCCCTTGCCAACACCGGCAACAACAATCCCGCCAACAACGAAATAATTGCAGTTACAACCAGCAGCTCAATCAACGTAAAACCGATTGAGCACTGTAATTTCCCACGCACACACCCGGCCAAACAGCCGCTGCCCGAGTGTAGTTTGGCGAATTTGTTCACACCCGGTTTAAGAGTTTCAAATGTAGCGTCCGAACTCATCACGGAGCATGCTCAATTCAGTCTCCGCAACCGATAGTACCGCTGCGGATGCGTCAGATTATCCAACACAATGTTTGTGCCATTGAGGACGATGGGCGTATTTGGCAACACATGCCAGTTGGTCAGGTCGGTCGAGTATTGAACCTCAAACGCTGCGCCGCTGACAGGCCAACTAATCACTGCTTCGGCTTGGATTGTAAGTGCAGGTGGCTGGTGCGGTATCACCTGCTGCACAAACAGTTCATAGCCGTTTGTGCCCTGAACGCCCGAGCCAGATTCCTGATTAAAAATGCCAACAGCGTCAAACACACCATTTGGTGGTGGCCCTAAGCTGTAACGCGGGTGCCGTAACGGCAACGTGCGTCCTGTATCGTCGGTCGCAGTGCAGAGCCGCTGGCCCCAAGGATTGGTCGGATTCCAGCCATTTGTTGTCACAAGTCTCAGATTATTGATCCGCACGCGCATGCCTTGGTAATGCTCGCCGCCAGTTGCACGCGTTTGATCGAAAATGTAGGTGTCGTCTGCGTTTTTGATCTCCGCCAACGTGATAATTTCCGGCTCGGGCAAACCATAGTTCGATTGCACAAGCGAGATGTAGAAGTTGTATTCTGGACTGTTGTTGTGGCCCTCGTTGATGTTCCGCTTGCCCCCATAGAAAAGCGACATGTTCGCTGTTACCTCGATAAGATCGCCCGCCCGAAACCGGTGCATTGTTGCAGGATCATGGTTCAACCGTAGAATTTCGGCTGTCCACGCCTCGTTCGAGTAACTCCGCGCCGTGTCGCGTATCCAAGAAAGGTTCCCGTAATTTTGCGCCATGTAACAAAACGTGCCCCCGCGGTCGCCCGGCTCAACCGCCTGAAACGCAATTTGCCATTGACCACCTAGTTTGCCTGCGTTCGTCGGGTCGTACGGCAAAAAGTTCGGCGTGTAATCAAGCATTTCATCCGGGTTACAAAGCAACACACCGCGAATCTTGAACGGAAGCTCGCCGTTCCACGCACTCGTGCCATTCGCGTTGACAGCCTGCAGATTAGAATGCGTCTCGTAGTTCTGGCCCAGTGAGTTAGCGAGTACAAAATACGCAATGGAGATCGTTGCCACGAACTTGGACAGACTACGCTGCCGTTTGCGCATGTAAACGGATGCTTGACCTTTGTAAGCTATGAGTATTACGTTCATGCAAAAAAGTATGAACGCTCAACGCAACAATTGCAACAAAAAAAATTTTTGCGGCCACAGTTTACGGATGACCCGGCCCGTGCGCATGCTGCTGTTTGCCCTCGCGGCCCTTGCAATCGCCCATGCAAGGCCATGCGCGGCGCACCAGCAAATTGCAGATCTAATTGTCGACACTGACATGGCTCTCGACGATGCGCGGGCGCTGGTTATGTTGCTGACGGCACCCGAGCTGTCTGTAAAAGCCATTGTAACCTCCGACGGTTCAGCACCACCATTGGCTGGGGCGACAAATGTTTTGCGCATTTTGCACTTTCTTGGTGTCGACGGCATCCCGGTCGGCGCAGGGCGCGCGCTGCAAAAGCCCGAGCCTGCATGGGGCGAGCTTTCCCGCACCCTTGGCTGGTCAGAGCTGCCGTTGCCGCCAAATCCAATAGTCCGCGAAGCGGCGACAGTCCTTGCCGAAACATTCGACCGCAACACAAACAAGTTCATTTGGGTGGCCCTCGGCCCGCTATCGAATTTGGGCGAGCTGCTGAAGGCGCGCCCCGACACTACGAAGCGCATCAGTCGAGTCTATTACAGCGGTGCGCACCCGGATGTGTCCGACGCGGGCTGGAACACAAGACGTGATCCTGAGGCAGCGCGCGCGGTTTTCAATTCGGGGCTTGAAATTGTCGCCGGCCAACTACCGTCTCAACAAACGCTTCCATTTGACACGCAACTGGGTGGACAAATTGCGCAGCTCGATACGCCCGCCGCCAGACTGATCATGCGACTGCATGCGCACCCAAACGTGCAACAGCTCCTGGCTGCGAACCATTTTCGCGCGTGGGATGAAACCGTTGTGCTCGCAATGCTAGAGCCATCAATTGGTAATGTGCAGCCATCCGTCGCGCACCCGAACATGCTTGTGTTAGACAGATTCGATATTGTTCGGGCCAGGGCGGCATACATTCGTGAGCTTGCCCACACCAAGCAGGAGCTGGTGGACCGACCGCTGGTCTTGTTCAGCCAGTTCCCTGTGAACCCGGAGATGTTCCAGCCTGATGTGCGACCGTTGGTTTCAGAGATCATAGCACGCCATGGGCACGAAGAATGGATGGCAGTCGTGCTCACGAGCGAACTGCATCGGCACCTTGGCCTCTACTCGATTTTGGGGGCGAAGATGGGCCTACGCGCGCGCGAGCTGCTCGGCGCCGGTCTTGACGAGCTGCAAGTGGAGAGTCTCGCGGGTTCCAAGCCGCCGGTCAGTTGCCTGAACGACGGGCTGCAGGTGGCAACTGGCGCATCTCTCGGGCGTGGGACAATCAAAATCGCTTCAACCACAAACACTGAGCCGGCTGCGGTGTTCACTTTTGGCCAGCGGAAATTGCACATGCGCGTGAAACCCGAGGTCTTAGAGCGCATTCGGGGCACACTACGCGCGCTTGCAGCCGAACATGGGGAATCAACGCCGGCCAATTTCGCTGCATTGCGCCGTTTTGCGCTCGATGCATGGGTTGACTTTGACAGAACAAAAATCTTTGATGAAGCTCTCGAGAGCGCCACGGACGCACCGAAAAAGTAGGAGGCAAAAGTGCACATACCAGACGGTTTTCTGGACGCAAAAACCGCAGTTGCCACTGGCGTGGCCGCTGCAGCCGGTCTCGCAGTCGCAGTCAGGCACGTCAGAACCACACTTCCGCAGCGCAAGGTACCGTTGTTGGGTGTGGCGGCTGCGTTCATTTTCGCAGCGCAGATGCTGAATTTTCCTGTGATCGGCGGTACATCAGGTCACTTGATTGGTGGGACATTAGCGGCATTGTTGCTGGGGCTTGCTCCTGCTGTGATTGTAATGGCCACAGTGTTGATTGTGCAGTGTTTCGTTTTCGGTGACGGCGGTGTGACTGCACTTGGGGCAAACGTGTTCAACATGGCCCTTGTTGTACCGCTAGTCGGGTTTATCGGTGCGCGCACTGTGCGGTTTCTTTTACCATCGCAACGTGGGTTGATTGCCGGAGCAGCATTTGGCGCGTGGTGCTCGATTGTTGCTGCGGCAACCAGTTGCGCAGCACAACTTGCGTTATCGGGTATTGTTAACTGGCAAATGGTTTTCCCAGCCATGGCAGGCATCCACATGATAATCGGTTTGGGCGAGGCATTGATAACAACGCTGGTGCTTGCGAGCGTGTTACAAATGCGGCCCGAGTTGTTGGATAACACAGTAGCCGAGGCAAATCGCGTGCGCGGCAGTATCGTATTACTCGGATTGGTGGTCGCAATTGGTCTTGCTTTGTTCGTGGGGCCTGTGGCGTCGCCGCTTCCGGATGGACTTGAAAAAGTGGCTGACAAACTTGGGTTCGCTTCTGCAGCAACAGAGTCGTCTCCAATAGTTGCACCACTGCACGACTACGCACTGCCCGGGGTTGGCTCGCCCGCTTTTGCAGTTGCATTGGGGGGTGCAATCGGTACAGTTGTTGTGTTTGTGTTTTCAGTACTCTTGGCTCGCGCGCTTGTGCCCACAGACCGCTCAAAACAGGGTTGAATTACCGGGTTATCTGAACCGGCCTGTCGGCAGCACCGCAGTGCGCAAAGAACAGACGAGCGCATGCAAACCGCAGGTGGCACCTTCTATAATGATCTCGTGCTGGAGGCATGTGCGCGTGTATGCAGCTTAATAAGCCTTTGGTTCGTGCGAAAAGTAAACAACAAGCTTCGCGGCCACACAAGTTTACACACAACTTGGTTCGGCCGGCTCATGTGAAGTTAATTAGTGCGGATGCATTGTGTATGCGGGGGGTCGCCAAGCAGGTTTACCCCGCCCCACGGCAAAATACTCGCGTTCCGAGTTGAACTCCACAAGCCCTGCTGGAAAAAAGCCTGGCAAACCAGTCTTATGGCATTTTAAGGGCGGTGTCTCCCACTTGCCCAACGCACCGAATCGAACTGTCCACCTCGCACTTTTGAGGTCGGCTTTCAAACGGGTTGGTCAATCGGGAAGCTACCTAAGAGCAAGGAGTTGGCCCGAGCGCTTTCAGGTAGCTTGAGCGGGTTCAGCAGTTGCCCTATTAGCAATACGCAGCAACAGCGCGTTAAGCTCTTTAATGGATGGCGGCTTCGCCAAAATTGCGTCCACCTCGGGCGCGGCGCCCGACTCGTCCTGGATCGCGGTTCCCCATCCTGTGAGCATTATGACGGGAGTGTCTGGTGATTCGGCCTTGATCAATTCAGTCACGCGTCGGCCGTTGACATTTGGCATGCCAAGGTCGGTAATAACCGCATCGTAGGGCTTTTGTTTCTTGAGCGCGGTTTTGAACATTGTCAGGCCCTGCTTCCCACTTTTCGCAACCGACACCTTGTGACCAAAACCCGGCAGGCAATCTTTCAGTATTTGCTGCATTTGCGGGTCGTCGTCTATGCACAACACACTCAAGTGTCGGCTGGGCGCCGGTTGCGGGACTTCAGCAGGAGCAGGCTCAGTCGGTGCTTCACGCACAGGGAACGTTAGCCGAACACATGTGCCTTTGCCGGGCGCGCTCTCGATTTCGATGGTGCCATCGTACCTTTGCATCATGCCATAAACCATCGCCAAACCAAGCCCTGTACCACCCCTTTTTGTCTTTGTAGAAAAGAACGGTTCCATGCAACGTTGTCGGGTTATCTCGTCCATCCCGATGCCATTGTCATGGACTTCCAGTTGGATGCGCGCGCAATTAACCTGGCCATTACCGTCTGATTGTTCCGGCACTACGCGTGTAACAATCTTGATATTACCACCTTTGGGCAACGCATCCACAGCATTGAAAATTAGGTTTGTAAGTGCTTCTCTAAGCTCGGCTGGGTCACACCGTAATTTAGGCATTTCAAGCGCAAGATCGCGTTCTACCTCGATCAAAATTCCTTCCCGTTGCGCAAGATCGCGCCAGCGCGGCCGGGTCAACTCCACAACTTCATCCACCACCTTGTTTACGTCCACATCAACCAACCGTTCAGTTGCCGAGCGGCGCCGGTAAAACTCGCGCACGCGCGACACGATTTGCGCGATGTCTGCTCCGGCGCGTTTGATGATTTGGATGTAACGGCGCGCTGTTTCCGGTAAATCCGGCACCGATGTCAACAACAAGTCCGAATAAGCAATTATTGGCGACAACGCGTTGTTTATGTCGTGCACAATGCCGCTGGCCATTTGTCCCAGTGCACGAAGCCGTTCATGCTGTACCAGCACCTGCTGCGTTTGTCGCAGCTCGTTGTAGGCGCGCTGCAAACCCTCGGTGAGCCGGACTTGATCGTAGAGATGCCTGCACTGTTCCTCTACACACAAAACCTTGGCCTGAAGAGCTTCTTTTTCGGAGCGAACGGCTTCCATCTCGGCGCGGATTAAGTCTGCGTTGTATCTAACCTCCTCCAACACAAGCACGATCATGCTCACAGCAATGAAAAGCTGCAACACCGCCGCGATGAGGAACCCGACATGGTAAAGGCCCGGGTGCTCCTGTGCGACCGGGTATGTGGCAAGATAAAGCCCCCAAAGGGAAAAGCCCAAACTCAGCATGCCCGCCCCGACAAATGGCATCTTGCGGCGCAGTCGGTAGAAACATACCCCGGCAAACAAACTCCCAAGCCCGATCAGAATAAACAGCGGCATTTGCACCTGAAACCGGCTCGAGACCAGTTTCGGGCTGATCAATGCCCAGAGCATCAAAAATAGCATGAACAATCCAAACGTCGTTTCGCGAACAGGCACATTGAGGAACAGCGCACTGCCCCACAATAAAAACACCGCAGATATTGCAACGCACCATTGTCTCACCATGAACAGGAGGCTGGTCGGTTCGGCCATTGGGACAGTTAACCCCAGTGTCAACCACAGGGCGTAAAACAACCACGCTGCCATCCAAACGGTAAAATATCGTCGTTTGGTGTAGAGGTTCAGATAAAAGAAAAGCGCCACCAACACCCACACACTCAACAACGAGACCAGCAACGTTCCATGAAGGTATTGCTGCGAAAAGTCTATTACTCCATGCCACATTGTCTGTTCGGCCACTTGCATTGTATGGGCCCACTAATTCGGCTAGCAATTTCCACACCAAAACGGGCATTCTCCAGCCGCATTGTAACCCTTGCTTCAGCCAACCCAATTCTACGAGTGTGTGATGTACGGGTACAAACCATGCACTGTTGTAAATTTAGACGTCACTAATGCAACTTGCCGCGAGCTCGAATCCAACAGCACCGTGCCGCTTTGCCAAACGACCAGCATCCAAAAAGGCGCTTTTGCAGAAGAAAAAACCAGAACCGGCCAGCACGTAGTCAGCGGGTCATCGGTTATCCACCTAGAATTGAACATCGAAACACGGCAAGAAGTGCGTTATTGGGGCCGTGCCTGTGGAAGATCGACTTCGCGTGTTCGGGCCTCCAATCAGCCTACTCCACCATTTTCAAAGTCTGAAAACTCTATGGCGCAAAGTGTCCGACCACACTGTAAAAGCACAGCGGCGCATCGGTGGTGGGGCCATAAAATTCGGTCTGCCAGAATCGGCCTGGAACATTGGTTACCAACACCATTGGAGCGTACAGATTCGTGGTGCAATAAACGTCGTAGGCTGCGCCCGGCACAGACGGCCAGCTTAATCGCGCCAGTTTCACGCCCCAAAGTTTCCAAAAACTCAAATCGAGCCGGAACGGCTGGTCACGCTGCACCGGGTTTGTGCCCATGAGCTGCTCGCGCATGTTGGAAAACCCGTCGTTATCTGGGTCGTCGCTCGGGCCAAACCCTAAGTGTCCGAGTCTGGTCTGTTCCCACAGATCATCCAGCCCGTCACGGTCGGCATCTGTAATTTGCACGCCGCGCAAAATCAGGCTCGCGCTGCGGACAACACCGGTCCCACCCGCCGACTCATCACCCACACACAATGTCCATCGGCCCGCCCCAGGCTCGAAGAAATGGTGCGTTGACCAATACGTCCAGCCCGACGTAAACGCATTTGTGTCATCATTGTAATGCGCAAACACACTACGTGTACCCCCTGGCGAAACCAGTGTGATGCGCAAATCGCCCCGAACTGGGTGCTCGACGTTTAATCGTACGCCCACGAACTCGCAGATCAGCGTGCTGGCGATGTCAAACCAAATATTTGTGCTGTTGAGTTGTAGCCGCACACGTGCTGCCGGGTTTGTCTCGATCAACACTTTCAACGCTTCACCATCGGCATTACTGATGAACACAGCGGGAATGCCCACGTAATCGGTCCTAAGCATGCAAATCAGACCATCATTAACGGGGTCGTTGTTGTAAATGATCGCAAACGCGGCCCCTGCCGCGGCCGCGTTTGCTATTTTGACCGAAAAATCCGCCTGCCCGCGCAATATAAGCGCGCCTTTGTTTGTAAGGTTGACCTGGGGTACGTTTGTCGCCAGCCCAATGTAGACCAAGGGCAATGCTGCAGTGGGTGCGTCCGGGTGTGGTCCACCTGCAGCCGGCATGCACCGTATCGAGCCAAGCTCAGTTGGCACACCCGGTCCGGTCACCACCACACGTAGTCCGTCATCGGGAATCTCAGCAGGTTGAGTAACCGTCATTGTAACAGTTGTCAGTGGCGGTCTATTCGACCACTGCCGCGCAAGCCAGACCGCATGGCCTGCATCGGGCACACCAAATCCGGCATTATGACTCACAGCGAACCCGGCGCTGTTCGTTCTAATGTCTGGGTCAGCCAAATCAACCTGACGCGATGCTAAAACCAAGATCTGCTGCACATCGCGGTAGCTTAGCTGCGGATTGGCCGAGAGCATTAACGCTACAATACCCGATACAAAAGGCGCTGCGCCCGATGTGCCAACAAACCCGAGCCATGCACCAGTCCGGTAATCGGCGTAGTCGTTGAAGTAATATATGCCCGAGTTAACGCCGCGTTCACTGCCCTGCAGATCAAGAGTCAAAAGTCCCTGGTACCCGCTGCCGCCCCCGGGTGCAGCAATCAACAAACATGCACCCGGTTCGCTGTACTCAGCCGCACGTCCACCGCGCGATACTGCGCCGACAGCTATCACGTTTGGGTCACTCACGTAGCCGTCGTCATCGGCCCGCGCAAGCGATGCGCGGTCGTTGCCACCTGCTCTGACCATGACCGTGCCGAGGCCGTTGCGTCCGAGCAGTGTGGCATTGTAAATTCCGATCTGTTCGAGCAACGTCGGTCCGGCCTGTCGTTTGCCGGAGCCTGCGCCCCAACTGTGATTTTGGACTGCAACAATGTTGGATGCGTACTGGTACATGTCCATCAGCCGCTCGTCGTCAACGAGGAACGCGTTTGTGGTGAAAATCACCCAACTCGCAAGTCTGGCCAAGGGGGCCACACCTGCCATGCCGCGGCTGTTGCCTGCTTCGGCCGCGATTAATCCGGCAACTGAGGTTCCGTGCGTCCAGAAAGCCTTCAACGGGTCCGTTGTACCCCCACCGGACGGCGCTGCGTTTGTGTTGAGCGTGTTGAAATTGTAGTGGGGCGCGCCAGCTAGACGATTTGTCAACTCAGGATGAACGAAGTCCAGGCCAGAGTCTGCCACGGCAACTGTCACACCTTCACCTCGGGCAAACGGCCAAGCTGCAAGCACGTTGAGGTCGAACCCGAGCGCTTTGCCGTCCATGTCGCGGTTCTCCAGCGGCCATTGCGCCTCGACGTATTGACCTGTGGTTGTGTAAAAGTAGGGGCAAAAATACGGGTCATTGCTTCGCTCCGCATACAGTCCGCGCAGGTCAACTGGCCGGCGCATAACCGGATAACATGCAACCACATTGTCTTCTGCAGCCAATTGATGCGCAACCATTGCAGCAGCCAATGCATCCGGCGCTTGCAAAATGAAAACATTTGTGCCGATGATCCGCACAACTTCCAGCCCCGCCCCGGCCAAAAGAGTGCACGCCGCATTTGTGTCTTTAAGCTGAACGACAACTCGATTGCCAAGTTCGATAGTTGTTTCTGGCTCTGCCGACGGGTAGGCTGTGAGCCATTCAATTTTTCCAAGCCCAGCCACTGCCGGTTGCGCAGTCTCCTTGATTTGAATCGAAACTGTATGCGGGGTCTTGAATAACAACTGCCGTTCAACACCGATCGCTGCAGCAAGTCCATTTAACCCCACGGCTACTAACCCGGCACCGAGCAATAGGCTGGCGGTTTTCATTCGGGCGGTAACCTATTTCGGTCTCAGTAAACATTCAAGCGCAAGTCCGCAAATGCGTATGTTCAACCCGCTTTTCAGCATTGAACTTTGGCACAGCCAAACCATATTCGGCGCATGGACAAAGAACAGGTTGCAACCATACTGGTCGAGATCGGCACGTTGCTCGAGCTTAAAGGCGAAAACCCGTTCAAGACACGCGCCTATGTAAACGCTGCCCGCGCAATCGAGGGTCTTACTGAGCCGCTCGAGCAGGTGGTCGCAGGGGGGCGCCTTGCCCAAATTAAAGGCATCGGCGAAAGCATCGCAAAGAAAATCACCGAGCTGGTCACAACTGGCAAACTCGCCTATTACGACGAGCTTAAGGCGAGCATACCCCCAGGTTTGGTTGCAATGCTCGACATACCCGGGCTTGGCGCCAAGAGGATCTTAACACTGCACCAGAAACTCGGCATTGACTCGGTCGAGAAACTCGAAGCAGCCTGTAAACAGGGTAAAGTAGCCGAGCTGGCTGGGTTCGGCGAAAAACTCCAAACAAATATTCTGGAGGGTATACAACGCCGTAGGCTATACGCATCAAGGCACTTGCTCAACAAAGCGCTAGCGGCGGCTGAGCCGATCCTCGAAAGCCTGCGGGCGCATCCGGACGTGATCCGATGCAGCATCGCCGGCAGCCTACGCCGGTGGAAAGAGACAATTGGCGACATAGACTTCCTGGCATCGTCAAAGAAACCCGCGGCGGTGATCGAATTTTTCACGCGCCAGCCAGGCATAATGAGCATCAGCGCAAAGGGGGAAACAAAAGCAAGCGTGATCCTCGAGGGCGGTATACAATCGGACTTACGGGTGGTCAGTGACAAGGAATTCCCGTTTGCGTTGGCATATTTTACCGGCAGCAAAGAACACAACATCGTCATGCGCCAGCGTGCCATTGCGCGCGGATTGCGCCTCAACGAGTACGGCTTGTTCAAGTCAAAAGAGGAAACGCGAGACCCGAAGCTGCTGGTCCCATGCAATGACGAAGAGGAAATCTTCCAAAAGCTCGATCTTGCGTATATTCCACCCGAGCTGCGTGAAGACCATGGCGAATTCGACGCAGCCGAAAAGGGGGCGTTACCGCACTTGATCGAATGGACAGACCTGAAAGGTTCACTGCACAACCATTCGACATGGAGTGATGGGCACCAGACATTGCCCGAGATAGTCGAGACCGCGCAGCACTACGGCATGGCATACTGGGCAATCACAGACCACTCGAAGTCGTCCTTCCAGGCAAATGGCTTGGATGCGAACCGGCTGCGTCAGCAGATCAAGCAGATCCAGGACATAAACAAGCGGCTGGCCGATGAAGGCAGCCAGTTCCGACTCCTGAGCGGAATTGAAGTAGACATTTTGAAAGACCACCTCGATTTTGACGATGATCTGCTTGCCGAGCTTGATGTTGTCATTGCAAGTCTGCATCTACCCGCAAATAACGAGGCCGAAAACACAAAACGACTCATCCGCGCTGCCCAAAACAGATTTGTGCATGCGCTCGGGCATATCACAGGCCGGCTGTTGCTCGAACGTGATCCCTACCCCGTGAATGAAACTGCGGTCATAGACGCATGCGCGGAGACCGGCACATGGATCGAGCTGAATTGTCATCCGCAACGGTTCGACATGGACTGGCGGCTCTGGCCCTATGCAAAACGCAAGGGGGTCAAATGCATAATCGGCCCGGATGCACACCGGGCCGACGACATTGTGTTCCTACGCCTCGGGGCAGGCGTGGCGCGGAAAGGCTGGTTGACCAAAGACGACGTAATCAACACATTGCCTTTGGAAAAGCTGAAGAAAGAACTTAACCGCAAGCGACAGAGTTAGCGCAAGCTGCAGCACAGTATGAAAGTGGCTATCCGCAATGTCACCAAGCGTTACGGCAAAACAAGGGCACTCGACAATGTGACACTTGAATTCGAGCCGGGCGAGATTGTTTCCGTGCTCGGGCCGAATGGCGCAGGCAAGACAACTTTGCTCCGGTGCCTCGCGGGCATCGTTGGTCCGGACGAAGGCGCAGTCTATTACGACGAGCGCGAGTTCAGACGTAACGATCTGGCTACACGAAAGCGGTTTTTCTTTTTGCCGGACTTCCCTTTCCTTTTCTGGGGCCAACCGGTGTTGCGCAATATCGGCATTATCCTGCGCATCTATGAGGCCGACGGCCCCGGCACCGAAGACCGTGTGTTCGGCCTGATGCGCGAGTTCGACTTGCTCACTTTGGCAAACTCGCCCGTCGAACGGCTTTCGCGCGGCCAAGCGTACAAAACCGCGCTTGCGGGGCTAATTGCCGTTGACCCCGAGGTTTGGCTATTGGACGAACCGATGGCCTCGGGTATGGACCCGCTCGGCCAAAGTGTCTTCAGACGAATGGCGCGCGAGGCCGCCGCACGCGGGCACACCGTTATTTACTCGACACAAGTGCTGGAGGTGGCCGAGCGGTTCTCCGACCGCGTGTGCGTGCTGCACCAGGGCAAAGTCAGAGCCTTCGACAAACTCGAAAATCTGCGGGCCGCCGCAGCCGATAAACAAAATGCGCTCGAGGAGCTCTTCATCAAACTACACGCGGGTGAATCATGACGCTCGGCCCCACACGACTCGAAAAGACACTCCGCGTGCGAATAAAGACCGCGCTGCGCGCAGACATGGAATTGCGCCGGCCAAAGCGGCGCGCGCCCAAAATACCGTGGCCCCAAAGACCAACCACAAAAGTAATCGCCCGGATCCTTTTTTCCTGTGTCTTTGCGACATTTATGGCGGCTGTTTACCGGGCCGACCGGCCGCCTGCCACGCAATCGGCAGCAGCCGCGCTTTGGTTCGCAGCAGGAGTTCTCATTTTCCGGTTCCGCATATTGAGCATATTATACGACCTGCCTGCATTGACGGCGCTTGTGCTGCTGCCCGCACCGAAAGATTTGATCTTTCGTTGGCAACGCGCACGTGTATTGCATCAACTGTGGCGCCCGCTGTGCGACGCGCTTGTAATGCTGATTGTGATTGCGGCATTCAACGACGCAGGCGCCGGGGCGTGGCTTGCCATATTGCCATTGGCATTGCTTGCGGCAGTTGCGATCCTTGCGGTGGCGACCTGGCTAACTTTTGTTCCGTTGCCGGGCCAAACCGTCTGGCTGCCATTTGCGCTGTTTTTTCTGATCATTGTGCTCGGTCAAAGCAAAACCTGGGGCGGGTGGTTGCTGGCGTTGTTCGTCAAACACTGCGAAACGATCAGTCTGCTATCCCCCGGCGGCTGGGTCGCAAGGGCGTACCTGGGCTTGCTTGCAGGTGACGCCGCCGTGGCTTTCGTGTTGCTTGCGCTCAGCGCCGCCGTTGCGGCGAGTCTCGCCTGCGCGCTCGGCCGTTGGAAGCGCGGCTATGAGCCCAACAGCTTTGCACTGTGGTATTCATTTGGCGAACCGCCTGCCGAATGGAAAGCGGTTGTGAATGCGCAGCTTGAGAGTTTGCCGACTATCCCGGGTCCGACAAAGGCTTCAGAAGCGGCTTGCACACGCGAGTTCCTCGAGCCGGCCTGGCCAAGCAACGAAACAGGCTGGATTGAAAAACGCGTTGCGCGTTGGTTGACCCGGCGCGAGCGCGCAATAATCGAGTTTGCCGCCTTGAATCCTCCCAATTGGACGCGTGAGTTCAAATGGGGTACGGCACTGGTCGGTGCTGGTCTTGGCATTTGGTGGTTCGCAAGGCACGTCGGCGGCAACACATTCGGCGTGTGGCCTTTTATCCTTGGCGGCATGGCTATTCTCATGGGATGTGTGCTCGGCCTGCCGATTGCATCGCCATTTGCGCGCGCGTTCAGGCCGGTTACAACATACGGCGTTTCGATCCCGTTTGTGGCTGTTTTTCCTGTAATCCCGGGCGAACTGACGACAATTGCGCTGAAAGCGGGTGTGGTCCGGGCGCTCGCGTTCACGCCGGTAATGGTGCTGGCCGGCGCGCTGGCTGGGTGGATTTTTGACTTCGCGCCAATGAAATTGGCATTGTGCGGGGTCAAGTGCGCGGGGTTATCGGTGTTGGCCATCCCGTGGCTGCAAGTAATGAACCATTCGGCAGGAACAACCGACGCCAGCCGACCCAGGGCCAAAACAATCGCGGTGCTGATGGTTATTTTGGGTGGTTTTTTCGGGTTGGTTGGGGGCGGCGTGGTTGCGGTATTCGCCCCGTCACCACGGTGGATTTTGGGATTTGCCCTGGCCCTGTTAAGCTCATTTGGGTCGGCCAAACTCTACATGAACACGCACGCGCATCTATGGTTCGACCTGGCCCGGCCGGCAACTGAGCACTCGTAATAGTTGGGCGCGGCTAAACCTTTCACCATATTTGCACCTCGCGCCAAGCATACAAACCAACAACAAAACACTAGGAGATCAGTTGCCTGACTGACGCTCGTGTAGGGCTGCCACAAAACTGCAGCACGATCTTACTGTGTGCTCGGAAACAACTCACCCGCCGCCGTTCTCATGAAAAAGGGCGCGGATGGAACTGACCCGGCATTTGCGCCGGCCGGCCTTCAACTCCGCAAACTGCTCAGTCCGCGGCAAGCCGGCAAAACTGGCGCGAGAAGGTTAGGCGGTTGGTATAAGGGCTTGTGGCGTTCGGCATGGTGGTGAACGGTCCCGACAGATCAGGCGCCGACTGCAAAACAAAAACCGGGTTTGTCCAGCTCAATACGACTGCCTCGTCAATTAACTGCGCCACCAGAGGAAACGGCGCAGGCGGCCATGCCAGGGCCAATTTGAAAACGGTTCAAAAGTCACGTATTTTGCCGCTGTGATGTTGCCTCATACAACGCGCCTACACACTACACACGTTCCGTACCGCGGGCCACGCCCGGCATTGCTGGTGAACTGTTCTTACGGTCCTATAACCATTGCTGTAGGTGTCGAGTCTGAACACCGTGCCGCAGTTGGAGCTGCCCCGGCACAGCTCATGCCGTAGAGGTGGGTGCCTGCTTGTGCCAGGCCTTGTACAACAGAATGCAAATTGGTTACTCGGTTTTTCTGTGGTTTATGTTGTCAAGCCGGCCTTATGCAAAAGCCACAGGTCGCTTTCTCCACCCGGGGTCGCGCGCATGTGGCCTATGTCATGCGTTTGCGCAACGTGGTACACAGAAACCTCTGCGCCGCTCGAAAAGAATGGAAGTGAAAAAACCATGAAACCTTTTCAAGCCTCGGAGGTGATACCGGTTGGTTGAGCCGGTTTTTGCGTCCACCGTTATTCTTTTTCGATCAGGGTGTCGTAAAACTCGAGAATGTCCCCTTTCTGGCCTTTCAGTTCTGCCTCTTTGAATTTGATGGCCGCGCGCGGGTGTTGATTGAGCATGCCGGTAAGTAGATACGGCAGGTCGTACCCCCAGAGGAGTTTCGAACGCAACGGTTCGATCACGTTCTGAACACAAGCAAGCACAGGTCGCAGCTTGTATTTTGGGTTGTGCAGGAACGCAATCAACAGCTCAATCGGGCAATTGCCAGCGCCGCGACCCAGGCCCGCAATTGTGGCGTCCAAAAAGTTTGCCCCCATAATGATGCCCTCGATTGTGTTTGCGAAAGCGAGCTGCATGTTGTTGTGCATGTGCACGCCGACCTCCTTGCCCGTTGCCTTGCAATACCTGAGATACTTTCGCACTAAATAGTGGACCTGCTCACTGTAAAGCGAGCCGAAGCTGTCGACCACATAAATTGCTTTGACTTCGGACTGCGCGATCAATTCAAGCCCCTCGTTCAACTCTGGCTCGGGAACGGCGGATACGGCCATCAGATTGATCGTGGTTTCGTAGCCTTTGTCGTGCGCATCTTTAACCATGTCAAGTGCAGTTGGTATTTGGTGGATGTAGGTGGCCACGCGAATCATGTCCACAACGGAGTCTTTCTTAGGCGGTATGTCTTGCTTGTAATCACAGCGCTCAGCGTCGGCCATGACCGAGAGTTTCAAGCTTGTGGGATTGTCACCTACGATCCGGCGTATGTCATCCTCGCGACAAAATTTCCAGCAACCAAACTCACTTACTTTGACCGTCTTACGCGATGCCTTGTAGCCAAGTTCCATGTAATCCACACCGGCAGCAACGCACGCCTCGTAAACGGCCTTAACGGTGGTGTCGTCGAACAGATGGTTGTTCATCAACCCGCCATCGCGGATCGTGCAATCGAGGATTTTGATTTCCGGCCGATACGATACCCAACGCGCAGCGGGGCCTTCGGCAGTCTTAGTCTGTTGTTTGTCAGTTTTCATGCATGTAAATCGCAAACGTGTGCATAGGTCGGCCGTATTTTCGCATCTGCACCCACAAATAACAGCAAAATTTTTACTGTGCCACACCACATTGCAACCAGAGCGAACCATTCAGTCAGACCGAGGCGGCAGCTTGCGCGCAGGCGCCAGTTTTGATTAGCTCTTGGACGCATGGCCGAATACAATAAACCGCGGCTGGTTAAATGGCCGTTCATTGTCGGGGACGTTTTGTTGGTTGGCGCAGCGATTTTTGTTGCATTGAACAAGGGCACCCCGCTGACTGACGCAACCCTTACGCTGTGTTCTGTAGCCATCCTACTGGGCGCTGTCATTGGGATCACCCCGTTTGTGCTTGAATACCGTTCGCTCGTCAGATTAATCGAGGTTGAAACCTTGGCCGGCACGCTGCGTCAACTCAAAGGTCTCGAGGCCGTCGCACAAAGTGTCAATGCTGCAACTGCCCAGTGGCACGGCATCCAAGACCTCGCAGATCAAACACTGAAGGCCGCAAGAGAAGTTGCCCAAATGATGACGACCGAGGCGGCTGCATTCCGCGAATTCATCCAAAAAACCGGCGACGCCGAAAAAGCGACGCTCAGGCTCGAGGTGGAAAAACTCAGCCGCGCACAACACGAATGGTTACAGGTTCTGGTGTTGATACTTGATCATGTGTTTGCGTTAAACAAGGCTGCTGTGCGGTCAGGCAAACCCGAGCTGATCGAGCAGATTGGCCTGTTTCAAAATGCGTGTCGGGACGTTGCACGACGGGTTGGGCTTGTAGCATTTGAACCTGGCCTAGGCGAGCCGTTCAACCCTGACCGACACCGACTAATTGATGAGCATGCAAAACCACCTCCAGATGCAGTTGTAGGTGAGACACTTGCCCCAGGATACAGTTTCCAAGGCCAATTCCTCAGGCCTGCTGTTGTGGCTCTCAAAAGCCATGAACCCGAGAAAAAAAGCGGCGACACGGAAAGAACAGAAAGAAAACGTGCTCAATCAAAGCCAACGCAATCGAACAAGGAACAAGATACCGAGCAATCACTGCTTTAACACAGTCCATGCTTGTCATGTGCGTGGTTAACACCGAAACAAAATGCGGGCAGTTGCCCGAGCAATGTGGCAACCACGCCACTGTCGCGCGGCTGGGCTCGGTGTTGCGGCTGCTTTGGATGTACGTGGTAATTATTGGGCTGACGTGTGGATGCGCAAACCGCCTTAGAGCCCAACCTGTGGTGCGTGGTCTGGTGGCATGGCCCGCTCTGAGCAACACAATGAAGCCATGGACATATTGGTGGTGGCCCGGCAGCGCCGTTGATACAACAAATATCACACGCCAACTGCAACTGTACAGCGCAGCTGGTCTAGGGGGTGTTCATATCATCCCTATTTACGGCGCCAGAGGCGCCGAACACAGATACATCCAGTACCTCGGGCCGAAATGGCTCGAGATGCTTGCCTACACAGTTGCTGAAGCGCGCCGGTACAAACTGGATGTTGACATTACACTTGGTACAGGCTGGTGTTTCGGCGGGCCGCATGTTACTGACCTCGAAGCAAACGCGCTGGTTGTGGTCCGCACGAACATTGTTCCACCGGGCGGCGTCCTTGGCGAAAAATTTGATCCGGCAAAAACACAAG
Organism: uncultured Verrucomicrobiota bacterium; assembly: GCA_964555645.1. Classification (GTDB taxonomy): domain Bacteria; phylum Verrucomicrobiota; class Verrucomicrobiia; order Limisphaerales; family DTLC01; genus DTLC01. Next base: position 36,410 of record CAZKTA010000006.1, read on the forward strand.
CGCTGGTAGCGTTCTCATCGCACGGTAATTGCATCGAGTTAACACACAACATCAAGCCTGATGGCACCGTTGATTGGGTTGCACCTGGCAACAGCGCGTGGACAGTTGTTGCGGTCTCACAACGACCCTCGGGTCAAAAGGTCAAACGCGCTGCCCCCGGTGGCGATGGACACATGTTGAACCTGTTCTACCCCGAGGCGGTCCGAAACTATCTCAAGTGGTTTGATGATGCTTTGGCCAACTATACAGGGCCGAAACCGCGTGCGGTGTACCATGACTCATACGAGTACAGGTGCGATTGGTCACCCGATTTTTTCAACCAGTTCGAGAAAAGGCGCGGTTACAAATTGCAACTGCATTTGAGTGAATTTTTCGGGGACAGCACAAGCGATACAGTTGCACGGCTCAAATGTGACTATCGCGAGACAGTCTCGGACTTGATCTACGAAAACCTCGCTAAATTGTGGACGCCATGGGCGCACCGACACGGGTTCATCACCCGCAACGAAGCCCACGGCTCGCCGGGCAACCTGCTAGACCTATACGCTGCTGCTGACGTGCCTGAGACCGAGTTTTTCAGGTTCGACCGCAACATTCTCATTGCTAAGTTTGCCTCGTCACCAGCGCACGTGCTGGGCCGAAAACTCGTTAGCTCCGAGTCAGCCACGTGGCTTGCCGAGCATTTCAACGAGACACTTGGCGCGCTGAAACTTCTCATGGACGAATTTTTCGTCAGCGGGATAAACCACGTGTTTTACCACGGCACATGTTACTCACCCGACGACGCCCCATGGCCGGGCTGGTTGTTCTATGCTTCAACGCAGATGAATCCGCGCAACTCGATCTGGCGCGATGTACCAGTGTTAAATGCTTACATCACACGGTGCCAATCGGTGTTCCAAACAACACAACCCGACCACGACATACTGCTTTACTGGCCAATCCACGACCTTTGGCATAATCCAACCGGGCGTGTGCAGCAGTTGACTGTGCACACAACAGAATGGTTCACAGCTCAACCAATCGGACAGATTGCGTCACGTCTATGGTCACGCGGGTTCACCTTCGATTACGTGTCAGACAGACAGCTTGAGCTGGCCAAACCCAGCAGTGGCAACGTGAAAATGCCAGGTGGGGTTTATCAGACAGTTGTTGTTCCCCGATGCCAGCACATGCCACTGGGCACACTCAAGCGGCTTATTGCGCTTGCAAAAGCAGGTTGCACGATAATTTTCGAGGGTGACCTGCCAACCGACGTACCCGGCCTGTATAAACTCGAAGAACGGCGCGCTGAGCTGCGTAAGTTGCTCGAGCAAATCCAGCTGGCGCCCATCGGCCACACCCACGTAAGAGAAGCGCGCTTAGGCATCGGCCGATTCCTCGTGGGCAACGTTGAAGCTGCGTTGGAAAAGGCGCAGATTGCACGTGAGCAGCTCGCCGACACTCAAGGCTTGCTGTTCATTCGGCGCAAGACGGGTAATGACCGCGTCTATTTCATCGCAAATCATGGCCGCGAAGAATTTGACGCGTGGGTTACACTTGCCACCAAAGCACGCACCGCCGTGTTGATGGACGCAATGACAGGCCGGATCGGTCGGGGCGCGACTCGGCCCGAGCCAGATGGTAAACTGCAGGTTTATTTGCAGCTATTGCCTTCTGAATCAGTTTTTGTCCACACGACCCGACGTGTAGCGGCTAAAACACCGAGCTGGCGCTACCTGAAAACCACCGAGGCACCAGTCGAAATCACGGGTACTTGGCACGTAAAGTTCATCACAGGCGACCCTGAGTTACCGGCAAGCTTCGAAACAACACAACTGGTGTCGTGGACAACACTCGCCGATACAAACGCGCACAGATTTGCCGGTACCGCACTTTACAGCATTAGGTTCAACCGGCCCGCCAAACAGGCCGATACATGGCTGCTTGACCTGGGGCGGGTCTGCGACAGCGCGCGTGTGCGGCTGAATGGGCGTGAGCTTGGCACGTTGATCAATGCACCTTTCAGAATTGCACTCGACGGGCTAAATGCACAAAACAATTTGCTCGAGATCGAAGTGACTAACTTAAGCGCAAATCGAATCCGCGACCTTGACCGTCGGGGTGTGCAATGGAAGATTTTTCACGACATCAACTTTGTGAACGTGAACTACCGGCCCTTTGATGCTTCGGACTGGCCATTGCGCGAATCAGGTCTGCTCGGCCCAGTGACATTGGCGCCAGCAAACAGCTTCCACCTTACTGGAAACTAAGCCACACCACACTGTGCGTTGGCCTGAATTCGTCGAGGCAGTCCAGAAGCGTAACGATCCTGATAAGCCCTTCGTTGTAAAGGCCCGGTTTACCGCCGGTTAAACACATTGAATTCATGTGGGTAACTGTGTGCAGGATCGAGCGAGACAAAATTCAAGGGCGGCTTGAAAACGAACCGGCCGAACCGCAGAAAATGCGTGAAGGAGACGAAGTGCTCGTGCCGCTGGGCGATTTAAACGACCGGCTGTGCGTAATTGACGGCAAACCGCAAGGCGGATTCACCATGAATGCAATCGCAGAAATCACAGGCCAATGAATGCCTGATCTTTCTCCACCCGAAAAATGCACGCTACAACCGGGCAGTCTTTATGTCTGCTTCACAATGCATGTATGTTGGCACGTGCGCGGGCGATGACCGTGCGCAGTGATTCTTCAAGTGATCTAGTTGGTTGCCAGCCAAGCAACCGCTGGATGCGCGTTATGTCAGGTACACGCCGCTGCATGTCTTCGAATCCGGGTGCATAAGCACGGTCAAACCGCACAAACTCAATCGGCGAGCATGTATCGGTCAGTTCGATGATTTTCCGTGCCAGAGCAAGCATCGAGATTTCCTCGGTGCTGCCGACGTTGAACACGCGCCCGGCTGCATCTGAGTGCATTGCAAGACCAACCAACGCCTCGACAACATCGCGCACGTCACAAAAACAGCGTGTCTGGCTACCATCAGCATAAACCGTGAGCGGTTCGCCTCGCAGCGCCTGGCGCACAAACCGCGGCACGACCATCCCGTAAAGACCTGTTTGGCGTGGGCCAATAGTGTTAAAAATACGTGCGCAGACAACGGGCAAACCGAACTGCGTGTAATATGCCAAACCAAGGAACTCATCCACCATTTTGCTGGCTGCATACGCCCACCGCGCACGCGAAGTTGCTCCAAGCACAACGTCGTCGTCCTCACTGAACGGCACTTTGCAGCCTTTGCCATAAACCTCAGACGAGCTCGCAATCAACACGCGACAGCCGTACCGCGTGGCTGTACGCAACACAAGCTCGGTGCCGAGCACGTTTGTCTCGATGGTCTGGACAGGTTTTTCGACAATCAATTTCACCCCCACAGCAGCTGCCAAATGGAAAATTACCCGGCACTGGCTAGCCAAGTTCGACAGCGTGGCTTCATCCTCGATTGGTGCGTGAACAAACTGAAAAAGTGGATGCGTCCGCAGATGCGCGATGTTTTCCACCGTCCCAGTGGAAAGATTGTCAATTACAAGGACCCGATGGCCGCGCCCGAGTAAAGCATCAGCCAGATGCGACCCAATAAACCCTGCCCCACCGGTAATCAGACACGTACAGCCTGCCAGGGAAGAGTCAATAGCGGCGTTCATGCTTTCCAGAGTTGGTGGGGGCGTGTCTTGACGCCTGCCATTGCATTTCGTGTATCAACTATGCATTTTGCCCACTGCGCCAATTGCCTGTAGTTGACTGCTTTGTGATGCGTCACGATGACGACAGCGTCAAACTGCGATATTGTCCTGCGGTCCCATGGCACCGACCGCGCGCCCGCCCAGTGCGGATGCTCGCGCGTAGGTCGGATCACAGGTATGTGCGGGTCGTAATACGCCACCTCTGCACCGCGTCCTTTCAGCAAGTCCATAAGTTCGTATGCCGGTGATTCACGGTCGTCGTCCACGTTTGGTTTGTACGCAAGCCCGAGCACAAGTACTTTGCTCCCCTTGAGCGGTTTTTCGTTTGCATTTAGTGCTTGAATGATTTTCTGCAGAACGTGCTCGGGCATCGAAGTGTTGATCTGCCCAGCTAGCTCGATGAATTTGGTATCTTTACCCACCTCTCGCGCTTTCCAGGTCAGATAAAACGGATCTATCGGTATGCAGTGCCCACCTAAACCTGGCCCAGGATAAAACGGCATAAAACCAAACGGCTTGGTCTTTGCCGCTTCAATAACTTCCCAGATATCAATGCCCATCGCTTCGTAAACAAGCTTGAGCTCGTTTACAAGCGCTATGTTCACACTGCGAAAGATGTTCTCGAGCAGTTTGGCGGCTTCTGCCACACGACATGACGACACCGGTACTACGGTTTTGAACGCGCACCGATAAACCGCACATGTGCGTGTTGTACATGCAACTGTGAACCCGCCAACGAGTTTCGGCACCGCAGACGGGTCAACCGCGGTGTTACCCGGGTCTTCGCGTTCGGGCGAAAAAGCCAGGTTGAAATCAGCCCCGGCCTTTAGTCCCGAGCCGGTCTCAAGCACATTGCGTAATTCTGTGTCTGTTGTCCCTGGATAAGTCGTTGATTCAAGCACAACAAGCTGACCGCGTTTCAGATGCTTTGCAATTGTCTGGCCTGTGTTCAAAACATACGACAGGTCAGGCTCCCGGTGTTTGGTCAGGGGTGTCGGCACACAAATTAGCACCGCCTGCACGTTGGCTATCTGACTGAAATCGTTCGATGGCGCGAATCGGCCACTCCGCAGTGCCGCCCGAATTGCATCTGCAGGAATGTGTTTGATGTAACTCTGGCCCTGTTTAAGTTTTTGGACCTTGGCAAGGTCTATATCCAATCCCACGACTCTGCAGCCGGCTCGTGCAAACCGCAGTGCCAATGGTAAACCAACGTAACCAAGGCCGATCACAGCTATTGTGTTATCGCCACTTTTTTTGGAGTTAATTTTTGCAGTCATATTCGGTTTCAATGCCAGCTTGCGATTTATCGTCGTGCGGCGTTCGAGGCCCCGTTGTCAGTCCTAAACCCCCAGTGCCACGCTCAACGCACTTTTCACGGGTTGAATCTGACTCAAACTGTGTGGTGAAATCAAGCAGTCAGTGACGGACATGCAAATTCACTGTTCGAGCCTTTAACATGAACACGCGCATGGTACGGCCACTACGGCCTTGTGCCGCCGTGCTTGACTTAGGTTCGGTTTTCCGAAACATGAATGCGCGTGGCGTTGTTCACAATCGAAGATCAGTTCAGGTACGACATCGTGCGCAAGATCTACGAGGGCGGCATGGGGATCGTGTATGAAGCCGAGCAGCACGGTGCACGCGGCTTTGTAAAGCGGGTTGCAATCAAGATCATTCGCGAGCATTACGCAAAACAGCCCGTTTTCATCGAAAATTTCGTCGGTGAAGCCAAGCTTGTGGCCGACCTTATCCACACCAACATCGTGCAGACGTACCATCTGGGTGAAGCAAACGGCAAGTATTTCATTGCGATGGAACTGATTCGAGGGGTGAACCTCGAGCAACTCATGCTGCAGTTGGCAGCAAAAGAACAGCGGCTCCCGAAAGAACTTGCCGTGTTCATTGCAAGTCGCGTTGCGCGTGGTCTTGCGTACGCACACGCTAAAAGGGACAAAAACGGCAAACCGCTAGGCATTGTGCATCGGGATGTGAGCTTCAAAAATATCCTGATAGCATTCGAGGGTGACGTTAAACTCACCGATTTCGGCATCGCAAAAGCACGCGGTTTTCTCATCGACAAGGAAGGCGAAGTCATAGCTGGTAAAGCCGAATACATGAGTCCTGAACAAGCGAGTTTCAAACAAACAGACCAACGATCCGATTTGTTTTCAATGGGCGTTGTACTGGCGCATCTACTGCTGGGCTACAACATCTTCAAAGGCCCCAATCCGGAAGAGTCACGACAACGCATCATAAGCCTTTCAGTACCGGATTTTCGCTCGCTGGACGAGCGGATTGATGACAGGCTTAACGAGATTTTGCAGCGGTTGTTAACCCGCGATCTTGCAGGCCGGTACCAGACAGCCGATGAAGTGTTGTTTGACCTTGAACACTACATCTATCACCGTGGCTACGGCCCAACAAATGAAACGCTGGGCAAGTTCGTGCGTGAATTGTGTGAACAAACCGTACCTGCGGAGACCGAACCTGGCACGGGCAGCACAGACCTGCTCGAGTACGCCGCACGCCTCAGCAGGAAGACAGAACAATCATGACACGATCGCACACAGGTAATGTTACGCTCGGGTTGATCCAGAGCAGGTGCACGTCCGACCCGCAGGCGAACCTAAGAAAAACAGTTACCCTGGCCGAGCGCGCTGTGCGTCGGGGGGCTCAAATAATCTGCACACAAGAACTGTTCCGTACACAGTATTTTTGCCAGACTGAAGACCATCGGCTTTTCGAGCTCGCTGAGCCTGTCCCGGGGCCCACCACAGAAGCGTTTACCGCCCTCGCCAAGAAAATGGGTGTCGTCTGCATTTGTTCCGTGTTCGAGCGGCGTGCGCCTGGGTTGTTCCACAACACCGCAGCCGTAATTGACGCCGATGGCACGCTGCTGGGTACATACCGCAAAATGCATGTGCCAGATGACCCTGGCTACTACGAAAAATTTTACTTCGCACCGGGCGACACAGGGTTCAGAGCCTGGCAAACCCGTTTTGGCAAAATAGGCGTGTTGATCTGCTGGGACCAGTGGTACCCGGAAGCTGCGCGTCTGGTCGCATTGCAAGGTGCCCAAATCATTTTCTGCCCGACAGCAATCGGATGGCTGCCAGCCGAACAGGCGAAGCTTGGCCGAATACAGCATGCTGCATGGGAAACCATCCAACGCGCGCATGCAATTGCGAACGGCTGTTTTTGGGCAGCAGTTAACCGGGTCGGGTTCGAGAAACCTAACCGCGGTAACGGCGGCATTCGTTTCTGGGGGCAGAGTTTTGTTGCCGGGCCAGACGGCCAACTGCTTGCAAAAGCAAGCGCAACTAAAGAACAAACGTTGATTGTCAAAATTGACCTAGGGGCAATCGAACAGCAGCGGACTCATTGGCCGTTCCTCAGGGACCGCAGAATTGACGTCTATGGTGAACTGACAAAGCGGTTCCGTGACTAAGCCGGGAAACCCACAGGCGCACCGTAATAACTGCAAAATGAATTCAGGCCAAACAATCCTCGACCACATCATGGCCGACGTGCAGCGCGAGGTCGAACATGCGCAGCAGACCCGGCCAATTGCCGAGCTGGAGCGGATGCTGCCAGATGCACCCCCTATACGGCCTTTTGCAGATGCGCTACAGCAAGGATTCGGCTTAATTGCCGAAATCAAGGTACGCTCGCCCAGTCGCGGCGTAATGCGCCCGGAAAATGTCGCTGCTGCACCTGCAGCTTACGAGCAGAGCAAGATCGTCAGATGCATATCTGTCCTGACAAACGCAACGCACTTCGGCATGGACATCACCCGGCTGCAGCAGATCAAACTCAAAACAACCAAGCCTGTCCTACGGAAAGACTTCATTTACACCGAATACCAGGTGCTCGAGGCGCGCGCTTTTGGCGCAGACGCAGTGCTGCTCATTGTGACCATGCTGGAGCCGGCCCGGCTTGCGCAGCTTTACAAGCTAGTGCGTGAGCTTGGCATGGAAGTGCTCTTTGAGTGCCATACACAAGCGGACATCGAGCGCGTGCCAGCTAAAGCAAAAATTTACGGGATCAACACCCGCGCGTTTGACCTGCCCGTTGCAGCTTACGACACCGCCCGGGCGCAGGCAGTTGCCGACAATGCACGCGATCCAACCACCGACCTTGCGCGGCTTGAGTTGGGGCGGTACCTCCCGTTGCATGCAGTCAAGGTGGCGGAAAGCGGCCTTGGCCCGGAACATATCCCTCTGCTCAAAGACCAAGGCGTGTTTGACGCTGTGTTGGTTGGCACACGCCTTCTAACCGCGCCGGCAGGAATCGAAGCTGCCCTAGCGGCATTCGAGCGCGCTTGCGAACAATCTGGTCTTGGGCTCAAACCCGGCTAAAGACTCAGATAACAGAACGGCGCACCCATCATTGCTGGGCGCAAACGAGCATGCCAAAAGCTTTGGTCACAGGCGCAGGCGGATTAATCGGTAGTTACATCGTTCGCCAAGCTGCACGGTACGCACCAAATTGGCTCGTGCGTGGCGTGACGCGCGCCGAAGTTGACTTGGCAGACGCACTAGCCGTCCGCTGGCTTTTCGGCGAATTCAAGCCCGACCTCGTGATCCACTGTGCCGCGCTGACCAACACGTCACAGTGCGAAGCCGAGCCCGAACGCGCGCGCTTACTCAACGTGCACGTCACAGCAATGCTTTGTGAATTGGCCGCAGAAATACCGCTCGTGTTTTTGTCCACCGACCTTGTGTTCGACGGCAAACGCGGCAATTACACCGAGGCCGACCCGGTCAACCCATTGTGTGTGTATGCCAAAACCAAGGCCGAGGCAGAGCAGATTGTGCTGTCAAATCCGCTGCATCTGGTTGTGCGCACGTCGCTTAACGCCGGTGTCTCGCCAACTGGCGACCGCAGTTTCACCGAAAAAATGCGGCTCGCATGGTGTCGTGGTCAAACCCTGCGTTTGTTCACAGACGAATTTCGATGTCCAATCCACGCAAGCCTGACCGCGCGTGCAGTTTGGGAACTTGTTCAAAAAGGTCAAATTGGCTTGTTTCACGTGGCAGGGAACCAGAAATTATCACGGTGGCAACTGGGCAAACTTGTAGCTATGCGTTGCCCCGAATTAAATCCGAAACTCGAACCTGCCTCAGTCAACGAATGGTCCGGCCCACCACGCGCCCCTGACACATCACTCAATTGCACCAAAGCCAAAGCTGTACTGTCATTTTCATTGCTCGGATTTGAACAGTGGCTCGAACTGCATCCAGCTGAGCCATTTTGAAATCGCTTGGCCAAAACAACAGCAACGCCAAAGCCGCTATTTATCTTGCCGAGTCCGCTCAAGATTTGGGGGCACATACTACACATGATCACACCGCCCTCCCGTCATGAACCCACAATTGGATTTTCTTCGCGGCACACATGCTAGCAATTACGCCTTTCCACTGATCCGCACCGCTCCCAATGACACGCCGTGGTAAAGACCACGTTTTTACAAACACCGCTACTGACGCAAACATTTCCATTCAGCTTAACAACCTCAGGTCAGTAGCTAACCATATGTATTCTCGCCTCATGATATGAAATGTCGCAAAATGGTAGTTTTTCTTGCTTGTTGCAATAAGCTCGCTCAAGCGAAAATCAAATTATACGAAAGCTAGTATCCTCGTGTTGAGACTATTGGTTGGTAAGCAGTGCAAAACGATGGTATAGGGCGACATTTTTCGGGGTTTGAGCTTAAAAAGGACCGTATGCCACAATCATGAAATCAGTAAGATTCCCAGCAACAAGTTTTTCGTGGGAAGGCAGAGTTGGTATCCAAACGCAGCGAAGCTGGAGAAAAAACGTGGTGTTCTTGGAAAGAATGAGTCACCACATATTAAGCGGTTGGTTAAGATTCCGCCCCTTGGCCATTGTGTTACTTTGTGTAGCTCAGGTTCTTTCAATTGACCCCACCCACGGACAACCGGTATTAATTCAGGGACACCTCGTTTACACAAACTAGCTACATAAAGCGTGGCAACAACCAGACCAATGAAGTGGACCCCAAAATTTGGACCACCTGTTAAGCTAGACTTTTCGAGGACTGCTCAATGTGAGAGAAGGCAGATCCATGAAACGCAAACGCAAACAATACACTGGGGCCATCAAAGCCAAAATTGGTCTGGAGGCATTAATCGGCATCAAGACAACGGCGCAAGTCGCGCGTGAAAACCAGGTGCATCCGCTGCTGGTTGGACAGTGGAAGACAACGCTTCGGGAACGGATGCACGAACTGTTCGAGCGCGGCCCGCAAACGTCCGAGGACAGCGAGAAGGTGATCGCGGCCTTGCACCAGAAAATTGGCCAGTTGACGGTCGATCTGGATTGGTTGAAAAAAAGTCCAAACAATTGGGCCTGTCGCTGCGCCACCAGCACTAATCGAGACCATCGAACAACCCAGCATCCGCCACCAATGCGAGCTGTTGAATCTGAGCCGCGGCGCTTACTACTACCAGCCCTGCCCGGAAACGGAGCAGAACCTGGCGCTGATGCGATTGCTCGACGAACTGCATTTGGAACATCCGGCTTGGGGCAGCCGCAAGTTGGGCGGGCGGCTGCGGCAGCTGGGTTGGCAGATCAATCGCAAGCGGCTGAGGCGACTGATGCGGCTGATGGGCATCGAAGCGATCTGCCCGCCTCGCAGCGGATGTCCATCTAGCCCGGGACACGCGGTCTACCCGTATTTGCTCGAGGGTCTGGAGATCAGCGGGCCCAACCAGGTGTGGTGCAGCGACATTACGTATATCCCGATGCAATATCGGTTTATGTATCTGGTGGCGGTGATGGATTGGTGGAGTCGCTACGTGCTGGCGTGGGAGTTATCCAACACGATGGAAGCGGAGTTTTGCATTCGGGCCTGGGAGCTGGCACTGGCCCACGCCGGCACCGCGCCGCTGATCAGCAACACCGATCAAGGCGCGCAGTTCACCAGTCCTGGATTCATCGAGGCCGTGCAGTCGGCCGGCGTGGAAGTGAGCATGGACGGACGCAGGCGCTGGATGGACAACCGGTTCATCGAGCGGTTGTGGCGCGCAGCGTGAAGTATGAGGACGTGTATCTCAACGACTATGGCGACGGCTTGTGCTGCAGACGGGGACTGTGGCGGTGGTTTGAAAATTACAATGCAGTACGCCCCCATCAATCCCTGGGCAACGCGACGCCGGCGCAGTGGTATCGGTCGGCGCCGGAGTATGGGGTCAACCGGCCACCTGGCAGGCTCTGCGAGGCCGCCGTGCCGACAGCGACGTCAAACCGGCGAGTCGAGCCTCCCTCGTTTGAAGTTGCGCCTCCGACGAGTTCTAAAACAGAGCTTGAAAACAGACCGCCTACGGCGGTAGAAAAATGGACTCAAAACAGAGAGAGAGGACGGCGGACGCGCAAGCGCGTTGCTCTCTCTTTCCCAAATGATTCAGGGGCGCAAAGACAGACACCAAACAATGACCCGGGCAGCCTCGAAGAATGCCAGCTTAAAAATCACGCCCAGTGGCTCGATTATTGCGGACCACTTCAAACACTTAACTGGCGATGAAGGTTGGGATGGGCGCATCAGAAAAATGCAAAGCTCAGACTCGAATGGCGAAGTATTTTGGCCGGCAACTACTTAGCATTTGTTTGATAATTGGGGTAGGCGCAGCAGTTTTTTTCCGATTTTGCACTGTCACGTGCGGCCCCGGCTTGGGTACGCGCTGTTACATGGGAGATCAGCCTTGCGTGTCGTGATCCAGGCACGCAATGGACGGTGATTCTATGCTTGCTAGTTTACGTTGGCGTTTTCGTTGTCTTATTACACAAGCAAACAGGCCAACGTTCATGGTGGCACCTAAGCAATCCTGATTTATGGCTATGTGGTTTGGTGTTGGTAGGAGTGACAAATTACTTCCTTTTACATCCGCCTGTTGAACAGGGAGTGTATCTAGTTGGGTTGCTAGCTGGGCTCGTTGTCGGGCTATGTGCACGCACTTGGGTGGAATTGCATACGCCCAGCTCGGTGATTAGCAAAACCATGCACAGGTCACAGTCGCTGATGTGGGTGTTGGTTGTGTTACTTGGGTCTGGCGCGTTATGGCACCCAGATACCAGCAGCACATTCATGTATCGTGGTGTCCCGCGTTGGGGCGGGTCATGGGGTAACTCAAACACATACGGGTTACTGATGAGCACAGGCATGGTGCTTGTGCTTGGACTATTTGCCAAAGGCATAAGCTCGAAAGCAAACCGATCAGTTTACTTGCGGTGCATAGCTGAGCTTGGGCTAGCTGCAGTTGGTTTCGAGTACGACAAAAACCGCCCAGACAAATTTCAATCTGCAAATAAAAACCTTGCTAAGTGAGTTACCCCTGTGTAATTGGGCAAAAGGCGACCAGGTAGCTTGGATTACGCACAGTCTAGGTGCACAACGTACACTGAGTTTTTTGGGGAACTATCCTGAATTTGCTCCTGCCGTTTTAGTTCGGCTTTCAGGTGGCTGGGTACAAGAACTCGACTCGAAACTGACAAACAATTCAACTGCAAGTTGGTCTCTTAACAGCGCGGTTTGGCTTTTGCATGGCGAGCTTGATGAGATTTTCCCTGCTGCGGATGTTAACCGGCTAGCACAACTGCTTCGCGCAGGGAACGCTCGCGTACGGGTTGACATCTTCCGTGGGTACGGCCACAACTTCGGTCCGGACCAAAATGTCCTCTGGCGCGCTGCAACCGAATACTGTGCAGCACAGTTCGGCCAGTTAAACCGCATTAGGTCAGTTTCACCCCCGAGCTTATGGTACTACTGGGTACCTGTGGGAGTCCTGTGGGTAACTCTGGCAGGGATGGTCTTTTGCTGCTGGTTCAAGCGCATCTGCGCTGGAGGTTCGAGTCCAGCAGTAACGATACCTGCACTCGCTGCGTTTGGCCTGGCAACCGCCACGACAGCAATTCAGGTTATTGTGCCTCAATTACCCCTTAGGCCGAGCACGGCGAAGGTTGCACGCAAAATGTTAGTTCAGCCACGGTTGCAGAATGATTTCGATTGGTTAGCAGACCATCTACGCCAATCAAAGGCAACCATAGACGATGTGCTTGATCATGTGACACTTGGTGATTTGCAACGTGCATTTTTTAAGCCTAGCCCCAATGTAACTTTATATCGCAACTACGTGCTTAATGCTAACCCAGCGGGTCAGACGGCAAATATCTCTTGGCGCAGACCGTTATGGGAATATTTTTACCCGCGCATTCGTCGAGAAACTGACAAATCGCTTGCCGCAAAAACAGTGGTGTGCGGGTTGCGTGCGCGCGTGACGATTGTTGATAGGCAAAACTTGCCCGAGGACGTAACCGACGCGTGGCAACGCGGGATCACAACTCCAGACGGTTTCGAGAAACTCTATGTAGCCGCGTTACGCGCGGTTGGTCTTCCGGCTCGATTGAACGAAAATGGTCAAGCTGAGTACTGGACAAATTCAGGCTGGGAACCAGCACCGCGCCCAATTCTGCAGTCAGTTATCGGTGTAAATGGCTCGGCAAATAATTCAGTTAGTGAAAAAGGAATATAGAACTGCGGAACGACGACGACGCAAATTGCACTGGGGGTAGAAAGAACAGGATCTCAAAACGTTTGTGCTACGCCGTAATTGGCATCTGAATCAACTGGTGGAAGCCACAGCCAGCGGCACTTCGCACATCTGAAGTGCCAATGCTAAGGCATCTATTGTTGGCGGGTTAGGCAAAAGTGCGCTGTTTCGCAGGTGCCACTCGGATGAAGGTTTTTTGGAACGCTGATGTGCAAAAGGACGCAGACTACATCGCGTTCGCGGTGTTTGGGATGCGCTTACGGCCAATAGCACCGGGTGTTGTTTAGGCTGCTGCTTCAGGTAGAGCCAAGCTAAAATGCATAGCACACTGGGTCCCGGGCGGGTACCAGGCTGATCGAGTCGTTCAAGCAGCTTATCGAGCACGGCGGAAGCGCCGATTATGCGCCAGGTGAACCTAATGTTTGACGTGCGCAAGGCGATTATTAGCTACCGCGCAAGTGTAAAAGGGTCATTAAGTCAGCTTTGGTTGGTGACTTTACCGTGTCTACATTCACTGGCATTGGCATTGCCCTGGTGCGTTGAAGGGTCGCTCTGGTTCACTTTTTCGCGCAGCCTATTAGAGAACTTCCAAATAACCCAGCCTGTCATTCGTCCACACGAGATTGCTCAGGTCTCAAAAGTTCTGTTTCGCTTTCTGTTCTCTCGTGTACACGGGTTCAACCAAATCGCTCCGAACAGGTACCCCAAGTAATTTCGGACAGTGCCGTGGCTCGCACGTGGTCAAACCAAGTTTTTGCCATTTGGGCTGGCGATGGGGGCGATGTTTGGCTGCGATCTATGAAGGAGTGGATTTAACCGGTCAGTCTGTTGGCTAGCCAACCCACACTAAAGCTGTAAACTTTCGTGATTGTGGGCGTGGTTGTAATTCATTTTGCGCGCTTGAAAAGGTCAATGCACGCTTCGAGTGTTTCCTGGACAAAAGCGCCAATTTCGGGCTCATTTGATGCGCGTGGTCCGGCCACGTTGAGGCATTTAATGGGGTGGCTGTGTAGAAACTCGCGCAGTCGTTGTGCTGCCCGTTGCCCGTCGCGTGCCTTAGAGATGTGCAGACACGGCTTGCGATGCAGGGCTGCACACTCGGCAGTAAACTTGGAGCCGCCGGTTAGGACAGGTCCGATGGAAAAGATTACCGTTGCATCTGAGTCGCGCACATTCCATTCGGTGCGTTGTGCGGTGTCAGGCAAGGGCGTTTCGGTCAGGTTGTACTGCGGAGCAATGACACCGTCTTCGGCCAGCCGACCGCGTGGGCACCAACCACCGTGTGTGATACCGTGAGCGATTGCAAAATCCAACGCCGCGCGGTCTGCCCCCGTTTGTCCTCCTGAGACGATTTTCTCGATCATAAATGCGCTTCAGTCAAAAAACGGTGCTCACCAACTAAAGCTCCGGTGGGTTCGGTGCTGGCCCCGACCATTTGCAGTCGAACCCTATTGTCTCGATGCTGGCCTTTTTGTTAACCGCCGTGCCCGCAATGCACAGCATCCGAATGCCCACAAATTCGCAGGCAAGTTTTTCCAGGCCTTCAGCGCCGAGCACAACAACTGCAGTTGAAAGCGCATCTGCCTCGGTCGCATTCTTCCAAATAACCGCGCCGAGTAATGTATCCCGCACGGGTTCGCCGCTGCGCGGGTCAACGATGTGGCTGATGGTTCTATTGTTTGTCTGAAAAGACCGTCCCCAAATCGTGGACACTGACAATGCTGCGTCAGCTAGCTCAACCACACAAACCGGCGCGCGCAAAGCGCACTCGTCCACTGCGGTCAAGGCACCGGCTGCATTTTCGGTGGACATAAAGCTGTCGGGCGGCGACAAAATTGCCACGCGCCATGCGGCTGCATCGGGCGGTTTGCCGAGCGCAAACACCGTGCTTGTGCCAGCATGGACCAGGGCATTTTCAATGCCAGCATCGCGTAGCACTGCAACTGCGGCATCAATGGCGTATCCCTTGCCGATTGCGCCAAAGTCAATCTGCATGCCGCTGCGCATGAACCGAACGGTTGCGTCTGGCTCGATCAACTCGACCTTGTCCATGCCGAGCATGGTGCGCACAGCAGTTAATTCATGGGCTGTCGGCGGTCTGTCCGGACCGTTTGTGTTCCCCAAAAATCGCAACAGCGGGCCAACTGTCACATCAAAAGCGCCCTGGGTGCGGTTCCAAATGTCCTTGGTGCGGTTTAACAGGCCAAACAACTCAGGTGTAACCTTCACTGGTTGCACCGCAGCAAATGCATTTAAATGCGCGGTTTGACTGGTTGCACGGTATGGACTCAGCTCGGCCTCAATCCGCTCGACTTCAGCAAGCGCAACTTCGCCTGCCGCACGCAGCGCAGCAGTGTCCTCGCCGGGCAACACAAGTTCGAACCGTGTGCCCATTGCGTTTTTGGCAAGGCGCGTAAAGTTCACTGATCTAGCCCAGTTATTACACATTCGGGACCATGCGAGCTGTTTACCTCGGCGCCAGACAACATGACAAGCTGTTTCAGCAGCTTAAACGGCCTACCAGTAAGCCGTTAAAACGCTCTGCCCCGAGTGCGTCTGAGTCCGCCACCGTGTAGCACGGTGTTGCTATTAAATGAGTACGAAATATTTGAGCTAAGGCCATTGGCCAGGTTATTGAAAAGGGGCAACAGAACCATGCCCGACCGCGCGCAGCCTGGCCAAAGACCAACCCGTTGTTACTACGACTGTGGGAGCGTACCGTAGGTGATGGGCGGTATCTC
Organism: uncultured Verrucomicrobiota bacterium; assembly: GCA_964555645.1. GTDB lineage: Bacteria > Verrucomicrobiota > Verrucomicrobiia > Limisphaerales > DTLC01 > DTLC01. The sequence goes on from CAZKTA010000006.1 coordinate 52,400, forward strand.
GCGGTCACTGGCGTCGGTGATCTTTCGCGTTTTCTCATCGAACCTGCACATAATGTTTAGTCGCTCGGACATCTCGGCCAGTGAAATGATTGTTTGAACACGTATGGCAAGCTCGATGTCTGCATTTGGCTTTGCAACGCCACGAATTGCGTCGAAAAAGTTTTTCTGGTGCGCAGTGAAACTTTCCGGCTCGAATGGCTCGCTTGTTTCGGGGTCAATTTCTTCTGCGAACGGTTTCTCAGGTTTAAGCTCGACTTTGTTACCCCCCAAGAGTAGATATGCTTTGTGTCCGCGGATAATTTCCTGCGTGCCCTGTTCGCTCACACTGCTTGTTGTTATATGCATGACCATGCCGCTCGGGAACTCGGCAATCAATTGCACTATCTCGGGGCAATCGCGTTCGGGCGTGTCTGGTGTGTTTTTGTCCGTGCGGACGGGCTTACTGCCCACAGCAGAAACGCGTACTGGGAACTCGGGGTTGCCAGTGGCCAGCAGGTATGGATGCGCCTTGTGAGGCACAAGGTCGCCGAGTAATCCTGCGCAGTACGCATAATACTTGCGCCACCGAAAATAATCATCTGCACTGAACTCGAGCCGAGTCTTGATCTGCCCGCCATGCCAAAGCTTCCAGTTTACATCTTGCGGTGTACACCACGCGTGGATCGGATAATTCCATTCGCCCGCCGGTCTGTTGCGCATGAACGATCCCTGGGTCATGACGACCTGACCGATTTTGCCTGCGCGAATCCATTCGGCTGCTTTGTGCCATTTGAGGTCTGAACAACCCTGCGAGCCCAGCTGGAACACTTTACCGGTGCGTTTCACGGCATCGTAAACTGCAAATGCCTCGTCAAGATACCGTGTCATCGGTTTTTCCAGGTACACGTGTTTGCCCGCCTCGACGGCGTCAATCGTGACTCGTGCATGCCAGTGATCAACTGTCGAACAGAAAATCGCGTCAATATCTTTGCGCTCGAGCAGTCTGCGATAGTCTTCGTATGCGTCAGCTTTACCTCCTGCAGTTTCAATGGCTTTTTGTGCCTCAGTCCGCCGGTGTTTGGAGACATCGCAAACAGCGACTGCAGCCACGTTGTTTTCGTTTGCGAACTTGATGATGTTGAGCAGATGCGCTTCGAACCCCTGTTTGCCGACGCCAATAAAGCCGAGTCTGATTTTCTCGGTAGCACCAACAACTTTTACTGAAGGCGCGGTTTGTTGTCCGTAAACCGGCGCACGCAGAAGTTTGGCTGTGGCAACTGCAGCGGCTGCTACGGCTGTTTTTTTGATGAACTGCCGACGTGTGCTGGGTGCGGTTGAGTTCGCATTTGCGCACGGTTCAACTACGTGGTCCTGGATCTTATGCATACAAAAAGAGACGTGTTTTTGCCCAAAATTAATCAAGCCGGCTTGGCCTGAACAAGCTTTACTTGCGTCGTATGACGGTTGGGTAATTAGTTCAGCGTGCCTTTCCCGTGGGTTTTCACGCGGGCCGAATCTGGCCGTCTACAAGTTCAACTATTCGCGGTGCACGCGCCGCAATATCCGGGTTATGCGTGGCAATGATGAGTGTTACACCGCGTTCAGCTCGCAGTTCGCATAGCAGTTGAATGATTTCCTCACCTGCGTGCGAGTCGAGGTTGCCGGTCGGCTCGTCAGCTAGCACAAGCTCGGGCGCGTTCACAAGTGCACGGGCAATTGCAACTCGTTGTTGTTCGCCCCCGGACAACTCGAATGGTTTGTGTTCGAGTCTGTGGCCCAGGCCGACGCGCTCGAGCAGGTTCCGCGCGCGCCTTTCGGCCTCAGCAGCAGGCACGCGCGCAAGCCGCGCTGGCAATGCAACGTTCTCGAGTGCATCTAGCTCAGGCAACAAATGATAGGCTTGAAACACAAACCCGACCTTCAAATTGCGGAATTCGGCAAGTGCGCGTGCGGACAAGCTTGCAAGGTCACGGCCTTCGAATCTGATCTGGCCACTATTGGGTTTGTCCAACCCGCCGAGCAAATGTAACAGTGTGCTTTTACCCGCCCCGGATGCACCTCGTAACGCGACCAATTCGCCTCTGTGTACCTGCAGTGTAACACCTCGCAACACATGCAGTGTTTGTTTGCCGAGCTGGAACGATTTGTGCACATCAACAGCCGACAAAAGCAGCCGGTTAGACCCGGCCGCAACAAGTTGTTCGGATTGCCGCTTTGTCACCTCGAAACTTTCTGAGCAGGATTCATTCATACCTGAGCGCATCTACAGGTTGCAGTCGGCTTGCGTTCCACGCCGGTAACACACCTGCCAATACACAAAGTAACAGTGCGCTGCTGCAGATCAGGATCACGTCTCGCGGCACTATCAGTGCCGGTAGCTCAATAAAACCGTAAATCGAGGCCGGAAAAAGCTCGAACCCGGTCAACCGGTTCATAAACCGCAGGAACTCGTTACGGTACGCAAGCGCAAGCATGCCAAGCCCCAGTCCGGCTGCAACACCCGTAACGCCCACAATAGCGCTTTGGCCGAGAAACACGGTTGCAACCTGGGTGTTTGTTGCCCCGACGGCCTTGAGCATGCCGATCTCGCGCGTTTTTTGCACAACAAACGTGATCAACGCGCTCATGATGCACAGTGCCGCAACTATCATGATGAAAAACAACAGGTAAAACATCACGCTTTTCTCAACCGCAACTGCATTCAAGATCGCAGCGTTTTCCTCCATCCAAACCGTGATTCTGAATCCGGTGCCGAGTGCATGATCCAGTTCATCGCGCACTGACTCGGCTAGGTAGGGGTCTTTTAACATCACAAGCAACCCGTGTACGTCGTCCCCCAACTCGTACATTTGCTGTGCGTTCTCGAGCGAGGTGACAATCACAGACGCATTGTATTCAAAATAGCCGACATCAAAAATGCCGCGTACTTCGTAATCATCGGGCAATACAGCCTCTTCAATTTGCGAATCGCGGCTTTTTCTCATCTTTGCAAGCTCACGTGGTGAATAGACGGCGAGTCGGTCGCCCACACGCACGCCGAGCATGCGCGCAAATTCACTGCCCACAAGCACACTGCGGCCGTTTAAGTCAAAGTCGCCCTCGACAATGCTCCGCGGCAACACGCTCACGTTTGTTTCCAAAACCGGATCAACACCGCGCACCCACGGCGCCGCAGCAAGCGCATGAGCATTTGGCTCATCGGGATCCGGCTGGGTCTCGACCAAGACCTGCCCAAGCACAAAAGGCGCAACGCCTTTCACGTTTTGATTCGATGCAACGATGTTAATCACATGCGCATAATCGCGCAGTGTGCCGTTGGCAGCCATGACCTTGATGTGAGTGTTGAACCCGAGGATTTTATCGCGCAATTGCTGCCCAAACCCGGTCATCACGCTCAACACAATGATCAAAACTGCCACGCCCAACGTAACACCAAGCACCGAGATGAGCGTGATCACAGACACAAAAGTTCGCTTGGGCCGCAAATACCGCAGCGCAAGCATCAGCTCGATTGGCAAGCGCGACATGCAGCCGAGCCTAGTGACAACGCGTACCGGTGTCAACGAACTCGGCCTCAACCTGATTCATGCATGCGCCAGGCTGGCGCAAATCGTCAATTTGCCTGTGCGCACTTTGGCACCTGGTTTTAGCAAGGGTAACCCCCGAAAAGCGCGAAGATATCTAATCCGCCGGCCCGGCTAGGGTTGCAATGTACCGTTGCCACAAATCATCATGCACATACAGCTCGAAAAACACAGCCGGGCGAAGCTCGAACAGACCAACCATAAACCAGCGTTTATCTGTCTTTTCGTCAAATAACGCGTTGAGATTGGCAGATACAACCATAACCGGTGCAAATGGGTCGTCTGGTATTTTGTCCCACCAACCCACGCTTTCGAACTTTCGCAAGTACCACGGCAACGGCCAGTAATCGTGCTCGGGTGCCATAACCTTAATCAACATTTTCGAGCCGGTTGACTCGATGCGGCTGATGCGCTCGATTGTATCGGCCAATCGCAAAATGTCAGTGGCTGTTTGCGCGTACGCATATGGGTTGGCACGTGCCGCAAAGTACCTGAAGTTCAATGCCCAAGTCTGCCAACACAGGTGCGCAGCAGCCGTCCCCAGCGCAACATATAAAACTATCTTCGCCAAAGGCCTGGTTACAAAGCTCGCCAAAACAGTCACGCCAATCCCGCCAAGCAACGCCATTCCATGCAAGAAACTGAGCATGCACCACGGTGTCTTGTATGGTATAAACGTATAAATGGCGACACTGGCTGTGGTGTAAAAAGTCAGGAACCTGGCAAGTTGAAGATTGACCGTGCCGAGCCGTTGTCCCACCAGACTCGCCACTGCACCCACCAACGCAAGCACGCCTATTAGGCCCTCGGTCCATACCCGGCCGGTGCGGGTCGAGTACAAGAAAAGCCGTTCCAGATAAAAATGCCACGGATGCATGTGGGCGGTTTGCGTTCCAGCATGGCCGACCCAAAACCCAAACGCACGCATTGAATCGGGCACATTATCTAAATTGGCAAAAAACGAGCTAAAAAAAGTAACTGATACCAGCGCCGCTGCAGCAAGCGCAGCTGCACAGTGCAACCACCTGCCACGCTGCCGCGGCGTGGTCTGTGCCAAAGACCGCTGTGACCGAAGACGCACAACGCACATTGCGGCAAGACACATCGCAGCGAATGAAATCACAAACGTCTCCTTTGTGGCGAACATTAGGCCGGTGCCTGCGCCGCAGACTATCGCCCAGACCATGCTCCGAGTTTGCGCCCAACGCCAACCCGCCCCCAAGACAAGCCCGGTAAAAAACACAAGCAACATCTCGTGGATGAAATATCGGCTGTAAAAGACCATTGCAGGTGAAACTGCAAGTAGGCCCGCTGCGGTTACCATGGCCGTCTTGCCCAAGCCATCATGCAGCAACAACACCAACAGCACAATACCCACACCGAAGACGACCGTTACCAAGCGAAGTGTGGTGGCGGTCAACTCACTGTAGTTTTTTGCCCCGCTCAACCATACAGCCGGCAACGCAAACCAGTACAGGGTCGGGCCATGGAATTGCCTCGGGTCGTAAGTGTATCGGCCGGTTTCCTGCAACCGGCCCAGGATTACTGCATTAACTGCCTCGTCGCTATGGACCGGGCGCAGCCCTACTTGCACGCTCCGCACCAGCAAAGCAATTGCAACTGCAAGCAGGACCAACAGCCATGGCCTGCGTTTCATTTGGTTGGCAATGCGTAAACCTCGATTTCCTGCCAGACATTGATTGCGCTCAGGCTGCTGCCGCGCGTGTAACACCGGACATACCGTGCCTTTGTGCCCTTTGCATCAATAACTTTGCCAAAGCGCGTTTCGAAATATTCGCGGTCGGTCCCCATCCCAAGCCCGGACGAATTATCCGAATCGTTGTTGAAAAGTGTCCGCACAGTTTGTGTGAACTCGGCGTCGTCAGCCACCTGCACGATCACATCGTGAAAAACCTGCAGGTAGCGGTGATCATGCCAAATTGCAACAGCATAAATTTCGTAAGGCTCGCCCAGGTCAATCTGCACCCATTGCGTGCCTTTGCGGAATTCGACGACCTGATCATCGAACGGTTCCTTTTTACCGTCTGTGATTTGGATAAGCTCGCCCGTGAAAGGTTTCACGCTGGCAGTCACAGGCTTGCCCAGCGCAACGTTTGTGACGCCTTTAGGAGCCAAAAACGGCGGAGGCGGTTTGTCAGGATCGGGTGGCGGCTCGACGTTCGGTCCTTTTGGTATGTCCTCGGGCGTACCTTTAAGCGTTGGCGCAGGCAGCGCAATCGGCAATGGCGCCGTCTTTTGATCACCCGTTTGCCCGAGTTTCGGCGGGTCATCCTGCTGAGCTAAAAGCTGTGGCTGTGCTAAACTCAGCAATCCACAACATGCAATCCACCACAGCCATGTCCGCGGCGAAAAAATAAACATCACACAGCTATGCATAAAGTTATTTGTCCTCACAGGGATTTCATATAGTCAACCTCGGGCAATTTTCAAAGGCCAAAAAGTGTGTGTGTGCAGGCACTTTGACTGTTCAAAGTGCCTGGATTTCTCGTTGGCACGAACACGCAAAATTTGTTGTTGTGACAATCTAGCGTGGTGCAAACCGTGTATTTCTGCATTGAGCAGTTTGCGTTCCCGGGTAATGTGTGGGTGTGTACATGCGGCTTTTGATTGCAACTGTGTTTGTTTGTTGCGCCTGCGCAGCTAGTGCTGCAACCGGCCGGATAATTAAAGTTCTACCGCAGTACCTGGACACGGCTGGTCGGCACGCGCTCAGCCCGAGCTTATTCGAGCGCGATGCATACCAAGCGCAACTGCAGCAGCACGCGGAATTACGTGGCGGTCTGCGGTTTGCAGTCCAGTGGAAGGCCAAAGCTAAATCTGCACAAGCTCTCAAGCTGCGCGTTGAAATTCGCGGTGTAACTCCTGAAAACGCCCCATGCGACCTTGTACTCGAGCAGACTGTCAAACGCAAACGTTGGTTTAGCCAGTGGAACTACATCAGCGTACAAGGAGAGAAGTACAAGCGAATCGGCGAGGTACGCGCCTGGCGTGTGACTTTGTGGGATGGCGACACGTTGTTGGCCGAGCAACGCTCGTTTCTATGGTGAGCAATACCCCGAAACCCCAGCGTAATGTAACTATCCTCTCTTTACAGGTTTGCCGGCCCCAGTTGAAACCATCAACCCCGCCCTTCCCAATAGTAAACACACGCATCTAGCGCCTTCTTACAGCGAGTCTACCAATCATGTCCAAGCCGTAAAGTTCTCGTGTTTACGTAACACTACCGTGGGTATTATGAACAGTATGAAATGGGGGCTTGGGAAGCATAGCTCGAGGTCGTTTGCGGCTGTTTGTGTCTGTTGGGATTGCGCTGGGGCATGTTTGTTTACTGGCTCACGGCGCGTGGTGTTTAGACCTGGCATGGGGTTGGAAACGACAGGCTCAACTGCTTGCGATGGTGTGCGCAAAGCCGCTCGGCCTGTGATAGTCGGGGATCTAATGCTCTAACGCGGCAAAATAAGTGCGTCACGTAAAATGCCTGTTTGAATGCAAGATATTTGATCCTCAGGTTTGCCCAGGCTGGTTACATTTGTTCCAATGTCTCGATACCAAGAACGTTTAGACCCGTTTTCAAGATCTGAGCTGTCAAGTGGCACAGTGTCAGACGCGACAGGCGCAATGGTTCTTTGGCTTGGAGCACAGGACAAGTCTCATAAAAAGCACTGAACTTGACCGCAAGCTCGTAAAGGAAGTTGCAGATAAAGTTCGGCCGATACTCATTTGCGGCGTTTTCGAGCACAAACCCGAAATTGAGCATGTGCTTCGCAAGGGCCAGTTCCTCGGGCGTTTCGAACACAATCCTGGGTTCAAGCTGTGTGACCTGGCCTTTTCTGAAAATGCTTGCGATGCGTGTGTATGCGTACTGCAGGTAGGGGGCTGTGTTTCCATCCAGGGCAAGCATCTTGTCCCAGCGAAACACATAGTCCGTTTCACGGTTTTGCATCAGGTCAGCGTATTTAACCGCGCCAATCCCAACAACGCGCGCGATCTCACGGCGCTGTGTTTCGGACAGAGCCGGGTTTTTCTCTGTGACAATTTTTAGCGCGCGTTCTTCGGCTTCGTCTAACAAATCGGCCAGCTTCACCGTGTCACCTGCGCGTGTCTTGAAAGGTTTGCCGTCTTCACCGAGGATTGCGCCAAACCACACGTGTGCAAGCCTGACCTGTGTGTTTGGACGCAACCTGCGAAAGGCGGTAAACACCTGGTTGAAGTGCAGTTTTTGGCGTGCATCGGTTACGTAGACGATCTCATCCGGCTGCCAAGTGTCGGTCCGGTAGATGAGCGTGGCCAGGTCTGTTGTGGCGTAATTAAATCCACCGTCGCTCTTGCGGATGATGAGCGGATAATTTTTAAGCTCGCCATCGGCTGGGTCGTCAAAAAAAACGACGATAGCCCCTTCACTTTCACGCGCGATGCCGCGTGTGACGAACTCGTTTACCAGGAGCTGCAGGTGCGGGTTGTAGAAGCTCTCGCCCAGTGTGTAATCGAACTGTACACCCAGGCGCGCGTAGATACGGTCGAACTCGCGTCGCGAAAGCGCGACCATCTGTTGCCATAGCCGAATGTTTTCTGGGTCAGCATTCTGCAACTTTACAAGTTCAGCCCGCGCAGTCTGCAACGTGTCGGGGTTGGCTTGGCACTCTGCATTGACGAGTTTGTAAAGCCGTTCCATCTCGGTTATCGGATCGGTGTCAAGCGCATCAGGATTCAGGTAACGTTTCCAACCCACCAATAACATGCCGAACTGTGTGCCCCAGTCGCCTAGGTGGTTGTCCGTTATGACCTTGTGCCCGAGCAGGCGAAATATGCGCGCGATACTGTCGCCGATAATTGTCGAGCGTATATGACCGACGTGCATTGGCTTTGCAACATTAGGCGAGCTAAAATCAACAACGATCGTGCGTGGCGGTTGTGCTTTATCGAAGAACATGTGCCCGCTGCGTGCCGCAGCTTCAAACGGCATGGCCAACGCTTCGGGTCTAAGCCTGAAATTTACAAAGCCCGGCCCTGCAACTGTCACCTCGTTACACAGATCACTCACTTCAAGCTTCGCACTTACTTGATTGGCGAGCTTGCGCGGGTCTAGACCGCGCGCCTTTGCGAGTGGCATCAGGCCGCTTGTCTGGTAATCCCCAAACCGCGCGTCTGTACACGGCCGAATTAACACATCCGAAACGTCGGCATCGGGAAGCAGCGCGTGTACGGCCTCGTGTAATCTGGCTTGGAGTTGTTGGGGGATGCCCATTTGCAGTTTTTTTAATGCAGACGTGCCAACGGGCGCGCAAGTACACCAGCCGGCGCGTTGGCACACGTCATACACACCGTGTCATTTCCTGGTGTGCGATTTGATGATCGCCAACATTGCTTCTGCGTCCGGGGCTTCAACCAGTGCCTGTCGGAGCTCTGCCTTATGCAGCAGCTTCGCTATGTTTGCCAGTGTGTGCAGATGCTTTTGGAATTGGCCCTGTGGCACCAGGAAAAGCATGACAAGTTTAACCGGTTGGTTGTCCAGCGCATCAAAGTTTACGCCTTTTATCGACCGACCCAGCGCGCCTGTTACTTCGCTGATGAGGTCAGTCGAAGCGTGTGGTATCCCAATGCCAAAACCGATGCCGGTGCTCATTGAAGACTCACGTTTCTTGACCACCGCAGCTATTGCAGCCTGGCTTGCTGGCGGGATGGTGCCAACTTCGGCGAGCTTTTGGACAAGCTCGTCTATGGCCTCCCACCGATTGGTGGCACGCAACTCAGGCACGATCTGGTCTTTGGTCAAAATGTCAGCTAAATCCATAGCGTCAGATGCGCGCAGTGCATTTGGCACCAACAACACCGGTTTTTCAAGCCCGAATTTGGTATTTATTCGAAATTTTTTTGGTGATCCAACAGGTCCAATTAACTGCTTACGCGCACAAACATGTGTGCGGGGATGCAGCCGGCAATACGGCAGATCGTGCTTGAAATCCGGCCACGCACGGTTGACATTCGGCTTCAACATGACCGAACCAGAAGTCATCAAACTGCTGAAAGACACCGGGGCTTTTCTTGAAGGCCACTTCATTTTGCGCAGCGGCTTGCACAGCCGGCATTACATCCAATGCGCGCTCGCGTTCCAACACATGGAAGCACTTGAACAGCTTGGCGGCGCTTTGGCCCGACTTACCAGACATCTTGACGTTCAAACAGTGATTGCGCCTGCATTAGGCGCGCTTGCGATTGGACAGGAGGTTGCACGGCAGTTGCGTGCGCGGTTCATTTTCGTGGAAAAAGAAGAAGGTAAACTCGCCCTGCGCCGCGGGTTCACCATTGCGCCAGGCGAACGACTGCTTGTTGTCGAGGACGTTGTTACCAGAGGTGGCCGCGTGCTTGAGACGATCCAGATTTCTCAAAGTGCAGGCGGGCATTTGCTCGGCGTAGCGGCTGTTGTTGACCGCTCAGATGGCAAAGCTGACTTTGGCGTGCCTTTCTACAAATTGCTTACCATCCACTTGGACACTTTCGAGCCTGACCGGTTGCCGCCTGACCTTGCTTCGATCCCGGCCGTTAAGCTCGGCAGTAAATAAACACCGCGTTCAGCCTTAAATTGGAAACTTCAGCGCTCCCACACATCACATCGCACCAATGCTTAGCCCGATGGGTCCCTAGGTACAACCGCCTAAAGCGCAGCCAGTCCCCACAGTTTTGTGGCTTTGCCAACTCAACTTTTGCCTCATTAGTCCCGCTTCCGAAATCATACGAACGACGTTGGCAGTGCCGAGTCCTGCGTTTTGACCCAAGTTTGTCCGTATCGAGTTTAATAAAAACCGCAGAGCACTGTGCCACAATTAACCTGACGCGCGCGTTTATTGCGCCACAATGACCCAACAATTACACTTGGTGTGATGGGTTTAGGTTTGGTTAGATTGTCATAATGTACTGGTAATCAACGACTTATTTGCATTTGCTTGGGTTGGCATTGCTGGTGCTTAATCGAGGTTGAAAAACTGCTTTTACTTTTTGCCTATGGGCCGAGTACTGGGAATAGACTTGGGCACGACTAATTCGTGCATGGCGGTGATGGAAGGCGGCGAGCCTGTCGTATTGGAAAACTCCGAAGGCAGGCGTGTGACGCCCTCGATTGTTGCGTTTACGAAGAATGGGGAGCGGTTGGTGGGTGATGCTGCCAAGCGCCAGGCCGTTACAAACGCACGTAATACAATTTACTCGATCAAGCGTTTCATGGGCCGAAAGTACCATGAAGTCGCTGAGGAAATAAAGCGGGTCCCGTACAAGGTTGTCGAGGCACCAAACGGCGACGCGCATGTGGAGGTCGAGGTCAACGGAGAAAGACGTCGGTTTAGCCCGCCTGAAATCTCGGCCATGATATTGCAGAAGCTGAAGGCCGATGCCGAGATGCGGCTTGGTGAAAAGATCACGCAAGCGGTGATTACCGTGCCTGCGTACTTTAACGATTCACAGCGCCAAGCAACCAAAGACGCAGGCCGGATCGCCGGGCTTGAGGTGCTGCGCATCATTAACGAGCCAACGGCCGCCTCACTTGCCTATGGGCTTGACAGAAAGAAAGACGAGAAAATTGCAGTTTACGACCTTGGAGGTGGTACATTCGACATTTCCGTGCTCGAGATCGGCGACGGTGTCTTCGAGGTCAAGGCCACCAACGGCGACACGCATCTTGGTGGTGATGACTGGGACGGCCGCATAATGGACTGGATACTGGACGAGTTCAAGAAAGAGCACGGGATTGATCTTCGGAAGCAACCGGATGCGCTCCAGCGCATCAAAGAAGAAGCCGAAAAAGCCAAGATTGCCCTCAGTTCGGCCCTTGTGTACGAGATCAATTTGCCGTTCATCACAGCGGATGCGTCCGGGCCGAAGCACATCAGTATGAAGCTGACCCGGGCCAAAATGGAACAACTGTGTGAGGACTTGTTCGAGCGCACCGTAGGTCCGGTGAATGCATGTCTAAAAGACGCCGGGCTTACACCAGCCCAGATTGACGAGCTAGTGTTGGTGGGCGGAATGACGCGCATGCCGCGTGTGGTTGAGACCGCGCGCTCGCTCATCAACAAGCAACCGCATCAGGGTGTTAACCCGGACGAGGTAGTTGCCATTGGCGCTGCCATTCAAGGCGGTGTGCTTAAAGGCGAGGTCAAAGATGTGTTGTTGCTCGATGTCACACCGCTATCGCTTGGGATCGAGACACTCGGCGGTATTTTCACCAAGTTGATCGAACGCAACACAACCATTCCAACCCGCAAATCCGAGATTTTCTCTACTGCATCCGACAACCAAACCTCGGTCGAGATCCACGTGTTGCAAGGCGAGCGGCCGATGGCGCGTGACAACAAAACAATCGGCAGGTTCCACCTGACCGACATACCGCCTGCACCGCGTGGTGTACCACAGATCGAGGTTACATTTGACATCGACGCAAACGGCATCTTGCACGTCAGTGCCAAAGACCTCGGCACGGGCAAGGAACAAAAGATTACCATTACCGCCAGTAGCGGCTTGAGCAAGGACGAAGTCGAGCGTATGCGCAAAGAGGCCGAGATGTACAGTGAGCAAGACCGCAAGAAACGCGAGGCTGCCGAGGCACGCAACGAAGCAGACAACGCAGTTTATCGCTCTGAAAAAATGCTGCGTGAGAACAAGGATAAAATTTCCAGCAGTGACGCTGCCAAGATAGAGAAGGCGATCGAGGCCGTTAAAGAAGCCATCAAACGCGACGACGTTTCGGAGATTCGGTCTGCAACCGAACGGCTCAACGAGGCATGGCATGCCGTGTCTGCCGAGCTATACCGCGCAGCAGCAGAAAAAGCCCGGGCGAGCCGTGCGGGTGGTGCACAGGCCGGACCGAAAGAGTCGGAAAAGAAGGGCAAAGACGAAGGCCCGATTATTGATGCTGAGGTAGTGGACGAAAAGAAGTGAGTGAACTTGTGCGGCTGCGTGCAAGGGCAAGTTAATGGTGGATCAAGAACAGATCAGGCAAATGCGCGTGCGCTTTTCTGGTGGCAGCCGCCGGAGTGTTCGCTGGCCAACCCGTGCAGGTTTATTGCACAGGTGATGACGCTGAGTACTTGAGATGAAGTCCAACAGGTTAAACGGATGTTTGGCCAGGAGGCGCTGCGTGAAGTGTTGCTGAATGCGCCGGCAGGAGTTTTTGATGCGCGGTCGTGGGCTTATTGGCGCAACTATTTCGGTTTGCCAGAAGCCGAATTACCGCAGCGTTCTTTGAAATGAAATTTGAGGCGAAATTGTCCATGCTACCTGCGCCACAGAGTGCGTTGTGGCCAGAGCTGAAGGTGTTGTCTGGCCGGTTTGTGCTCTACGGTGGCACAGGCTTGGCTTTGCGGCTTGGGCATAGGCAGTCCGAAGGCTTTGACTTTTTCACGGACGCGCCTGTGGATGTGGCGCTCTGCTGCAGACGGCGGCGTTTCTAAGAGACGCAACAGTACGCATGAAGTCAGCGAACTCTTTAACGGTGACTGTTCGTGGGCAAGGCCGGGTAAAGGTTTCATTTTGGGGGGCGGGTTGCGGCGTGTTCGTGAACCGGAGTGGGCGCACGGCTGTGTGGTTCGGGCGCCGTCGTTACTTGACCTAGCCGCGTGCAATATGGCTGTTGTGCAGTCTCGTGCAGAGGCAAAAGATTACCTTGACATTGCGGCTTTGCTCCGGGCTGGGGTTAGCCTGGCGAGGCTTTGGGGGCTGCGCAGGCAGTGTATGGCAGTCAGTTGTTTAACCCGATGATAACGCTTAAAGCTTTGAGTTACTTTAGGGACGGCGACCTGCCGGCGTTGCCGTCGGAGCTAAAGCAGTTGTTGTTGCACGCAACGGCTGCCACGGAACAGCTTGTCAAATTCGAGCCGGCACCCGGCGGGATTTTGCCAGCGGGAGACTTGTGACAGATTTACGGTTTTTTCCCGAACGCGAGTGCGTCGGGAATAGATCCAAACCTGAGTAAAACCGATAACAACCAAACAAAAACCAACGTTGACCTATGGCTCTTAACGTTAAACCGCTCGGAGACCGTGTTCTGGTTGAACCGGTTGAAGAGAAGGAAGTCAAAAAAGGCGGCATCATTATACCTGATACCGCCAAGGAAAAGCCTCAAGAGGGCATTGTGCGTGCGTTGGGCACGGGGAAGCTTGACGACGACGGCAAACGTATTCCGTTTGAAGTCAAAGTGGGCGACCGCGTGCTCTTCAGCAAGTACGGTGGCACGGAGATCAAAATTGACGATAAAGAATACAAGCTTCTCAGCTCGGACGATCTCCTTGCCATTTTAACCTGAACAACAACCCTAAACCGATAACTGAACACAACGAACTATGGCAGCAAAACAATTACTTTTCGATGAGGCCGCGCGTCAGGCTATTCTGCGCGGTGTAACTAAACTATCGCGCGCCGTTACAGCCACGCTCGGTCCACGAGGCCGCAACGTTGTTCTTGACAAAAAGTTCGGCTCACCGGTTGTGACTAAGGACGGCGTGACGGTGGCAAAGGAAATCGAGCTCGAAGACCCATACGAAAACATGGGTGCGCAGATGGTCCGCGAAGTCGCCAGCAAGACAAGCGACGCAGCGGGCGACGGTACAACCACGGCGACCTTGCTTGCCGAGGCTATCTACCGTGAGGGCTTGAAATTTGTCGCCTCTGGGGCGAACCCGATCGGTATCCAGCGGGGTATCCATAAGGCGGTTGAGGCTGCGGTGCAGCACCTGGATAAGATCGCCAAGAAAATCAAGGAGAAGGAAGAAATCAAACAGGTTGCGACCGTGGCTGCCAACTGGGACACTGCCATTGGTGAGATCATAGCCGACGCAATGGACAAGGTCGGTAAAGACGGCACAATAACCGTCGAAGAGGCAAAGTCAATCGAGACAACACTCGAGGTTGTCGAGGGCATGCAGTTTGACAAGGGGTATCTGTCGCCCTACTTCATCACCAACACCGAGACAATGGAGTGCAAGCTGGAGGACCCATACATCCTGATCTACGAAAAGAAGATCAGTAGTCTTAAGGACATCCTCCCGTTGCTTGAGAAGATTGCCAAGGTGGGCAAACCATTGCTCATCATTGCCGAGGAAGTCGAAGGCGAAGCGCTTGCCACGTTGGTTGTCAACAGGCTGCGTGGCACGTTGCAATGCTGCGCTGTAAAAGCGCCCGGGTTCGGCGATCGGCGCAAGGCAATGTGCGAAGACATTGCCATTCTGACAGGCGGCAAGTTCATCAGCGAAGACCTCGGTATCAAGCTCGAGAGTGTCGAGTTGAGCGACCTTGGCCGCGCTAAGACAGTTGTTGTTGACAAGGAAAACACAACCATTGTCGAGGGCGCAGGCAAAAGCTCCGAAATCCAGGGTCGCGTAAACCAGATACGCCGCCAGATCGAGGAGACCACATCCGACTACGACCGTGAAAAGCTCCAGGAACGGCTTGCCAAGCTCGCCGGTGGCGTTGCCGTCATTAACGTTGGTGCTGCAACTGAGACCGAGATGAAAGAAAAGAAGGCCCGCGTTGAAGACGCGCTCCACGCCACACGTGCTGCTGTTGAGGAGGGCATTGTTCCCGGAGGCGGCGTAGCGTTGATCCGGTGTCTTGAGGCGATCGACAAGGTCAAGCCTGCCGATGAAGATGAGCGCATCGGCATTGACATCGTCAAACGTGCAATCGAGTACCCGACACGCGAGCTTGCCAATAACGCTGGCGTTGAGGGCTCGGTGGTAGTTGAAGAGGTCAAACGCCGCAAGGGTAACGAGGGCTACGACGTTGTCACTGCCGAGTACAAGGACCTTGTGAAGGCCGGTATTGTTGATCCGAAGAAGGTCACGCGTACCGCGCTGCAAAATGCAGCCTCGGTCGCCGGTCTATTGCTGACAACCGAATGCCTTGTAACCGAGATACCAGAAAAGAAGGAAAAGAGTGCAAAAGAAAGCAGCCATAGCGACTTTGAATATTGAGGCTGCGTGCGGCCGGTGAATGCCAGGCTGCATCATGGGTAAATTGCGCAAGGCCGGGGCTTTCAAACCCCGGCCTCTTTTTTTGACAAGACCGTTCCGTTGACGCAAATTGCAACGCAGTCGTTGCGCTAATGAACATTTTTCAACGGCAAAAAACCAGTCACGAGATCGCAGTTGGCCTGGGCATTTTGTTGTGTCTTGGCGCGATAGTTGTTGGCGTATTGATTGCGCAGCGAAACTTTAACCCCGCTGTACAGGTTGCAACCAGGTCGTGGTCGGCAGCGCCGACCGTGACCGCGCCCGAAGAGGTGCAGCTTCCGCAGCCTGGTTTTGTAGGAGAAGGTTTCACAGCATACATGCCTGCGGGGCTAGTTGCATTCGGTCCCATCGAGCAGTTCGATGAAGACACGCTCTCGGACAAGATCAACGGCAAGGCTGATCTATACTTGACGTCCGGGTTTCGCCAGTTGCGTTGTCAACGCTTTGCATTACAGGACAGCGAAGACGACTGGTTCGAGTGGTTTGTGTATGACATGGGCAATGTACCGCAGGCGTTTGCGGTTTACAGCATTCAACGGCGTCCCGAGTCAAAACCGGTTGAGCTGACCGAGTTCGCTTATGCAACCAAGAACGCTTTGTACTTTGTATGCGGCCAGTTTTACGTCGAAGCCGTTGCGGCAACGCCGAGCCAGAAGTTGATGGAGGCTATATTGGGAATGGCACGTAATTTTGTTGCTGCCACCAAGCCCGGGCCGATGCAGTTGCCCGAGCTTGATTTGTTCCCCGCTGAAAACTTGGTGCCGCATAGCCATGCGCTCCAGATTGCAACTGCCTTCGGGTTCGAAGGGTTCAACAACATGTTCACAGCCAAATATAATGCCAACGGAAACCAGGTTTTGGCTTACGTAACAGTGCTTGCTGACACGCAGCAAGCATCGGCTCTTGCGCAGGATTATTATCGGTTTCTGCTTGCAAATGGTGGAAAAGACGTCGTGCCCTCCAGCGCGCTCAGCGGTGTGAGAATGGTCAGCTTGCTCGATTGGTACGAGGTTGTGTTCAGCCATGGAAACATTGTTGGTGGAGTGCATGCGGCACTGTCGAAGCAAGCCGCTGAACAGCTCACTGCTAAGCTGCTCAATCACATAGCCCGTAAAACAGGTGCAAAACCAAACTGACAACCAACACCAGCTACTGCGCCGGCGCGATTTTATGCGTCGGTTGCTCAAGGCAACTGCTGCGGCGGCGGTTGCAACTGGGGGTGCTTTTGCCTTGCACAGACCCGCACGCACAGGCAGTCCAACTGCGACTCAAGCAAGGCCGTTACCAGATTTTTCAGTCGGGAAAGTGGGCCGGCGCATGGCAATTGTGACAGGGTCAGACAGGGTGAAAACCGTGCAGCGCGCTTTTGCGGCGTTGGGCGGCATTGAACAATTCATCGGCAAGGGCGATCGCGTGCTTTTGAAAGTCAATGCTGCATTTGCATCGCCGCCTGCCCTCAGTGCAACCACACATCCGGAGCTTGTAGCCGAGGTGACACGCCTGTGTTACAGCGCAGGTGCCGCTGGAGTTATTGTAGCTGATAACCCAATCAACGACCCGCAAAGTTGTTTCCGGCTTACCGGTATTGCGCGCGCGGCTGAGGCTGCAGGCGCGCGTGTTGTATTGCCGACTGAGTCACTTTTCAAACCGGCAACACTGCCCGGGGCGCGCCTTATCCGCGATTGGCCGGTGTTTTTCGGAGCGTTTGATGGCGTCACGAAACTTATCGGTATCGCCCCCGTAAAAGACCACAACCGCAGCGGCGCCTCGATGACGATGAAAAACTGGTACGGACTGCTCGGCGGCGCGCGCAACGTGTTTCATCAGGACATTCACACAATCATTCTTGAGCTCGCAACGCTTGTGCGCCCGACCTTGGTTATCCTTGACGGCACAACAACTATGATCACAAACGGCCCGACAGGCGGTTCGCTTGATGACCTCAGACAAACCAATACGATGATCGTCAGTACCGATCAAGTTGCTGCTGACGCATTTGGTGCCACTTTGCTCGGCAAACGGCTGAGCGATTTGCCGTTCATTTTGCGCGCTGCTGAAGCCGGTCTTGGCATGGCTGATTTCGAATCGCTGCACCCGGCCAGAGACAGCGTCTTGTAAATTCGAAGCACAACGCGCGAAATTCGACACAAAGCAAAATGACCAGGATCAAAAACGGTGAAGTGAGATCTAACTGGCGCAGACAAATGTCCCATGTTTGGACCTGGCCTTGCGAGAACGTGTCGGGACCACAGTGGATCGGTTTGCGGGTTTTAATTTCCACTATCCGAGCATTGGTTCGGATTTCAGATTTCAGATTTCGGATTTTCAAGCAATGAACATCGTTCACGTCCGCCGCATTACGCAGATTTTCTTTTTAGTGTTGTTCCTGTGGTTTTGTATCGTAACCACGGTAGGGGACAAACTTTGGCAACTGCGTGGTTGGCCTGTAAACTGGCTGCTTGAGCTAGACCCGTTGGTTGCTCTTGGGACGCTCCTTACAACGAAACAGCTTTACGGAGGGTTACTCTGGGCGTTGCTCACGATTGTGCTGACGGTTTTTGTTGGCAGGGTGTTCTGCGGTTGGGTCTGCCCGTTCGGCTCGATTCAACAGTTTGCTGGCTGGCTTGCCCGCCGGAAACGTAAACACGCCGAGAAAGTTGCGCTCAACAAGTACAGGCGCCTGCAGGTCATAAAATACTACTTGCTGATCGGGTTGCTTTCTGCAGCCGCAGCCGGCCTTGTTAATGAACTATTGCTGTTGCCAGACCAAAACATGGGTGTGTGGCTCGGTGTAGTTGTGCTTTGCGTGGTTGGATTAACCTTGCTTGTCATCCGCAAACTCGTTGGCAGCACGAAACGCGCTTTCGCTTGGTTTATTGTGGTTGCCCTCGTTTGGGCATTTATCGGATTGGTCTGGCAGCCTACGAAAGTTTTGGTTGGCTCATTACAGACCGGGTTGCTTGACCCAATCCCGCTTGTGTACAGGTCGGTTAATCTTGTCTTGTTACCGCTGGTCGGTGGTGTACCACCAGGCCAACGGTTTTATACGGGTGCATGGATAATTGGTGCTGTTTTTTTTGGTGCGGTATTTCTGACGTTTGTCGTGCCACGGTTTTATTGTCGGTTTGTCTGTCCGTTGGGTGCGTTGTTCGGTGTGCTTGTGCGCTGGACACCGTTCCGCATCGGCAAACAGACTGCGCAATGCACAAACTGCGGCCTGTGTGATACCGATTGCGAAGGCGGCTGCGAGCCATTGGGCAAAATCCGGCTCGCCGAATGCGTGTTGTGCATGAACTGCCTGAAACGGTGTCCGCATGACCAACTTGTCTATGGCACCGAAAGGTCCGCTGCTGGTGAGGTTGAATCTGTAGGGGTTAACCGACGCGGTTTTCTAGTCGCAGCGGTCTCAGGTGTTGCGTCTGTACCGGCCCTGCGGCTGAGCGGGCTGACGGCGCGGAACTGGCCTGCTGCACTTGTGCGCCCACCGGGTGCACTGGAAGAAATCGCGTTCCTCGACCGCTGTATCAAGTGCGGCCAGTGCATGCGAATCTGCCCGACAAATGTGATACAGCCGGCGTTCTTGCAGGCTGGATTCGAGGGGCTTTGGACGCCGATCCTGAACTTCCGCATAGGCACAAGCGGTTGCCAGCTTAACTGTGTTGCTTGCAGTAACGTCTGTCCAACGGGCGCATTACGCCCGCTCTGCATCGAGGAAAAGCTCGGTGTTGGCCAGTTCAAATCTGCAGGGCCGATCAGGCTTGGCACCGCTTTCATAGACCGTGGCAGGTGTTTGCCATGGGCAATGGATGCGCCTTGCCTGGTCTGCCAAGAAAACTGCCCGGTTAGTCCCAAGGCAATTTACTCACAGGCCGAATATCGTGTCATTCGCGACGGCGAACGACGTGTACGGTCCGCAACGCCAACGACAATTGTTGTTGATGGCCCTGACCTGCGCAAAGGCTGGCTTGCCAGCGGCGAATTTTATCTGCGCGCACTTGCCGGCCCCGAGCAAGACCGCAAACCAATTGTTGATAACTCGACTGACAGCATTACTGTCAGCGAAAGATCGGCATGGCAAACACCGCTCGCGCCGGGTACAACGGTAGCAATCGAGATTTACCTCGAGTTGCCCTGGGTAGACCCAACCAAGTGCATCGGATGCGGCGTCTGTGAACACGAATGCCCGGTCAGCGGCCTACGGGCTATACGTGTCACAGGCGAAAACGCAACACGAAATAAACTCCACTCGTTGACTGTTCGGCATTGAGAAGCTAAACTTTGTGCAAACTTATGAAGACGCAATACGTCACCCGAAGGCAATTCGTGCGTGCTTTGGGTCTGAGTGCAGCAGGCGCACTTGCTGCTACCCGACACGGCCTGGCACAACAAGAACAACAAAAAGAAAAACCTAAAACCGATAAACCCGCTACTGTCAAAGTACCCACCAGACCGCTGGGCAAAACGGGCGTACAGGTGTCAATACTTTCGCTTGGTGGGATCTTCGACATTACGAGCAACCAACTCGTGCTACAACAGGCGCTTGATTGGGGGGTTACACATTGGGACACAGCACCCGGATACACCGGCGGCAAAAGCGAGGAAGGCATCGGCATGTTCTTCGAAAAAAATCCAGCCCGCCGCAAGGAAGTGTTCCTCGTCACCAAGACAGGCAGACGCGATCCTGCCGGTATGACGGAGGACTTAAACCGTTCGCTCGAGCGAATGAAGACCGACTATATTGACATGTACTATTTGCACGGCGTGAGTAATCCAAATTCGTTGACAGATGACATCAAAGCTTGGGCTGAAAAAGCCAAAGCAGATAAAAAAATCCGGTTCTTCGGTTTTAGCACGCACCAAAACATGGAAGATTGCATGCTGGGCGCTGCAAAGTTGGGGTGGATAGATGGCATCATGCCCACTTACAACTATCGGATAATGAACACTGACGCAATGAAAGCTGCGGTCGAAGCCGCTGCAAAAGCCGGGATCGGACTCATAGCAATGAAGACCCAAGGCAGACGCACACGCGGCACCGATGAAGCGGCCGAAGCCAAGCTGATCGAGCATTTCATTCAACGCGGCTTTTCTGCCGAGCAAGCCCGGCTCAAGGTGGTGTGGGAAAACCCGCAGATCGCCTCTATTTGCTCAGCAATGTACACAATATCTGTGCTAGCGGCTAATGTGGCGGCTGCAATTGATCGGACCGAACTAAGCACGCAAGACCGCGCTGCGCTTGAACGAGCTGCTGCCGAAACCTGCAACAGTTATTGCGCAGGCTGCACACGCCTGTGCGAGGGTGCCATCGGTTACGCTGCGCCAATCGGCGATGTAATGCGAAGCCTCATGTATTACCACAGCTATGGCGACCACGCTTACGCACGCGAAATTTTTGGTAGTATCCAAGCCAAGACGCGTGCACGACTCACGGCAATCGATTTCACTGCCGCCGAACGCGTCTGTCCAAATAGACTGCCCATCACCGAGCTTGTGCGCGAAGCAACACAACTGCTCGCCTGAAGACTGAACCAACCAGAGACCTTTTGAGCATATACCAAACTGTTTCGCGCCCCTGGCTGGACCGCCGCTGAATGAGCACGGCTGTGTAACGCCGATGGTTTTACGAGGGTACTCACAGCGATACGCGCGGAAACAGACGCGTTACCGCGTGTTTTGTTAGCGTCCTAGCACGAATCCATTCCCCAACCCGAAGCGGCGTCCAAAACCGCGCCCGCTTCACGGGTCTTTGCGTCTTGGCCGCGTTGTAGCTGTCGGGACGATGCCAACAGCATGTTTTCCAGTGTTTTTCCAGGAATCGTTTCCAGCGGGCTAAATCTGCTACTTGACGAGCGGATGCGTGTGTGCGAACTTTTGCTTGGTTGAATTTGGGGGCGTACCGGATTCGACCTGGCAGTTGGGCCAAAGGCGGCATGCCGAGGACGATGCGTTGGCCTCGTTAATCATCGCATCAACAAAAACTGCCAATCCTGAATTGGCTCTTGCGGCCTAATTGAGCCGCAACGTTCACTGGCTGACGCCTGCTAGGCCGGTTGAACGCCACAGCAGGCTGGGACCGAACCGGTGCCTGCGCGGCTAGGTCCGAGACAACTTACTGCGGGCTGGGTAACTGGACTTCGCCGCCAGGGCGAGACCCGGTTGCTGAGACTTGAACCCTGGCTAAGCATGTAGGCGCTTTTGGTTTACCTGTTAGGGACGCGGGTTCGACTCCCGCCGCCTCCACCAGTTATATTTCTCACCCCTATGCATAGCCTCGCTCGTGGGGTTATTTGAATCTCCAAACAGCTAAACCTCAAAGGAAGGCTTAACCACCGAAAGCACTAAGATACGATTTTCGGCTGCCTACCGCGCGCGTTTGCGTCCGCGTGCATTCCCTGGATGTAATTCCGGATAAAGCGCCAAGCGTTGCCAGACGCATTCGCCAACTGGTTGCTCATACCAAAGACGTCTTCGGCGACCGGATCCGGATCGTGCGCCCTGGCAGCATGAATACGCCTTTGCCCAA
This sequence comes from uncultured Verrucomicrobiota bacterium, assembly GCA_964555645.1. Lineage (GTDB taxonomy): Bacteria > Verrucomicrobiota > Verrucomicrobiia > Limisphaerales > DTLC01 > DTLC01. The sequence continues at coordinate 74,503 of CAZKTA010000006.1, forward strand.
GTGAAAGATTGGCTTCGGCTTTTTGTGGCGCGGGTCAACCCACGCTTTCAACACCTCAAGCACGAAAAAGTTGTATTTTAGCATCAGACTGCGGTCAACAACCCTGCACTCGAGCTGCGCGTAACATTCTTTCACAAGTGGTGCTTTGACTACTGTTGCGGGCACAGCCGTCAGACCAAACATGACGAACTTGTCAGCATCGCGTCCTGAACAGTTGCCGCACGCAACAACTTTCCTGCCCAATTCGACCGTGGGAATGTTCAGCCCGCATTCACCCGTAGCACGTAGCACTTCAAACGTGTAATTGTCGCTGCTAATAACGCAACCAACCAACGGCGGTTCGAACTCCATCATTGTATGCCATGACATCGGCATAACGTTGGGCCGGCCGCGCACTGCTGTGCTTACCAATAGCACCGGGCCGGGTTCGAGCAACCGGTACACGTCATTCAATGCAAATGCACGTTTGGCAGCAGGACCGTTAATCAATTTTGCCTTTGCCGTTGCCATACCTCGAATATGACACGCCACGACTTGAGCGGGAAGCATCAAAGTGGGTTGAACAAACCTGTAGCTGTGGGTTCGCTCTCCAGCAGGGCCCGTTGGTAATTCACTTTGGCCTGCGTTGGCCAAGTGAACTGTGCATTCTCGATTGCAGGGCTGAATTGACTCACCTGCCAATACAGATGCGGCAACTGTCTCAATCTGCACGGCCGGGCCTTGGTTTCGGAACAGCCGAAGAAAACTGATTGAACCGCCTTAACCACAATGTAAGTTTGCTGGGACAGCTCAGAAACGTTTACGATCCCACAGGGAAAAGCACACTTAAGTTTGGGCTTGGGTGTTAGAACTGTTCCTTGGAATTCAGTGAACCGTTGGCTTGTAATTTAGTGGCCTCATGGTTTGTTGCTGAGTCGGCAGACACGCGGATTCGGTACAGGAGACATCACGCGCACATCGTTGGTTGTGTATTGAGAGTTCACTTTGGGCGTATTTTAGTACAAACTAATTCCGAACGGCGGGTTTTGCTTGGTGATTAACAATCCAGCACAAAAAAGTTTAGCGCAAAGCAATGAAGCGAATCTGTAACGTCTTTCTTATAGCTAGCTTGGCGGGTGAACTGCTGCATGTTGTGGCAATCAATGCCGCAGACCGCGCGTGGCCGTATCCGATCCCGTGTCGTGTCCGGGACGGACTGAACCGTGAGCTGTTTGTTATGACGCTTGGGGATGTGCAGCCTGCAATTGCAGATGGTGTTTTTGATCCCGCGCAAGACAGCGTGCGGTTAAAAGACTCGACTGTTAAGTCCAACTATTATCGTGATGTGTTGGGGATAAAATACTACCAGCCGATTGACAAAAGCCGGTTCCCCTTGCCGCCGTCGGGCTGGTGTTCATGGTATTACTACTACACCCGGATCAACGACCAGGAGGTCCGGCGTAATGCCGAATGGCTTGCAGCCAATCTGAAGGATTACGGCGCTGTGTACGTGCAGATCGACGATGGTTGGCAAGGATCAGGTGCACGCGGCAGCGCTCGCAATTGGGAGGCTGTCAACACAAATCGTTTCCCAAATGGCATGGCTGCACTGGCACAGTACATCAGGTCGCTAGGTTTAACCCCCGGAATTTGGCTTGCTCCACACGGACAGAACAATGACAGCGTTGTGGCGGCGAACCCGGGGGTATTCATGCTAAAACCCGACGGCACAACTGCTTCTGACACGTGGGAAGGGCGTTTTTTGGTGGACCCTACACATCCGCGGTCAGCGCTTTATCTAAGCAACTTGTTTAGCAGACTTGTGTCCTGGGGGTACGATTACTTCAAAATCGACGGCCAGCCTGTCGTAGTAGATGAATACCGAACAAAAAGAGAATTCATGCACAACCCAACTGCCGCCCCGGAAACGCTTTACCGCCGCACATTGGAGACAATCCGACACGCAATTGGGCCTGACCGTTATTTGCTTGGGTGCTGGGGCATACCGCTCGAGGGTGTGGGTATAATGAACGGCTCACGCACGGGCGGTGATGTAGTGATCGGCTGGGGCGGGTTCATGGTGGCAGTGCGGGCGACGCTGAGGCATTATTACCTGCATAACATTGTCTGGTACACAGACCCGGACGTGATGCTGTTGCGCTGGCCACTGACACTCGACCAGGCACGTGCATGGGCGACACTCCAGGGATTGACCGGGCAGGCATTGCTGTCCAGTGACAGGCTAATTGATCTACCGGAAGAGCGCGTCGAGATTATGCGGCGTGTGTACCCTGCAGTTGATATACGGCCGTTGGACCTTTTCCCCGTAGAGCATGAAAGGCGGGTTTGGGACCTGAAGGTCAATCATCTTGGTCGGCAGTACGACGTAGTCGGCGTATTTAACTTTGGCACCACGGCTTCGGACAGAGTTTACTTGCGTTGGACTGAGCTTGGCCTGCCTGGGGACAAACCAGTTCATGTGTTCGACTTTTGGAACAAAGAATACCTCGGTGCCTGGGCAGAAGGTATCGTGCTAGATGTGCCACCTACGGCGTGTCGGGTGGTAACATTGCTACCTTGCAACGGCCAAATTCAGCTCATGTCAACCAGCCGACACATAACCCAAGGTTGGGTTGACCTGGTTGCCTTGAGCCAGGATGGTCCGAGTGGAACTTTCAAAGGCACAAGCAAGGTAATCAAGAATGACCCATACGAACTGTGTTTCGTGTTCCCGCGCGGGACAAACTACGTGGTAACCAACGTTGTTGCCCGTGCGCCGTTCGGTGAGCTGCAAGCCAATGTTGCAAATCATCAGGGGTGGGCTGTGGTGCGCTTGACTTCGCCGCAGACAACTGAAGTTAGCTGGGAAGTGCAGTTCGCGCCGGCTGATTTTTATCATTTTCCGCCAAGCGCACCGGCTGGTCTGCGGATCGAGCGAGTTGGATTGGACGGTGTGAATTTGCACTGGGCTGAGCAGTATTACCTGAACGCGGGGTATCAGGTGTACATCGGCGGCAAGCTGCTCGGGTACACGCCAAGTGCATCTTTCCCTGTTCGCGGTTTGGAGCCGCGCACGAATTATACTGTGCAGGTTAGAACTGTCTGGTTCGACGGCACTGAGAGTCCGCGTGCAGCCCAAGTGAGCTTTTGCATTGCAGAGCTTTTGCCGCGAAAGCTTTCGTTGAGCGAGCTTAAACCGCGAATAGTTACGGCGGGCAGGGACGGGCCAGAAGGCGCATCGTTGCCTTTGACAATGCCAGCCTCTTTGGGCGGCCAACGGTTCGACCACGCACTGTGCGTTAGCACTCGTGCCGATGTAGAGCTCGAATATGATTTGAAGGCGCTGTACGATAAGTTCGTCGCCGAGGTTGGAATAGACGATCGCGCAGACGAAAATGTACAGGCCGAGTTTATTGTGCTTGGCGACGGTAAAGTACTCTGGCGCAGTGGTTCGAGCAAAAAATCTGACCCACCAAAACACATCGAAGCAGACATCAGAAACGTCCATACGCTTGTACTGCGGACAACTGGAGTCGCTGGCCCTCAAAGCGACGATCGCGGCCGGCGCAGGGCTGTCTGGGCCGAGCCAACCCTGCTACGCAACTGACCTTTTTGCGAGCCAGGTTTAGGTTTCAAAGTATACAACCCAAAGAAGCCATCAGCGGGTATGATTCGCAATGGGTAAGACGTACAGGCACTCTGCAAGTTGCAGTGCGATAGGCCTTACCACGAGAAAGGATCGTCCGAGCAGTCGCCGCGCACGTGGTGAGCGCAGAGACAATTTACTGCGGGCTTACGCCCTGGACCTTTTTCGGGGCTGGGCAACTGGACTTCGCCGCCAGGGCGAGACCCGGTTGCCGAGACTTAAACCCTGGCCAAGCATGTAGGCGCTTTTTGTTTACCTGTTAGGGATGCGGGTTCGAGACTCATGCCGCCTCCAACATTCCGGGCTTGCTACGCGTTGCAGGGCGGGTCTTGAGGGAAAGACAGTGCCTCATGAGCTTCAGCGAAAGCAGACCTTGCCCGGTGCACATCCCACACAGGCGCAACACAAACAAGTCGTAGCCGCAGTTGTGCAATGGGTTCAAAGACCCAAACGATCCGTTGCTGATCATGTTCCAGTGCGCGATGTGAATGACGGGGGTTAATCCTCAGCGTTGCTCGAAGTTGTACTTGGACAAGCCGCTGCTGAAAACGCATGCTGCTGCGGACTGTCACCTGCGAGCGAGGACAGTTTGTAGCCGGGCGCGATTGTAACGTTGGACAAATATGCACGGCAGATTGGCTGCCAACGCGTACACAACAACAATCAACCCGCCCCACAACGGGTTCCAAAGAAAGAAAAACCGGTGTGCAAGCAATGGCCGTCCAGTGACACAGTTCACTCCGCCATGTTTCACGGGCAAAGCGTTCCAAATACGCCCGGCTCGTGCCGGTAAGCGCGCCCTTGGCGAAACCCGAGCCAAACCATTTCGCTGCGTCAGGCAGCCAGTCTTTCCATTTCTTGATGCGCAAGACGCGTTCGTAGAATTTGCCGTTATGTTCCCACTTGCACAGGGCTGCCGGGTTGAACCAGTGGATCGGCATTTTAGTAAATACCCATGCAAGACCAAGTTGGATCGCCAGCCAACCGCCGACATTCAGCACGATGATCCATACTGGGGGTAGGTCAATCAGCACGGATTTTGCGTCCTTTCCAACTAACTGTTTTGCCCGACCGCATTGCAGCGTAAGCAAAAACAGCGAAGAAAAAAACCAGCGGCACAGGGTAAAGTAGGGCGGTGAACCAACGGAACGAGCCGAGTAACCGCGCAAAAACCACCACTTGCACAGCGCAGAGAAGATAAACTAACCCCCAACTCAGGTGTATTCCTGTCATGGCCCAGCCAATAGGCGCTAGCATAAGCCCAATCAGCCAGCCTACCACCAGCAGTAACACACCGCGCGGTGTCTGAACCGCGCCGGCGGCGAAACCCTTGGTCCAGCCTTCGACCAGCTCACGTAGTCCGTTCGGGTACATACGGAAAGCAAATATGGCCCACGCCGTTCCACTGCGCACCGGTATGCCTGCCGCGTGAAATTGCTTTGCCAAAATGACGTTCTCGAGTGTTTTCCCTTTCACAGATTCGTGTCCGCCCACACGCCAATAACTTGCCCGGTCAACAAGCAACATTTGACCCGAACAACCCGTACGGCACTGTGCCAACAACCATGCACAGGTTAAAGAACAACGACAACTCTTCGTAAAGCTTCTGCACGGTGTGGAACGGCCCGACGGAAAATGCGCCACACAGTGCCGGGTCCGACTCAGTTTGTAGTTCGGGTTTTAGCCTGTTTTGATGCTCAGGACAGCGTGAATGCTGGACAACATACCCGGCAAGTACCCGCGCCAAGCCATCGGGCTCGAACCACGTGTCTGCGTCTAAAAACATTAACAAATTGCCGCTAGCCGCGCGTGCACCTTGGTGGCATGCCCATGTTTTGCCGCGCCAGCCCGCTGGCAACGGTTGCGGCACAACGACCTTTGCGCCGAACCGCAGAGCGACATCCGAAGTGTGGTCCGCCGAGCCATCATCAACCACAATGATTTCACGTGGTGTAACCGATTGTGAGGCAATCGAGCGCAGCAGCGTCGGCAAGTTGAATTCTTCATTTCGTGCGGGGATGATGATTGAAAGTTGCTGCGCGAGTACGTCTGGCGTGAGATTTTCAGCGCGAGGGCCGAACTTTTTTCCAAACATTTCACCACACTGATGGCTAGTTGTAAGAGCAATGAACGACTGTCCGGTGTTGATGCCGGAAGCAACGCGCATGCCGCGTGAATTTCCAATGCGCAAAGGTTTTATTCTGGCGAGCAGCAACCAGCCTGCGCTCCAGAGGCCGACCGTTATTAGCAACAGTCCGGGTCATTTGTCCCATGAGACGATTTTCTTTGCCACGTTTTGGCCGCAGAGCATGACCATTGGCATGCCCCCACCGGGGTTGACCGATCCGCCCACAAAAAACAGGTTTGCGTATTTTACACTCTGCTTGGGAGCTTTGAAGGCTAGGTTTTTCCAGCGGTCAGCCACCACGCCGTAGATCGAGCCTTTGTTCGAGTAATACTGCTCGCGTATGTCGAGCGGCGTCCAGCAATGCTCAAACACGATGTGCTTGCGCAGGTTTTTCAGGCTCATGCGCTCCAGCTTGTCCAAGACTTGTTCCTTGAATGTAAGGTAATCGGCGCGGCTCAGCGGTTGGGCGTCGTCAATGTACGGGATGTGTGGCAAGATCTTCAGGCAATCGCAGCCAGTGGGCGCGACTGTCGGGTCTGTGCGCGATGTACAAACTAGGTAAATTGTTGGGTCAGTGGGCAATTGGCGCTTGCGGAAAACGGTATGGAAATGTTCTTTTTGGTTGTTGGAGAAAAAGAAGTTGTGGTGCGCCAGTTGTGGGTATTGGCAATCAAGGCCGAGTTCGAGCACAAGGCCGGAGCAAGCTGGCTCGAACTTCGCCAGCGTGCGCAAGAAAGCTGCGTCCTCGCCCAACAGTTTTTCGTAGGCGGGAATAACTTCCATGTTCGAGACCACAATGTCGGCGGCGTGGAACTGGCCATCTTTGGTTACCACGCCGGTGACGCGGCTGCTGTCCTTTCGTATCTGGATGACTTCGCTGTTCAGATGTACGACCACACCGATCTCGTCCATGAGCCGTTGTAGGCCAAGGGCGATCTCGTATAGGCCACCGTCCACATACCACAGATCGTATCTGAACTGGATGGTGGGCAAGCAATTCATGAACGCCGGCGCGTGATAAGCCGACGAACCGACATATTTGATGAAGTAATCAAAAATGTCGCGCATGTATTGGGTCTTGAGGAACCGCGCTACACCGCTGTGCATGGAACGGAACAGGTCGAACTTTAGGAAGTTGCGCAAGCCGTAGAAGCGCCTGAATTCGGCTGTGGTGTCCAGCCCATGCTCGAAGTAGCCCGCGTTCACTAGGTCGTAAAGCCGGCCGGCGTAATCCAGGAAACGCTGCACATTGGCTGGGTCTTCGCCCACCTTCCGTGCCTCCGCTGCCATACGGTCTGGCTCTGGATACAGGTCTATAACAGTGCGGTCCTCGAAAAAATTCCGCCAATGTGGTCGGAGCGGTCGGGTAGGGATATAGTCTTGCATCTTCCGGCTACTGCGCTCGAATATGCGCTCGAAGATATGTGGCAAGGTAAGTATGGAAGGGCCGAGGTCGAAGGTGTAACCCTGGGCTTTGAGCACATTGAGCTTGCCGCCGATTTTGTTGTTTTTCTCGAAAACTTCAACTTCGTAACCGGCTTGCCTAAGCGAGATGGCTGCCGATAGCCCGCCTAACCCGGCCCCAATCACAGTAACTTTGCGTTTGTTCATAGCAAAAGTGGCACGCTAAAGCGTGAACTACGAACCGAGTGCCCTCAAGCGTGGACTACAAATCAAACACGGTAAAGAGTGAACTACTAACAGAGACACGCTAAAGCGTGGACTACGAACGGCACGCATCCAGACAAATGCTTGCATTTTTGCCGGCCTGTGCATGCAGCGATACCACCAATAAACCAGCACCACAAATTGACGGCTTGACGAAACACGACGTGGTGGCGGAGTTTTGAACGGGCTAACTATGAATCTTGCGCAGCTTGTCCAGCGGCAACGCGCCTTTTTCCAGTCCGGCGCAACTCGCGAAGTCGGGTTCCGAGTTGCTCAGCTCGTGAAGCTTCAAAAAGCGCTCCGGGCAAATGAAACAGACCTGCTTGATGCGGTGCGCGCTGATCTGCGTAAACCACCCCAAGAGGCTTATTTGAGCGAAGTCGCATTCGTTTTAGGCGAGGTCCGTTATGCGCTTCGACATTTGGGCGCGTGGACAAAGCCGCAGCGCCGACGTGTACCGTGGATTGCGTGGCCGGGGCGCGCGTTTGTGCAGCCTGAGCCTTACGGTGTCGCACTCATAATAGGGCCGTGGAATTACCCGGTTCAACTAATGCTCGCACCGCTCGTTGGCGCAATTGCTGCCGGTAACTGCGCTGTGCTTAAACCGTCCGAGTTCGCACCACACACGGCTGCTGCACTTGCGAAACTGATCCGTAAAAATTTCGCCGAAGAATACGTTGCCGTTGTTGAAGGCGAGCGGGACGTTGCGGAAGCGCTGCTGCAGGAGAGGTTCGATAAAATCTTTTTTACTGGCGGTGCGCATATCGGGCGAGCAGTAATGACTGCCGCAGCGAGACATCTCACACCTGTGACACTCGAGCTGGGTGGTAAATGTCCATGCATTGTTTGTGCAGATGCTCCGCTGCAGCTCACAGCAAAGCGCATCGCCTGGGGCAAGTTCATGAACGCCGGACAAACCTGCATCGCGCCCGATTTCGTTTTGGTGGACCGCAGAATCAGCAGTGGTATTCTGGACGCGTTGAAGCAGGCAGTGCGCGAGTTTTACGGAGACGACCCGCGTCGAAGTCCGGACTACAGTCGCATTGTTAACCGGCGGCACTTCGACCGGCTGGTTGGCTACATTGGTCAGGGCCGCGTCGTTCACGGTGGCCAGTATGACGCAAGCGACCTTTACATTGCCCCGACAATACTGACGGACACGCCCCCGGATGCACCGGTAATGCAGGAAGAAATCTTCGGTCCGATCCTCCCAATGCTCGAATTTGAAAGGCTCCACGACGCTCTGGCTTTGCTCCGCGACCGGCCCACGCCGTTGGCGCTTTATCTGTTTACAAACAACCGCGCCATACATGAACGAGTGCTCACCGAAACGCGCTCGGGCGGGGCGTGCGTGAACGACACAATCGTGCACATTCTGAGCAAGGACCTCCCATTTGGTGGCTTGGGCGCAAGCGGAATGGGCACATACCACGGCAAGGCCAGTTTCGACGCTTTCACGCATCATCGGTCGGTGTTGCTGCGGTCGTTCAGGTTCGATCTGAAGTTTCGGTATCCGCCAGCGCGGGCATCGCTTGGGACCCTCCGGCGTATCACGCATTTTTTGTTCGGAAGATAGTTTTTTAGGTTGGTTTGCTACCTATGTTTTTGTTGTTCAGCCCCGGGATGTGCGGAGGGCTGGAAAAGGTTGGTGCTTGGGCTACAAACACCACGCTAAAGCGTGGACTACGAACTGGTGTTTGTGGTTCAGCCTTTAGGCTGCTGAAGCCTAACCTACGAACACCACATACCAAAGTCTGCGTGCAAGCCGCAAAGGTTGTGTAAACAGGCGATGTCGGTTAACTTTAGCGCATGGCGCGTCGTGTGATTATTGTCGGGGCCGGGCCGGGCGGCCTGGCAACCGCAATGTTGCTGGCCAAGGCAGGTTGCGAGGTCACCGTCATCGAAAAACAACCGTTCGTTGGCGGACGCACTTCTGCAATCGAAGGCGACGGCTTCCGGTTCGATGTTGGCCCCACATTTTTTCTGTATCCGCAGGTTTTGGCTGAAATTTACGCCGAGGTCGGGCGCGACCTGTATCGCGAGGTGCCAATGAAACGGCTCGACCCACAGTACCGACTCATTTTCGGTTCAGGGGGTGAGTTACTCTGCAGCTCAGACATTGCGCGGATGCAAGCCGAGATTGCGAAACTTGTCCCCACTGATGCACCTGCATTCAAGCGGTTTATGGAGTACAATCGCACCAAGTTTGCTAAGCTGGCGCCGTGTTTGCAGATGGCCTATCTGAGCTGGACCGACCTTCTGAACCGGCGTTTAGCAGCGGTGCTGCCGTATCTTAAGCCGTGGAAATCATTACACGCTGAGTTGGCCGATTTCTTTCACGACCCGCGCATGCAATTAGCGTTCACGTTCCAGTCGAAATACCTTGGCATGTCACCGTTCAAGTGTCCAAGTCTGTTCTCGATTCTGTCGTTCCTCGAATACGAATACGGCATCTGGCATCCGATTGGCGGCTGTAACGCGTTAACCCGCAACATGGCGCGTGTGGCAACCGAACTCGGCGTCACGATCCGGCTCAACGAGCCTGTGCGTGAAATCCTATTTGAAAATCGCCGTGCAGTCGGCGTGCGAGCTGCGCAGGGCGAGTATCGCGCTGATGCAGTAGTGTTAAATGCCGACTTTGCTCATGCGATGACGACCTTGGTGCCTAACCGGCTCCGACGTAAGTGGACAGACGAAACAATAGCGCGTAAAAGGTTTTCGTGTTCGACGTTCATGCTGTATCTGGGCATCGAAGGCCGGTGCGACGAGCTTCAGCATCACAACATTTACATCGCAGCTAATTACCGGCGGAACCTGGATGAGATCGAAAACCAGCATGTGCTCAGTGAAGACCCATCGTTCTACGTCCAGAGCCCGTGTTGCACCGACGAGACATTGGCACCGGCAGGCCACAGCACGCTTTACGTGCTTGTTCCGGTCAGCCACCAGCACCCGAACATTGACTGGAACAAAGAACGCAACCGGTACCGTCAGGTTGTGTTGCAACAGCTCCGGCGGCTGGGGCTAAATGACATCGAAAAACGCATCCGGTTCGAACGCATCGTCACACCAGCAGATTGGGAAACCAAAGCCGGTATTTACAAGGGGGCAACGTTTAACCTCGCGCACAACCTCGGTCAAATGCTGCATTTGCGTCCGCACAACCGGTTCGAGGAATTCGACCGCATGTATCTTGTGGGCGGCGGTACGCATCCAGGCAGCGGGCTGCCGGTCATCTTCGAATCGGCCAGGATCAGCACGCGCCTGTTGTTGGAAGACATCGGCTAAAATTTCAGGGCAATTGCAAGCTGGCAATTACCGTTGCATCGTTGACACATGCAAACCGGCTCAAAACCGGCCACGTACACATGGCAATTCCGCCGTTTGACCTAAAAGCTCGTTTAACAACTTGGTGTCTGTGTATTCTGCAAAGAGCAGCCTCAAACAATACCGCTCCGGGGTATCCAGCGCCAGCTCCCCAGCCGGACCCGTATTCACAACCTCGTTCTTACTTGCCCAGAACATACTGGGGCGAAAGGGCGCCAAGATACCTGCCTGCGTAGTGCAACAACGAACTCGGCCGTGCCAAATACGAATTTTGCCGCGCAGACCCACGGTGCTATTCGTAAAATTGCTTGTGAACGCAACCAAGAGCCGGGTGCACACGTATCCAATATGAAATATACGGGGCTGGCAGTGCGTGGATTACGTTTTTGTATCTGCTGGGGGTATTTCGAAGCGCCCCGTTATTGAGGTTCACGACTTTCACGTTGCTCAATGTTATCTTAATGATTGTTGCTGGTGCGGTTTGCGCTAGGTAAGCTGTTGTGGTGGCTGCAATTGCAGTGGTCAGCGTGTTGTAATGGCGAGTGCGTGGTACACGTCATGGCTGATGATAAAAAGGAATTGTTGGATGCGCTGCTACGGCGCACGTCGCGGTCGTTTTATCTGACGCTGCGTGTTCTGCCGGGGGCGGTCAGGCCACAGATCGGGCTTGCATACATGCTTGCGCGCACTGCCGACACGATTGCCGACACTGAGCTCGTGCCGGTAAGCCGTCGGCTCGAGGCGCTTTGCAAGCTGCGCGAGCGGATCATGAGTCGGTCGAGTGCGCCTGTTGCAATTGGCGAGCTTGTTTCAGGCCGGCAAATAGATGCCGAGCGCACATTGCTTGAGCAGGTCGAGTCGAGCTTGGCACAGTTGGAGCGGCTTTCGACGCCAGATTTGAAACTTGTAAGGTGGGTGCTCGAGATAATCATCAGCGGGCAAGAGCGAGACCTGACGCTATTTGGTTCAAACAGTCACACTAACAAGCAGACGCAGCCGATGCAGGTTTGCGCCCTGCGGGATGAAGGCGAGCTTGAGGATTACATTTACCGTGTGGCAGGGTGCGTGGGCGAGTTTTGGACACGGCTGTGTCGTGCGCATCTTTTCCCTGAGGCTCAACTTGATGAGGAAAAGTTGCTTGTGGATGGGGTGCGGTTCGGCAGAGGGTTGCAGCTTGTGAACGTATTGCGTGATTTGGCAGCAGACGCAAGGCGCGGGCGATGTTATCTGCCTGCGAACAAGCTGAGTGAAGCGGGACTTGAACCGAGCGAGTTGCTTGAACCCGGAAATGAACCCAAGCTACGGCCTGTGTACAATTTTTACCTCGGCAAGGCAGCGGACTTGTTGGCATCGGGTTGGGCGTATACAAACTCTTTGCCGCGTAATCAGCTTCGGCTGCGGCTTGCGTGTGCGTGGCCAGTTTTAATCGGGCTGAAAACACTCGGCCGCTTGCGTACAGCGCGTGTGCTTGACCCGCAAACGCGGGTCAAGATCAGCCGTGCCGAAGTTTACCGTATTATTTTGCTGACGCTGGCTTGTCATCCTTTTCCGGGGCTTTGGGCTAGGTTTTATCGGTCGGTTTCGGCCACCGTCCGGGCGTAAATAGTATGTCTCCGGAAATGATGCGGCCTTGGCGCAGCGTGCAGGTTCATCAGGCCGGTAGCAATCGGGGACGGGCTTGGTATCCCGTGCTACCTGTTGCGACTTGTTTTTTTGGTTTTACCAAAACTCGACCGGGCCAATTGCGCGGCTGAACGCGTCCGGCTCGGGTGCGGTGCCGTGTTGCATGAACGTAGCAACGAGTGGCTTGGGTTGGTATTGCGGCTTGAGCTGACCTGATTCATCCAGGAACTGGCGCCGCCATTGGCGGTATTCATCGAGAAGGACATCAAATTGTGCGCGGGTCGAGATCTGGACAACGCGTTTGTTGAATAGGCTATTCGGCCCGAACCGTTTTGCGTACAAGGGGGCAATCTTGCGGAACATGCGGCATGCCAGTCGTTCGCCAAACTGCTCGATCATCAAGTCAATGTGCTTGCGCATCAGCTCGATTCGTTCCTCAAAACTGGGTTCTGGCAACAATTTGCCGGTATCAAGGTAGTGGCGAGTGTGCCTGAATATCCACGGATTGTAAAACGCGCCGCGGCCGATACTGACCCCTGCGCAACCGGTCTGGTCTATCATGAACTTAGCTGCTTCCGGCGTGGTCACGTCGCCGTTGCCGATGACAGGAATTGACCTGACGGCCTGCACAACTGCGCGTATGCCGGCCAGTTTGACCGTGCCGCCGAACCCTTGAGCGCGTGTGCGTCCGTGCACGAACACCGCAGCCACCCCAGCGTCTTCAAGTGCGCGCACAAGCTCGGGCGCGGTGATGTTGTTATCGTCCCAGCCGAGGCGCATTTTTGCAGTAACGGGGATTTTGACGGCTTCGACCATGCCCTTAGCGAGCTTGGCAGCCTTTTGGAGCTGAGTCAGAAGTGCTGCCCCGGCACCGACACGGCACACTTTGCGGACTGGACAGCCCATGTTAACGTCAACCACATCTGCGCCAAGTGATTCGGCAAACGCAGCTGCGTCGCGCATTTCTTCCGGGTTACTGCCGAACAACTGGATCGCCACCGGATGGTCCGCTGGATGGGTCTGAACGAGTTTGAGTGCTTTTGGGTTTCTTTCGAGTAACGAGCGTGCGTTGACAAGTTCGGTCGTTGCCATCCCCAACCCACCGAGCTCGCGTATGACAAGTCGGAAAGCGAGGTTAGTGTACCCTGCCAACGGCGCAAGGAACAGATTCGACTCAAGCTGTAATGTGCCAATGCGCATCGCAATCAGGGCAAGAAGATGCAGTCCCCAATGCCAGGTTCAACTCGAAAAAAGACGTGCCTCCGCATGAGACAATGAGCTCTTACGGTTTAACTTTCGGTCGGGAATGAGGTTTGCCTTGCTGTATCTGGCCTTTCAAAAACTCGGCTAGTCGATTGGCAATTTGTTTGGCTTGGTCCGAGGAACCTCCAGTGCACCGGGAAATCTGCCAGTGTAAAGTTTTATATGCCCATGTGCCGGCACTGTCGCAGCTATGCAACTGTGCCCGTTTACCGGACGCAACGAGTGTGACAACGGGTTATTCAGCGGCTTTTTACACGTGGTTCAAAGATCAGTCCGCCGCGCTGCGGTCTTCATGAACAGAACCTGCATGGGTGCGGTTGTCTAAGCGGGTGACCCCGCACAGGAGAGCCAGATTGGGAGCAAGGCTATTCAACCGCACCCGACCTATTTTGTATCCGGCCGTTTGAATTTTGCAAGCTCGCGTTTGTTGACGCGTTTAATGTTGTCTTGCATTTGTGCAACGGCATCTTCCATCATGCGAATGAAGTGTTGGCAGCCGATTGTCATGCCGCCTAGGGCAACGACAGTTTGTTGTTCGGCACGGTCGTCTGTGACAACCAAGACTTCGCCGTACTCAAGCAGCCTGTGTGTTGCGCGTTCGATAAGTTCATCTGCAGTTTTACCTGCTCGAGAGAACAGCACCTCGACTCCCGGCGTTGAAAGGTCAGCCGTATTACTGAGCTTGCCTGTGCCATCGAAAAACACCGAAATCGGAGTGCCAGTGGCATCATGGTACTGCGTCAACCAGCGAACAAGCTCAGCACGCGCAGCTTCTGTGTGTGGTGGTTGCCTAACTGCAATGCCCGACAATTTGTGCAGCAGACTGTAGCCGTCAATCAAAATACGTGCCAGCGGCATGGCAAAATCCTACCATCGCATGCCTTGCGATTGAAACCGAATTTTCGGGCTTTTTCACGTTGCCTAGCCTCGCTGTTTTGGTACATTTAATTGACCGAACTTCAGTAAATGAACTTGTACCGGGTAAAAGTAATTGCGTTGGCAAGTCTTGTAGCCGGGTTGGTCTGCGCAGTTGGTAGTGACGGGCCAAGTACAAACGGGCCTGTTTTAGAGTCGCAGCCGCAAAAGCAACCGGGCGATGTAGTGCGCACGCGCGTCGGCTTGATTAAGGTCGAAGGTGTAATTGGCCCGGCTACAGCAGGCTACATCAAGCGCGCCATTACGCGTGCTGAGCGCGAGCAGATGCAGTGTTTGATCATTCAACTAGACACACCCGGTGGGCTGCTTGACTCGACGAAGGTGATTGTTCAACGGTTCTTAGCAGCGAATGTGCCTGTGGTGGTTTATGTTGCACCTGCCGGGGCGCATGCTGCCAGTGCGGGCTGTTTCATCACGCTGGCAGCCGATGTGGCGGCGATGGCACCCGCAACAAGTATTGGCGCAGCGCATCCGGTTACAATTGGCGGGCCGACTGGCGAGAGCGAAAAACAGGACGAGGTAATGAAACAGAAGCTCGAGAACTATGCAGTGAGCTTCATCGAGACGATTGCATCGAAACGCAAACGCAATGTTGAATGGGCAAAAGCCTCTGTAAAAGAAAGTGCGGCCTTACCGGCAGAAAAAGCACTCGCAACGAATGTAATAGACATCATCGCTAAAGATCTGCCCGATCTGTTAAGACAGCTCGACGGCTGGAATGTAAACGGTAAGGTTATCAAGACTGCCGAGGCAGAAATTGTTGAGATTGGCATGTTACCGCGCGAGAAAGTGTTTCAGCTGTTAGGCAGACCCGAGGTGATGTTTATTTTAATGCTGATAGCCATTTACGGGATCATAGCCGAGTTGAATAATCCGGGTGCAATTTTCCCAGGCGTAGTAGGCGCCATTGCGCTAATCTTGGCACTTTACATGGCGGCGATATTGCCGATCAACATAGCCGGTGTAGCACTGATAGTGCTTGCAATTGGCTTGTTTATAGCAGAGGTGTATGCCACATCCCACGGTGTGCTGACGGTGGGTGGGATAGTGTCATTTTTCTTGGGCGCTTTGATGTTATTTGATCGGGCCGAGCCGGCTTACCGGTTGTCGCTCTCGATCATTGTGCCTGCAACGGTTGTGACGGCGCTGTTTTTTATTTTTGTGATCGGGGCGGGGTTGCGTGCGCAACTGTTGCCCGTTCGCGCAGGCCGTGAGGCAATGGTGGGCAAGGTAGTGCGTGCACTTGAGCCGATTGACGTAACCGGCGGTCGTGTGTTTATTGAAGGCGAATACTGGAACGCTGTCAGCGAAGTGCCGATTGAGAAAGGGCAGCCCGTCGAGATCGTGGCGATCGATGGGCTAACGCTAAAAGTTAAACCAAAAGACAAACAATAACTTGAACCTATGGACATACTAAATGCGTTGATTGGAAAATTGAGTGGCTGGGTATTGGCATTGATCATACTCGCGATTTTTGTGCTGCCGCAGGCGGTGAAAATCCTGCGCGAGTACGAGCGCGGTGTGATCTTCAGGCTCGGCAAATTGCACAAACGCGGCGCAAAAGGACCGGGATTAATCCTGCTGATACCGTTCATTGATAAGATGGTAAAAGTTGACCTGCGCGTGGTGACAATTGACGTTGCTAAACAGGAGGTGATGACACGCGACAACGTGCCTGTGACAGTAGACGCTGTTGTTTACTTCCGGATCATAGACCCGGTTGCGTCTGTAATCAAAGTTGAGAACTACTGGAAGGCAACGTCGCTCATTGCGCAGACAACATTACGGAGTGTGCTCGGGCAGGCAGAACTGGACGAGCTTTTGTCGCATCGCGACAAGATCAACCAGAAATTACAGGAGATAATTGATCGCCAGACCGATCCGTGGGGTGTTAAGGTCACGGCCGTTGAAGTAAAAGATGTCGTGTTGCCAGACGGCATGAAACGTGCAATGGCCAAACAGGCCGAGGCCGAACGCGAACGCCGTGCCAAGATTGTCAATGCCGAGGGCGAATTTCAGGCGGCGGAAAAGATGGTCCAGGCTGCACAAATGATTTCAAAGGAACCGATTGCACTGCAGTTGCGGTTCCTGCAAACAATGCGCGAGATTTCAGCCGAGCACAATACAACCACGTTTTTACCTGTGCCGATTGACTTGTTTGCGCCTTTCATGAAGAGAGCCGACCAAGGCCAAAAATAGATGGGGCTTGCCAGGGAACGAGCTGTGCTCGCGCTTGGGAGGATTGCGACCGGTTGACTTGACGCAGCCGGTCGAGGCGATTATCAGTTAAATGGAGATTGAAGGAGGCGTTCGATTCGGGAAATCGTATCGAAGTTACCGATAAGCGTTTTGCCCATGCCGCTTTACGAGTACGAACCTTGTGATGGTAACTGTCCAATTTGCGGTGGGCGCTTCACCGTACACAGGCCGGTTAACGCGCCTGAGCTGACGCATTGTCCAGTCTGCAAAAAACCGGTACGCAAAGTGATCTCGCTGTTTAATACGCCCACAAAACTCAAACCTCTGTCAATCTCAGACGCGAAACGGGCTGGGTTTACTGTGCTAAAGCGAATCGGCAAGGGCGAATATGAACGACAATGAGCAAGCCGTTAGACGTGCGAAAGCAAAATCGTCCCTTGCGGTTGCTTGTCGCAAAACGCACCCTGTAGCAACAAAATCATTCTGCATTGCACGTGTGTTATGCCATTATTTTGTCGGACTGTGGACGTCGGGTTTAGACACCGCGCACACCTTGGTGCATTTGACGAATGATTAGGTTTTGTCGGCGGGTATGGAACGAAAACGAATGCAGATCTTTTATTCGGGCTATGTCCAAGGCGTCGGGTTCCGGTACACAGCAAAGTCAGTTGCTACAGGGTTCGAAGTTGTAGGGTATGTGCGGAATCTCGCCGATGGTCGTGTTGAGCTTGTTGCCGAGGGCGCAAAAGACGAGCTCGAAGCATTTCGTCGAGCGATTCGAGACGCTGGTTTGGGGCATTTCATTCGGGACGAACAGGTTATTTGGAGTGAAGCTGAAGGTGGATTTCGCGGCTTTCAGATAGTAAGATAAAGGGAAATGAAATTCGCCATCATAGCCGATATACATGGCAACCTTGAGGCACTTGAGGCTGTGCTTGAGGATATCAAGATCCAAAAGTGCACACACTTTGCCTGTCTGGGCGATATTGTCGGCTACAACGCTAATCCGCGTGAATGCCTTGAGATCATTCGCAAGATGGGTATCCCGTGCGTGAAGGGCAACCACGATGAATACTGCTCGACCGACGGGCCGCTGGCAGATTTCAACCCGTACGCAGCGCAAGCGGTTAACTGGACACGGCGCCAGTTGACCGAGGATGACAAAAAATGGCTGCGCGAGCTTAAGTACGTGCGGATGGTTAAAAACTTCACCATTGTCCATGCCACACTTGATGAGCCTGACCGGTGGGGGTACGTGTTCGACAGACTTGCTGCAGCAGCAAACTTCCCGTATCAGAACACATCGGTTTGTTTCTTCGGTCACACGCATGTGCCGCTGGCTTTCGTGCGCGATACAGTTGTACGGGGTGGCACATATTCAAAGTTCAAGGTCGAGCCGGGCAAGAAGTATTTCGTAAATGTCGGTGCAGTTGGGCAACCACGCGATAACAATCCCAAGGCAGCCTACGTTATTTACGATACGCATGATGGCACAATCGAGTTGCGTCGGGTTGACTACGACATTGCAAAAGCACAACGCAAAGTCCTCGAAGCCGGGCTGCCAGAGCGACTTGCTGAGCGGCTTGCTTTCGGCAGGTAAACTCCAAGGGGCAAGCCCGGTCCGCACACATGCCGGCAGCAGGTAAACCGCAGGTTATGGCTCGGCTCACTGTGCCTTACAATTGAAAGTTTTTATACTCAAACCCAGTTCACTTGGTGATGTTGTGCAGGCGCTGCCGGTGTTGCGCCTGTTGAAACTGCACCGGCCACACAGCCAGATTTACTGGTGGCTGGATTCGGCCTTGTTACCCCTGTTCGAACGTGATCCTGACCTTGCGGGTATTGTGCCATTCGAGCGTCGCAACTGGGCTGCGCCAACGCAGTTAAAAAAACTCTGGAATACAGTCCAATGGTTGCGCGCACAACAGTTTGATCTTGTCATTGACCTGCAGTGCTTGGCTCGCAGCGGTGCGCTCGGTTGGTTGACCAATGCCAAGCTGTACGTTGGGCTGGACGAAAAACGCGAAGGCGCACGCGGGTTTTACGACCTTGCTGTCCGGCGGCCATCCTATTACACACATGCAATTGACTGGTATTTGGGCGTGTTGGACCTGTTGGATGTGCCGGTACACTGGGATTTCGTTTGGTTACCCCACAGACCGGAAGTTACCGCCGCAGTGTGCGCCAAATGGCCAGTAACAGGACGCAAATTGATTTCGCTGTTGCCAGGTGCACGATGGCAAACCAAACGTTGGCCGATAACCAATTTTGCGGCGCTGATCAGAATTTTGGCCGATGAAAATCACGAGCTGTATTTTGCGATCTTGGGCGGTCAAGACGCAACCAACGCCGGCGCCGAGCTTGTGAATGCAGCGCCAGCCAGGTGTATTGACCTTACCGGTAAAACAACGTTGCCGGAAATGATCGAGTTGCTTCGGCTCAGTTCGGTTGTGGTGAGTAATGACACCGGCCCGATGCACGTTGCGGCAGCTCTTGGCAGACCTGTTGTAGCGCTGTTCGGCCCGACCGAGCCGCGTCGGACCGGGCCATACGGCCAACTCGAAAACGTGTTTCAGTCAAGGCTCGAGTGCGTGCCGTGCATGCGCGCAGTTTGCAGATATCGCGAGCATTTGGCTTGTTTGCACGCCATTGCTGCTGAAGCAGTTGCTACCCGAGTGCGGCAACTACTCCAAAATGCAAACCCATAGCCCAAATGCAGACGGGTTTGTCTGCTGCGCACGGCAGCACCTGGAGTTTTTGTTTCTTGCCACCTGAGCCATCCGACTTAAAGTTGTTCCATGCGACAGTACGGGTTTTACGTTGCGATATTTGCTGCAGCAGTTTGTTGTGCTACGGCACAGGTGTCGGTCGAGGTCAAGCTTGAGCAGGAACAGTTCTTGCCGGGTGAACCTGTGCAAATTGCAGTTCGAATAACGAACCTTTCCGGCCAAGCGTTGCGGCTTGGTGAAACACCAGATTGGCTTGTGATTTCTGTCGAAAGCCGCGATGGGTTCATTGTGCCCAAGAATGCCGATGTGCCTGTTGTCGGTCCATTTCTATTGCCAAGCGCGCGGGTTGCTACCAAACGACTCGAACTTACCCCGTATTTCAACCTGAGCAAACCGGCGCGCTATTCAGTCATCGCCACAGTGCAAATACCCGAATGGGACCAGGGCTTCTCGAGCAAACCGGTCTCGTTCGACATCGTCGAAGGCGCAAAACTTTGGGAACGCGAGTTCGGTGTACCAAGCACAAACGGCCCACCCGAAGTCCGTAAGTACACACTGCAACAGGTCAATTACCTACAGCAGATCAAGCTCTACGTGCGTGTGAGCGACGCATCGAGCGCGAAGGTACACCGCGTGGTGTGTCTGGGACCAATTGTGTCGTTTGGCTATCCCCGCCCGGCGGTGGACAGACAAAGTAATCTGCATGTGCTGTTTCAGAGCGGCGCGCGTAGCTTTTCGTATTGTGTGGTTGACCCCGACGGCCGACTCATCAAGCAGGAGACACACGAGTACATCAGGACACGACCGAGGTTGATGGCAAGTTCTGATGGTGAAGTGACCGTTGTGGGCGGTGTGCGCCGGGCCGATCCGGCGGAACCGGCGCGCAAGCCGACCAACGCGCCGCCCACAAATACAATTAAGCCGGCCAACCCGTGAGCGGCTGGCCGGCCCTGACACCCCCTGCCTCCCTGGCGTCTTAAATTTTTTTCGCCGTCACACGGCCGCCGCCGGAAATTTGCAGTATCTTTCCAACCACACTTTCAAGGTCGCTGAAAAGAAAATCATGGTGTGCGCCCTTTATCCACGGCGAACGCACCAGCACGGATGTGCACCCGGCCAAACGCGCGGCTTCTGCGTCCTGCCATTTGTCACTGACAACAAATGACCTTTCCAAGTCAAGATGCCACTTGAAGGCCGCTTCCAGCAACAGACCCGGACGCGGTTTGCGACACGGACAATCGTCAAGCTCATCGTGTGGACAAACCATGATGTCGTCCAAGGGCAACACACGGCGCAGCAGCGCATGCATTTGATCAAGCTCGCGTCGCGACTGGTAACCTCGGGCTAGACCCGGCTGATTTGTTGTGGCTATAAGTACAAAACCGGCCTGCTTGAGCTTTTGCAGCAATGGCCGAATGTTTTCCTTGATCCGGAACTGGGACAGTGTAAGCGGCGTGACAGGGTGCCGGTGTTCGATCTGCACCTCGTTCAGTATCCCGTCCCGTTCGAAAAATACGCCAGCTCTCATATGCTGCACAGTTGGCAAGCATAAACCTAGCCGAGCTTGGATTCGGCACGCACATGGGTATTCTCAGGCGCGTATGAACCGCGGTTTATGGAGGAGCAACCAGGTCAGCTCAGGCATCTGGCTCGACCGCGTCAGCACGGCAAAATTCGCCTGTATTGCACGTTGGAATCGCCACTAATTGACACGGCTACTGAAAAATTATTGGGTCTTTTGCTGCCAAAGTAGGCGCTTTTGTGCCAACCGTCCAACTTCAGTGCACTCTGTCCAAAAAGCGGCACAATTTACCGGGTTAGGTCTGATGCATCCTTAATGCGCAATTGGAGTTGTCTGACGATTGGTTGGGCACGCGCAAGGGCATTTTGCTCTGTCTGGCCTGCAAATAAGCGCATCTGGACGCGGGCCGCTGCGACAGGTTCACCGTTACGGTCACGCAGCGGCATGATGACAACCACGGAAGATTTCGATTTTTGGTAATAGATCGTGCCCCGTTCAATCACGTCGCGCTCGGCGGCACCGCCTGTCTGGCCGATTTCCTGTTCGTTGTTGCTTGCGATTGTTCGTGGCTCAAGCGGTTCACCTTCCAGCACGTAGATTCTCAAGCCGAGCAACCGCGGATATTTCATCATTACGTCGCGGACCATTGTCTGTGCCTGGGCTTCTCGCGGTACATAAAAGATGCGCGTATCGGCAAAATAACTCACCGAATCTGACTTGGTCCAAAAACCGATCTTGCCGCTTGTAAAGCTGGTGTCTACTAGAGGCGGGATAACCTCTTTGCCGTTTAGCCGGCACTGGATTTGGTTGCCCTTGCACTCAACTGTAAGCTCATGCCACACACCAGTCGGAATTTCCATTTGCGGCCCGATCATCTCGCCGCGCTGGCCGTTGACAACCTTGTAAAACCTGAACGTTTTCCCGAGCGCACTTGCTCGCACAACGTAGAAGTTGTTTTCGTCCTGGATCCGAAAAGCGATTCCGGCCATTTGCTCGACCTTACCACCGACAATTTTGAACCTGGTCGAGACTGTAAAATCTGAAAACGTCTCCTTTTCGTAAATCAACATCGGGAACCGTTCATCGGTTGTGTCTTGTGACAACTGCGCGAGCACAGCGCGTTTTGTGACTACAGGGGCATTTGTGCTCAGCGGCGTAAGCGCGCTGGGCGCATCGTCCAGTATAATCCGCCAGTCGCCCGGCGGACCGGAGCCGGCAACGGTGCTGCGAAACGCTGGTGGGGGTTGGCCAACCGGCATTTCGCCAAAGTCAAACGCAATCTCGGCGCTTTCAACTACTCCCAGCCAACCCACCACCAGTAAAAAAGCGAGCCTACTCGCCACACGCCGCCGGTCACGGCCGAGCAAACCCGGGCAGTGCCGTCTCAGCCTCAGTTTATTTTTCATACATCATATCTGCTACTGTGCGGCCCGGCGGTATAAACGGCAAGACGTGTTCCGTATATGGAACAATCACGTCCAACACGTAAGGCTCGTTAGCTGCAAGCAACCGTTCCATTGCAGCGCGTAAATCGCGCTTGAACACAACGCGCTCGGCTTTGACGCCGAAACTTTGCGACATTGCGACGAAATCGGGATATATTCTGTTCGGTTGTTCAGGATCGCCAAGGTACGTATGCCCGCGTTGACCACCGTAAAACCTGTCTTCCCACTGCACAACCATGCCCAGATGTTGGTTGTTGAGGATGACTGCCTTGACCGGGATTTTTTCTATGTGCGCAGTGGCAAGCTCCTGGATGTTCATAAGGAACGAGCCGTCTCCGTCGATATCAATCACCTCTTTATCGGGCCGCCCCACCTTTGCGCCTATTGCAGCCGGATAACCGAAGCCCATCGCGCCCAGACCCGCACTGGTAATGAGCTGCCGTGGCTCGCTGAACTTGTAGTATTGCGCAGTCCACATCTGGTGTTGGCCCACACCCGTGGTGATGATCGCTTTGCCTCCGGTCAGTTCGTAAAGTAGTTCGATCACATACTGTTGCATGATGACTTGTTCGACGTCGCCTCCGACAAAATCACGCACGTAATGCGACCGCAACACCTCAGGCGTGACACTGTACTTGAGCTGCGCTTTCTGTTTCCAAAGTGCAATTTGGTTGTGCCATCCAGTGAACTGTTTCTTGACCGGGTGTTTGCGCAGCATCTGGTTCAGCCTACTGAGCGCATATTTCACATCGCTGACGATGGCAACGTGCACGCGTCTGTTTTTGTTGATCTCGGATGGGTCAATGTCAAGGTGCACAATCGTGCCGTGTTCGCAGAATTTCTGGACATTGCCGGTCACGCGGTCGTCGAACCGCACGCCAAACGCAAGCAGTAGATCCGCACCAGGGGCGATTTGCACGATCTTGTCGCCATCGCGGCGTAGCTCACCGTTCACAGCCCAGTTTGCATACGGCGTGCCGTGCATGCCGAGCCATTTGAGCGACAGCGGATGCGTCTCAGGAAACGCGCCGCAGCCGCGGATTGTCGTAACCACAGGGATTTGCGTGTGCCCGACAAACTCGCGCAGCTCATCTGCCGCGTTTGCTGTTATAATACCGCCCCCGACGTATAGCACAGGTCGTTCGGACGATTCGACCAACTCCAGCACACGCTCAAGCTCTGCATCGGTTGCATGCGGGCTCGGGTTGTACCCGCGCAGTTTTACCTCCGTCGGGAACACCGCATGCGTGCGTGCTTGTTGCACGTCCTTAGGCAGGTCAATCACGACTGGCCCGGGCCGGCCTGTCTGAGCAATGTAAAAAGCCTCAGCGACTATCCGCGCAATATCGTTGACGTTTGTGACAAGGTAGCTGTGCTTAACAATCGGCAGTGTCACACCGAAAATGTCAGTCTCCTGAAATGCATTTTTGCCGATCATATGGCTCGGCACCTGACCCGTTATTGCAACCAAGGGCACCGAGTCCATATACGCATCGGCTATTCCACTGATGAGATTTGTTGCGCCTGGACCGCTTGTGGCCATGCACACCCCGGCGCGACCGGTCGCGCGCGCGTAACCGCTTGCGGCAAATGCGCCCCCTTGTTCGTGCCTCGGCAGTACGGTGCGAATTTGTTTGGATTTCGTAAGCACCTGGTGCACTTCCATGCTCGCGCCGCCCGGGTACGCAAAAATTGTCGTGACACCGGCGCGTTCAAGTGCAGCAACCAAAATCTCACAGCCGCGCATTAACTGGCCGCGTTGAGTTTGTTTCGTCCGTTTCTTAGTGCGTTTTGTTGCAAGTTCAGTGTTCATTTCGTTTTAGTTTTGTTTCGGCCCCGCAGCCGCGGGCCAAATAAAAAACCCACGACTGCGACCAGCCGTGGGTTCTTGTTGAAACTTTTTTCATGCGCAACAAGGCCCAACGGCGTCGCCGCATACGACGACTACAACTACCAGGGCTACCTGTTGCACGACCAAATTCATTGGCCCAAAATTTAGCGTTGTAGCCTCGACCCGTCAAGCGCCAAAGACCTAGTCGAGTCAGCCACGTACACGGTTACGGCTCTTTTGGCGTTTATTGACCGTGTCCGGGGCCAGGTTTACGTGGGTTGGATTCGCAGGTTTTCTCGTTGGGCACACACGCGATGGCCAGTGAACCGGGTACACCCACTTTTCGACACGCGCTACAAGTCAAAGGCGCGGCTTCACCGGTTCTTCCGCACGCCTGTAAAAACCGGCCGATGTAAACAAACCTTCGCAAAGACAAGCACAATAGCCAATTAAGGTATCTCAAAGCGCCCATCGCTTCCCGACGACCCGACCCAGCGCAAAATCTACTGCAGCCAGTGCATGTATGCGTGTGGTGTCAAACAACGGCACGCGACTGTCCCCGTCCCGTATAAGCAATCCGAGCTCGGTGCAGCCCAGAATGATTCCTTCTGCGCCCTGGTCCACCAGTCGGCCCATAATAGTGGCCATCGCTGCCCGTGATTCCGGCAACCGCCGACCCACACAGAGTTCATCGAAAATGATGCGGTGGACCATGTCACGGTCTGCAGGATTTGGAATCACAACCTCCAACCCGTGCACGTTCGTCAGACGGCTACGATAAAAATCTTTTTCCATCGTGAACCGCGTGCCTAGCAAACCAACTCGTTGAAAGCCGGCTTGCTTCACCTGTGCAGCTGTTGCATCAGCAATGTGCAACAGCGGGATGCGTATGTTGGCTTGGACGGTATCGGCCAGTTTGTGCAATGTATTTGCGCAAATTAGTAAAAAGTCTGCACCAGCTCTTTCAACAGATTGAGCTGCGCTAACCAACAGCCGTGCAACTTCGGTCCATTGTCCGTGGCGCTGCAACTCCTCCACTTCAGCAAAGTCCAATGAATAAAGAATGCACTTGGCCGAATGTAGCCCGCCAACTCGTGCGTTAAGGGCCTGATTTATGAGCCGGTAATATTCTGCTGTCGATTCCCAGCTCACTCCGCCGATTAAACCGATATTTTTCACTGCTCGGATTGATGTGCCTCAGGTAACTCACTTTTATTCAAGTTACGCACAGGGCAATTTGCAAGCGTCTTTTATTCCGGCATCGGTTCGATCTTGGATCCACCACCCGTCAAGACGCGTCCATGACTATACTCGTTACAGCCCACCGCAGTGTTTGGCGTATTGGTTGCGTTTAAAAGCAAACATTGGCACATGTCCGCCACAGCCAAGTTGCGTGGGTCCGGCCTTCACCGCGCTACGCAATTACATGGCCATGAGAGTTGCCCCATGCACTCTGGCAGCCAGGCACGGTTGGCATTAAATACACCCCGTTGATGCGTCAGCGGCTATCGCACCGCCGAGCTGATGCGCCGTCCTTCACCGTCGGCAAAAGGCCACAAACTCTTGCTGGTCATGCGCAACCGGGCCGGCCATAACTTCTGCAACCACACCGCCAAACAATCGGCCTAGTAGGCCGGCATTCATTGTGCACACAGCCACTCGACCATCAGCCTTTTCATACACAGCAATTGTGCATGGCATCATCACAGACACAATCCGCGCCTGATCATCTTTGAGGATCTTAGCTGCATGCTCAGCTTGGCAGAGGTTTACCAACCGCACCGGCTGGACTTGGCTGCCGCCGTGCTTTTTCACCGAATCGTCCAGAGACAACACGCTGGAGACTACCCAACCCCTTGCAACTGCGTTGTTTGTAATCCGCTCGATCGTTTCAGCCAGGCCATACGGACTGAGCTGTTCTTTGAGCATAAGAGTGGGAGTCATTAAGGCCACAGCCAGCAGCGCAGTCACTATACCGGCAGTAAACCCGATCGAGAAACTTAAGACTGTTCGCTTTGTCATGTTGATTTTACAGAGCCGGTATCAAGCCGGAAGTTACATGCCGGGCCAGCGCACCTGCCTGATTCAGCACGTAAACAAAAACGGCGTGCGCCTACTCACACCGCGCCGTGCACACGCACATGCAACTTGTGCGGCGCGGTTTATGATTGTATCACGCTAAAAAAGCGTTGCAGTGCAGTCACACCTTTGCTTCAGGCGGCAATCCAAGCTCTTCTTTGGGCAGTTTCTTGAACGTCATGAACCAGTCAACAACGTATGTGTCTGGATCTGGTTTAGTGACGCGCTCTTTTGCACCACCACACGAGCCAGGGGGCGGCACGATCACGTCGTCGCCCGGCTGCCAATCTGCCGGTGTCGCCACGCCGAACTTGTCACTTGTCTGCAGTGCTATCAACAGGCGTTTTAGTTCTTGGAAATTACGGCCGTTTGACAGCGGATAATACAGTATAGCGCGTATCTTCGCCTTCGGATCAATGATGAACACTGCGCGTACGGCTTGTGTGTCGCTCACACCGGGTTGTACCATGCCGTAGGCCTTTGCAACATCCATCTTAACGTCCGCAATAACTGGGAAGTTGATCTCCACACTGGCCATGTCCTTGTATTTGATCTTTTCCTTGATTGTCATCAGCCACGCAATATGTGAGTACGGGCTGTCAATCGACAGGCCAACCAGCTCGCAGTTCAATGCTTTAAACTCGGGCTGCATCTTGGCGAATGTCATGAACTCGGTTGTGCAAACCGGCGTGAAATCTGCCGGATGACTGAACAGTATGACCCATTTGCCTTGGTAATCTTTCGGGAAATCTATGGGTCCCTGTGTTGTGTGCGCTTTGAATGCTGGCGCAGGCTCGCCGATCAATGGAATTCGGCCTACCGATACGGTTTCGTTTGTTGGTTGAGTTGTGTTCATATTAGCTCGTTGATCTTGGTTTGTTGTAGTGGGTTTTTTGCCGTTTGACCCACAGGTCGCAAAAAAGTTACAGGCCAAATGCTTTCGGCGCGTTTCACAAATATCCACTCGGTAGGTCAGATGCTAACTGCAGTTCGTTACACGCAAGTGCATTGTGCCTGCTGTCTCAGAGCCAAAAAGTAAACAACGCCGCCCGATTGAGTGCCACTCAAACTGGCATGAGCAGCGCGGCGGCGCCTCTGGGGCTTAACTGCACATGTGTGCAGGACTGGACTACGCGCTGCACCGTTTTATGACTGTGGCCGTTTTACACATTCCGGCTAACCGGTTGGACGATACTCAAGCGCAATTTCAAAAAACCTCTAGCCGCTAATTAACGCACAGACCGTAAAACGTCCGTGTTTCTTTGTGTTCACGCGTGGCAACGGGTTCGATTACGCTGCTCTGATCCAAAAATTATTTTTGCAATTGCATCTTGCATGGCGTACGGTCATTTCGTTGTTTGGCAAAATGACAAATAAACTTGACCACTTTGTTGCCATAACGAAGGCGCTGTCCGACCCGACCCGGGTGCGGATGCTCCTGGCGTTGCACCGGCGCGAGCTGTGTGTTTGCCAGATCACTGCATTGTTCGGCTTGGCAATGTCAACCATCTCCAAGCACCTGTCGGTGCTTCAACGGGCTGGCCTGGCGCAGTACCGCAAAACGGAGCGCTGGGTCTATTACCGGCTACCCGACAAGTCCGCGCCCGTGACCGTCCGCGAAGCGCTGGATTGGGTTCAGAAGTCCTTGGCCAAGACCGACGAGGCTGCTGCCGATCAGAAGCGGCTCAGCCAGATTTTGAAAATGGACCTCGCCGCAATCTGCCGCCGCCAATGCCGCCCACACTCTGCAAATAAAAACCAATGACTACACCAACGAAACCCGACCAAAGCCAGATGATACGCGACACGGTGCGCGAAGGCTACGCGCGGATTGCCACGGGCAAAGAATCCTGCTGCGGGGTTGGTTCAACCTGTTGCGGCAACGTTGCGTCAGCGGACCTTGCACAACACATCGGCTATTTGCCGGAAGAACTCGCCGCGCTGCCGGAGGGTGCAAACATGGGCCTGTCCTGCGGCAACCCGACTGCGCTGGCTGCGTTGAAACCCGGCGAGGTCGTACTTGACCTGGGCAGTGGAGGCGGGTTCGACGTGTTCATCGCCGGGCGCAAGGTCGGCCCGACCGGTCGAGTCATCGGTGTGGACATGACGCCGGAGATGATTTCCAAAGCGCGCCGCAATGCCGAGGTGTATCGCCAGCAGACCGGCTTGGACAATGTCGAGTTTCGGCTGGGCGAGATTGAGCATCTGCCCGTGGCCGATGCCAGCGTGGACGTGGTCATTTCCAACTGCGTCATCAACCTCTCGCCCGACAAGCCGCAGGTCTGGCGCGAGATTGCGCGTGTGCTAAAGCCGGGCGGGCGCGTGGCGGTGTCCGATCTCGCGCTGCTCCGGCCGCTGCCACAAGCCATCGTGCAAAGCGTGCAGGCGCTGGTCGGCTGCATCGCCGGCGCGGTGCTCGTGAGCGAGACCGAGCGCATGGCGCGCGAAGCTGGCTTAGTGGACATCGTACTCACGCCCCGGTCAGATTACGTGGACAACATGGCCCAGTGGCAGGACCCGCTTTATCGGGAAATCATGGCCCACTTGCCACCTGGCATGAAGCCGAGCGATTATATCACGAGCCTCGAAATCACCGCGCGGAAACCTGAAAACCACAACTCGCACGAACCCCAGTGCCAAAGATCCGAGTGACGATCGGCCACTAGTTTTGATGCACTGCACTGGCAACTCGTGCCTCAGCCAGGAGGACGAGGCCGCACTCCGCATGACGGCAGATGACTTACTCGAAGTCCACGGCGCCGGATCGCATCCAGCGGGCTTCGCCCATCCACTGGCTATAAAAATCATGGCCGAAATCGGTGTTGATATTTCAGACCGGCGCTCCAAACACATGAGCAAGTTTCTGAGTAAGCCCGTATAGACTTTGATTACTGTCTGCGCACTCACCGACACTGCATGTCCGGCATTACCTAGGCGAGGTCAATTGATGTAACTGAATGTTTGATACCCTGGCCCAAGGCCGTCTGCGTCAGGTGGAGTAAATGGAAATGTTTAGCCACTTACACGACCAAGATTCGACGCGCTTGAGGCCCGCACCGCATGGGTGTCATAATTTTAGGATTATCTACCTTTGGTTTGTAATTGCCTCAACGCCTGGGTGCTCAAAGCGGCGCTCGCCAGTAACGGCGTAAAATCGCTGAATGCACTTAGCGGCATGCCCGATCACTCGAACGCCGTAGCACTCCACGGCTTCTTCAACTACCATACTGGGCAGTGCAAAGAATCCCCACCCGTCTCTCGCCACAACTTTGATGAGTGCCATATCGTCAAATTCAGCAACTAAACGCGGCGTAATGCGATGTTCGCGAAACCATAGTTCCAGAGAACGACGCAGCGCTGAGCTTGGGCTGGGCAAAAGAGCTGGTTTATCATTCAAAGAGGCGGGAAAACCACGTTTGAGACGAGCAGCCAGTTTCGGCTCGGCGCAAAAAGTCACGCCGCACTGGTATAGTAGGTGGTTAAAGGTTTTGAAATGGCCTGAGGCGGGCGCTGGCTCGTAAGAAAGAACAACGTCAAGGCGGTAAGCGCCTAATTGGGCTATAAGGTCGGGCATTTTGCCTTCTAAACAGCTGACCTGGATGGGTTTCGGCAACTGAAACACGGGCTTTAGTATCTTATAGGCTAGCAGCTTGGGCAGTGAATCAGTAATGCCGATGTTGAGACGCAACGGTCCTCCAGTTGGCTGACCACGCATTGTGTTCAGCAGTTCTTGCCCAAGCGAAAAAATTTCTTGCGCAAAGTTGAAAACTTTTTGCCCGGCCTCGGTCAGTGCTAATCCACGCGGTGTGCGGCGCAGAAGCTTGGCGTCTAATGCATTTTCCAAAGCCCGAATTTGCGTGCAGATAGTCGGCTGGGAAACACGCAATTTTGCAGCTGCGCGAGTCAGGCCGCCTTCCTTGGCTACTACCCAAAAATAGCGTAGATGATGGTAGTTCAAAAAATCCACGGCAATAGCGTGTTAGAGCAAAGCTAAAAAATCAATTCAAAAAGTGTAGTAGCGCAAAACAACAACATCTGTCAAAAAGCCACGTGTATGATAAACTATTGCATACTAGCACGGTGGCGGTTGCCGGTACAATTTAGTTTTGGATTACGGGGGCCGACCCGTAGAGGGCTGCGCCTGTCCGCGGATAGTCATAGGTTTAGCAGATGGACGGTGCCTGGCGTGTTGATTCGGTCGGACAAAACACAACGGTCTGTTACGGAAAAACTTTCACCGGCGACTTAAAGACAATTGAAAACATCGGATTCAAAGACAATGACGAGTTTCGCAAATGGGTGAAGCCGAACTCAAAAAAACTAGACAGCTTGAACGCTATGACTACTGCTAGTGACTTGCTCTCGCCCAGAAACAGTGCTGTGACGCGTTGCCGGATGCTGTCTACTTTTTGTTGGGACTTGGCTTTGAGCTTCGCCTGCAGCCTGCGACAATATATTGTGTGAAGGCTTGGCGCAAAATCATGTTTAGACGAAGTGGACATATTAACGAAATGCAAAATTTGGAGATAAACCGGAAGAGTTACGCGCCTTGGCAACGCGTAGTACGGTTGGTCATAGCCAATGCTGCCTCAAACCGTGGTTTTGAGCGAAACGAATCGACTTTTTGCCAATGAAAAGTGAAATAAACCAAACTACTACAAAAAGCATGTCAGCTACACCAACAAGTAATCCTAGACTCCTCGCTTGGGTTGAAGAAGTTGTGAAATTGTGCAAGCCTGCCAGGGTTCACTGGTGCGACGGTTCGCAAGCCGAATACGACGCACTCTGCGAGCTTATGGTTAAGGGCGGTACGTTCACACGTCTTAACGAAAAACTGCGTCCGGGTTGTTACTTAGCTCGATCGCATCCGAGCGACGTAGGCCGCACCGAGGACCGCACTTTCATCTGTTCTGCAAACAAGGATGATGCTGGGCCGAATAACAACTGGGCTCCGCCAGATGAGATGAGGAGAACGCTGCTTGGTCTGTTTGACGGCAGCATGGCTGGGCGCACTATGTATGTGATTCCCTTTGCGATGGGGCCACTGGACTCGCCACTGTGCAAGATCGGCATTGAAATCACCGATTCACCCTATGTGGTGGTGAACATGCGCATCATGACGCGCATGGGTAAAGCGGTGCTGGATAGGTTGGGGGCGGACGGCCAGTTCATTCCTTGTCTGCACTCGGTGGGCGCGCCGCTCGAGCCCGGTCAGCCGGATGTACCCTGGCCGTGCGATCCGGTTATTCCCCGCAAACACATCGTTCACTTCCCGGAGGATCTGTCAATTTGGTCCTACGGCTCTGGCTACGGCGGCAATGCACTGTTGGGTAAGAAATGCCTTGCGCTGCGCATTGCCTCGCTGGCTGCGCGCGCTGAAGGCTGGCTGGCCGAGCATATGCTTATCCTGTGCCTGACCTCGCCGCAGGGCAAAAAGTATTACATTTGCGCCGCGTTCCCCAGCGCCTGCGGCAAGACCAATCTCGCCATGATGCAGCCTGTGCTGCCGGGTTGGAAACTGACCTGTCTGGGCGACGACATTGCCTGGATACGGCTCGGCGCTGACGGTCGGCTCTACGCCATGAACCCGGAAACAGGGTTTTTCGGTGTGTTACCTGGCACGTCGAATCAGTCGAATCCAAACGCGATGGCTACCTTTACTCGCAACAGCATCTTTACCAACGCAGTGCTCACGCCCGAAGGTGACGTGTGGTGGGAAGACATGGGCGTGCCGCCGCCCGAGCGCGGGATTGACTGGACGGGACAAGAGTGGACGCCGGACTGCGGGCGTAAAGGGGCGCATCCAAACGCCAGGTTCACCGCGCCTGCGGCGCAGTGCCCGGTGATTGACCCGGATTGGGAGAAGCCGGAAGGGGTGCCGATCTCGGCCATCATCTTTGGCGGGCGGCGCACGACGGTCGTGCCATTAATCTATGAAGCGTTCAGTTGGGAACACGGAGTTTTCATGGGCTCGGCTGCCGGGTCTGAGACTACCGCAGCAGCCATTGGTTTGGCGGCTGGGGTACGGCGCGATCCCATGGCTATGCTGCCGTTCTGCGGCTACAACATGGGCGATTACTTTGCCCACTGGCTGTCGTTTGCCAAGCGCACTGACCGCAGTAAACTGCCGAAAATCTTTTTCGCCAACTGGTTTCGCAAGAGCCCAGACGGTAAGTGGCTCTGGCCCGGGTTTGGTGAGAACAGCCGAGTACTCAAATGGATTTGCGAGCGGATCGAAGGCACTGGCAAGGCGGTCGAGACGCCAATTGGTTATCTGCCCACGCACGACGCGCTTGATTTGTCCGGCCTCGACCTCCCAGCAGACAACCTCGCCCAGTTGCTGGCTGTGGACGTGGAGGGTTGGAAACAGGAGACCGCCAGTGTGGCCGAGCATTACAAGAAGTTCGGCAACCGCCTGCCTGCCGCGCTGGAACAGGAACTTGCCAACCTAAACGCACGGTTAAACGCGCCTTCACGCAAGCAGTAAAACAAACGAAACTGTTCTCCCTATGAACACTGCATTGCTAAACTCCCACGTACAGGAACTGCCGCTGCTGGGCCGTGGCAAGGTCCGCGACAACTATGACCTGGGCGACGCGCTGCTGAGCGTCGCTGCGGACCGCATCTACTGTTTCGACGTGGTGTTGCCCACGCCGATCCCCGACAAGGGCGCCGTGCTCGCGCAAATGTCGCGGTTCTGGTTCCATCAAACCAAATCCATCGTGCGCAACTATCTGGAATCGCTGGGTTGGTCCAAACAGCCGCCCGCCCATCATTTACCAGCGGAGGTTGTGCTCAAGACTAGCGAGAAATACCACGAAGCGGTGCAGTGCGTCACGGGCAGTGAACTGCTCTCCACCCAGTTGCCCAAGGGCGGCGAAACACTTTGAACCGAACGATCAACAATCACCACTCCAGCTTGTGAACTACCCCATCTCACGGCGCGCGGCAACTCTGTCACCCTCTCTTACCCTGAGCATTGATGCCAAGGCAAAACAAATGAAGGCCGACGGCTTGGACGTTGTCGGCTTTGGCGCGGGCGAACCGGACTTCGACACCCCGCAACACATAAAAGACGCCGCAGCCAAAGCGTTGGCGGAGGGCTTCACCAAATACACGCCCTCCAGCGGCATACCGGAACTGCGCCAGGCCATCGCCGATAAGTTCAAACGCGAGAACGGCCTCAACTATAAACCGTCACAAATTATCGTCTCTTGCGGCGGTAAACATTCCTGTTACAACGTCATCCTCGCCACTTGCCAGGAAGACGACGAGGTTATCATCCCGGCGCCGTATTGGCTGAGCTATCCTGAAATGGTTAAGCTGGCCGGCGCAACGCCGGTGATTTTGGAAACAACAGACCGGACAGAGTTCAAGGTCACACCCGACCAGCTCCGCGCCGCCATCACGCCGCGCACGCGTTTGTTCATCCTTAATTCCCCCAGCAACCCAACCGGTACAGTTTACACACCTGAAGAAATCAAGGCGTTGGGCGACGTGTGCGTCGAGAATGGTGTGCTGATCATGAGCGATGAGATTTACGAGCACCTGCTCTACGACGGCGCGGTGCACAAAAGTGTGGCGAGTTTTTCGCAGTCGCACTTTGAGCACACAATCATCGTGCATGGAT
Organism: uncultured Verrucomicrobiota bacterium; assembly: GCA_964555645.1. Lineage (GTDB taxonomy): Bacteria > Verrucomicrobiota > Verrucomicrobiia > Limisphaerales > DTLC01 > DTLC01. The sequence continues at coordinate 108,508 of CAZKTA010000006.1, forward strand.
TTGCGAAAGCCTGGAGCATGACAGGCTGGCGACTTGGTTGGTGCGCTGCGCCCGAGCCGATTGCCAAGGCCATTGACGCCATCCAGAGCCACAGCACCAGCAACCCGACCAGTTTCGCCCAAAAGGGCGCGGTGGCCGCACTCACCGGGCCGCAAGACCATTTGCCAAAGTGGCTGGCCGAGTTTGACCGCCGCCGTCGGTATGCCTGGCAAAAACTCAACTCAATTCCCGGCGTCAGTTGTGTGGACGCCAAAGGCGCGTTCTATTTGTTCCCAAACATCTCCAAAACCGGCCTCAAATCCACCGAGTTCTGCACTAGGCTTTTGGAGCAAGAAAAGGTGGCCGCTGTGCCCGGTATTGCCTTCGGCGCAGACGATTACATCCGCATCAGCTATGCCACCAGCATGGCCAACATCGAGAAAGGCCTGGAACGATTTGACCGTTTCTGCCGTAGCCTCACCTCTTGAATGTCCGGCAAAGCCGATGCTGAACTTGGGCCCAGCCGACGGCCTGTTCTCGGCGGTTTTCCTCGACCGCCATCGGACGCTTGTGGAAGACCGAGGGCACATGCGGCACGTGGGCGAAGTGTTTTTACGCAGAAACCGTGCCCGCGTGCGGCGGCTGCAAACGCATTTCTGCTTGTTTATCGTTATCAACCAGTCTGGAGTGGACAAGGGTGAATTGGCACTAGCGGAGGCGAACCGGATCAACAACTACGCGGTTGGCTGGCTTCAGGAACGCAGTGTGGCGATCGCCGCCGTCTGTGGCTGTCCGCACCGCCGCGACCAGAACTGTGTGTGCATCAAACCCAAGCCATTTTTTCTGGAACAGACGGCGCGCCAGCACAACCCGGACTTGCGGCGCTCGTTCACCGTGGGCGACCACCCTCACGACGTTGAGCTGGCGCGCAACGCTGGGGCGACCGGCATTTACGTGCTCACCGGCCGCGGTGAAAAACACCGCGCCGAGCTGGGCGGCGAGGTAATCGTTCACCGCCATATTGGCGAGGCCGCAGATTGGATTTTGTCTGGAGCATACGCCCCTGATTCAGCGGCTGGCCGCCAGCAACGCCCGCCAGCCAAGGCGCTTTTCGCGTCGCCAACGTTGACTGTCGTGCTTCTCTGTCGTTAAATCAAACGATATGAAAGGCAGTTTATGGACCGATTGACCAACATTCTTGTTGCAGTGGATTTTTCAGACTGTTCCAAAGCGGCGCTGGCGCAGGCGGTGCGCATTGCGCGTTGGAACGGAGCGCGGTTGCATGCCCTGCACGTCATCGAATCTCTGGTGGTCGCCGACATGGCTGCGGCCATGCGCGTTTCCCAACAAGAGGTCAGCGACCAGGTGTGCCGACAGGCACAGGCTAAACTCGCCGCCTGGGTCCAGGGAACAGGCGGTACCGCCCAAATCACCGTCGTGGTGGGTACGCCGCTGCACGAAGTGCTGAGCCGGGTCAGGGCGGTGTCGGCCGACCTGCTGGTAGCCGGGGCACGCGGCTGCAGCGCGCCCATCCAAGGTGTCGGCACACTGGCCGCCAAGTTCGCGCGCAAAGCCCCTACGAAGGTCCTCCTCGTCAGCGAAGGCTGCACAGACCCGTTTCGCAAGGTCGTGGCCTGCGTAGATTTTTCTCCAGCGTCGCGACTCGTCGTCCAGCAGGCAATGCGCGTGGCCAGTCGCGAAGGCAGCGAGATTCATTGTCTGCATGTGTTTGACCCGCCGTGGCGCCGGTTGCATTACGGCGCGCCCACGCCGCAGGCGACGCCGGACTTCGAGCGGCAATACACTGCTGCACTTCAGGGTCGGCTCGATGAGTTCGTCGGCAAACATGAGGGGTTCAATCTGCGCTGCGTGTTATTTCCGATGTCTAGCTTCGGCCACGGCATCGCGCAATACGCCAAGGAAAACCATGCCGATCTGGTCATCCTGGGCACGCGCGGGCAGACGAGCCTACGATATCTGTTGCTCGGCTCGACGGCGGAGCGGCTGCTGCGCGAGTTGCCGTGCTCAGTGCTGACGGTGCGCGCGCCTGATGGGGAGAACATTCTCCCGATTCCTTGAGCTATCTGCCCCCGACTTTTACCCAATCGGGAAAAGCTCATGACCCAACGCAATCCACAACCAGCTGAAGTCAACACTGCCACATGGCATCAACTCCATGCCGGTGAGGTCGCGCGTTTTCTGGAGGTTGACCTGGCAACCGGGTTGTCTGAGGCCGAGGTGCGCCGCCGCCGCGCTAAGTACGGCCCCAACCGCCTCACCCCACGACGGCGCAAGAGTGAATTCCTCCGCTTCTTGCTGCAGTTTCACCAGCCGCTCATCTACCTGCTGCTGGCAGCCTCAGTTATTACTGCCATCATTGGCGAGTGGGTGGATTCCTCCGTTATCTTCGGCGTGGTGTTGGTCAACGCGATTGTCGGCTACCTGCAAGAGGCCAAAGCGGAAAAGGCCATCGAAGCACTGGCCAAAATGGTGCGCACAGAGACCACAGTGCGCCGCGGCGGTGTCAAGCAGCGCGTTTCGTCCGAAGACCTTGTGCCGGGCGATGTGGTGTTGTTACAATCGGGCGATAAAGTGCCCGCCGACCTGCGCCTGTTCCACGTGCGGAACCTGCAAGTGGATGAATCTGCGCTCACCGGTGAGTCAGTGCCCGTAGAGAAACACGCCGACCCGTTGGCTGTGGATACCGTCCTTGCCGAGCGCAAGAACCAAGCTTATGCCGGCACGCTGGTCGTCTCTGGCCAGGCCGAGGGCGTGGTGTGGGCCATCGGCGACCAGACCGAAACCGGCCGCATCGCTCAGCTAATTGCCGATGTGGACGACCTGGCTACGCCGTTGACGCGCAAGATTGCCCAGTTCAGCCGGGTGTTGCTGGTGGCCATTCTGGCACTAGCTGCGGTGACCTTTGGCGTCGGCGTGCTGCGCGGGCAACCGCTGGTTGACATGTTCATGGCCGCCGTTGCATTGGCTGTGGGTGCCATCCCCGAGGGGCTGCCGGCTGCCGTCACCATCACGCTTGCAATCGGCGTCGCGCGCATGGCCAAACGCCGCGCCATCATCCGCAAGCTGCCGGCGGTTGAAACCCTCGGCAGCACAACGGTGATCTGCTCAGACAAAACCGGCACACTGACTGAAAATCAAATGACCGTGCAGCGTGTCTGGGCTGGCGGCCAGTGGTTTGAAGTCACCGGCGCCGGGTACGAAGTCCAAGGAGAAATTCGTCCGGCCACTGAAGCGGCGGGCATTGCAAGTCTGCCCACCACGCTCGGCTTGGCGCAGACAGACAAGACGCCCGCCACAGCAAATGTTGCCCTGGGCGAGACCCTCCTAGCTGGCCTTTTGTGCAACGACTCCCAACTGGTCATGAAAGACGGCCGGTTGACTGTGGAAGGCGACCCCACCGAGGCCGCTCTGATCGTAGCTGCGCAGAAGGGTGGCTTGCAACACGCAGAACTCCATGCCCGTTATCCACGACTTGATGTTGTCCCGTTCGAATCAGAACACCAATACATGGCCACACTGCACGGACCGCAGGCAAACGGAGAAAACTTGATCTGCGTGAAAGGCGCGGTGGAGCGGTTGCTCGAACGCTGCGCCACAGCACTCCAGGCTGACGGGACAGAAGCCCATTTGGACAAGGAAGCCATCCAGCGCCTCGCCGACGAAATGGCTGCCCAAGGCCTGCGCGTGCTGGCCCTGGCTCGCCGGCGAGTGCCTGCCGAGCAGCGCCACCTTACCCACAACGACGTGGCTGGCGGGCTGACATTTCTGGGTCTGCAGGGTATGATAGATCCGCCCCGGCCCGAGGCCATCCGCGCAGTGGCAAAGTGCCAGAGCGCTGGCATCGCAGTTAAAATGATCACCGGCGATCACAAACTGACCGCAGTTGCCATTGCGCAACAACTTGGTCTGCGCGGTGGCAAAGGCAATGATGATGAAATTGTGGCAGTAACAGGCCGCGAACTTGAACAAGTTCCTGATGAACAACTGCCTGAGGTGGCAGAACGCGCCGCCGTGTTCGCCCGCGTCGCGCCGGAGCAAAAGCTTCGACTCGTCAGGGCGTTGCAGGCACGCGGCCATGTAGTGGCCATGACGGGCGATGGAGTTAACGACGCCCCGGCGCTCAAGCAGGCTGACATCGGCATTGCCATGGGCATCACCGGCACCGACGTGGCAAAGGGCGCAGCGGACATGATCCTAACTGACGACAACTTTGCCTCAATTGAAGCTGCGGTGGAGGAAGGGCGGAACGTGTTCGATAACCTGACCAAGTTCATTGTCTGGACGCTGCCAACCAATTTTGGCCAGGGCCTGATCATCCTTGCGGCGGTGTTCGCCGGAGCCACGCTACCCATCCTGCCGGTACAGTTGCTTTGGGTCAACATGACCACTGTGTTGCTGCTGGGGCTGATGCTCGTCTTCGAGCCGCGTGAACCCGACCTGATGCAGCGCCGGCCGCGCGGGCCGAAGACGCCCATTATGACTTTTCCCCTCATGATGCGCATCGGGCTGGTTTCGGCGCTGATGTTGGCTGGGGCGTTTGGGTTGTTCGTTTGGGAGCAGGAGGTCAATGCCGCGAGTGTAGCTGAAGCCCGGACCATTGCTGTGAACGTGATAGTGATGGTGCTGGTGTTTTATTTGTTGAACTGCCGCTCACTCACGCGCTCGATGTTCGCGGTGGGCGTGTTTTCCAACCCATGGCTCATCGCCGGCGTAGCGGGCATGGTCGCCGCGCAACTGCTCTTCACTTACGTGCCGCTTATGAACCGCCTATTCCACACTGCCCCGATCAGCGCCGGCGCCTGGCTGCGCATCCTTGCGGTGGCCGTGCTTGCCTATGCCATCGTCGGCCTCGAAAAATGGGTCCGCTCCAAAATCAAACCGCCCGGCTCGGCTCCCGAGCGCCCGGCCGAAAAAACAGTGGCCACAACGACGGAACAGCAAAAATCAGGCGCGACCCGTTCGAATAGGCTTTCATTGTCTCACGCAACAAATAAATTTGCGCCGACTTTGCAATGCCTGTTGACATGAACAACACAACGACAACGACTAAACCTGACACCCAAGCCAACCCGGCTTGGTACAGACTTACACCCGAAGAGACGTTCGCCAGACTGAACTCGACACCCACCGGCCTTACCACCGACGAGGCCCGCCGCCGTCTGGCCCAATACGGCTACAACGAGTTGACCGCCAAGAAACGCTCCGCCTTCGTGCGTTTTCTTCTCCAGTTCCACAACTCATTGATCTACATCCTGCTGGTTGCGGCAGTTGTGACCGGCTTTCTGCTGCACGAGGTGGTGGACACGTTCGTCATCCTCGGCGTGGTCATCCTCAACGTCATCATCGGCTTCATCCAGGAGGGCAAGGCCGAGGCTGCCATCGAGGCGCTCAAGAAGATGATTGTAGCCGAATCCACCGTGCTGCGCGACGGCCGCAAACAGGTCATTCCTACCCGCGAGGTTGTGCCTGGCGACGTTGTGCTGCTTGAAGCCGGAAACCGCGTGCCTGCCGACCTGCGACTTTTCCAGGTCAAGAATCTTTATGCCGACGAGTCGCCGCTCACCGGCGAGTCTGTGCCCGTGAACAAACACACCGAGCCGATCCACAAGGAGCACCTCGGCCCGGGCGACCAGCGGAACATGGCCTTCAGCGGCACGTTCATCACACGCGGCTCAGGCATCGGCGTCGTAACCAGCACCGGCCGACACACCGAGTTCGGCAAAATCGCCGAGATGATGAAGGAAACGACCAAGATCGTCACCCCGCTCACGCGCAAGATCAACGAGTTCACCCGCTTCCTCATCATCGCCATTCTTATCATCGCCGGTATCAACTTCGTCCTGGGCGTGTTTTTCAAGTTCCCTGTGGGCTATTCCTTCCTCGCCTCGGTCGCCCTCGCCGTCGCCGCCATCCCGGAGATGCTCCCGGCCATTGTGGTCGCCATCCTGGCGCTGGCTTCCACTGCCATGGCCAAACGTCACGCCCTCATCCGCAAACTGCCGGCTGCCGAAACCCTCGGCTGCGCCACGGTGATTTGCTCCGACAAAACCGGCACGCTCACACGCAACGAAATGACCGTCGTGCGGCTGTTCGCCGGCGGCCGCCGCTACCGCGTCACCGGCGCGGGCTACGAGCCGAAAGGCGAGTTCATGCGCGACGGCAAACCAGTTGATGTAGCCGCCGAACCCCTTGAATTGCTCGAGACGCTGCGCGCCGCAGCCTGGTGCAACCACGCTGTGCTCCAGGAAAACTCGGGTCGCTTTAGCATCGTGGGCGATCCCACGGAAGGTGCACTAGTTGTGGCGGCGGCCAAGGCGCGCCTGAGCGAGCACGCGCCAAAGCTGGACGAGATCCCATTCGAGTCCGAGAACCGTTACATGGCCACGTTGCACGAAAACAACGATCACAACATCATTTTCGTCAAAGGGTCGCCAGAGGCTGTCCTGGCGATGTGCAGCACTGAAATGGTTGCCGGCAAGCTCGTGGCCCTGCGCCGTGAAGTTATCCTTGCCGAAGCCGAGGACATGGCCCGCGAAGCCTTGCGCGTGTTGGGCATGGCATGCAAACGCGTCCCCAAAACCCAGACCAGCATCAGCCCCGACGACCTCAATGGGCTGAGCTTCCTTGGCCTGGCAGGTATGATTGACCCGCCCCGGCAAGAGGTCATCGAGGCTGTTAAACAATGCAAAACCGCCGGCATCCGCGTGGTGATGATCACCGGCGACCACGCCGTCACAGCCCGCGCCATAGCACGCCAGATCGGTATCATCGGCGAGAGCGACGGCGTCCTTACTGGTGAAGAGCTCGCGCGCATGAGCGACGAGCAACTCTACGAGGCAGTGGACCACGTCTCGGTCTATGCCCGCAGCGCGCCCGAGCACAAGCTGCGCATCGCTCAGCAATTGCAGAAGCGCGGGCACATCGTGGCTATGACCGGCGACGGTGTGAACGACGCACCTGCGCTCAAGGCCGCCGACATCGGCATCGCCATGGGAATCACCGGCACTGAAGTCAGCAAGGAAGCCGCCGACATGGTGCTGGCCGACGACAATTTCGCCAGCATCGTGGCGGCGGTCGAGGAAGGCCGACACGCTTGGAAGAACTTCCAGAAAGCCGTGCTTTACACGCTGCCGACCAATGGTGGCCAGGCCCTGCTCATCATGGGCGCGATCTTCCTCGCGCCGCTGGTGGCGCTGTTTTCCATCCGGCTGCCGCTCGAGCCCATTCACATCCTGTGGGTCAACCTGGCCGACTCGGTGTTCCTGACGCTGCCGCTAATGATGGAGCCGAAAGAAAAAGGGCTGCTCAACGCCCCGCCGCGCGACCCCAATGAACGCATCGCCAACCGGCTCTTCTTCGAGCGGGTGGGCCTGGTGTCAATCATCATGGCACTGACCGGCTTTGCCACCTACTACTACTTCGGCGCACCTGTCATTGCCGAAATGGCGGCGGCAGGTGAAGTGAACGCCCAGTTGTTGACTGACACCCAAAAGCTGCAACTAACTCAGGCGCAAACGGCGGCGTTTATCTCGATCCAGTTGTTGCACCTGGGCTTCCTGGCCACCGCGCGGAGCATTTACGACTCTGCGTTCACCTTCAGTCCGTTCTCGAACAAATGGGTATTGCTGGGCATGGGATTGACCATCGGCTGCCAGTTGTTAATCGTTTATGTGCCTTTCCTACAAACGGTCTTCCGCACGGCGGCCTTCCCGGCCGAGTGGTGGTTGATCGTCGGGCTGGGGCTGTTCCCCGGCTTCATCGCAGTGGAAATCGAGAAATTCATCCGCAAACGGTTTGCGACTGCCAAGCGAAATGAAAGAACTAAGTGAAATGAAAGAAATCCGTGATTGTGAATCCGATCGTGGGCAACAGGTTTTATCGGCTGCACAAGCCGTGAGTGAAAATCCGAAACCCGATTCTCGAAATCCGAAACAAGCCCGAAGTTGGGAACTTGGTTCGTTGGTAGAGACGCGCATCCCTGCGCATCCGAGACGCGGTCGCCTCGGCGAGGCGACCCTACCCAGATCATTCCGTGGTAGGGACGCATGGCCTCATGCGTCCGGGCAAGCGAACACCTCGGCGAAGTGTCCCTACCGGTGGCACGGGCTACCAGCCGTTGGCGGCGGGCAACCTGCCTATCGCAACCCTTCGCAACACCTGGCAGAGACGGCAAACACGGTCGCCCCGGCGGTGCGGCCCTACCTTGCTCAAGCTACGCAGTCCAAAACCCGGCGGCCTCTCGGAGCGCGGGATTTATCCCGCTTCCACGGCTTTCCCAGTCATTCGTCATTTGTCATTCGTCATTCGTCATTCACCGTTGCCCTCTGCCTTCTGCTAGCTGCCTTTTGCCTTCGGGCCTGGGGACAGAGCTTTTCGATTGACTGGTGGACGGTTGACGGCGGCGGGGGCACGAGCACGGGCGGGGTCTATATCCTCAGCGGCACCATTGGCCAGCCGGATGCCGGGCCGACCATGACGGGTGGCAGCTTCGCGCTGACCGGCGGCTTTTGGGCAATCACCGCCGTTCAAGAGCCCGGGGCGCCAGTGTTAAGTGTGCGGCTTACCGCAACCAACACTGTGATGGTGTGGTGGCCGTCGCCTTCGGCTGGCTGGGTGCTTCGGCAGAACACCGACCTGAACACGACGAACTGGGTGACGCCGCCTGAGCCGATTCAAGACGACGGCACCAACCGGTTCATCATAGTGAATCCGCCGGTTGGCAACCGGTTCTATCGGTTGCACAAGCCGTGAGTAAAAACATTAAATCTGAAACACAAATCTTTAAATCAAGACTCTTGAGTCTCAGCGGTTTGATCGTGACCGTGGTTGGTCAGCATCGTGACGCGCCAGATATTCTTCACGGTCAATGAAACCGGGCAGGTCATCATCACCCAGTTCGGCGAATACAAACGCAGCATCCAGGAACCGGGTCTGGCTTTCAAAACGCCCTTCGTGCAAACCGTACACCGCTTCGAGCGCCGCATCTTGGCCAGCGACGCCTCTAAGGCGGAATACCTCGCACAGGACAAGAAGCGGCTGGTGGCCGATCCCATCACCCGCTGGCGCATCGCCGACCCGCTCCAGTTCTTCAAGACCGTGCGCGACGAATCCGGCGCCCGCGCCCGGCTCGACGACCTGGTCTTCTCGGAACTCCGGCGCGAAGTGGCCAGCCACGAGTTTGGGGTAGTAATCGGCCCAAAACGCGAAACTATCATGGACAACATGGCCAGAAGTGTGCGAGAGAAGGCGCGCGAGTTCGGCATCGAGGTGGTGGACGTGGGCATCAAACGTGCCGACCTGCCCGGCGAAGTGCAGACCAGCGTCTTCCAGCGGATGCAGGCCGAGCGCGAGCGCGAAGGCAAACGCTACCGCAGTGAGGGCGAGGAGGAATCGGCCAAGCTCAGGGCCGAGACAGACAAACAGCGGACCATCGTCTTGGCCACAGCCAGGCAGGACGCCGAGAAACTGCGCGGCGACGGCGACGCCACAGCCACAGCCATTTACGCGGCGGCCTACGGCAAAGACCCCGAGTTCTACACCTTTACCCGCAGCCTCCGCGCTTACGAACAGTTCTTGGGCCGGCGCAGCACCCTGCTGTTGTCCACCGAGTCGGACCTGTTCCGCTACCTGAGCAGCCCGAAAGCGGAGGCGACGTCGCGTGCCACAGTAACGCCCCCGACGCGATGACCATCGAAAACAAAAAAGTGATGAACTTGGTATTGAAAAACAACATACGCTTGTGCACCCGGTTTTTGGTTACGTCAAACTCTGAATACTGCGTTCGAACTGCCGCGGCTCGGTCTCCGCATGGTTTTTGCCGGACCAAACCAAACCACAACAACCAACCAATACATTAAGAACTACATCATCTCACAAAGCACCGCGTCATTCTTGCCATCACTTACGCCGGCGATTGACGCCATCCAGAGCCACAGCACCAACAACCCGACCAGTTTCGCGCAAAAAAGCGCGTTGGCTGATGGTTACCTGGCTGCAAGAGCATCTTGCGGGTTGGCTGGCTGAGTTCGACAAGCGCCGCTGGGTATTGGCTGGCAAAGACTCAACTCAATTCGGTGCGTCAGTTGGATGAACGCCAAGGGCGCGTTTATATCTGTTGCCAAACATTTCCAAAACTGGCTTCAAATCCGCCGAGTTCTGCAGTAGGTTTTTGCACCAGAAAAAGTGGCTGCTGTGCTGGGGATTGGCTTCGGCGGCAAACGATTGCATTTGCATCAGCCATGCCACCAGCATAGCCAACATCGAGAATGGACCTGAACAAATGAAACGATTTGTGCACTTCCGGGCACTATGAGGACCATGGTAACTGTAAACGGCATTGTCCGGGTGGTTTTCTTGGGCCGCAATGGCACGCTCATGGGAGACCGCTTGCGTTTGTGTGCGCCGTACCAAAACGCAGGGTGTCTGCGTTCATCCGGCTTATCTGCCGTTTGCCATCTTGATTACAGAACATGATCACCTTGGGCATCATTGGCGGCGGACAACTGGCCAAAATGACGGCCCAAGCCGCAGCACAACTCGGTTGCCAGGTAGTTATCCTGGAGCGGCAGGCCGATTTCCCGGCCTGCAGCCTTGCTACTCGCACGCTCACCGGCGATTGGAACAACCCGGAGTCGTTGCTCGAACTGGCGTCTTTGGCGGATGTTGTCACACTGGAAAATGAGTTTGTGGACAGCGGCGCGTTGGCTGTTTTAGAGCAGCACGGGCACAAACTCTGGCCGTCTTCTGCCACGATGCGGCTCATTCAAGACAAACTCATCCAAAAACAGACGCTCGCAGGTGCTGGTCTGCCCGTGCCACGCTTCGCGGATGCACCTAACCGAACGGCAGTACACGCCGCCGCCGCGCAATTTGGCTGGCCGCTCGTGCTCAAGCGGCGCAAACTCGGCTACGACGGCAAGGGTAATGCAACTTTGCACACGCCGGACGACGTCGAGACCGCATGGCAACAGCTCAATGGCGACCGGCACCCGCTTTACGTCGAGGAATTTTGTCATTTCAAAATGGAGCTGGCCGACATCGTCACCCGCGGACAAGACGGCGAAACCGTCCTTTACCCCGTCACCGAAACAATCAATCGCAATCACATCTGTCACGTGACAAAAACACCAGCACCGATCCCGGCTGAAATCGCTGCGCGCGCCGGCGAATTGGCCCGCCGGACCGCTGCGGTCATCGGCATCGTCGGTACTATGGGGCTGGAACTGTTTTTGCGTGCGGACGGTGAGTTGTTGATTAACGAAATTGCACCGCGGGTGCACAACACCGGCCATTACACAATCGAAGCCTGCGTATGCTCGCAATTTGAAAATCATGTCCGCGCCGTGCTCGGCTGGCCGCTTGGTTCGCCCGCGCTGCGTACCCCGGCCGCTGTCATGGTCAACCTGCTGGGTACAGCCGAAGGGCCGGGAACACCGCAAGGTCTGACGGACGCCTTGCGTGTGCAAGGCGCACATGTTCATATTTACGGCAAAACCCGCAGTGGCAAAGGCCGCAAGATGGGCCACGTCACTGCGCTTGGTGCCACACTCGAAGAGGCACTGGCGACGGCCCGACGTGCCGCCGATTGCATACGATTCGGGTTGGCAAAATGAAGAATGTGACTCAAATGAAAAACAAGAATCCAAGTTCAAACCCAAAGCAGCGGACTCGAAAGCCCTTGGTCGGCATCATCATGGGCAGCGATTCAGACTGGCCGACTATGAAGGTTGCCGCCGAAACCTGCGAAGAGTTTGGCGTGCCATACGAGGCGCACGTGGTCTCAGCGCATCGCACACCGCTGGAAATGGCTGAGTATGGTCGCACTGCTGCAGCGCGCGGCCTGAAGGTCATCATTGCCGGCGCCGGCGGGGCGGCACATTTGCCAGGCATGGTTGCAAGTCACACGGTGCTGCCGGTGATTGGCGTGCCGGTGGAGAGCAAATCGCTCAAAGGCTTGGACTCGCTGCTTTCAATTGTGCAAATGCCGGCCGGTGTTCCTGTGGCCACTGTGGCCATTGGGAATGGCCGGAACGCCGCCCTGCTGGCTTTGCAAATCCTGGCCTTGAACGATCAGCAACTACGCCGCCGTTTGCATGAGCACAAGGCAAAAATGCGATCGAAAGCGTTGCAAGCCGATACTGCGTTACAGCAGGAGCTAACCAGCTCAAAAGCCGCGCCGTAGCTCAGGCTTAAACCTGACTGCGGTTCCCACCAAAGTCAGTAGGTTGCTTTCGTAAGGCGGTTAAAAAAACGCTTTTCGCTGGCAGAAATTGTGCTATTGTTGATTGCGGTTAAGATTTTGTAAGGTTGAAAGCGCTCATCGAGACTAGAAATACACGACCTGAACGCGTCTTTTTAATCGGCATCGAGCTAAAAGGCCGCAGCGGCTGGCAGACGCGCGATTCGCTTGATGAACTTGCCCAGTTAACCGCCAGTGCAGGCGGTGAAGTTGTCGGCAGCGGCATACAACGGCTCGATGCGCCCAATGCAAGCACGTTTATCGGCAGCGGTAAGGCCGTCGAGTTTGCCAAGCAGTGCCGCACGCTGCAGGCAGACACTGTAATCTTTGACGATGAACTTACGCCTGCACAAACGCGTAACCTCGAGAAGATTTTCAATTGCAAGGTACTGGACCGCACGGATTTGATCCTGGACATATTCGCGCAACGGGCTCGCACGCGCGAAGGCAAGTTGCAGGTCGAGCTTGCGCAACTGCAGCATCTGTTGCCGCGTTTGACGCGGTACTGGGGGCACTTGTCGCGTCAGGCGGGCGGCATTGGTGTGCGGGGCGGCGAGGGCGAGTCCCAGCTTGAGATGGACCGGCGCCGTGTCCAGGAACGCATCGCGCGGATTGAACGTGAGCTTGAGATTGTCCAGAAACACCGCGCAATTCAGCGCAGCGCGCGTCAGCGCAATCACATGCCGTTGGCCTCGATTGTGGGCTACACCAACGCGGGCAAATCAACGCTCTTGAACGCGCTTACCGGCGCAAACGTGTATGCTGACGACAGGTTGTTTGCGACGTTGGACCCGACAACGCGCAAGGTGCGCTTGCCGACGAACCAGTTTGTGCTGTTGACCGACACGGTCGGGTTCATTCGCAAGTTGCCGCACCAGTTGGTCAAGGCGTTCAAGGCGACCTTGGAAGAAGTCGTGCAATCGGACCTGCTGGTTCACGTGGTTGACATCAGTCATCCACAGGCCGAAGAACAGATCGAAGCCGTCAATACAGTGCTCAAAGAGATCGGTGCAGACGCAAAACCGACCGTGCTAGTACTGAACAAGATTGACAAGCTAAACGGCAATGGCGTCTGGACGCGTGTCCGAGAACGGTTCCCGAATGCAGTGGCAGTTTCGGCCAAGACTGGCGATGGCATATCTGCATTACTGGATGAGCTGGCTGGGCAATTGCGTCCGCCGCGGCAATTCGTGCTATTGGCAGTGCCACACGAGCATGCAAGTGTAATTGCACGGTTGCACCAGGTCGGCCAGGTCGTCGCTGCGCGATACTGCGGCAAAACCGCGCGGTTCAAGGCGCGTATTCCGCCGCATCTGCGTGCTGAGTTCGAGCCGTTCATCGTCCAAGAGTTCCAGGCCGACCCACAAAAAAGTTGATCCCATGCCGTGCTCACACTGTGCGCGCTGGCACGGGGTAGGTTTTTTGGAGCCTTTGCATCAACAGGTCAGGGTGATAATCTGTCCGGCGCTGTGAGTGTGAGCATGCGCCTAAAAGACCAGCCACTGAGTGAACGCCCGCGCGAGCGGTTAATCGCACACGGGCCGGACGCGCTGAGTAACGCAGAGCTACTGGCGATTCTGTTGCGTGCTGGTTACAAGGGCAAAACTGCGGTTGATGTAGGGCGTGAACTGCTGGCAAAGTTCGGCTCGCTTCATGCGCTTGCTCGTGCCACGGTTGATGACCTGAGAGTCGTCAAAGGTGTCGGCCGCGACAAAGCGGTCACGCTTGTGGCAGCTTTTAAGCTTGCCCAAAAAATTGCCGAGGAAATCAGGTATGACTCACCTGAGCTTAATCATCCCAAAGAAGTCGTGAGGTTACTGCGCGCCAAGAACTGGCTCAAACCTGTCGAGACATTTCAAGTGTTACTGTTGAACAGGCGGAATCGCCTCATCCGGTGCGAAGAAATTGCTACGGGCACACTTGACACGTTACTTGTGCATCCGCGCGAGGTATTTCGGGCTGCAATCGCGGCGAATGCAGCTTCGGTGGTGTTTGTGCATAACCACCCGAGCGGTGACCCCACGCCGAGCGAAGCGGACATCAAGATCACACGCGAGTTAATCCGAGCCGGCCAACTGCTCAGGATCGAGGTGCTCGATCATATCATCATCGGCCAGCCAAGCACCGAGCGACAGCAAGATTACGTTTCGCTGCGTGAACTTGGCTATTTCAGTTAACAAAACTCGATGCAATCGTTCATTCTCACCACACTAAACGCAGATGATTCATCCGACAGCAGTAGTGCACCCGAAAGCTGTGCTTGACCCGAGTGTGACAGTCGGGCCGTACGCGGTGATCGACTCCGGGGTTGTAATTGGGCCCGACTGCGTGATCGGGCCGTATGTGTACATCACCGGTCAAACTGTCATCGGCGCGCGGAACCGATTCCATGCCGGGTGCGTGATCGGGGATGCGCCCCAAGACCTCAAATACAAGGGTGAACCGACCAGACTGCGCATAGGCGACGATAACGTGTTCCGCGAACACGTAACTGTGCACAGGTCTAACAAGCCCGAGGAGGAAACCGTGCTGGGGGCAAACAATTTCCTTATGCAGCACAGTCACGTTGCACACAATTGCGTAATTGGCAATCACGTGATCCTGGCAGGGGGCGCGCTGTTGGCCGGCCATGCAATTGTGCATGACCGCGCATTTATTTCCGGCAACTGTCTTGTGCACCAGTTCACTCGGGTCGGCACCCTGGCCATGATGCAAGGCGGTGCGGCTATCAGCAAAGACTTACCACCATTCACTGTTGCGGTTCGTGAAAACGAGATTTGCGGACTGAACATCGTCGGTCTGCGCCGGGCTGGCGTACCCGCTGAAGAACGACTGGAGCTGAAACGGCTGTACAGAGTGCTGTTTCGCGAAGGGCGAAATCTAAGTACCGCACTTGCGATTGCACGCGAGCAGTTTCATGCACCCTCGGCAAAGCTTATGCTCGAGTTCATTTCTGAATCGAAGCGCGGCATCTGTACCCACCGCAGACAAGAACCGCAAGACACCGCCTCGCCGAGCGATTAAGCCTGGGGCAGCTTAATCTGCGCTGGGTTATTGCGCCCAGGTTGCGTGAGCCCAGGCTCTGTGGCCCAGCATAGAAAGCCCAACACTTCGCTTCTGCTGTCAACAGAGAATGATGTTTTCCTGCGCTGGCTGTAGCTGCAAACCTCAACTCTTTTTCGACGTAATGGCGAAGAAGGTGCTAACGCGCTGCACAACCTTATCCGAGCTGCATTTTGGGCAACGGATCTTTTTCTTGCCGTGCTCGCTCATGCGTTCTGTCTGGCTGAATTTTTTGCCGCATTTAGTGCACTCGTATTCGTACACAGGCATAGACAACCACAGGTATTTCTTGGTTGTTCGAACGGCTATTTCAGTTGATTACCACGCGCAAACTACAACTTTTGGCGCGGCCAACTCGTGTTTGTACGTCACCTATACCGTGCGTGCGCACAAAGTTCAATCTCAAATCACTTTGCAAATGGCGGTGGCCGTAACTGTTTCGTGATCGCGCGAATATTTGCCCAAAACGCCACGTTCAACATCACAAGGACGTACCTTTGACCCGCCGGTATTTGCACAGCGCGAAGTGGTCACACGGTTTAAGAACGTAAACACAATTCACTCGCGATAAAAAAAGCTGTATCCTCACTCACCAAATGGACACCCAGTTCGTTGTCAGCGAGATATTCTTGAGTCTGCAGGGCGAAAGCACATACGCCGGTTTGCCGTGCGTGTTTATTCGGCTGACAGGGTGCAACTTGCGCTGCTCGTACTGCGACACTGCATACGCGTTCAGTGGCGGGCGAAAGATGTCTCTGGCCGAAATTCGCGCACATGTACTCCGGCTGGCCGAGCCGTTTCGGCTCAACCGGGCCAAGTCGGGCCGGCTCAGGCTGCCATTGGTCGAGCTAACTGGGGGCGAACCGTTACTTCAGCGCGGCTCGCTGCGCCTGATGAAACGATTGTGCGACGACGGTTTTATCGTTTTGCTGGAGACAAACGGTGCACACGACATCGCACGTGTGGACACACGTGTCCGCAAGATAATGGACATCAAATGTCCAAGTAGCGGCGAAGCACACCAAAACCGCTGGGCGAACATTGCGCACTTGAGGCGCTCTGACGAAGTAAAGTTTGTCATAGCAACAGTGCAGGATTATGAATGGGCAAAACAGCAAGTTAATGTGCACGCGCTTGCGCAGCGGTGCACCGTGCTGTTCAGTTGGGCGCATCCGCTCGGGCCGCGCGAGGGCGTTAGCTCCTTGAAACCTGTACCCCCGGGGCACGTACCGATCTCGCAGCGCCAGTTAGCCGAGCGTATCGTGGCAGACGCGCTGCCAGTGCGGTTTCAGGTACAGTTGCACAAAGTAATCTGGCCGACCGAACTGCGCGGTGTATAAGCATTTTCAAATTTGCGATTTCTCGTCTTGCATGGGCAGGTGCGGAAGCGCTGCTAACAGCTTATCAGGCTGCACCTGCTGCGGTTTTGTATTGAACCCAGCGCACGAAATTGCGTAGCTCGAAGACAAAAGAGACCGTTGAACCATAACACAGTAAAAACGCGAATGGCCTCTAAAACAGAGTCTGTCCTCCAACTACTGCGCGAGTTCGAGTCCCGGAACGTCACGTACATCGAGCCGGATGGGTCGTGGCCGATCGTATGGCAACGCGCACGCGGCGTACACGTGTGGGACGTTGAAGGCAACCGGTACCTTGACCTAACGGCGGCATTTGGTGTGGCTGCAGCCGGTCACGCAAATCCACGCGTGGTTCATGCTGCGCAACGCCAAATGGCCGAGTTGTTGCATGCGATGGGCGACGTGCATCCGCACCCGTGCAAAGCCGAACTTGCGCGCGAGTTAAGTCGGACAACATTTGAGCGGTGGCACAAGCTATCGGGCTGTTTGGCACCTCGACATCGCGACACTTCTACCCATATCCGCGCCAAAACCATTTTTTGTAATTCAGGGTTTGAAGCTGTGGAAGCTGCACTTAAAACCGCAATGCTTGCCACAGGTAAACCTGGCGTGCTCGCGTTCAAAGGGGCATATCACGGCCTCGGCTACGGCGCGCTTAACGTGACCGAACGCAATTTTTTCCGTACACCGTTTAAACCGCAACTGCGGCAGTTTGGGTATTTTGTGCCTTTCCCAACCTTGCACGAGCCGGTTTTACAGCACAATAAGCACCCGCATAAAACTCACATTCACCCCGAAGTTTTGCTCCGAGACCTGGAATGTAAGCTCGAACGGCTTTTTAGACAGAGACAAATCGGCGCGGTTTTGGTCGAGCCTGTGCAGGGCCGGGGCGGTATAAACGTGCCGCCGCACGGATTTTTAAGGCTGCTGCGTCGGCTTTGTGATGCGCACGGTGCTCTGCTTATTTTGGACGAGATTTACACCGGGTTCGGGCGCACAGGCAAATGGTTTGCATGTGAACATGAGGGGGTTGTGCCGGACCTCATTTGCCTCGGTAAAGCGTTGACGGGCGGGTTCCCGCTGTCGGCCTGTGTCGGGCGCGCAGACATAATGGACGCAGCTTGGCCGGCCTCGACCGGCGAGGCGATCCACACCAGCACATTTCTCGGGCACCCGGTCGGTTGCGCGATGGCCCTGGCTCAAATTAACGAAATCAGACGCCATAAATTACCCACCCGAAGTGCGGCGCTCGGTAAGTTCGCTCTTGAAAAACTCAGAAAACACATTTGTCCCCGGGCAATTCAGGTCGAAGTACGTGGCCTAGGTTTGATGATCGGGATCGAGCTACGGCTCCTAGACGGAACACCAGCCACAGACGCTGCGCTGGGCGCAGTAAAAACCATGCTGCATCGAGGGTTCATTCTTTTGCCTGAAGGCAATTTCAGCAACGTGATCACAATGACCCCGCCACTTATAATTTCGGAGGCGCAGTTGGCGAGAGCGATCGAGATGCTTGCGGAGGTGTTAAAAGCGCTATGAACCTTGCCCGATGCGACTTTGTTAAACGGTTGAACCATTACACCCCTAGAGCCGGTTCAACTATTCCGGGGCCACCCCGAGTTTCTACGCAGTTTAACGGTTCAACGATTCAACGGCTCACCTGTACAGCGACCTCATGACAATAACTGAGATCCGTCAATTGCTATCTAAAAATGGCATCTGGCTCACGAAATCGCTGGGCCAAAATTTTCTCCACGACAAAAACCAGCTACGGCAGATTGTCGAGGCGGCTGAATTGACCCGACGCGACAAAGTAATCGAAATCGGTCCTGGTCTCGGCCAATTAACCGAACTGTTGTTGGCCCGTGCAGGCACGGTGTTGGCCATCGAGAAAGACGCGCGCTTAACGCGCCTGCTCGAGCAACGGTTCAACGTGTCGGTCGTTGTAGATCCACAAAATGCTGCATCAACGTGCTTCGACACTGCCAACCAATCAAAAGAAGCCATTGAACCGGCCACACATCAATTGACGTTAATACACAGCGACGCGCTCGAGTTTTTCAGGAACAAACGGTGTGACTGGCGTCGGTGGAAACTCGTGTCGAATCTCCCCTTCTCGGTTGCATCGCCGATTTTAGTCGAGCTTGCGCAGCTCGAGAATGGCCCGAGCCGGCTCGTTGTGACGGTTCAATTTGAAGTTGCCCAACGGCTTTTGGCAGTGCCTTCCACCCCACAGTACGGCTTGCTGAGTTTGCTTGTTGGGCTAAGTTACATGGCGTGCAGAATGTTTAAAATACCGGCCAGTTGTTTTTTTCCACAGCCCCAGGTTGACTCGGCTTGTGTTGTGCTGCAGCGGCGAGAGCCGCCTCTGTTGTTGCGCACAGACCGGACCATGTTTGTAGAGCTTGTAAAACGCGCTTTTTCACAACGACGCAAGATGATGTTCAAACTGCTCACAAAGGATTGGTCTGAGGAAAAACTCGCCCCCACGTTCAAAAAGGTTGGACTCGACCGCACAATTCGAGCCGAACAGGTGAGTCTGGAGCAGTTCGTCCAACTAACCCGCATGCTGAGTGACACAAAAAAACCGAATGAGTAGCCCAAGAGAATTTTTCGATGTAGTAAATGCAGCCGATGAAGTGATTGACCGCAAGCCGCGTGCGGTTGTGCACCAGCTCGGGCTGTTGCACCGAGCGGTGCATATGCTCGTGTTCAATTCGCGCGGTCAAGTCTTCCTTCAGAAGCGTGCGCGCACCAAGGACCGTCAGCCAGGCCTGTGGGACAGCTCCGCTTCTGGCCACGTTGATGCAGGTGAAGATTATGACACGGCAGCCGTGCGCGAGTTGGCCGAGGAGCTGGGCATCAGAGTCGCTACACCACCGAAACGCTTGTTCAAGTTGCACGCATGTCCAGAAACGGACAACGAATTTGTCTGGGTGTACCGCTGCGAGCACAACGGACCGATTAAGCCCAATCCGCACGAGGTCGAGTCCGGCGACTGGTTTGACTCTGCGGTAGTAACACGCTGGGTTGCAGACCGGCCACAGGACTTTGCAAGCGCATTCAAGCTAATCTGGGCACGTATTATTGCCCAGAAATAAAAAACGTACGTAACAAGATGCGCGAAACGCCTGTTTGGCACGGTATCAATACTGGTTATTAAATATTAGCCCGCCCAGCCGCTCAACAAGATGCAGGAGATTACCCTCCAGGTCAGAAAAGAACAGCAGCTTGCCCCCACCAACGGCGGGTCTGACCAGCCCGGCAAAGACCACCCCACGCCGCTCTAACTCTGTGTTAGCAGCGGCAATCGAGTCCAGGCGCAGTGCCAGGTGTCGTCCCCCACTGCGAGTTTGTTATCTGCTGTTTGCGGCACACTTGAGTTGGCTTGGTAAATCTCAATTATCGTGTTGCCAGACAACCGCAAGATAAACGCAGGTGGCGTTTGATTGTCAGTGTAAAGCACCTCGGCGCTTATGACCCTCAGATACCAGTCTTTTAGTGCGACCGTATCCCGCGCCGGCAACCCAATATGTTCAACTGCAAGTTACATTCGCAATATTCATGGCAAAAATAGGGCTTTTGGCAAACAGATACCTTACAGCCTGGCAGCGAGCTTGACTTTGGCGATGTGCGCAGTTTATTTATTGCGAAAACTGTTTTCAGGTGCACTAGCAATGAATGGTTTACTTGTTCCAATGGTTGTTGAGCAGACCGGGCGCGGCGAGCGCGGATATGACATTTATTCGCGTTTGCTTGTTGACCGTATCATTTTCCTTGGCACACCGATTGATGATACGGTGTCGAACCTGGTGATTGCGCAACTATTGTTTCTGCAGATGACCGATCCCAAGAAAGACATCCATCTGTACATCAATTGTCCAGGTGGCAGTGTAACGGCCGGGCTAGCGATTTACGATACGCTACAGTTTGTCACGTGCGACGTGAACACGTACTGCATCGGCCAGGCATCCAGCATGGGCGCGGTTTTGCTTGCTGCCGGCACAAAGGGCAAACGATACGCTTTGCCGAACGCGCGTATAATGATTCACCAGCCATGGGGCGGTGTCCAGGGCGCAGCTACAGACATAAGTATTCAAGCCAAGGAAATCCTGCGGCTGAAAGACAGATTGAACGAGATTTTGGCGTTTCACACCAACAAAACCGTCGAGGAAATCGCCAAGGATACAGACCGCGATTTTTACATGTCAGCCGAGGAGGCCAGGGCATACGGATTGGTTGACGCAGTTGTGCAATCGCGCAAGGAAGTGCCGTCGCTCAAAGAGAAAAACTCGGTTCTAGTTTGAGGTTGGGAAGCTCAACCGATGGGTGAGCACTAATTCACCCCCGACCGAGGCCGGTACCGAGCCGGGTTCACCAGAACGACTGGGATTAGCCTTCTGGACAGAATGGTTGTCAGCTGGCGACTTGTTACCGACGTGCGGTGGCAACCTTTGCCCAGCGGTCGGCAGGGTCTTGCCGTGGTGTGTGGGGGCAGCACTGGTACCATTTTGTTCCACAGCTCATGCCAGCTATGGGGCATATCCTGCCGGACTAGGAGCCGACTATGGGTAGGTGGGTAACCTAATGCGACCCGGTGCAACCTGGTTCACGGCGTACGGAAGGCGAAAACTGCAAAAGCGAAAGCTCGTTTGCTGGAACCACGCTTTCAGCCCAGGAGCTGGCTTTCGTACAGGCGCTTGTACACACCGTTCCGCGCCATCAGTTCGACATGGCACCCCGTCTCCACCACACGCCCCTGATCGAGGACAACGATCATGTCTGCGCGCTGCACGGTCGAAAGCCTGTGTGCGATGCAAATTGTCGTGCGTCCGCGCATCAGTTCCTCGAGCGCAGCCTGCACAGCGCGTTCGCTTTCAGAATCGAGTGCGCTTGTGGCTTCATCCAGAATGAGTATTGGGGCGTTTTTCAACAGAGCACGCGCAATTGCAATGCGTTGGCGTTGGCCACCGGAAAGCGCCACGCCGCGTTCGCCGATTAAGGTGTCGTACCCATCCGGGTTTGCCATGATGAACTCGTGTGCGTGTGCGTACTTGGCTGCGGCAATGATCTCCTCATCTGTTGCACCGGGTCGGCCCAGCTCGATATTGCGGCGAATGGTGTCATTGAACAGGATGGCTTCCTGTGTGACGACGGCGATCTGACTGCGCAGGTCTCGGGTGGAAACCTCGCGGATGTCCGTGCCGCCGATTCGCACCGCGCCTCGGGTCGGGTCATAGAACCGCAACAGTAGATTTGTCAGTGTGGTTTTACCCGCACCGCTTGCCCCCACAAATGCAACCAGTTGACCTGCCTTAATGGTGAGGTCAATCCCCCGCAGCACCAGCTTGTCGTCATACGCGAACTCCACTTTGTCGAACTGAATGTCCGCACCGGCAGCCCGGAGCGGCTTGGGATGCGCAGGCTCGGGTAACCTATCCTGCAACGATAAAAGCTCGAACACACGCGCGCTGGCGGCTCGGCCCTGCTCGATGTGTGTGTAAAGACGGGTTAAGTTCTTCAATGGACGGTACATAAGCATGATCGACATCACAACGGCGAGGAAGTCCGCAGAGTCGGGCCGTTTGCCACTGCTGAAAGCAAGATACAGCAGTACAAGCGCAACGCCGATTGCACCAACGAATTCCAAGAGCGGTCCGGGTATCTCGCCAGAACGCACGATACGCATGAATTGGCTGATGAACTTGTGCGCAGTGGAACGGAACTGCTCGGCCACAGTGCTTTCCAGGTTGTAAGCTTTGATTATGCGGTCGCCGCTGAATGCCTCGGACATAACCTGCGTCATTTCAGCGGCATGTTTTTGCATGGCGCGGCTTGATGAGCGGACTTTTCGGCCGTACACATAAACCGGCACCATGCAGATCGGTAAAACGACCAGCGAAATGAGCGTCAGTTTTGGTTGTTGCCACAGCAGGTAACCGAGCAGACCTGCAAGCGTGACTGGGTCTTTGACGATCACGGTTGTTACATTGCTCAGGATGTACTGCAGCGACTGTGTGTCGCTCATCACGCGCGAGATCAGCTCGCCTGTCTTTGCGCGGCTGTAAAAGCCGGCGCTCATATCCAATAGATGCGCGAACAACCGCACACGCAGGTCTGTCACAGCCCGGATCGCCACCCAGTGCAAAAGATACGTGTTCAGGTACCCGAAAAATCCGCGCAGGAAAATCACGGCTGGGATTGTGCCGACCAGAGCCGCCACGGCCCAAGGGTGCTCGCGTACGCCAGTCACAAGAGCGCGTTCGGCTGCAAATAGCCAGTTTTGGATCCAGACAGGTGCACTACGGAGGTGTTCCTGCAGCGGTGTGGCTTGAGCTGAAGGAAAAATTAGGCTGTAAACAAACGTGACGTTTGCCACCAGTAACGGCTCGATCAACCCGGCAATAATGCCGCATATCACACCCAATAGCAGTCGCGCCCGATACGGCTTAGCCAAGCGCCACACGTTGTGCAGAAATGCGAACATCTGTTCCCAGCCACAAATTATGGCCCAGCCTGCGTTTTATTCCAGAGTTTTTACCAACCAAGACCAGCTGCATCCAACCGAACAGAAGCTGATTTGTTTTTGTGCATGTGCCGGAGACGGTCCGCTGCGCACCAGGTTTGGCGATTGCCCTTACACCGGCCTTTGTTGCGGAAGCGTTTCTGGAGCTGCTGCAGTCTGACGGGCGGTCTTATCCCACAACTGCAGGGTTAGGTTATAGTTGCTGGTGATTCCAGCGCGGCACGGCTACTGTGCTGTAACACCAAATGCTTTCGGGATTTGGCGCGGCTGATCGGAGCTTGCACAGCAGTATTGGGGGTGAGTCGATTGGAGCGGGTCATCCGTCTGAGGTTGAGGTTGTTGAACTGTTCTACGCGCTGGCCTTGCTCGGCCAAGTTGGGTAAGTCATCTCACTCAAGGCTGCCCGACTGAAAACCTCATACCTACGCTCAGATGCAGAAATCTATATTTGGTTCCATGCTTTTATCTCAACATCGAATTGGGTAGAACAGTCGCAGGTGCATGAAGGTGTTGTTGATCCAACCAAAAGCCCGTGGATTCGACTGCAACCTTGCGGGAGCAATGAAAGCCGCGGGAATAAACGCGGTGTTTGTGTATACAAGCAGCGACGTTGGAGTTGAAAAAGCGCAGGCTGCTGGTGCAGAAACGCGTTATCTGCCTTTACGAAGCCGCTTTGACTTGAAAGGCCTGTTAGACGTGAGAAAGCTCGTTATTGAAACTGTGCCAGAAGTTATCTATTGCGGGACTGCAATCCAGTGTTTTGCAGGTATTCTCGCTCAAATGCCAAACAAGCGGGCGAAATTGATTTTTTATCGTGGCGCAATTCGGCGTTTTAACTGGCTTAGTCCATCCGATGTTTTGATCTTTAAGAGTAGGTGGGTCGATATGTTCCATTGCCTGTCTAACGCTGTGGCAGACTCGCTACGCCGAATCGGAATTGCCGACGCCAGAATTGTTACGTTTCCCGCGATTGGTTACTCGGAGTCGGAGTTTAATTCCATTGAGCCGCCCCCGAGCGTGGCAAAGCGTGGCGCTCGGTTTCGGATCGGTGCAATTGCTAATTATAGAAAAGTCAAAGGTTTGGAATACGTTGTCGACGCGCTAAAGATACTTGTGGATCAGGGTGTGGATGCCGAGCTTTACCTCGTAGGACAAGATCCACATGGAGAATTAGCAAAATACGTTGGTCGGTCACCGGTAAAGACACGGATCACGTTAACTGGGCTGATCTCGCCTCCTTGGGGCGTGATGAAAACGTTTGATTGCCTTGTTGTTCCCTCGCTGAGTGAAGGACTCGGAAAGGTTATCCCTGAAGCGCTTGGCTGTGGTGTGCCTGTTGTAGCCACAAATGTGGGTGGTATACCAGAATTAATTAAAGACGGAGTTAATGGTTTGCTGGTTGAGCCGGGAAACGCCGTGCAGCTTGCGCATGCGATTAAAAGAGTTTTGGTCGAGGTAGATCTCTACACACAGTTCAAAATTATGGGTCAGCGGCTTTTCCGTGAAAGATTTAACGTGACAGCGGTTGTCTCAAACTATATTGACCTGTTTCGCAAAGCTGTGTCTGTGGACGCAACGTAGAAATGCAGGGCTGTTTTACCAGCTTTCCTTGGAAGGTGGGTTAAGTAGGAGTCGGGAACGAACTAACCCTACCCTTAATCACGTCGGCCAAATAGGAAGAGCTTTATGCCGCGAAGAGTGCTACCACCGTTAATAGCGAGTTGTTTCATGGCAGGTACAAACACATCCGCGTCGCCACTCGAAAGCGTTACGTAGGCATCGTAGGTTGAAATTTTTCGCCTGATGTAATGAGATATTCGTCGTGTTTTCGCCTCTGGAACGGACTTGTTTTGTCGCACAATCAGCTTATGTGGTCCGTTGTAATCGGCAAGCATGCGCCTGATCACGTCAAATGTACCGTCCGGAGAATGATCGTCCGAAACTATAATCTCCAGCGGACGGTAAGTTTGGGTGAGGACCGACCGTAGTGCTTCTTCTACGAATGCTTCGTGATAGTTAGCGAAAAAATGATTGATACAGCCCCCATACACTTCCTCGCTTTCACTTTTTAAGGTCTACCACTCTGCTTCGCACGGCGGGCATAACGCACCTTGAGTCCACTCTTCTTTGCGTTTAACATAAATGCAGCTTCACAAAGTGTCACCCGAAAGTTTTCGTTCAGAGTTCTTGCGGCAACTTTAACCGAACAGCGCTGTTAGGGCATTTTTATTTACCGCGCACTGGTACTGGCTTAGGCTCTAGCAAGTATGAAACGGCTTGCTGTTTCTGTTTGCATGATTGCCGGCAACGAATCACACCGTATCGGCCGAGCGCTGGAGAGTGTCGCCGGCTGGACCAGCGAAATTATCGTGGTGATTAATGATGATGTTGACGATGGAACAGACCGCATAGGAGAAAGTTATGGGGCCAAAGTGTTTCGTGAACCATGGAAAGGTCATGTTGCCCAGAAAAACTCTGCTGCTGCCAAAGCTACCCAGCCTTGGATACTGAGCTTGGATGCAGATGAAGCAGTGTCAGAACCTTTGCGGGACGAAATAATTAATTCGATTTCGGAAGCTAGAACAATCAAGAAATATGCCGCGTTTAGTTGTCCACGTTGTACCTGGTTTTGCGGGCGTTGGATAAAACACGGCGATTGGTATCCAGACCGCCAAACACGGCTCTGGCAACGTGGTCGTGCCAAGTGGGGTGGAATCGATCCACATGACAAACTCGAAGTCGATGGGCGGATTGGTAGGTTGAGGAGCGACTTGTTACACTTTACCGCCATTGACATGACACACCAGCTCCGTAAATATGCGAACTACGCCGAACTTTTTGCCCGGCAGCAACTGCACACCGGCTGGTCACCTGGCCTTAAGGACTTGCTGGTGCGGCCGTGGTGGCGATTTTTTCGCAGTTACATTCTTCGATTTGGTTTCCTCGACGGCTGGCAAGGCGCAGCAGTAGCCCAGTTGGTAGCTTTTGCGACCTTTCTCAAATACGCCCGGCTTACTGAAGAACTCGCCACTGCCAAGCGTTAAGATATGCGCCGGGCAATGCGCGGAACTTTCGACTGTAGTCAGAAGAACAATGTCTTGAGCACCGGTCCAAATCCGGCCCTGACTCAGTCCGCAGAGGTCTCGTTTAGGCTTTAAGGTTTGTATTTGCGTGTTGTTTCGGGGGTGTAAAACCCGATGAGATGTCACATTGTAGGAGGCTCTACCCGGAAAATCCAAACTACTCAGTCTGACCAGCCGTGCGCACTTGTTCGGCATGCGCCCAAGAATCGTACCAAGCCGTCATCTGGCCGGAAGTCCAAGTGCCTGCTCTTGTAGCTGAGGCAGGGCATATTACCTGCCCGACAACAGATTTCGGTGTCAACAATCCCAACCGAATCAGGTGCCGCCTAATTGGGCGGACTGTCTCTACAACGGGTTTCTGTATCAACGACGTGTGCGCACATCCGTTCTCATTCAAGCGAAAATGGCAAGGTATCAAAACGTCAGAGCATTCGAGAGGGACGGAAATGGGCTTACAACACGCTTGAACGCGCTCTTGGGCAGGATTTAGTGCGATTTTTCACCAAAATCCAGGCAGTTGCTCATTGGAAAGCGTTTAGAGTCGCTAGCTAAAAGCTCGACTTGAGAGCCGGCCTAGTAAGTGTTATTTTTTGGGGAAACAAAAAAGACGTAGGCGATGAAGTTAGGTTTGGTAGCAGAAAAGAGCGAGCAGTCACATCAGCAAACTGGCCAGGCGACCAGCCGCAGCACTGCGGCTGGGGAATATCGGCTTGACCAGCCGGACAGATACTCAGCCAAGCGCACAGCAAAACCTGTTCAGTTCATGTTGCTCGCGCCGCATGCGAAAGAAGTCTATTTGATGGGCGACTTTAACAACTGGGACCCGCACTCGATCCCGATGCAACGGCAGCCTGATGGCGGTTGGCGTGTGGAGGTAACCCTGCCGCATGGGCATCACCGGTACTTGTTTGTTGTTGACGGTCAACCGACGCTTGACCCGCGCGCATACGGTGTTGTGCGCGACCCGCAAGGCCGCAAGGTATCGCTAATCGCTGTCAGCTAGGCCACTGGAGCGGTTCAGTCGCCATTTAATGGTCGGCCCTTGTCTGTATTAGTTTTCTCGCTCCGTTGCTGTTTTCCTGCAAGTCGTTGTGCGGCAAAAAATTCCTGCAATAACACCTTGCATTCCGCTTCGCGTACACCGCCGGTGATGTCACATTTGTGGTTGAGCGATGGAAATTGTAAAATGTTCAATGCGCTGCCTGCTGCGCCAGCTTTTGGGTCCGCAACACCATAGACCACCCGCGCCACCCGCGTAAGAACCATTGCACCAGCACACATCGGACACGGCTCTTTAGTCACGTACATCGTGCAGTCAATAAGCCGCCAGTCCCCCACTGCTTCCTGCGCCTGCGTCAGCGCCAGCATTTCGGCATGAGCAGTTGCATCTTTGAGCAACTCAGCCTGGTTATGTGCGCGCGCGATAATTTTGCCCTCATGCACAACCACAGCGCCCACGGGCACTTCACCGGCGTCAAAAGCTGCGCGCGCTTGCCGTAGCGCCTCGCCCATGAAGTAATCGTCACTGTGCAGGTCTATCGTACGTTCGGCCATTCAGTGTGTATTCTGATCGCGCAGTATCCCGGCATAACTGCGTGGTTGGGTACGTCCTCATGCAGCGTCTTCACTCGGGCGGGGTCTCATTCCGCTCGGCGAACCATTGTCGTAGGAACAACATGTCCGCTGCGTCCTTTTCGCGGCGCGACCTGGCTTTCATGCGCCAAAGCAATGCGGCAGAAGCAAAAGTGACCGGAACTCCATCAATTTCGCGCACACAAACATCCTTGGCCGCATCCGTATAGCTGACTCCGCCCGCTGTGCGCATTAAGTCCACCACGATCTCGTCGCAAACGCGTATTACGCTATACCTTTGCAATTCGCCCGGCTGTATTTCGCGCGCGGCTTTATCGGGCAAAGTCGCTAGGGCAGCGAGCACTTTTTGCTCGTTTTCAGCATCATCAGCAACCAGTAAATCAATATCCATTGTGCTACGGACGTAATTGAGCGCTCGCATGGCGAATCCACCAATGACAATGTATTTTGCACCCCGTTGATTCAACTCACGGCACAAATCGCGCAGGTCTTCAACTGACGGTTCGCGCGGCTCTAGCTCTTTTGCCGGGTAATCATCTGCCATAGCCACTGATCAGCTTCCTCGTGCGTAGTGAACCGGAACACACCGCGCGGCACATGCACACCACCGAAAACCCTGCGCCATGCGATCGAGTCGGCTCTCGAGCTTGTTGCGGACGAGAGACCGTCCGGCGTTCCCCTACGTCGGCCCACTAGACGATCAACCTTTTCCTCAACGTTGATAATCGGCCAGCTCACAGTCATCAACATAGCCACTACTGCGCATGGCGCAAGCAGTCACGCACTACGATCCCCGAAATCCGTAGTGCCAATCCTCGCGTCTTATTTGCCCATCCTTGACTCTTCCAAAATCCATTCGTTTCTGCCATCAGGATAACAATGGCAATGTGCGGCAAAAAACTCGCCGCGATGCCGCCAAAACAACGGCCAGATCTGCTCACGGTCGGTTTGTGGCAACGGCAGCGACATGATCTTTTCAGGTGCGAAAAACGCAAACCTGCCTTCCGCACCCGGTGCTGGCAAAGCCTTGAGCCGTTTTTTGACCTCGAACAAAAACATCAACCAATGGCTTTGCCCTTGGTAGCCGTGTTCACTTACAATGCCAGTCAAGTGCAAATTTGCTGGCGTGATTTCCAAGCCAAGCTCTTCCTTGGCCTCACGGCACGCGCAGGCATAAGGCGATTCGCCAATGTCCATCTTCAGCTTACCGCCAGGGGGGCTCCAGAGACCGCGGTTCGGCTCGTGCGCGCGTTGGAGCAGCAACACCTCGTCCCGCTCATTGAAACAATAGAGCAATGTCGAAATCTGGTATGGTAACGCCACGGCGTCAATCAAGCAGACAAGACCGTTCGCCGCAAGAAACCTTCATGGAACAGATCTGACGATGGTGTTCGCTGGTGGGCTAAAAACGCGTGCCATTTCAATCAAGAATAATCGCCGGATTGCGTCGTAGCCGCGTTCGTTTGGGTCTTCGAGGTTGTCGCCAAACCAATAGTGCGGATCGTGCCGGTGATAGTGTTCTCGCCAGAATTGCCTGCAGTTAATCCCGTGCCCGAGGAAACCGTCGTGCAACCGGACGAGGTGAACATTTGGATGCGCTGCGGCGCAACTGTATAAGACCCGGTTGTATGCCTTGAGGATTTTTAGGCCGTCGGCCCAAGCCGGTAACCCAACCCGCCAGATGTTGCCGATGCCATCGGTCGGGTCGTAAATATCTGCGATAAAAATGTGGCACCTACCGGGGAATTTCGCGTTGATCTGTCGGATAATCGCTTCGAGCCTGCGCTCGAAATTTTCAATCCATGGTCTAGCCTCCTCGAATTTCGCGCCGTACATGGCAAGTTCACGAGGAGGCGATTTGCCATAATTGTGGATTAGGTCGTTCCCGCCTGTTGTCAAAACCACTATTCCAAGCTCATTTGATCCTGCAACAGGCAATCGCGGCAATTGCACATCGAGCACGTGCGCAGATGTTGACCCGGACACAGCGAGATTGGTGGCTCTCAGGCTTGGGAACACAACGCTCAGACAAATCCCGCGCATTCCCTCGAATTCGTCCGGCGGATTGCTGATAAGCCGTTCGAAGTACGAGTAGCCCTTCCTCGCGCCGAACCCCGCGGTGATACTGTCGCCAAGCCCGACCACCATGACGGATTTTTCATTCCAAATACGCAGGAACGGCTCGTGTGGCACGGCCGGACCCGCCGGCCCCTGTCCAACAGTGGGCCGGGCAAAGTAAAACCAGCAGAATACCAGCACGCAAAAGAATGCCAATACGCCCAGAACGGCAATCCTGACATGGCTTGGCTTCGTAAGCATCTGCACACACAAATTGACGGTTCAGCCCTCCGTTAACGAACCTGAATCTTCATCGAGTCCGAAGGCTGCGGTCCGGCGCAGCCGCGAATTTTGTTTGTTGTGCGATCCCGCTGCATGCAAGTGGGAAAAGCCGCGTGCGCTGAACTTTGCGCCGCCACCGAACAGGCTTAAAACCGCATAACAAACCGGCCCGTGCACAGTACGGTCTTCCATTTCACCGAGCATGTGCGCGACCCATTCACGCCGCTACGGATTCAGGTTGAATGATCGGGGGAATTGAAGTTCGACAAATGAAGTTGTGCAAGCCGTTTCCACAATTTTGCCTAAAAAAAGCCGTTGCAGTCCAAAATTAATTACCTAGCATCTCTGGCCACCACTGGTTTTTCGGTGGCTTTGAACTATGAAAAGTTACGACATTGCTGTTATTGGTGGAGACGGTACAGGGCCCGAAGTTGTGCGCGAGGCAATCAAAGTCCTCGACGCCGCTGCGGCCAGGTTTGGTCTGAGGCTCAATTACGTGCATTACGACTTTGGCGGCGAGCGCTTCCTACGCACAGGCGAGGTTTTGCCAGACAGCGCTGTTGCCGAGTTGCGCAAGTTCAGCTCGATTTTGCTCGGCGCAATTGGTCATCCGCAGGTCAAGCCGGGCATACTCGAAAAAGGGATCTTGCTACGGCTACGGTTTGAGCTCGAGCAATACATCAACCTGCGTCCGGTTAAGCTCTACGACGAACGGTTTTGCCCGCTCAAAGACAAGAAACCCGAGGATGTTGATTTTGTCGTCGTGCGCGAGAACAACGAAGGCCTTTATACCGGTGCAGGCGGGTTCGTGTTCAAAGGCACCCCGCACGAGATCGCCGTGCAAGAAAGCATCAACACACGGCGTGGTGTCGAGCGCTGCCTGAGGTTTGCGTTCGAGTACGCACGCAAACGCCATGCAACCAAACCGTGGCGCGGTCTCAAACCCGAAGACATTTCGGCGGGCAAACGCGCCCAAGTCACGCTGGTCGGCAAAACCAACGTGTTGACCTACGCATTTGACCTCTGGGAACGCGCATTCCACGAGATCGGCCAGCGTGAGTACCCGGACATAAAACGCGATTACGCCCACGTGGACGCCACTTGTATGTGGTTCGTCAAGAATCCGGAGTGGTTCGACGTTATCGTGACCGACAACATGTTCGGCGACATCATAACCGACCTGGGCGCAATCATTCAGGGCGGCATGGGCATCGCAGCCGGCGGCAACATCAATCCCCATGGCACGAGTATGTTCGAGCCCATCGGTGGTAGCGCGCCTAAGTACACCGGCCAAAACAAGATTAATCCGCTGGCTGCAATCTGCGCAGGTGCAATGATGCTTGAGCATTTGGGTGAAGCGCAGGCAGCTCAGGCTGTCGAAAACGCTGTGGCAAAGATCGTGCGCGAAAAACTTAAGAGCCTCGCCGCCGGACAGATGGGTTATACCACAACCGAGGTCGGCGACCTCGTAGCAGCAGCAGTCTAAAGCCTAATAATGCAGGGGTGCCACCTGCGTTATAGTTGCGTGTTGGGCCGCTCGAATAACGGACACCTCAAGCTCGGGACAGCGCCCGGCTTGCAGTCGGCTGGAAACTCAGTTAGTTTCCCGAGATTTAAATGGCTAATCATGTGTTAGACTGGCTGCGACATGCCGAGCACGACCTTGAACATGCCAAAGATTTGTATCGGGCTGCGCGGAATGAATAGGCTTGTTTCGCTGCACAACAGACAGGCGAAAAAGCCGTAAATGCCGTACAGCTGCACTTCGGCCAGGCGGCGTTGGACCACGTGATCTTGTAGTTAATTGAGGACCTGCCAGGGTCACTTACAGTCCCCCCGAAGGTGCGAGAGAAGGCGAAAGTGTTGGACAATTTTTACGTTCCTGCTCGGTACCCAAACGGCTACCCGGCTGGCGCGCCTTTCGAGCATTACGGACCGATCCAGCGCAACCAGGCCATCAGTTATGTCGGTCAGATCATTGAATTCATCCGTACTCAAATGGTTGGATAAACAGGCCGTTGACAGTGCAGTCCGTGCCTGGGCTCAGGCGTTGGCTGCGCAGCGGCCTGATATCGTGCGCATAGGTTACCTCGGTTCGTACGCTCGCAGTGACTGGAGTGAGGGGAGTGACCTGGACGCGGTGTTCGTGCTGGACCGAAGTGATCAACCATTCGAGCGGCGCGCACTCGTATTTGATGCCACGAAATTGCCTGTGCCGGTTGATTTGCCGGTTTACACTGAGCCGGAGTTTCGGCAGCTCATTGTTTCTGGGGCACGGTTCGGCCGCGTCCTGGCGCGAGAGACCGTCTGGATATTTGACCGCACGAAGCACATGCCCACCCATTCACTTCACGACGAATCAGCCTTGACACCTAGTGAGAGAAGTGGGCGCATGTTTAAACTACCCTAAATCTCTGCCCGACCGCTTATTTGAAACACAAGCCAGTACATGTTTGGCGTGTACTTTCTGTTCAATGTGAGGGCGCCCTCCACACGGGATTGACATTTTAAGCACCGATCAGCTCTTGGCTGGCAATATGAACGCCGTCGAGGAAAAGCAGTTCCCAGTACCTCGAGTATTGTTAACAGCACCACACGCTTTTGGCACGAGCTTAATAGAGGCGGTGTACCCAAGGCCTCGGAGTATTCGCCTGTTCGACGTAGCGCTAAACGAGCACGATTGGTAACATGTTCACAAACAACGCGTACCGCACCCTAACCACGAAACCGCCCGAAAAACCCGATAAGGCAAAAGCTTCGGCGAACGAAGTTGAAGCGCAAAATAAGGGTGAATTAACAAAACCTTTATGGCCAAAACGTGGCCCTGTTCCGTGTAGGGTACGCACAGGGCGCGAGTTGATAGTTTGGACGGAATCATTCGCTGACCAGTAACTTGAGCGGCAAGCTCTTCCGCCCAGTTCAACTGGGGCAGTCATCGCTTGGTGGAATCGTTGAAGTAGGTTTCTAAAGGTTCAGATAAAGATTGTCTGCCGGCCGGAAGTTTGCGGTACACCCCCAGGCGCCTAAGCCATAAACTCACTTCCCCCATAATCCCGGAGAGGATAAATAGGCATGAACTAAATAAGAAAAACAAAAATGCCAGCGTCCCAAATGTGGCCGCGGTATCAGGCAGCCCGGGATATTCCCTTTGCTGCCACGGGCCGAGCAGCCATGGATTGCCGCACTCGAACCAGTAAAGAGAATAGATGTATCCACCTGCAAGGATTGTGGCTACACCGCAAAAAACTGGATGTACGAAATACCAGAACGGCACCGACCACGCCAAATATTGGTAGGCCCAATTGTTCGACAGCCCGTAAATTATGCCGTAGATCGCTGCGATAGTCGTGCAAAGTTGTACAACTGACCGGTAGGACCGCCGTGTAGCCAGCTCAGTAAAAGCAAGGATAGAAAAGCTGCCTGCCAACCGGATTCCTTCAGTACACCAATCAGCCACGGGTGTTCTAACAGCCAGCCCAGCACCCAGGGGTGTCTTATTAACGATTCCTGGGGCGCATTCGCAACACGATGGACTAGTCCAGGGAAACCCCACACCGGCACGCCAGCGAATGTTGTTGGTAGGCTACCCCGGTATCCCAAAACGTTTGTCACCCAGGCGCATCCGTATTTTAAAGTCATCGGTAAATATCCGATCGAGGCAGTGGCCGCCAGTGACAGCAAAAAGGCTAGCCGCTTGCGCCAGCATACAATTGAAAAGAGTGCAGGAGGAGCCGCCAACACCACAGGTAGCTTGATCCATTAACCTGCTCCTAAAGCCGCACCGGCACCAATAACGTTACCCTTCGACAAAGCCCATACGCACAGCAGTGCAAAGGCCGCTACTGCAGAGTCTGTGTTCCCGTGGTACGCAGAGAAAATAATTGCTAGCGGGTTCAGCAAATACGCAGCAACGGTGACAAATCGCCAACGCTTCTGCCGCAGCAGTACTAGCAGGATTAGCATTGTGCCAGCGTCCACCAGCTAAATGGCAGTCGGAGTAGAATCCGAAATGGTACACCGATGTGCGTTTCCACCTCCGCCAACAATGCCATAACCGCGGCTATGAAAGGTGGGTAATTCATCAACTCGTTGGACTGGTAATAAGCGGCTAACCCAAGCCTGTTCACAGAGGTGGCGTGGTGCTTCCAAATGTTAACGTCTTCGGTTCCCTCCGTGAATATCGCCAAGTAAAAACGAACAGCAGCCCCCAGGATTATGGCTATCCAAAACCAAACACCAGGGCGCCAAAGTGCGTCTACCCACCTGCGTAGCCACGTGTGGGTCTTGGAACCTTGGGTTTCCACTCCAGCAATTCTAAGCGCTGTACTGTAGTCCAGCAAAACAATTAAAAGCTGGGCTGGCGAAAAACGGCGGTTTGAAGTGGTGTTGAAGTTTGCTCACAGAAGGATGTCTCAGTGGCTAGTGAACCGGCTTTTAAACAAGTCGTTGTCCGGCAAATGCAGGAGTTGGGCTTGAGGTTGTGGATATGTAGATAAATTCCGCAAGGGCTACGCCTTTGCCGAACAAGCAGTTACTACATGGCCCGGCGCAAGCACTGCTGGCGGCGTAAGCACCATTCTGAAGTTAAGCTTAAGCATTGTGTTCCCGCTCATGCGGGGCGCCTGTTGGGTATGTGGTTGATTAGGGACCGTCTAACGACAAGGTCGAGTTGCCTGTCCCGCTCGTGCTTGACTGTTTGCCACTGCACATGCTGCGCCGGTGCGTGAGTTGTATGCCGGTGCTGGGTACGACGCTGAGTGCGTACACTTGTTGGTGCATGGAGCACCCCGGCGTACGGAGCTGGATACCTGTCCCGCAGATACAGAATACTGTGCGTCGATGGTCGTGTCGTAGGCATGTGACGATGCAAGATGACCTGTGAATTGCCGAAGTGCTATGGTTCAAGGTGGTTGGCTGAGAGTTTAAGAAAGCGGGCTGAAACGTGTGGTTGTGCCGTGGTTGAGCCTTCGGCAGCTGCAGATCCACGCGCCCAAAATACTTTCGGGGTTGCTGAAAGTTTTGGCCTACTCAGCCTACATCTACGACCATCTCCATCAGCTTTCAAAAAGACGGACTAAGCTCTTAAAATTGGCACTTCACATCATGACCGTGCAACTTGGAACGGATTGTACAGGATTAGGATTCAAAGCACCGGCTGCTTCACTGGGATTCTCAGCTCCGACGTTATTTAACGTCGGTTGACACCGGCCTCCGCTACGCGCGCGATGGACCGGGTAAAACGCTCCTGTTTCAATTAGGTCTGGATGATCACGGTTTGACTCATTTATTGCCGTAGTTTTTTGTATAACAGCACCATTGGCCGGCTATCTGCGCCGAGCTTAATCTCCTGATAAAATTGGCGCGCATCTTCTCCCCACAAATACTGTGTGTCAGCCGTTGCGTTCATTAAGGCTACTCC
Organism: uncultured Verrucomicrobiota bacterium; assembly: GCA_964555645.1. Taxonomy (GTDB): domain Bacteria; phylum Verrucomicrobiota; class Verrucomicrobiia; order Limisphaerales; family DTLC01; genus DTLC01. Next base: position 144,128 of record CAZKTA010000006.1, read on the forward strand.
TACCACGGTGTAATTTGTCTGATAGGAGTTTGCCCACCAATGTAATATTCCGGTATCAGCACCTGGCCATGGCAACCAAGATGTTTCCACAGATACAAACACAACAAACTCCGGTCGGGCAGATTCAATTTCGCTGATCATTCGCTGTTGCATGCAGCTGGCGTATCGGTGCGGCTCCATCAACGCGTATGTGTAGATGTAGCCGGTGGCAGACCGGCGCCTGGAAAGAAAGTAAATCTGTGGCTCTGAACCCAAAATGGCCACTGTGTCTTCTGGGGCTGAATGGGTGCGTATGTAATCGGCGATATACTGAGCCTCAACAAAAGGGTGAGTCGGGTATATTGCACGGGCTGCCTCCACAGGATTCGCTTTAAACCAAATTACGCGATTTTGGAAAATTGTAATTCCGACTATTGCCAAGTATACCAAGCAGTACCCTCTGACGAGCGGTGAGTTAGCCGCAAGTGACGCTGCAAGCCTATATCCACCGCTTGCTGCGCAACCTGCGAGAATCGCAACTGCAGGCGCGAGCAAAAGGAAATAGTGTCCTCGAAAGTAAAACCCTGGCATCGTTGTTCCGATTGCTGCCAGACAAAACCCCAGTAGATGTATTCGCCGTTTGTAAAAGCGTGTGTCCGCTAAAACAAATGCAACGCCAGCCAAAGCAGTTAACCAAATTAACTCACCACCTTTTACAACGCAGGGTAAGTGATTCAAAAACACTACAAGTCCCTTTTCCAGTGGGACGAGGCTCACATACTCTTTGGCATATTTTACTGTCCAAAACCAGAACTGGTCGAACACTCCCTCTTGCCAGAGAACCAGGCATGTGAGTCCAAACGCCGAGAGTACCCCTAAACAATACGTAACCAATACCACCACACGGGTGCACAATGGGACCGTCCGGTGTGACCAAAGTGTGGCGCAAACGACTGCCAAACCCCACAAGCAAAAAAACGCCGCATGTTGTTTCATTAGCACTGCCAAGCCAAACATCAATCCGCCGAGTCCTGCGCGCGGCCAAGTCATTCTTCCTTGAATTGGCCAAAGGACACACAAGCCAGCCGTAGCCAATAGCGCTGCAAAATGCGTTGCATGTCCCGCAAGCCCTAGCAGCGACGGCGATGCAGCCAGCAGTGCGTAGCTGGTGGCAGCAACTACGCCTGCCGCTTTGTCTATCAGTGCACGGCCAAACCAGTAGAGCATTAGCGCTGTTAGCGTAGTCACGCATGTGACACCAAGATGAATGCCCGCAGGGGTCTGGCCAAACACGAGCATTATGACTGCGTAAGCCAGGTAAGTGCCTGGGAATTTCATGTTGTAAGCTAGTTTGTATGGCGGGATGCCCTGTAAAATGAGTTGGCCCGCGTAAGCGTACTCGCCTTCGTCGCGCTCCAGCGGAAAGTCCAACAACCGTATTCGAACCAGTGCGACAAGCAAAAGCACTGTGAACACCAAGAGCGAATCCCAGTGAAGACGCACCAACTGGCCCAGAGCACCTACATACGGTTTTTCCCGCGTTCTCATATTGCCTATTGGGGGCAGCAATCTACCTGGATCAAGCCGCGCGTACAAGCTAGAGGCCTTCGAAAACCCCGCATGGTTGCGTAAGAAAGATTGTGTAAAAGGTGCTGCGGGGGTGTATGTGGAGTTTTATGAAAGTAAGCATCAACCCTAAACTTACAAAGGACCATACACACATGTGAGCTAATCGCGTGCTTGTGATTGACCATGCC
>CAZKTA010000007.1:0-139709 GCA_964555645.1 uncultured Verrucomicrobiota bacterium
TGGCTCTGAGTGGTTTGTGGGACGCAATTTTAGTCTGTCTGGGGTAATAACACTGTTGGATACAAACCGTGATTTGGTTGTGGTCCAAGACTCTACAGGGGCAGTAGCATTACACTCGTGCCTGGGAAATAAGCCACTGCGTGTCGGTCAGCTTGTCTTAGTCAAAGGGACAAATGCAGTGCCATACGTTGTGAGTCTGCCTGATTATCCACACAAGCCATCGAGTAATGCGATTCTAAGGCAATTCGAGGCACCCGCAAATCTGGGCGAATACTATCTGACACGGATGCGCGGGTATGTGCATCCGCCTGCTACAGGAGAATACACATTTTGGATCGCGACCGATAATTCGTCGGAGCTATGGTTAAGTACAGATTCCGATCCCCGCAATAAAAGGCGAATCGCCTTTATTCAGCGGTACAACTGGGTAGACCGGCGCGACTGGTCAAAATACCCGTCACAGCAGTCTGAGCCGGTCTTGTTGAAAGCTGGCGAGCGATACTACATCGAAGCAATTCACGAACAAACAACGTTGGCAGGACATTTGGCTGTTGCGTGGGCTGGGCCGTTAATGCAGCGGATGATTATAGACTATCGGCACCTTACCCCGTGGCGTGGAGATGGAAACCAAATGTCCGGTGAGGGCACAAAAGGGATACTTTGGGAATACTGGACGAATTTTACATGGGGCAACTTGGAGGTAGTTTCTGGGCCGGGGCCATTTGAATCAGCACTAACTGTTGGGCAAATGCATGTGGAGGTGCTCGGGCTTGGACAAATGCCCGAGCCGAAGAAGTTGTTGCTAAGCCAAAGATTGGCTCCGGCAGACAACTATCATTGGGTTGAAGTACAAGGCTACGTCACATTTGCAGGGCTAGATGAAACCGGTGCTTTTCTTGAGATAACTGACGGGCAAGGCAAAGTGCGTGTGTTTGTGCCAAAAGGCACTCATGAGTTGGTTCGGACAATTTGTAACTCTGGCGTACGTGTCAGGGGCGTGTGTGAAGGCGCCTACGACCTAAATCGTGGTTTGGTTCCGGGTGTGATTTGGGCAACTGCGAAAGACTCGATTGCACCGACCGAGTTTGAAGAAACCGGTCCTGTGGACTTAACCGATAGACTTACAGAATCAACCCCGGCTGCTACAGGCCGGACACTGAGCGGGTTCTACGGCACACGCGGTGTGATTACGTTTAATGACCACGTGTTTGGGAAACATTATATGTTCATTCAAGAGGGCGCTGCAGTGGTTTTGGTTTCGCTTCAAGAACTACGGTTGAAAAATGACTTCAAGGTTGGGCAATTACTGGACGCGGCTGGGTCATTGGAACGTGGCCGGTCTGTGCCGGTGCTGCGCCCATTGGTTGTGCGGGAAGTTGGCTTGCATCCAATGCCCGCACCAATAACTCAGCCGCTACAAGCTCTGTCACCTGAAGACAGCGATGGTAGATGGGCTGAGGTTGATGGCGTGGTTCAGCGTGTGAACTCTAACGGCACGTTGCACCTGGTGGGTAAGAGCGGTCGTATCGACTTGTGGATTAGTCAGGCGCCATTGGCTTTTTTGAATCAATACGTAGATGCGCGGATTCGCGCGCGCGGTGTTTTGTCTTTAACAATGCTGGATGCGCCGGTTTTGTTGGTTCCTGGTCGCGCTTTTGTACACGTCGAAAAAGAACCGGCCGATAACCCTTTTGAAATCCCAGCTATTCGTGTTACAGACCTTTGGACTGGCACACCAGAGACTCAATCTCTACATCGGGTTCGGGTTATCGGTGTGGTCACGTACCGTGATGCCGGGTCGTTTTTCTTGCAGGATGATTCAGCAGCCGTCCGTGTAATCGCCGATAAAAGCGCGCACATTAATGTGGGGGATAAATTGGATGTGGTGGCTTTCCCAAGTACAACTGCGGCCGGCCCCACCTTAACAGAACCGTTGGTACGCCCACTTGGGATTCGGCAAGCTGTTCAACCGCAAAAGCTAAACTTCGCCAAGGTCTTTGGACTTGAACAACGCGGTTTACTGGTCGAAACAACGGCAAATCTATTTGCTCAGAAAACAAATGGCCCCGAGCAAGTTTTGCAACTCCAAGAGCATGGATATGCGTTCGAGGCTGTGCTCGCAGAACCAAACGGTCAGTTGCCATCCATTCAACGCGGCAGCCGCGTGAAGGTTGTCGGGATTTATGAGTACGGACAGGTTTCACAGGCCACACCGGAAAAATCGGGAGCACAGCCTGCGTCCAGCGGTCTTATGCGAGTGCTATTGCGAGCACCCTCGGATTTAGTGGTACTCAGCGGGCCGCCCTGGTGGACGTTGGAACGGACGGTCGCCTTAGTAGGTGGGCTGCTTGCAACTTTATTGATAGCGCTGCTTTGGGTGCATCTATTGCGCCGGCGGCTTGGGCGGCAACAAGCAGCGCGGCTTGCCTTTGCGCGTCAGTTTTTACAGGGCCAGGAAGCCGAACGGCATCGGATCGCGGTTAACTTGCACGACAGCCTTGGGCAAAATTTGCTGGTCATTAAAAACCAGGTACGACTGGCCATGCAATCGCTCGCTGACGAATCAGCCCTCCGGCAACGATTGAATGAGATCTCTGAAATCGCCTCACAAGCGGTCGAAGAAGTGCGCCAGATAATAAACGATCTACGCCCGTATCAATTGGACAGACTGGGCCTCTCACAAGCGATTCGCGCCATAGTAAATCGTGCGTCCGAGAGCAGTTCAATCGTGTTTGCAAGTCACGTGGACGACGTTGATTCTGTCTTCGACAAGCATTCTGAGATCCACATCTACCGGATCGTTCAAGAAGCCGTGAATAATGTGCTCAAACATTCTCAAGCCACAGAAGCCACTGTTGTGGTCAAGGCCGATACTGACCGTGTAACGCTTTCAATCCGCGACAACGGAAAAGGGGTTGATCCAGACGCACTAGATTTCTCAGACCCGACCGGCCCAGGGCATGGTTTAAGCGGCATAGCTGAGCGCGTTCGTATCTTAGGTGGCAGATGGAACCTGGACTCGCAGCCGGGACAGGGCACACGCCTGACCGTCGAAATTCCAAAACCTGTCCAGCAACCATGAACACACCCCCGAAAATCATCATTGTGGATGATCACCCGCTGTTCAGGCGCGGCCTGCGCGAAGTCATCGAAGAAAGTGGCAGATTTATTGTTATTGGCGAAGCCTCTGACGGCGAGCAGGCAATAAAAATGATCTGTGAACTTAGCCCACAGATTGCAGTTGTTGACATTGACATGCCTCATTTCAACGGCCTGCAAATGGCACGTACCGTACGTAAGATGGGGCTGTCTGTGGCAATTGTTTTTCTGACCATGTACAAAGAGGAAGACATGTTCAATGCCGCGATGGACCTCGGAGTCAAAGCCTATGTGATCAAAGAAAGCGCTGCAGATGATATATTGACCGCGCTCGAGAAGGTTAGCCGCGGTGAAGCGTTTGTCAGCCCCGCTATTTCGGCCTTGCAACAAAGGCGAGCAGATCGTGCCCGCCAATTGCTGTTGGGCAAACCCCAAATTGACAGCCTGACTCCAACCGAACGCCGCATACTTAAACTCGTTGCCGAAGACCGCACCAGCAAGGAAATCGCCCAACTGCTAGGAATTAGTGTCAGGACCGTCGAAAACCACAGGCTCAATATCTGCCATAAACTAAACCTGCACGGCAGCCATAGCCTGCTTAAATTCGCTTTCGACAATAAGTCGTATCTGTAGCGATCGCCGGCGCCACAGGTGCGAACCACGCTCGCAGCGTGCTGAGCGCCGCGTATCTTAAGCAGGAACGATCCGATTAAGCACGCGCAACTGAGGGATTTTCACGGGAGCAGGCTTAGGGGTGGATTCAACTGCGTTGCAGTTGGGGTAGGCAGTCAGCTTGTCCAGAATATCGCCTTACCAACGGCAGCAGATTTGTCTGCGGAGCGCCAGTTCCAAGCTTGTCTTGCCCGGCGGTCGGTTGTGGCCGCGCCACACGCTCAGCGCCTCCACGCTGAGCCGTAGGGTCCTCACCGGCACTCTTAACCGGTGGCTCGCCAACTCGAACAACATCTTGCCCATTGCCTCGGGTTGTTAGCTCGCATGCTGCCGCACCACTATCAACCGCTGCCCGGGCTGAGTCCAGTTCCATTTCCTGAACTGACAAACCGGTCACTGTTCGCGCTTACCAATATTTGTCGGCACGCCGACAGGCCGCCTGTATCTTCTGCGTGAGCTTCACCTCGAAAATGAACTTTAAGCCAAGCCCCCCCAAAAGTGCTCTGCCCAGCGCATGCACCACCGTAGGATCATTAAGCAACCAAGCCATGCGGCAAAGTTTAGCTGGGCCGCACAGAATCGTGCTCACATGCAACAGCGTGACATTAAGTCGGACGGTATGCCCTGGAGCTGCTGTGAGCGTACGGCAGCTCCTTGCGGTGCGGGTTAGCAGAAGTGCTTTTGGTGAAGAAAATGTGACCAAACAATCAGCCCACAGTAGGCGTTCAGCCGTTGATCAGTAAACGAAAAACCCACACCAATGTAGTGGCGGCTTTGGTGGAAATGTTTAGGCGCCGTGACCGGAACGCCTCTCCTAGGAAGGCGAGCGAGCCGAGTTTCCTGCATAATCCCAACGCCGCTAGATCATGCTAATCTTTTCAACCTGACTTTCTGTCTAATTGTTGAGGCGTTCAGTAGAGCCACTCTAGGATTTGACCCATTGGGTTTAGGCGTACACCACGACGGCGGTATGCCCAACACATGTAACTAATGCTTACGAAAAACGATGCGGGTAGACGGTTTGCTGCGCAAATCTTCACGCCGAGCAAAGTAGTGCGACCGCCAAAGCCCATCGGGCCGATACCAAGTTGATTTGCCGTAGCCAGAACATCCTGCTCGAGTGCAGCAAGTTCAGGACTCGGGTTACGGTCGTCCAGTGTCCTGAGCAATTGTTGTTTGGCGAGTGCATAACCTGTTGCGCGGTCGGCCCCAATACACACGCCGAGCACGCCTGGGCTGCACCCTTTGCCTTGAGCTTGCAGTACAGCGTCAAGGATCGCCTTGCGGCAACCAGCCAAGTCACGATTTGCGCTGAGCCGGTTATCTGGCAGTGAGTATTGCGTGCTAACATTTTCGCACCCACCACCTTTAAGCAAGAGCCGCACGGTGAGGCCGGCGCCATGCTCGTGGTGGTAGTGAAACAAGAGCGTGCCCGAGCTTGTGTTGGTAGCGTCAATTGTGCCGCTGATAGGATCAACTGAGTTTTGGCGTAAGTAACCTTGTTGTGTTGCCTCACGAACAGCACGCATAGCGGCGTCCTCAAATGCAGTTGTGTTGAAGCCAACCGGGCAATGCACATAAAAGTTTATTGTGCCGGTGTCCTGGCATATCGGCTGCGATTTTTGTTTGGCCAGCTGGATGTTGCGCAGGACAATTTCGAGCGTTGACCTGGCAAGGCTGTTCGGTTGTTCGCGCTCGGTGGCGGTGTGGATGGCGGAAAGGACGTCGTTTGGCAACTCGACTGAGGCGCGCCTGATCAATTCCAACAAAGACTGTTGCAACTCATTCATGATACGCTTGCAAAAGCCTATGGGCCGAGCTCAGGTATGTCAAACCAAGTGCCGGAGCTACAGGGGTATTCGACGGATGAACCGACCAATGAAAAAGTTCCAATCCGCCGGCAAAATATCGGCAACACGTCGGTTTGTGCATGATAATGCATCTGGGTTCTCTGCGTCTCTGCGGTTTGATTGTATATGCAGCGAACCGCGCACGCCTGGAAATCTGGCATAGTGGTAGCACGCATGAACATGTGACAATGAATGTTTGGTAGTGCATGCTTTAGCATGTGTGCGTTAGCAGTGCAGGCTTCAGCGTGTATGGTGTTTCAGAATTACGCAACAAGCGCGCTGGGGTCCGACGACGAAAAGACAATCCTGTACATCACGGTATCATGATTTTTCAGCCTTAAGGCTGCACTGCAAAAACAGCATCTGGATCAACCGTTGGCATCGAGAACAGTTGCGGTTTTGTGGTGATGTCCTAATCTAACGGGCATGCAACTGATTGGCCGATTAATAGAAAAGCTCCAGCGGCACCCGCGTCGCATAGTTTTTACCGAGGGCAGCGAGCCGCGAGTGTTGCAGGCTGCGCGGCAGTTTCATTGTCTGCGGCTTGGGGCACCGATTTTGCTTGGGGAACGGCATGAGATTGAAAAACGCGCAACGGAATTCAGGATTCCACTCGATCACATCCGGCTAATCAACCCTGAGGAAAGTGACGACCTGGAAACATTTGCTCATGCGCTGTATTTGAGTCATCAATCACGCGGCATGAAGATGGCCGAGGCACGTGAAACGATGCTAAACCCGAATTATTTTGGGGCTATGATGGTAGCGATGCGCCAGGCCGACGGCCTTGTCACGGGCGCAACGCAGCCAACAACGGTGGTGCTGCGCGCGGTACTGCAGACAATTCGACTCGGCAAATGTTTCAGCACGGCGGTTGGCTGCACTGTGCTTGAGCTGGAAAACGCGGCTGTGGGCGAGTCTGGTGTGCTTGTGCTAGCTGATTGTGCTGTTGTGCCTGAGCCTACGATGGAACAATTGGCTGACATTGCAGTTGCGACTGCGCAATTTGCGCGGCAATTGTTCGGGTTCAAACCGCGTGTTGCGATGCTTTCGTACGCCACGCGGTGTCGTGCGTTACCCCCTGCAATTGGCAAGGTGCACGCTGCAATTGCAATTGCGCAGCGCAAGGCCAAAAAGCTCGCACTCGAAGCCGATTTCGACGGCGAAATGCAAATTGATACTGCGCTTGTGCCTGAGGTTGCCAGTGTCAAGATGCCAAAAAGCAAGGTCGCCGGGCGCGCCAATGTACTTATTTTCCCATGTCTAGCTGCGGCTGATATTGCAGGTAAGGCACTCCGGCATGTTGCTCGTGCGCAGGCTTATGGACACATTTTGCTTGGGCTTGACCGACCGGCAGCAGATGTGTCACGGGGCACAAACTCACGTGATATTTTGGGTGTAGCAGCCCTAGTTGGCGTGCAATCAATTGCATACCGCGATTTGTATCCTGACACGGGCGGCCCGGCCCAGTGAAATGGGCGAGCCCGCGCCGTCACTTGGATTATTCAACCCGGAGACGACTGTGGCACTACCGTTCGCACTTAATCCAGCACTGGAGCAGTTACCCGTTTACCAGCCGGGCCGACCGATCGAAGAAGTCGCGCGCGAGCTTGGTCTGGTAGCTGATAACATCATTAAGCTTGCATCGAACGAAAATCCACTCGGGCCATCGCAACTTGCACTGAGGGCCATCCGAAAAGCGCTGCGGCGGATTAATCTTTATCCTGACGGGAACGCGTTCTACTTGAAACAGAAGCTTGCAGCCAAACTGGGTGTAACAGCTGCAAACCTGGTTCTTGGCAACGGATCGAACGAGGTGCTCGAGCTTGTCGGCCACGCGCTGCTTGGGCCGGACAGTGAAGTTGTCGTCTCACAGTACTGTTTTGCGGTTTATCCGATCGTGACGCATTTGTTTGGTGCGAAACTTACGGTTGTACCTGCAAAAAATTACGGACACGACCTTGATGCAATGCTGGGGGCGATCACGCCCAAAACGCGTGTTGTGTTTGTGGCGAACCCGAACAACCCCACAGGCACATGGGTGAGCCGCGACGCGCTTGCGCGGTTTGTGAACGCCGTGCCGCAGCGGGTTGTGCTTGTTTTGGACGAGGCATACATCGAGTTTATGGCTGAGCCACTTGATCTTTTGCCTGAGATTCGTGCGGGCACGAAACCTAACCTGCTATTGGTGCGTACATTTTCGAAGATTTACGGTTTGGCTGGGTTGCGGCTCGGCTACGGCATTGGATACCCAGAATTCATTGCTGCACTGGAAAAGGTCCGGCAACCGTTCAACATAAACGCGGTGGCACAGGCAGCAGCGGTTGCTGCACTTGACGACACGCGGCATGTCGAGCGGACACGCCGCATAACCGTGCGCGGCCTGAATTTTTACGAGCGTTGGTTTAGTAAGCTCGGGTTGGAATATGTGCCATCGGCGGCGAATTTCATTCTGGTCAAGGTTGGAGACGGCCAACGCGTGTTTAACGAGCTGCAACGGCTCGGTGTCATAGTGCGACCGATGGCGAGTTATCAACTGCCGGAGTGGATCCGGCTCACCATTGGCACGCCCAGACAAAACAAACGATGCCTAGATGCGCTTAGGAAAGTGCTCGGGATTTAGCCCGGGTATCTCTGTTGTATTGGTGCAGACGACCACGGCTCCTGAATTGCCTCGGGTGGGTGTGTGCTAATACCGGTTGCGGTTTGAAATTGCATCGTTGCCAAAAGGCTGCACGCAAACTCAGTGCACACTGTTCGGTACGCAACAGGCAGAAGACTGGCCACCCGAACCCTAAAAACTGGATTGACGCGCATACTTGCCCCCCCGCCCCGCTGCTGCGGGAGTATGGCTGCAGACGCCTGTCTGTGCATGTACGCGCGCCAGACAGGCCTTGCGTGGAGTACCTTTTCTGCACCTGGTATGCCGGTCGTTTCGGGATAAGTTTGTTGAGTGAGTTTTGCCCAAGGGCATGCAAACCCGCACGCAGGCGCCTGCGTTGCCCATCCAACTAAGTAATTCGGGCTAAACGGTGCAGTGACAAGGTGAAAATGCTATAAAATCGAGCTTTACACCGATCGCAGTTTGGGCCTGCGCTACTCTGCTACATTAGGAGGAAGCCCAGGATTGGTAGGGAATGCTCCTGGCTTACGAAAGCGTTGGCCCGGTCTGTGGGTGATGTGGGTGGATGATTCCCAACATCTGCCGGTCAAACAAGCAAACGCCAATAGCAGCCCGCCTGAAACCGTTGCACCATAAAAATCGCAGTTTCCAGCCGACCAAAAGGACGTGGAACATTTATCTGTTGGATTCGTAGTCCATGCTTCAGCCTGTTTGTCGGTAGTGCGTGCTTTGCATGTTTGCTCTAACTACGCCCAGGCTGGACTACAACGGCAGTGGTATAAGCGACATCTACCGGATTTTATCGAGTAAAAACGTGAATAGGTCGGATATTTTGACTCGGTCTTGTTTCATCGAGTCGCGGTGGCGCACGGTGACGGTGTCGCGCAGCTCCGGGCCTTTTTCGCCCAGTGTCTCGAAATCTATCGTGATGCAGTAGGGTGTGCCGGCCTCGTCTTGGCGGCGGTAGCGTCTGCCGATTGCGCCTGCGTCGTCGTAAAACACTTTCATGTGTGGCCCCAACAACTCGTACACTTCACGCGCTTTTTGCACTAGTGCAGGCCGGTTCTTAAGCAGAGGAAACACGGCGGCTTTGATCGGTGCAACGCGCGGGTGCAATCTGAGCACAACGCGTGGTTCGAGTTTGCCGTGTTCATCCGGCGCCATGTCCTCGTCGTATGCATTGCAGATCAGCGCAAGTGCGAGTCGGTCAACACCTGCGCTTGGCTCGATGACATGCGGCACATAATAGCCTTTTGTGAAAGCATCGGCATCGACCTGAGCGAGCTTGTCGGCTCTTTCGGCCGGCTCGCCCATTTTGAGGTAATAATTTAACCGGTTTTGATGGTACCTGAGTTTTAGCTCCGTTTGTTTTTCCGGTTTTAGCTTTGCCCAGGCAAGCTTTAGTTCTTCGTCGAAAACTGTCATTGGCCGGCCACTGAACCGCTGGTGTTGACTCAGGTCAAAATCGCTGCGTGCGGCAATGCCTTCGAGTTCTTCGCCGATCAATTCGCCATTTGCGTCGCGTTTACCGAACGGGAACTTGAACAGGATGTCAACGCACGCCTTTGCGTAATGGGCAAGTTCTTCCGGTTTTTGCCAGTACTCAACGAGTTTGGCGCGTGGCAGGCCGATGCTTTCGTACCATCTGATGCGTTGTTCGACCCAGTACTTTAGCCATGCTTCCCAACCCCAGGCAGTTGTGTCCGGGTTAGGATTGCTCAGGTCAATTTCGTCGCTCTTCAAGACCCGGCCAGCGATGGCCTCGACGGCTTCATCGGGCCTGATAAAGAACTCAAGTTCCATCTGCTCGAACTCGCGCGACCTGAAAGTGTAGTTGCGCGGTGTGACCTCGTTGCGGAACGCTTTGCCGATTTGTGCGATGCCAAAAGGGACCTTTTGCCGCGAAGTTTCGAGTATGGTCTTGAACTGTGCGAAGATTGCCTGGGCAGTCTCGGGTCGCAAATATGCCACGTTTTCCTCAGATTCGATCGGGCCGACCGTGGTTTTGAACATGAGGTTGAACGGCCGCGGCTCAGTTTTTTCGCCATCGCATTCGGCAACAGTCTTGCTTGGTTTGAGCGGACATGGCGTCTCAGCGAGTTGATCTGCACGAAACCGGCCCTTGCACTTCTTGCAATCGACCATCGGGTCACTGAACGTGTCAACATGACCGCTTGCCTTCCAGATACGCGGGTGCATGATGATGGTGGCATCGAGCCCAACAACGTCGTCGCGCATGCGTGTCAACGCATGCCACCAGAGCATCTTAATGTTGTTTTTAAGCTCGACACCTAGCGGTCCGTAGTCCCAAAAACCGTTTATCCCACCGTAGATTTCCGACGATTGAAAAATGAAGCCGCGCCGCTTGCATAGCGACACGATTTTTTCCATCAGCTCGCCGGCGCTGGCGGGCCGTGCGTTGTTATTGGCTTCAGCCATAAAGCGGGAAATTTGGGCGTTCAAACCGCCGATGTCAAGGTGCGGGCTACAACATCCGGACGCGTACTGGCCAACATCTGTTTGGGGTTAGCTTACGCCGTGGGCCAAGGGTGCGCCAAAGGCATCGTCAATACACCTTGCGCAAGTTTGACGGCAAGATGCCTAGCTCGGACCGGTACTTTGCGACTGTACGCCGTGCGATCATAACGCCCTTTTCGCGCAGCAGTTTAACCACTTCCTGGTCGGAAAGCGGTTTGGTTGGGTCTTCGTTTCGGAAAATCTCGGCGATCATGTCTTTGACGCTTGTGTTCGAGACACCCTCGCCAGTTGCGGTCTGAATGCCGGTGGTAAAGAAAAATTTCATTTCGAAGATGCCCTGGGGCGTTTGCATATACTTGCCGGAGACAGCTCTGCTGACTGTGGTTTCATGCACACCCACCTCTTGGGCGATCTGACTCATTGTCATTGGCTTAAGATACGCAACGCCTTTCTCCATAAACTCGCGCTGTCGTTTGACGATTTCCTTCGCGATGTTGAGGATTGTTTGCTGGCGTTGCTCGATGCTTTTGATGAGGAACTTGCCTGCGCGAATCTTTTCGCGGATGTAATTGCGTGCCTCGATAAACGCGCGTCGTTCCATGACTTGTGTAATTGCATGCTGCACGGCGTCGTTTTGTGCCTGGGTAAGTTTGTTTTGCTCGTTAATCGAGCGCAGCAGCGCAACTGCTCTTGCGTCGTCATTTGCTTTGATGGCGGCGATGGCTTCACTCAGCGACTTTTTAACCGCGCGTGGGGCACCCTTGAACGCGCTCTCGAGCGCAGGTATGTCAACCGCACTGCGCGACATTAATTCCTTGTACGTGTTGCTTATGCGCAGGCGCGGGATTTGTTCGTTGTTAAGCGATACGATGAAGTCGTCGCCGGACTTTGTCACAAACACCTCAGGCACAACGTACTGATCGTTGTCAGCGGCATATTGCCGACCCGGACGCGGGTCAAGCCGGCTGATTCGTTCCATTGCATTTTGCACTTCGGCTTTTGAGACGCCGAGCGCCTTTGCAATTTCGGGCACACGCCGTTTGCCAAGCGCGTCAAAGTGTTCGGACACAATTTTGTACTCGAGCGAGTCTTGCAGACCGGCGCGTTGGAGTTGCAACAACAGACATTCACGCAGGTCACGCGCGCCGATGCCGGGCGGGTCGAAGGTCTGAATCTCTTTTAGCACTTCAAGCACAAGCCCCGGTGGCACATTACGCTGCAATTGCGCACTTGCCGTGGCCGCAAGCTCGTCAACCGTTACGTTCAAATAACCATGCTCGTCAATGTTGCCCACAATAAGCTCGGCAATTGGCCGTTTGTCAGCCGGGATATCCGACAGACCCACTTGCTCGAGCAAAAACTCGTGCAGCGACGAATTTGCAGTGAGGCTGTCGAACATGAACTGCCGTTTTTCCTCTTCCTCGGCAGACGGCGGTGCAACTGCGGCAGGCTGACCGAGGTCTTCGCGCCATTCATCATCAAGTTGCGCAAGCTTGCTGAACTCAGCGTCAAAATCGTTCGTATCAGTTGGTGCGGCTGTTTCTGTGTCGAGGTCGCCTGCTACGTCCGCAGGCGGTTCACTCGCGTCGAGTTCTTCGACGACTTTGTCGCGTCCGGCAGACTGCTGAGCAGCCTCGTCGTCAGATGCAAGTACTTCTTCGAGCACGGGATTTTGTTCGAGCTCGCGCTCGATCAACGCCTTTAGCTCGAGCACAGGCGCCTGCAACAGTGCAAGCGACTGCTGCAGTTGCGGCGCAAGCACCAGTGTTTGCGACAGCCTTTGACTAAGTTGTAAACCTTGTGTCACCGAGGCAAATTTAGTGCCTAGGCTGGCGAACACAAGCAATTTTTGGCACGAAAATGGCTGCAGGCACGCTCCCACAGCTTGGCCGGGGCCGGTTTTCGGTCTCAAGCGCACATGCGTGCGCAATAAGAGCAGCATCACGCCAACCGCCCCCTAACAATTGAAATTGCAACTCTGTGTGGAGGGCATTACCGTGTTCGGTGTGCCGGCGCGGTTGACAATTCTTGGTAGTGGTTCGGGCGGCAACAGCGCGTTTATAGAGTCGGCTGAGACGCGGCTGTTAATAGACGCTGGGCTGAGCGCGCGCCAAACACGCGAGCGGCTGGCCAGCATTGGGCGTACACCGGAAAGGTTGGACGGCATTTTACTCACGCATGAGCACGGCGACCACGTAAAGGGGTTGGTTGGCCTGGCCGAGCGGCTTGGCGTGCCTGTGTATTGCAATCGGGCAACGAAAGAGGCAATCCAACATTTGTTCAACCAACGGGTTGATTGGCGCATCTTTGCGACCGGGTCAGAATTCGTGCTTGGGGATATCGGTATTGAAAGTTTTGCCCTACCGCATGACGCACAGGACCCTATCGGGTTCGTCTTGCACACAGATGCGGGCCGGATCGGGTTTGTGACAGACCTCGGTCATGTGACGAAACTTGTCATTGCGCGTGTGCGGATGGCGAACGTGTTGGTGTTGGAAACAAATCATGACATACAGATGCTGCGCGATTGTCCACATCGGCCATGGCGACTAAAGCAACGCATCATGAGTAGGCACGGGCACCTGTCAAATGACGCCGCTGCAGAAGCACTTGAGCAGATTGTGACCGCCGAATTGGGCTGCGTGTTATTGGGTCATCTGAGCCGTGAATGCAACAAGCCAAGCCTCGCCTATGATGTCATACAAAGCCGGCTGCGCCAGATTGGCGCCGAGCATGTGCGTGTGGAGTTAACATCGCAGACTGTTCCCAGTGCAACTGTCGAACTGCAAAAGGGTCAAATCAATCTGTGCCTCACACAAACCCAGCTCAACAAGCAATGCACGCCGGAGCCGCTTTTGTAAACCGATTATTGCTCTGCGAGTCACTCACGAACAAGCCGTGGCTGTAATTCGCCCTCAGCATATTCAAACACTTGATTTGCCTGAGTTAGCGCCGTACCGGACAATGAAACGGCCGCTCGAACATAGGCAGCAGGGCATTTTTGTTGCCGAGGGTGTCAAGGTCGTGCAGCGGTTGCTGGAAAGCAGGTTCGGGGTTGTCAGTGCACTGATGCCGGAGAAATGGCTGGTTGAGTTTGACCAGTTGCTACGCGCGCGCCCGGAACCAGAAATACTCGTTTACCTAGCCGAAAAAAAACTGCTCGAACAACTGGTCGGTTTCTCGATGTTTCAAGGTGTGCTTGCCATAGGGCGCATTCCGGTAGCTGAGACAGTTGAATCCGTATTGGCCAGAAGCAAATCGCCGCGGTTGTTTGTTGCAATTGACGCACTGACCAACGCTGAGAATGTGGGCACAATGGTGCGCAATTGCGCTGCGTTCGGTGTGCAAGCACTGATAGTCGGTGAGACCTGCAGCAGCCCGTTCCTGCGCCGGTCAGTCCGCAGTTCAATGGGCACAGTGTTCCAGTTGCCGGTGGTCGAGGTGAACGACCTAGCGGCGACATTGCAGCAGTTAAGCCGGCTTGGTTTTCGGACAGTAGCAGCTCATCCGCATGCGACGAACCTGCCATTGGCGGCGGCGGATTTACGCGGTGAGTGCTGCATTGTCTTTGGTAGCGAAGGTTACGGCATTCGGCCGGTGGTGCTTGCGGCATGCACAGACGCAGCAGCAATACCAATGCAAGGCGGTGTGGACTCGCTTAATGTAGCGGCTGCAGCGGCTGTTTTCCTGTACGAAGCAACTCGGCAACGCGGATTATGAATTTGCCTGCGCACCAGGTTGCCCCGGCATTTCCCACGCCAAATCAGCATCACCAGTTTTGATGACATGCAAGGTAACCAGTTTCTGGCTAGATTCTGCGCCAAAGTTTGCTAAAGCTGCTGTTGTCTGCGGAAAAAACGTAGGCCCAGCTTTTGGCCTTGACCAAAAGTAGGAATAACCAGCGACGGCACCAGAATTAGCTCCAGTCAACAAAGTGCAAAATCAAACCGAAAATTAATGAACCGAATATGAAACCGATATTTAATCCACAGCGGTTGGTGGTTTCAGCCACTCTAATCATGCTTTTGGCCGGCCTAACCAATCCGGCTCTCAGTCAAGGCGACTACACCATTTGCACGTTCGACGCGGATTACTGCCAAATCAATACTGCTAACTCGCCGGCACCGTCTGTGTACTACTGGACAAATGACCTGGGTAACCCGGCCGGATCACTGTACATGGTTATTGATTGGGCAAACAACCCGAACGGTTGGCAGGACACAAAGATTTCTTGGGACATTCCCTGGCCGGGTATTGATTGCCCGAACTACGCCAGGGTCGAGTTTGACGTTAAAATTGATCGGGCAAACTCGTATCCTGCAACTGACGGGAACTACGGGGGCGTGCAGGTCGTTTGCCAAGGCTGGCCGGGTTGGGGCTTGAACACCGAGGGGCATTATTGGTCTGCGATTGGCTCAGTTGGGTTGATCGCAACTGATGGTTGGCAACACGTTTCGGTACCGCTGACGGCTTACCCGTACACACTGTCGCGGTTATGCTTGAATTTTTACGGTAATCCACCAAGTGCAACCACGAACCGGATTTGCTATTTTATTGACAACATCAAGCTGACTGCCCCGCCCGCACCGCCGCCTGCGCTTGCAATACAAATGCGTCCCCAACCAAAACCGGGTCTGCACTTGTTCACACCAGTAGAAGGCAATCAGTGGCAACGCCAAAGCATCAGAACTGTGGAAACTACTTATGGCTGGTATAATAGCGGCGGACCAACCACTTATGCGCTAACGATTGCCGACTTCCCGTTCATTGGCGAGGTGACAACGAATTACACTTGGTATTACGACTTAAGCGCCGAGGTCGCCAGTTGGTGGAAATGGTGGGGTGTGGACATGAGTTTCACATGGGACGGGACCCAACCTGATGCAGGTGGCAGATGCACAAACGGCTCGATGTATGTTGTGGCAGGCTTTACGGACGCTGGAGGCGAACAATTTTCTGTTGTAGGCAGTTTCGCCAGCCCGCTCGATGGCACCAAGTATGACACGCTGATATTTGATATCAAAGTTGACCCATCTTCGGGTCCTATCCAATCCGGGGCGAATTACGGTACATTAGATGGAATTGGGCTCGTAGCGCCCGACTGGAGCCAGATTAACCTCGGCTCATACACCATTCCACTTAGCGCAACCAATTGGACACGCGTTGCGTTGCCGATTAACCGTTCGAATCCGAAGCTAAGTGGAATTCAGGGCGTTTGGCTGAAGATGTGGTCCGGGGCCGACCACACAAACGCGCTTAAGTTCTGGTTGGACAACGTTACGTTGCGCGCTACGCCGAGCACGTATCAAGTGCACATGTTCATTGCGCCCGGACCAAACACCGGCTTGCCAATTGCACCTGACTGGAACGAGACAAACTGCATATTCGTCCAAATCCAGATGGGCCAAAATGGTCAAGCCATGGCCGCTGTGAGGTACAAGACCAATTACCCAAACAGCAACGGCGGTACAAATATCATTGCATATCAGACGAATGCAGATTGTACCGTGACAGCTCTTGCAGACAATTATTTCGGCGCGTGTGTGTTGGCCACGATCACAAACGGTCCGGTACTCGGGACATGGAGCCTGACGTTCCACGACAACTCGCACGCAACGTTCAGCGGTCCGGGGGGAAGTACCAATTTTACAATTCCGACTGCGGTGCTAAACGCGATGTTTGCAAATTATGATGGCAACACGCTGCTCTACTTTGGTGCAGACCCGAACAGCACAAATGGTATAGGCCGCAAAGCAGTCTTGAGCCGGGTTGTTGTCTCGAACCAGACCTTTTCTACTATCATAGACGATAATTTCGCGGCGCCTGCGCTCAACACCGAGATCTGGTCAATCAGTGCGGATTTGGCTGACGGTGTGTTTGTTGTGCCGGCCGGCTCGAAAGGTTGGCTCACATGGACACTGCCTGATACCGGGTTCAGACTCCAAAGCAGCCCGACTGCAACCGATCTGCGCGCATGGTCAGAGCCAGCGGTACGCACTTTCGTTAACAAGAACGTCCGACAAGCGTTGATCGGCCCAAGCCACGACTTCGAACTTACGCAGCTTGTGACCGTATCTGGCACACTGCCAAATGACGTTGTTGTGCGCGAAAGCCCGACCTTGAGCTCGGCAGGCCAAGTTAGCATAAGGCCAATTTCAGCCACTTCTACCGGAACCAACTATTACATAAGCAGCCCGCTACTGCTTTGGCTTGAGGTTAGCATTGACAATGGCGCGAACTGGCTTGCGCCAACAAATGGCCCTGCTGTATTACGGCTCGGCGGGACGTTCGACTCAACTTTGTTCCCACCAACGCCCAACGGGCAATATGTGAGTGTACCAGGGTGGCAAGGGCTATATGCAAACGGTGTCGTGATCTCAAATCTCGTCATACAAAACTTCTCCGGCAGCTTCGAGTTACCTAATGACCCAACAGACCCAACGGTTTCGGCCGATATAACAGGCTCGATCTCACTCGATAACGGACAAAACTTTGCCGAGTTTTCGGTTTCAGGCGAGTTGACACTGAGCGCTTCAAGAGCAAACCAACGGTTCTTCCGGTTGGTTAAACCGGGTAGTTGAGCCGCTGCGGTTTGACTGGCAACGGGCGTCGGGGCAGGCAGTGTGCTTCCCCCCGGCGCCCGACTAGTTTGCGAAAACGATTGGCCAAGTTTACCTTGAACCGGATGCAAAAGCGAAAACAATCGCCCGTTACTACAGAAAGCCCGAGTGCCCGGGTCCGAAAAGGCGAGAATGCTTTCACGCTGATCGAGCTATTGGTTGTCATAGCCATCATTGCGATCCTGGCCGGATTACTTTTGCCCGTGTTAGGGCGTGCTAAACAGAAAGCTCAAGGCATTGGCTGCATGAACAACACGCGCCAACTAATGCTCGCGTGGCGTTTGTACGCAGATGAGAATGATGACCTACTCCCGCCAAATGACTACCCGTACACCACAGCTTTCAATCCAAATGCTAACCCGCCTATGCGTAATTGGGTTGTCGGTACGATGATGGTTGACACTGACGCAGTCAATTGGTCAATTCTTGTCGACCCGCGATATTCAATGCTCGCATATTTCATCAAAGACCCGGCACTGTACAAATGTCCCGCAGACAAAAGTCTGGTAACCGGCAGACCACGTGTACGAAGCGTCTCGATGAACCTTGCAGTGGGCACGTTATGGAACCCGCCTTTCCCAGCCGGAAAGAGGCGCGGCGACGCAGTCGGTGGCGGTTGGCTGCCCGGTGTGTACAACGACGCACAACGAGAATGGCGCACGTATGGTAAACTTTCCCACATCGTAAAGCCGCCACCGGCTCACCTTTGGGTCACAGTGGATGAACACCCCCGCAGCATTAATGACGCCTTGTTTGCTGTCCAGTGTGGCGATGCACAAGGTGTGCGAATCGTTGATTTTCCGGCTAGCTACCACGGTGGCGCATGCGGGTTTGCTTTCGCAGACGGTCATTCCGAGATTAAGAAATGGCGTGGCAAAACTATTCAACCGCCCGCTGAAGGACCTGCATTGCCACTCAATGTGGCCGCAGGTGACAGCGTTGGCGATGTCCGCTGGATTCAGGAACGCACCTCGGCACGGTGGTAGTAAATGTTGTTCCGGCAGCACAGGCTGCTCCCCGCAGGAGATTTTCAAGAAACTAAACAAGTAGCAATGACGTGGTCTTTTCGTATCCAATTCGGCTCGTTTGTGTGCATGGCGGTCTTTTTCGGCTGCTCAACTGCATTTGCCCAAGCCAATTTGCCGATTTACACAGATAAACTTGTCAATGGGTTCGAAGACTGGAGCTGGGGCACGCGCAATCTGACCAACGCCGCGCCAGTCCGCTCCGGTACACGGTCCATAAGCGCCACTTTCAGCTACTGGCAGGGGCTCTCATTTCGTCGCGCCGAGTTTAGCGTCCTGCCATACGCGGCTTTTGCGTTCTGGGCAAACGGCGGCGCCGATGGCGGGCAGGTCCTGCGGGTTTACGCAGAGTACGGCACTAACAGTTCAACCGGGCTGCAACTTGCGCCGCTACCGACAAATGCTTGGCGGCAATATGTAATTCCGCTGGCGGACCTTGGCATTGGAAACGTCTCGAACCTGCACCGGCTCACGCTGCAGTTGACATCATTCGGCAGGGCAGGCACGTGGTTTGTGGACGATATCGAGCTAATCGCCAAACCCGCACCTAAACTTGTTCAAATCTCTGTCAATGCGAACCAAAAGGTCCGACCTGTGGATACACGTTGGTTTGGTGTGAACACGGCGATTTGGGACAACGACTTCGGAGACAATAATATTGAACGCATGCGGACAATTGCGCTGTTGACCGAGATGGGTACAACCACATTGCGGTTCCCGGGTGGCTCGCTCTCAGACGAGTACCACTGGGCCACTGGCACTACGCTAACCAACACGTGGCAGTGGAACACCACGTTTACCGAGTTCATGCAAGTGGCAACAAACATCGCCGCACACGTGTTTATCACTGTTAATTATGGTACCGGTACGCCCGAGGAAGCCGCCGCCTGGGTCAGACACGCAAACGTAACAAACAATTATGCGATTAAGTACTGGGAAATCGGCAATGAATGTTACGGGCCGTGGGAAACGGATAGCAATACTTACCCACATGACCCATTCACTTACGCCACACGCGCCAAAGCATACATCGAACAAATGAAAGCCGCTGACCCAACAATCAAGGTCGGTGTAGTGGCCGTGCCCGGCGAGAACAGCTTTTCAAACCAATACTCGATGCTTCATCCGGTGATAAACCCGCGCACAGGCAAAACAAATTACGGTTGGACACCTGTCATGCTTGCCACGCTCAAAAGCCTGGGTGTTAAACCGGATTTTCTCGTGCATCATTACTACCCGCAATGGTCACCGAAAAACCCTTTTCATTGTCCGGTGAGCGACCCGTTGCTGTTACAAGCCTCAGTTAACTGGGCCGCCGACGCAGCCGACCTGCGTCAGCAAATAACCGATTACTACGGGCCCGGCGGTGAAGATATTGAGCTTGTTGTAACTGAAAACAACTGCGACTCAGGCGCACAGGGCAGACAGTCAACCAGCCTCGTCAATGCGCTTTACTACGCCGACAGCCTCGGCCAACTCGCTAAGACCGAATTCAACGCATTTGTGTGGTGGGACCTGCGCAACGGCAACGATACAGATGGTTGTTTCGACTCGACGCTGTATGGCTGGCGCAACTACGGCGACCTGGGCATGATCAACGGGCCGACCAACCGCCACCCCGCATTTTACGGTGCAAAAATGATGCGGTTTCTCATGGGGCCAGGTGACACTGTACTAGATGCAACCAGCGATTATTTGCTCGTCTCAGCATACGCAGCGCGCAAGGCCAATGGCGCGCTGGCACTGCTGGTGATCAATAAAGATTCCGTCACGAACCTCACCGCAAAGATTACACTCACAAATTTTGTTCCATGGCCGGAGGCTGTAGTTCGGTTTTACGGTATCCCACAGGATGAAGCAGCCCGCACCAATGCACACATCGCAAGACAGGACATTGCACTCACAAATGCAGTCGTTGCGAACATTTTCACAAACGTTTTTCCTCCTTACTCCCTCACCCTGTTCACGTTCACACCTGCACCGGCACAGCTCGAACCTGTTTTTGCAACAACAAATCAGTTCGTCCTCAGACTCCACGGTCAACCGGAGGTGCCTTACGTGGTTGAAACATCCTTTGACCTGACCAACTGGCTGCCCGTTTCAACAAACGTGCTTTCGGGTTACACGCTCACACTAACCAACGCAATCCAACCGCATACACAACAGCAATTCTGGCGCGCAGTGTGGCGCCCGTGAAAACAGCCTAAGATCAAGTCTCGGTTCACTGCAGCTTTCTCCTGAACCAATTCGAGTCTGGCCGTGTTACACGCGTCGTGTGAGGCGTACTTCGCTCAGCAATCAAATACACGCGCGTTGCCACGGGCGCACCTCGCAATTCCGAGAAAATAGGTGCGCACAAACCTCTCTCAGTTCACCGTGCTTCCATTAACACACGGTTCTAGCAAGCCGAAAACCAAGCGACAATGATAGCCAAAACCACTTCAGTGGTTTGCCTGCTAGCGTTAAAACAACAAAATGATAAAGCACAGCCTACATTCAACGTCTGTCCCACAAGCTGCATGCCAACGTAACGACGTCGCTAATCCATCATTCGCAAGATGAGGCCGGGTGTTGCCAATCAGTTCAGATTTCACTCACAGACTCTTTTTGCTTATCCTCCGCCGTGGATGATCACAAGCACTCACATTCGCACGATTCACTTTGTCGGCATTTGCGGCACGGCAATGGGCGCAGTCGCCGCAGCAATGCAAGAGATGGGATTTAATGTGGCCGGGTCAGACCAGAACGTCTATCCGCCAATGTCGACCTTTCTGGCCGAGCGCAAGGTCGAGGTGATGACCGGCTATGCCGAGCGCAACCTCGCATATAAACCCGACTTGGTCGTGATCGGCAATGCCATCTCACGCGGTAATCCTGAGGTTGAATACGTGCTCGAACACAAACTGCGGTATTGCTCGCTGCCAGAGCTAGTGCGCGAATTTTTCATCCAGGGTAAACGCGTGATTGTCGTTGCAGGTACACACGGTAAAACCACCACAGCAGCGTTGTTGACCTGGGTGTTCGAGCACAACGGCCTAAACCCGAGCTACATGATCGGCGGTATACCGATCAACCTCGGTCAAGGCGCACGGTTCACCGACAGTGATTGGTTCATCATCGAGGGGGATGAATACGACACGGCGTTTTTTGATAAGCGCAGTAAGTTCGTCCATTACCAACCAGAGATCGCCATCATTAACAACATCGAGTTTGATCATGCCGATATTTTCCGCGACCTCGTGGCAGTACAAGCTGCATTCGAGCAACTGATCCGGCTTGTCCCAAGAAACGGTTTGCTGCTCGCAAATGGTGACGACCCTAATGTCGCGCCGTTGTTGGAGTTAACCGCAGCAAAACACTGTCCAGTAAAACGGTTCGGGCTCGGCCCAGCCAACGCAATCTGCGCTTACAACATCAAGCTTGCACCAACAGCAACCGAGTTCGAAACACCAAGCTACAAGTTCCGCACCAGTTTGATCGGCGAATTAAATGTGCGCAACGCACTCGCCGTAATTGCATGTGCGAAACACTGCGGCCTTAAAAATCATCAAATCCAAAGTGCATTCGACACGTTCAAGGGTGTACGACGCAGACTCGAAGTGCGCGGCATAGCAGGCGGCGTGGTTGTGATTGACGATTTCGGGCATCACCCAACCGCAATCCGCGAAACACTGAAAGCGCTGCGTGTCAGGTATCCGACCGAGAAAATCTGGGCGGTGTTCGAGCCGCGCTCGAACACAACACGCCGTAACATCTTCCAAACCGAGCTTGCTGATGCACTCGCCGGTGCGGACGCAGTCGTGATCGCAGCAGTAGCGCGTGCCGAGCAATTGCCGACTGAACAACGGTTGGACCCGGAAAAACTGGCGCAAGACCTGCGCGCAATGGGCAAGCACGCAGTCTATCTGCCCGACGCGGACACAATCGCAGCGCACGTCGCGCGCCACACGCAAGGGGGTGACGTAGTCTGCGTTTTCAGCAACGGCGGCTTCAGTGGTGTCCACACCAAACTGCTCGAGCGGCTGAGCCGACGTTAAACAGGTCCACGCTTCAAATGAATTCGCAGCTCGTCAAATAGTGCGCATCGTATTGGCCGGGCCTGCTTACTTTAACCCGGAAAAACTGCCCGGGCTACTAGCCGGCCGGGGACCATCTGCCTCCACACGACGTCTTGCCGCTGCCACACTCTCGCCACACAGCCACGAACGTTCTCAGGACAGGGTTAATCCGCATTGGCAAAACCGGCTTTGCGCGTTCACACATACTGACCCGTGCAAAGCGGCTAAGTATTGGGTCTAAACTCACAGCACCTACATTCACATGTGTTCAATGATATTGTCCGCAAACTGCGAACACTTAATCTCAGTTGCGCCCTCCATCAAACGCGCGAAGTCATAGGTGACACGTTTGCTTGCTATCGCGCCGGCAACACCCTTGATGATAAGATCGGCTGCTTCAGTCCAGCCCAAGTATCGCAGCATCATCTCGCCACTGAGTATCACGCTGGTCGGGTTAACCTTGTCCAAACCAGCGTACTTGGGCGCAGTGCCGTGCGTCGCCTCGAACACAGCGTGGCCAGTGTCGAAATTAATGTTGCCTCCAGGTGCAATCCCGATGCCTCCTACCTGCGCAGCCAGCGCGTCGCTAAGGTAATCACCGTTCAGGTTCAACGTTGCAATCACATCGAACTCATCAGGCCGGGTTAATACCTGCTGGAATGTAATGTCTGCAATCGCGTCTTTGATCACGAGGCCTGCGCCCGGTTTGCCATCCGGAATTTTGCACCACGGCCCACCATCAAACTCAACGGCACCGAACTCGCGTTTCGCAAGGTCGTAACCCC
The DNA here is from genome assembly GCA_964555645.1 of uncultured Verrucomicrobiota bacterium. Classification (GTDB taxonomy): domain Bacteria; phylum Verrucomicrobiota; class Verrucomicrobiia; order Limisphaerales; family DTLC01; genus DTLC01. Next base: position 23,211 of record CAZKTA010000007.1, read on the forward strand.
AATCGCGGAACGCTCCCTCGGTGTATTTCATGATGTTGCCCTTGTGCACTAATGTGACGCTCTTGCGATTGTACCGGATTGCATACTGAATTGCGGCACGCACAAGCCGTTCTGTCCCCGGCCGGCTCACGGGCTTGATGCCAAACCCGATCTCATCCGGCGCGTCTTGCGCAAACCTTATCTTGGCGTAACCGCCCGGCAACTCGCGCTTAAGGAACTCGAGCAGTTTTTTTGCCTCAACACCGCCGGCCCGGTAATCAAGGCCCGTGTAGATATCCTCGGTGTTCTCGCGGAAAATCACCATGTCAACCTTTTCAGGATGCTTCACCGGCGAAGGCACTCCCGGGAAATACCGCACCGGCCGCAGGCACACGTACAGGTCCAATAATTGCCGCAGGGCCACGTTAAGCGACCTGATCCCGCCCCCAACTGGCGTTGTCAATGGCCCTTTGATGCCAACCAAATATTCCTTGAATGCAGTTAATGTGTCTTCAGGCAGCCATGTGCCAAACTTGTCGTAAGCGGTTTGACCAGCATAGACCTCGACCCATGCAATTTTCCGTTCCCCACCGTACGCCCTAGCCACTGCAGCATCAAACACACGCACGCTCGCAGCCCAAATATCTGGCCCTGTGCCGTCCCCACGAATGAACGGGATCACAGGGTTATCCGGCACAATTAGTCTACCCGCCTGAATCGAGATCCGTTCACCAGTTTGTGTTTGGATATCTTTCATCGTCAACGCACCCCGATTACAAACCAACACGGCCGTAAATCAAGTAAACAAATCACCCAGTCCAAGTCTTGGAGTGTGGACTCACAAAAGCTCGGGTTTTGACCATAAATCTTGGCGGCCAAAATGGCTGTTTACTCGAAAGCAGCCCAAACACAGCCAAACCACGGGATACTTGTGAAAAGAACCGGCATGTTGGATCGCAGAATGTGCTGCGCGCAGTCCGTATCCCGGCTCCACCTGTGCGCAAAGCAACTCAGTTTCAGAATAACCCTGCAGGTTGCACTGGTCAGCACGGTCCACCAGCTAATCCCACTGGACTACTAGCTCGACGGAGCCAGGCCAAGCGCCCGGCATGACCTGCAGCACAAAAATGTTCTATCTACCGTTGTCACACCACGCAGTCACCCATACCACAGCCGTGCTAACAAATCACTCGCGTCGCATGTTAGATGCTCGATAAGTTTTACAGTCGTTTTCAGCGGGCTACTGCCGCAAACGCTTCACCAAAGAGCTCGTGCATCCGGCGCCACACAGCTACAACGCGGAAACGTCAATGAATGTGTGCTCAGGAATTCTTACATTGCCCAAACTGCAACAGCACCAACCGGCAACTGAAAGCCATGCACAATTACACACACAAATTTTTGGTCCACATGGACCGCGATTCTTCTCATCCAAAAACCGCGCAGCCCCACAATCTGCCAGTGTCATTCTCTCGGCCGTTTCGGCCAAAGGGCCGAACCAAAGCCGCCAATTGGCGCTACAACCCCAAACCAAGTGCATAACCGTTGCCAAAGTGCGTCCCCCAACCGCATCTGCCCAAAAACTACCACTTTCAGCAGAACCAAATGAAGAAACACAACCCCAACTATCCTGTGCAGTAAAACTAAATGAGAACTTTGACTCAGCCCACGAACCACAGCAAAGCCGCCACATAAAAAATCGGCGAGCAAGAAACTGCCCGCCGCACCTCTGAAAACCGGGCCTTCGCATATTGAAGCTCAAGGGACAGATCTGCTCCCTTGCCAATCAACAACCTGAAACAATCGTCTCCCGCTCGTAAGTCCCGTATTCAACTCACCTTAACGCCACTCGGGTCCAAAAATCGAAGCTCCCAAATGCTAATCCAACCAGCTAGACCACCTATTAACCTAACCAAAAACAGTTTACAACGCCGGCCCGCATCCGCGCGCCTTGGCTCGCGCTCGGTTGACCAAGCAAATCGTGTCTGTTCGATCCGAGTTGCTGCGAGCAAAGGTCATTTGATAATTCGGAATGGCTTAGAGTTTATGCGGATCTGTTTATTGCTGCGGCGAAACGGATTTGCCGTTGAAGCACGCTGGGCTGGTCTGTATGGTGTGAATCCAGATGGGCGTGGTTGAATTGCAAACGCGCGGCTTGGCAAGTTTGACGAGGTCGGTCATGACACTTTGGGGTGTAGGCCCCGAACGCGCCCAGCAGCTTGCCAAGCTCGGCATTCGAACGGTCGAAGAGTTGCTTTTGCATAAGCCGCGTCGGTACGAAGACCGGCGCAGCATTCGTCCGATAACGGAACTTGGTGCGGATGCACCCTGCACAATACGCGGGCGTGTTGTTGCGATGGGCACAAGACGGCTCAAGGACGGTCGGCGCACCGTGTTCGAGCTCGTGTTGGATGACGCCACAGGCCGAGTGCACTGTCGGTGGTGGAACCTGCCATTCATGGAACAATACTTTAAGGTCGGCCAGGAAGTTTTTGTGTTCGGCAGGCTCACCTCGTTTAAACCCCCAACGATTGATCATCCTGAGACCGAGTTGGTTGAGTCTGACGAGGATGACTTCGTGCATTTGAACCGGATCGTGCCGATCTACCCGCTTACGGAAGGTTTGTCGCAACGTTGGTTGCGTTCGCTCATCTGGCGTACGCTGAACCGGCTCGAAAACCAGATTGCAGAACCGTGGAAAGGAGCCGTGCTGACCGGCGGGCTGGAGTTGGTCAGCGCCTCCGGGTCACGACAGCTCACATTAAATGAGGCGCCTTTGCAACCGATGCCGTCGCGTGCACGTGCAATTCGAATGTTACATTTTCCTGAATCACTAGCCGAGGTTGAGCTTGCGCGGCGGCGGCTTGCGCTGGACGAGTTCATCGCATTGCAGTGTCGGATACAAGCGCGTCGCAAACGGTTCGAGTCGTGTGCAGTAGCATTGCCGTGCGGCGGGACAAATCAGTTGATCAAACCGTTTCTCGGTCGGCTCGGGTTTCAGCTCACCGACGCACAAAAACGCGTATTGCGCGAGATTAGACATGACATGGCGGGCCGGCATCCGATGCGGCGGTTGCTGCAGGGCGATGTTGGGTCTGGCAAAACTGTCGTTGCAGCCTGCACAGCGTTGATGGCGATCGAAAGCGGCTTCAATGTAGCGTTGATGGCGCCGACAGAAGTGTTGGCCGAGCAACATTACCAGACGTTCAGGCAATGGTTTGAGCCGTTGGGTGTGCCGGTTGAACTGTTGACCAGTAGCAAAAAAACGGTTCAGACGCCAAAAGTGCAACCCGGGCGCGAGTCAGGTTACGCAACTACCCCTGTCAACACTCGGTCCCCTACACTTTTTATAGGTACACATGCTTTGCTTGAAGCCGGGTTCACGCCGGCAAATCTCGGATTGGTCATCATAGACGAACAACACAAGTTTGGCGTAACTCAACGCGAGCGGCTGGTCCGGAAGGGTAAGTACCCACATCTGCTTGTAATGACGGCTACACCCATTCCACGCACCCTGGGGCTGACCTTGTACGGCGATTTGGACGTGTCAGTTATTAATGAGCTGCCTCCCGGACGCGGGGCGGTCAGGACTTTTGTGCGCACATGCGAGCAGTTGCCTGCGGTATTTGAATTCATTCGGGCAAAGCTGGCCGAGGGCAGGCAAGCGTACGTGGTTTATCCACGAGTCGAAGAAGACGAAACTGGGACTGTCAAGGCGGTCACAAAAGAATTCGATGCACTCAAGAAAACGTTCGCCCCGTTCAAGGTCGGGTTGTTGCATGGCCGGCTCCGCTCGAAGCAGAAAGATAAAGTCATGACGGATTTTCGCGCAGCCAGACTAGACGTATTGTTGGCTACCGCACTTATTGAGGTCGGTCTGGACGTGCCAAATGCAACCGTGATGCTTGTTGAAAACGCCGAACGATTTGGTCTTGCGCAACTGCATCAGTTGCGAGGTCGCGTTGGTCGTGGGGCGCACGAATCGTATTGCATCCTGGTGGCTGGAACAATGACACCCGAGGCGCATGAACGGCTGAAGATCCTCGAACGCACCGCCGACGGATTCGAGCTAGCCGAAGCAGACCTTAAGTTGCGCGGGCCGGGAGAGCTGCTCGGCCTACAACAAAGCGGTATGCCGCGCTTCAAGTTTGGCGACCTGACACAAGATTTTGGCCTTGTGCAGCATGCACGTGCTGTTGCTCGCAAACTCGTTTATGAGGCAAGCCAATAAGCCGGCCGACCAATAGAGCAAAGGCCGACCCTTTACTGGTGCTTGGAAAAGCGGATCAAATCACTTAAAGTTTGGCCATGAAAATATCTCTATTTGTTTGTTGCACTGTGTTGGTGGTTGTAGCCGGGTGCAGCAAGAAAACCGAACAACAAACGCAGCCGGGGCAAAATCCGTTGACTGCACCTGCAGATTACGTGGGCGTAGCGGTGCAGGCAAAAAGACAGGCCGAAACAACTATTGACCTAGTAAGTGTCAACCATGCCATTCGACTCTTTTACACTGCCGAAGGCCGGTTCCCAAATAATCTGCAAGAACTTGTTGATACGGGTTACCTGCCCACCATACCCCAAGCGCCACCTGGCATGAGAATCAGTTATGACCCAAAAACCGGCACTGCAACAATGACCAAGACAGAATAGCTGCCAAGACGCCCCTGCCGATGTGCGGACTAGGGTGGTCAAACACGCCAAAGTAAATTGTGCGGATTAACCCGGTGTAGGTTGCCAGGCAGTGGGTATGATTGGTTTTCTAAAGGTTGTTTTCTCGTTCGAATGACCGAGCAGATCGTGATTTTAGATTTCGGCTCGCAATACACGCAGTTGATTGCCCGGCGTGTGCGCGAGTGCGCGGTGTATTCACAGATACTCCCCTACAATACCCCGGTCGAGCAACTGCAAGCGCTTGCGCCGAAGGGCATCATTTTGTCAGGCGGCCCAGCCAGTGTGTACGCTAAGGCTGCGCCTGTGCCGGATCTGCGTCTGTTCGAATTAGGTGTGCCGGTGCTGGGCATCTGTTACGGACTACAGTTGCTGGGGCGTTTCCTTGGGGGCAGGGTCGAGCCGGGCCAGAAGCGCGAGTACGGCAAAAGCATCTTAACAGTCACCCGTAGGCGTTGTCCGCTGTTCAAGGGCTTGCCGCACAAGTTCGCTGTCTGGAACTCGCACGGCGACAAACTCACACGGCTGCCGTCCGGGTTCGAAGCAGTCGCGACTACGGAAAACTCCGAGTTCGCTGTAATCGAGCACGTCCAAAAAAGATTTTTCGGGCTACAGTTCCATCCCGAGGTTGTCCACACTTCATACGGCACAAGGCTCATCTCGAACTTTGTACACGGCGTGTGCGGTTGTAGGCACACGTGGACTATGCGCAATTACGTGGGCCAAGCCATCGAACAGGTGCGCGCGCAAGTGGGCAAAGAACGTGTCATACTCGGGCTAAGTGGCGGTGTTGATTCAAGTGTGGCGGCTGTGCTGCTGCAAAAGGCGATTGGCGACCGGCTCACCTGCATATTTGTCAACAACGGCCTTTTACGCGCGCGCGAACCCGAGCTTGTGCGCGATTTGTTCACGCGGCGGTTGAAGCTTAATCTGATATATGAGGACGCCAGCGCACTGTTTCTGCGCAGGCTTAAGGGTGTGCTTGACCCAGAACGTAAGCGCAAGATCATCGGGCGGACTTTCATTGAGGTGTTTTCTGCCGTAGCAAAGCGTATCGGCAACGCAAAGTTCCTCGCGCAGGGCACAACATACCCGGACGTAATCGAGTCGGTGCCGATTTCCGGCAACCCGGCTGCACTAATTAAGAGCCACCATAATGTAGGTGGGTTGCCAAAGAAAATGCGCTTCGAGCTTGTCGAGCCGCTCAGGTGCCTGTTCAAGGACGAAGTGCGCAAGCTTGGGCTTGAGCTAGGGCTGCCCGAACAAATTGTGTGGCGCCAGCCGTTTCCGGGGCCGGGCTTGGCCGTGCGCATCATTGGCGAAGTCACACATGAGCGCCTCGAGATTTTGCGCAAGGCAGACTGGATCATCATCGAGCAGATGAAAGCCAGCGGTTGGTACTACAAAATTTGGCAGAGTTTCGCTGTCCTGTTACCTGTGCGTAGTGTGGGCGTGATGGGCGATGAGCGTACCTACGACTACACCGTTGCCGTGCGCGCCGTCGAATCGCAGGACGGCATGACGGCTGACTGGGTCCGGCTGCCGCACGAGCTCATGGAACGGCTCGCCAGCCGGATCATAAACGAAGTTAAAGGCGTCAACCGCGTCGTGTTCGACATTACAAGCAAACCGCCCGGCACAATCGAATGGGAATAACCTGAATCCTTAGCGAATTAGAGTGCTGCGCCTGTGTTTCAGTGCCACAAACGCTTTTTGTGGCGCGCAAAGTTGCGGGCTAGGTGGTTCACCCTCGATTTCACCAAGCATCTGTGTCTGCTAAGGATTCATTGTGGCAACTTCAAGTCAGATGTCCCAATCGCAGATTCGACCGCCGGCATATGCAAACCGACTTGCCTGGATGGCAAAACCTTTAGCGCCTACAGTTTTTCGTATCGTCCGAGCGGCTGCATCATACCTGCCCAACACGCCCAATGATGATTTGCTTTCATTGTTCGGCTACAGCTCATTCGCGGTGGCTTGGCTACGGTAATTTTGGGTCTGGCATATGAAAATCGAACACTAGATCCAGCAGGTGACAAATTCGTTTGTACGCGGCAATGCCTGAACCGACCAATCGCTCCCTGGTTTGGGCAACGCTTGAAATTACCTGGCAGTTAAGCTGACCTGTCAAAGTTCTAACCTACTGGACCACAGCAAGTTAACCGGCCCAATCGTGGAGTTTTTCGGCAAGGTTTATGCTGTCTTTTGGTGCTGGAATTATTCTCTTTAAGGAGGCACATGCACTTAATAAATTCAAAATTGTTCTCGGGAACCGGACCGAAGTCAGGCCGCGGTTTGCACTGCTCAGACCAAAGGCAAGGTCGGTGGTTGATTCATAGGCCACACAAAGGTGGGTTCACTCTTATAGAGGTAATGGTTGTGTTGTGTTTAATCGCATTACTGGCTGCAATTTCGATCCCGAACTATGCCAGGTCACGGTCAAGAGCCCAAAAAAATGCGTGCATAAACAACCTGCGCCTGATCGACTGGGCAAAGCAACAATGGGCGCTCGAAGAACGTGGCGGCATTGGCGCGCCGCCAACAAAGCAACAGATTGCACCGTATCTGGGGCGCACGGCCAATATAGACAAGGTGGTTTGTCCAGCAGGCGGCGACACAGCCGACTTCGATTCCTGCTATTCCATAAACAGGCTCAACGAGCCGCCCACATGCAATATTGACGCTGAGAACCACCACATGCCGTAGGAGCACTACATCCCACCTGAGCCGCTGAGCAAGAATTGAATGTGAACTCAAAACGGGTTCGCTCCGGTACCGAGTTCGCACTAAATCGCCCAACGAGCCAGGGTAAAGTCAACAAGCGGTGTGCTGGCGCATTGCAGCAGTCAAAACCCGTTCTTTCTATGCAGTGTCCGGTTTCCACCGCCGGTGTAATTCTGGGAAGACATCATGCTCTGTGCTGCAGGCCGGGCCGAGTCGCTTTTGAGTTGCTTGTTGCGTCACGCCGAATGACCCACGGGGCCGAAAGCTGCCGAACACCTTTCCCAAAACTCCCGAGAACGATTGAACTGTGCCCAGAATAGGTTGTCCCACTCAGACAAACACGGCGGCCTGTGCGCTTGACGGCCGGCGCAACGGCTGCGAACCTTTGATTGGCTTGGCGCAAGGTCAAGTAGCGACAAGCGATTTGTTTGATCGCATTCTGCAGACTCCGGCTGCACAGAGGCTCGTGCGGCGTGCGGAGGGTGGTGGATTGTTTTTTTGTTGCGGCGTTGCGCAGCCTGCCTGGGCGTTTCTTACAGTGTTGCTCGGGCGCGTTTTTCCCACCAGACCCGTTGTTGTAATCACCGAAAACACCAAAGCCCAAGAAATTGTTCATGACGACATTGCGACATGGCTGGGTCTGCACGAAAAAAATAATGTGCCGCCGGCTGGTCAGCAGCATTTGAGTTCGTCACAAGAGCAGCCTGAACCATCGGCTATGCCACAGTTGCTGTTTTTTCCGGCCTGGGATGTTCTGCCGCACGAGGACAGGCTGCCGCACGTGGATGTCATCAGCGATCGGCTTGGTACGCTGGTCGCATTATCAGACAGGGTCACCAATAAGCGTGTGGTACCCAAACCCAGTGCACCGAGCATTGTCGTGACAAGCGTCAATGCACTCATGCAACGGACATTCGCGCCAATGCATCTTTTTGCCAATACACGCTTGCTCGAGCAGGGCGCCAAGACTGATCTGCTCGAGCTTGTTGAATGGCTCGAGGCACGCGGTTACGAACCCGAGGCTCGCGTAACACAGAAAGGTGAAGTCTCGTTACGTGGTGGCATAGTTGATTGCTGGCCGGTAACTAGTCCACAGCCGGTGCGCCTCGAGTTTTTTGGCAATGAACTCGAGTCACTCCGCCATTTCGATCCGGTCACACAACTGTCTTGCGAAAAGATCGCATCCGTTGTTCTGCCGCCAGCAGGTGAGCTTGGTCTGCTTAAACGTGCCCTGGCACACCAAGCCAGCTCAACGAGCGGCCCAACTGACACACTGCAAGCCGGTCAAGATGACGGTCATTCGCAAAAAACAGACATCGTCGGCACGTTGCTCGATTACCTGCCTGCAGATTCGATAGTTGTGCTGCTCGAACCTGAACAGGTTGCATTGTGCGCTGATGAATACGCTGCCCAAATTCCCGCTGTTGACAAATTGCATTGCGCATGGCCGGACTTGCAGGTGTGGATGCGCGGCCGTGGTCTGACGATTCTCGAGATTACCGAGGCTGACGAAAACGCCACACGAATCCCCGCCGCGGATACAACCGCAAAATATGAGGCCGGTGAACAAAACCTTGCAAACCTCCAATTGCAAAGTCTGGAGCTTTACAGGCCACTGACTGACCGCCCACCAGACCCGCCTGTGGCTGAGGCACAACGACGCGACTTTTTCAATCAACTGCACCGTTGGCTGCGCCAAGGATACAGTCTGCATGTGTTTTGCTCCAACTACGGTGAAAGACAACGGTTCTGCGAACTGTGGGCCGAGTATGGGCTTGCCGAGGGGCAGCACCCCAACGCAAACGATGGTGCCGCGCAACCAATAGCACAGCCTCCACAAGGCTTAACCGGGCTAAACATTTGGCTCGGCACGTTGTCGGCCGGGTTTTTGTGTGACTCTGCAAAATTTGTGGTTGTTACTGATGCCGAGATATTTGGCCGGTACAAGATCAAACGGCCGCGCCGCCTCAGATTGCCGCAGGCAACCGCAGCTGGGTCGGTACTCGACATTGATTTCAATGAACTTGAAGAGGGCGATTTGGTTGTGCACGTCCAGCACGGCATTGGCAGGTACCTGGGGTTAAAGAGACTGCCAATCGCAACAGCGGCTGCGCACCATGATGACAACAGCCGTTCTGCGGGTATCGAATGCATTGTTATCGAGTATGCACCTGCAGTGCCAGGGGGTGCGCCACCGAAACTGTACGTGCCTGTGACAGAGGCGCACCTTGTCAGCAAATACATCGGCGCAGGCCGCGCCCGGCCGCCACTTAGTGTTCTAGGTGGCAAACGCTGGGCAAAAACAAAGGCTGCTGCCGCGCGCGCAGTGCGTGACATTGCAGCAGAGTTGCTTGCGCTACAGGCAGCGCGCGAGTCTCAACCCGGTCATGCGTTTGCCCCTGACACACCCTGGCAACGCGAGTTCGAGAGCGGTTTCATTTACGAAGAAACGCCGGACCAGTTGCGTGCAATTGAAGAAACCAAGGCCGACATGGAAAAACCAAAGCCAATGGACAGGTTGATCTGCGGCGACGCTGGTTTTGGCAAAACCGAAGTTGCGATTCGTGCGGCGTTCAAGGCTGTTATGGACGGCAAACAGGTAGCTGTGCTTGTGCCCACGACTGTGCTTGCGCAACAGCACTACAACACGTTTCGCGATCGTATGGCAGCATGGCCTGTGCGCATCGAGTTGCTGTCGCGTTTCCGCACACGCGCACAGCAACAGCGAATCATTCGCCACCTTGCAACCGGTTCAGTTGATATTGTCATAGGCACACACCGGTTGTTACAGGACGATGTCGAATTCAAAGACCTTGGCCTGGTTGTGATTGACGAGGAACAGCGGTTTGGCGTGCTGCACAAGGAAAAGCTCAAAATGATGCGGCGTCTTGTAGATGTGCTCACGCTGACTGCCACGCCGATCCCGCGCACGTTGTATCTTGCGCTGTGCGGCGCACGCGACATGAGCGTAATCCAGACCCCGCCCCAAGACAGATTGCCAGTTGAAACGATTGTCTGCCAGTACGACGAACGCGTTGTTCGAGATGCAATACAGCGCGAACTTAACCGTGGTGGGCAGGTGTTTTACCTGCACAACCGCGTAATGACAATCCACATGGTTGCACAAAAGTTGCGTGAGCTTGTGCCACATGCGCGAATTGTTGTTGCGCATGGCCAGTTGCCAAGTGACGAGCTTGAGGATGTGATGACACAATTTGTCAACGGCCAAGCTGATGTGTTGCTTTCAACAACGATAATCGAAAGCGGCTTGGACATACCCAACGCAAACACGATCATTATCGACCGCGCGGACCGGTTCGGGCTAAGCGATCTGTATCAGTTACGCGGGCGCGTTGGGCGGTACAAACACCAGGCGTATGCGTATTTACTATTGCCAAAGCATGCGCGGCTCTTGACCGATGTGCGGAAACGCATCAGCGCCATCAAGCAATACTCGACCCTCGGGTGCGGCTTCAAAGTCGCAATGCGCGATCTGGAGATTCGTGGTGCAGGCAACCTGCTCGGCCGCGAGCAAAGCGGGCACATCACAGCCGTCGGGTTTGACCTGTATTGCAAGCTGCTCAAACAAAGCATCGCTGCCCTCAAAGGGCAGCAAGAGCGGCCACAACCGCAGGTCGAGGTAAAACTGGATTTTCTGGTATGTGGGGCCGATACACTTGCACAGTCAACGCAGCACCCGCGGCACCGGGCAACGCGCGAACTGACAGGCGCCGTGATCCCACAAAGTTACATAGCCGACCCTGTCCAACGTATAGAGATCTACCGCAGGCTGTCCCAGGCGACAAAACCGGCCGAACTGCAACAGCTCAAAGACGAACTGCGTGACAGGTTCGGCCCTGTGCCACAACAGGTAAGTCTGTTGCTGCAGATTGCGGAGCTAAAAATTTTAGCCGCCGCCCTCAGCATCACCGCAATCGAAGTGAAAGAAGACAAACTAATGCTGAAACGCCAGGATGATTACATCACGGTTGGCGGCAGGTTCCCGCGCCTGAAACGTAAAACCCCAACCGCACGCCTTAACGAGATCAAAGCTTTGTTGCATACTCTCAGACACGCGCCACCATCACATTGCGCCAGAACAAAATCACAGCCCCAAGCAACTGCAGGCTGAAATTGGTAGAAAAGTCAACCGCACATTCGCATGCCACGGTTTCAATAGGACGTGTACCCGCCGCATGTTTGAGCCTTGAACGGCGCTGCCGGCTCTCGGTAAGCTCTTGAACACATGAAAAACTCCGGCAAAGCAAAGCAGGCCGCATTACGGCTCTTGGTGCGTGTGACATTGGCGGCCGGCTTGCTGTGGGCAGTTGCGCTTGTGTTCGACCTCGTACGGCTGCACGGTCGCGGCACAACTGGACTGGTTTTGTGGCCGGGCATAGCAGTGATTTGCGCATTTTGCGTGTTATTTGGCGGGTTTTTGCTTGTGTTCTTCCGCGATCCAGACCCGCACCCGCCAAGCGATCCTCGGCTGGTCGTTTCGCCTGCCTACGGTAAAGTCGATTTGGTAGGCGAAACAATCGAGGCTGAATTCATGCGTGGGCCGTGCAAGCGAGTTTCGATCTTTCTTTCAATCTTAGATCCGCATGTGCAAAACGCGCCTCTGACAGGCAAAGTCGCGCTGCTGAAACATCAACCGGGCAAATTCATGTGCGCGCTACGGACCGAGTCCGCCACCGCAAACGAAAACGTGCTGATCGGGTTTGAACCACGAGCGAATCCGACCCGCAAGCTTGCCGTGCGGCTTGTGGCGGGTGTGTTGGCGCGGCGAATTGTGCCCTGGATCATACCCGGAGAAGAACTTGCCTGCGGCGACCGGATTAGTCTGATCCAGTTCGGCTCGCGTGTGGAGGTGTACCTGCCAATGTCGGCGAAGATCATGGTCGCACCTGGACAGAAAGTTGCTGGTGGCCGAACCGTCATAGCACAGTTCGATTAACAAATGCCAAAAATGAACAGCCAACCACAAGCAAAACCGCAACCGGCGGAAAACCAGCTCAAGATCTATCTGCTGCCGAATCTATTGACCGGGTGTAACCTGTTTTGTGGGTTTGTGGCTCTCACAAAAATCGTCGAGGCAAAGATCGGCCCTGACCTTGCGCCAGAGCTGCTCGCAAGGGGGTATTTCAGCATCAAGGTTGCGCTTGCATTCATTTTGCTGGCGTGCATTTTCGATCTGTTGGACGGGCGCGTTGCGCGCATGGGCGGGGTAGAAAGTTCGTTCGGGCGCGAGTTTGATTCATTGGCGGACTTGATCTCGTTTGGTGTGGCGCCTGCGTTTTTGGTGCATCGGATTGTGCTCAAAGACGTGTTTGTTACGCATCCTGAGATTGGTTGGTTCATTGCCTCGATCTATCTGCTTTGCGGCGCATTTCGTCTGGCGCGATACAACTGCCTCGCCATGCTGCCGGAAAACAAAGGCGCAAAAGATTTCGTCGGATTCCCAATCCCGTCTGCAGCAGCACTAGTGGCATCGCTTACACTTTTCATAATGTGGTGGGACGAAAAGGAGCTTGTGGTTGGCAAATGGCGGTACGCACTGCCGGTGTTATTGCTGTTTCTGTCCGGCATGATGGTAAGCAACGTGCGGTATCCGAGTTTCAAATCACTCGACCTGCGTTCGACAAGTACGTTCGCAAAGATGCTGATTGTGATGTTGTTCATCGGGTTCATTTTTGTCGTACGTGAAAAAGTGTTGCCGCTTGTGTTGCCGATCATTTTCACAACCTATCTCATCTACGGGTTTGTCAGGCCGTACATATCAAAACGGATCCGGCGCGAACTCGAAGTCACCGACGAGGAAGAAAATAACCAAACCGCACAGGCCTGAGCGGACATGACCGAGCTGTCGCCAATTGCAGTAGCCGGTATGACTGGTTTCATCAGCGGTGTGCTGCTGGCGATGCCGATCGGCCCAATAAACCTCACCATCATAAACGAGGGTGCCCGACGCGGATTCATTTGGGCACTGATGATCGGTCTAGGTGCGGTCGCAATGGAAGTAATTTACTGCGCGATTGCGTTTACCGGGTTCGCCTCGTTCTTCAGCCACGGCTACATTAAAGCAGCAATGGAACTTGTGAGCTTTGTTTTCATGCTGTATCTAGGGACGCGATTTTTGCTGGCCAAATCTGTCACTGCACCCACCCGGCTGATGCCGCAGAAGCCCGGTCTGGAAGAGCGAATCGAGGCGCGCATCGAGCAACGGTTTCATCCGCACTCGGCGTTCATGACCGGGTTCGTGCGTGTGATGGCAAACCCGGGTGTTCTGGTTTTCTGGGTGATCCTGGCAGCAAACTTTATCTCACGCGATTGGGTCCGGGTAGATTATCCCGGCGCGCGCCTTGCATGCATCACAGGGGTGGCGTTTGGTGCGATGATCTGGTTTACTGGGCTGAGCTGGCTTGTATCACTCGGGCATCGCAGATTCAGCGAAAAAACCCTGCTCAAAATCGAGCATGCATCCGGCGTGGGTCTGCTTATGCTGGCTCTTGCACACGGCATCAACATCATCGTGCAACTTGCAAAACACAAAGCGTAACCCAGCACGAGTCACACGCAGCATACGCATCATGGGCGGCTTTGACAGAGCATTACCAACGGAGCAGTTGATCGGCAATAACCCCGCCGCATGACTGCCCTGCGCGGAACAGTTCAAGCCTGTGTTGCATCTCCGCAAGTGCATTTGTTGCGCCAGTGGCAATCGCAATATTAATGGCTGTCAAGATGGTTTGCTGTGCCTCGGCAAATCTACCTGCAGCCGCGTATGCACATGCCAGCGTATCCAACACAAACGGATTCTGCCCACCCACAAGCGCATTTGCATGTTCGGCAAACGCGACCGCCTCGCCCGCGTGGTCCGCCCCCGTGCGTTTGTCACAGGCCAGTAACCGCGCAAGCAAAGTTAACGCCTGTATGTTGTCCTTATCCAACTGCAATGCGCGTCGGAAATGCTGCTCGGCCTCGGTTGCGCGTCTTAACTGCAATGTTGCTTTACCTAGAAGCAAGGGTGGGCGCGGGTCTTCAGGTGCAAGCTGCTGCGCCATCGCGTAATGCTCTATGGCCTCGGCAACCCGACCGCGCTTCAGTAGAAACGACCCGTAATTGAGGTGCGCCAGAGGTGCGTTTGGCCGGAGTTGAAGTGCAAGTTTGTAGTGTTTTTCTGCGGCTTCATCTTGCCCCAACAGGTCCAACACGGTTGCTATGTTGTTATGGGTATGCGGCCGCGCAGGCTGAATTTGTAGCGCAGCCCGATAATGATCGAGTGCTTCAGCAAGTCTGCCCTGTTCCTGCAGCCACGTGCCGAGGTTGACATGTGCAAGCTCGTTGTCCGTGGTGACTGCTATTGCATGTTTAAACAGCGACTCGCTGTCGTGCCAAAATTGCAGTTGGTGCCGCGTGGCAACCGCGCACAAGGCCAACACCGTTGCCGCACCCACCCTGCAGATCCAACGGTTAACGTGCAACCACAACACCAATTCGGCACAGCCGTAACTAAGCATGATGAAAACCCCAATCAACGGCAGGTAGGTGTATCGGTCAGCCATCGCCTGGCCGCCCACCTGTACCAGCCCGATCACAGGCAACAGCATCACAACAAACCATAGCCACCCGACAACCAGATACGGCCTTTGCCGGCGCATCCGCCACGCAAACCAGGAAACGCAAACCAATACCGCGCCAGCGCCAAACATGTGCCACCAAACAATTTGCTTCGGCAACGGGTAGATAACTGCAAGGTTCAGCGGCAAAAATGTCTTTGCAAGGTACGTGCCGTACGCCACAACTGCATTCGCAATTCGCCGCCACAATGGATATACCTCAAACGCAACCACTGCTTCGGCATGCTGCGCAAGTAGCGTTACAATGCTTGTTGCACAAGCCAGTAAAAAGAACGGGACTTTTTCCAAAATCAAAGCCTGGATTGGAAGCGTCCGACCAGTCCTCAGAGCTGAGTGGGACGTGCCCGTCATTTGGTTCGACCGGACGCTCCCGAATCGTTCCAGTGGCCAGTAATCAAGCAACAACATCACAGTTGGCAAGCTCACCAACATTGGCTTTGACATCAGGCCGAGTGTGTAAACTGCGAGCGCGGCCAGATAGTGCCCGGAACAACCCCGTCCGCCGGACTGCAGCACTGCGCGCTTGGTCCCCAGGCTATTCTGCTCAAAACTGGCGCTGCGCACTGCAAACCGCGCATAAAACAGGAGTGTCAACAAACCAAGAAAAGCGCTTAGCACGTCTTTGCGTTCGGCAATCCAGGCCACAGATTCGACACGCAACGGATGCAAGGCGAACAATGCGGCGACAACAGCTGCTGGCCACGGCCGGTTGCTCAAATGCATCAACACAATAAAAACCAATGCTGCATTCGCAGCATGGAACAGCATATTGATGACATGATGCGGGCCTGGGGCAGTACCAAACAATTCCGCATCCAGCATGTGCGACAACCACGTTACCGGGTGCCAGTTACTTGCGTGGAAAGTGCTGAAAGCCCATTTGATCCCGGACAACGTGATCCCCGCCTGAACGATCCGGTTTTCGACCACGTATTGTGGGTCATCGTAAACTATGAACTGGTGCCGGTGCACCGGCAGGTACACCAGTATCGTTCCTAGCACAAGCAGCAGGCAAATGATACGGTTCAATTGCATCCGCTCGTGCCAATTGTATCAGTAAGGTCGTGCAAAGTCTGCCTTTTGCACCGCTAAAATTTCAGGTGCCAAAACCGGTTTGCGCACGGCGCATGCCACGCCGCTAGGTGTTTGCAGGTTTGACCCGTCGTACCTTGCATGGTACAAATTGCGCCGGAAACACAAATCCAACTGCACCTGTACATGAAAAAAAGTGTCAAACCAAAGTATCGTCGTATCCTACTCAAGCTCAGCGGAGAGGCACTCGGGGGTGAAGGCGGCTCCGGTATAGCAGTAAGCGCACTGCGGCACATGGCCGAGGAAATTGCCGAGGTGCACAAGCTCGGTGTCGAGGTTGTGGTTGTGGTTGGTGGGGGCAATATATTTCGCGGTCTGCACGGCAGCGAGCAGGGCATTGACCGTGCAACAGGCGACTACATGGGCATGCTTGCTACCGTAATCAACTCACTGGCGCTCCAGGATGCGCTCGAAAAAATTGGTGTACCAACACGCGTCCAAAGCGCAATCACAATGCACCAGATTGCCGAGCCGTTCATTCGCAGACGCGCGGTGCGGCATCTTGAGAAAGGCCGTGTGGTCATATTCGGCGGCGGTACAGGCAACCCGTATTTTTCAACTGACACAGCCGCGGCATTGCGTGCAAATGAAATCCGCGCTGACGTCATCCTTAAAGGCACAAAAGTTGACGGTGTGTACGACGGTGACCCGAAGCTGAATTCGAACGCCAAAAGGTACAGCCACATCACCTACGCCGAAGCGTTGCAGAAACAGCTTAGGGTGATGGACTCGACGGCTTTCACTCTCTGCATGGAAAACAAAATGCCGATTATCGTGTTCAACATGTTTCATCCGCACAATCTGCGGCGGATTGTCATGGGCGAACGTATTGGCACAATTGTAACGGCTTGATTTTCAACTTCGACTGTAGCCCCCACTGTTTCGGGATGCGGTCCTGATAAAAATGAAATTTGCGTCGCGCAACGATGCCGGTGCCAAGCTTGGGCAATTGCTGGCAGAGCAGGGCGTGGATGCAGACCTCGTTCTCGGCATGCCGCGGGGTGGTGTAATTGTGGCTGCAGAAGTTGCACGCATATTGCAGCTACCACTTGACATCCTGGTTGTTAGGAAAATCGGGCATCCATGGAACCGCGAGTTCGCCGTGGGAGCAATTGGCGAGAACGGCGTGGTGCTCTTGGACGAAGGCGTCATTGGCAATGACAAGGCACTCAGGCATGAGCTTGAGATGATTGTCGCTGAGGAAAAAACACGACTGCTTGAGTACAGACGCAAATTTCGGCGTGCGCACCCGACAGAGCGTAGAAACAAGTCCGTCCTGCTCGTTGATGACGGGTTAGCCACCGGCGCAACGGCCGAGGCTGCAGTGAAAGTTTTACAGGCTCAAAGAGCAAAGTGCATAGTTGTGGCTGTGCCGGTGACCTCGACAACCGCGGTGGCCCGACTCCGTAATGCAGGTGCGGACGTGATTGCGTTGCTTGTTGACCCTGACTTTGCGGCAGTTGGACAGTACTACCTTGATTTCACTCAAACCACCGATGACGAAGTGCTGGCCGCACTCCGGCAAAGCGAATCCGAAAGCAGATGACCGGTCTTGTCAAGGAACAAACACTTCGGACCATCTTTTTGTGATGGTCTTGCGCCATCAAAACGCTTGCAGGCCTCCGCTATCGGAGCTGTGCAAGTGGTTTTTTCCGGGTCTGAGCGAACCCAAGCGTTCTGTGGCCGGTTACAGCCGATCGTTTAACAGTACCCGGGCGAAAAATGTCGGGTTCGCGGAAATCCCGACATGTTCATCGTGGACAGACCAAAAACGCACCAGCAACCGTTCCAGTTGACGAAAGTTGCCGAACCAGGTAAAGTTCACGTTGACAAAGCTGGCTTGCTTGTGCATTTGGCTGGTGCGGCCAAAAGGTTTTACGGTTCCAGAGTAGCTCAATGGTAGAGCAGCCGGCTGTTAACCGGCGGGTTACAGGTTCGAGTCCTGTCTCTGGAGCCAAAATTTTCGTGTGCGGCGCTTAGTTTGTAGAGCCAGCGGCCTAAAAGCGAGTCCGGGCGATGCCAATTTACGAATTCGAATGCAATAACTGCGGGCACGAGTGCGAACTGTTGGTCAGGTCAACTGACTGGCGGGGCGCAAAGTGTCCAAATTGCGGCTCGAAAAAGCTGGCCAAAAAATTCTCCTTGTTCACCTCCAAGATAGCTGGCCACACATCAGGTTCTTCCGCTTCATCATGTAGCTCGAGCGGTTGCTCTTCATGCCGCGGCCGGCGTTGCAGACGTTAACGCAGATCCAGAATACGCAGATTGAAAGTCACGTGCGGATTGTTTTCGCCCGCTGCCAGTAGGGTGTAGCGTTAAATGCCGCAGATTTTCAGTCTTCGCTCAACAGACGTCCGAGCTGCACCTCGCGCAGGTCTTGAACAAGCCAGTCCGGGTTATCGGCCTGCAGTTGTTTGCGGGTTGCGCCTCCGGTAAGCACCGCCAATGCCCTGGCGCTGATGGCGCGCGCACAGCGCACATCGTGCGGTGTGTCGCCAACAACAATAATTTCGTGCCCATCTAACTGCGTGCTCAAGAACCGACTCGCGCGCTCACGCGCACGCCTGGCAATATCGGCGCGGTCTTCGCCGTCCTCGGCGAATGCACCAACCTGGAACACGTCCCAGAGCCCGAAGTGCCGCAGCTTAATCTCTGCGCCTAGTCGGATATTGCCCGTGAGCAGACCGAGCACAGGCCGGACCGGAGTTCGCTGCAACGCGGCAATGAACTCCCCGACCCCGGGAATCACTCCGCCATCGCTGCGGCTCAGGAGATAATCGAGCCAAAACGGGTACGCATCAAAAAACCGTTGGAAGTTTTCCTGGCTTGGTTCAATCCCGCCCAGCGTAAACATCTCGCGTACAAGCGAGATATCCGTCCGACCAGCGAATTTGATTCGTTCGGCGACACCGCGCAGGCCGAACACCGAGCTGAGGGTGCAGGCAAAAGCCGCTTTGCCCGCCCCGCCTGTGCGAATCAATGTGCCGTCAACATCGAAGAAAACCGCGCGTACCATTGGGGTCTAACAGGTTTAATGCACAAACCGAAAGCTGTACCCTGGGCTGAGCCATCCCGCACGTGTGCCTACTCCGACTCGGTATCGTGCGTGTCTATATCCTCGATGCCGTGGAGTTTTTCCACAGGCGGTTTACGCACCAGCAAGCGATACAAACACCACGCAAACAGACTCGTCACAAATCCAACTGATAACCCCAATACTATCCAGCCGCCGAAGGTCATTTTTTGTGCCTCGGGTCAGGTTGCCTTCCGGTTTTCTGCCGCCTGCGCAGCCTTTTCCCAGCGTTTACCTGCAGTTGCAGTCAATATCATAAAGAAAATCAGCACAATCACAATCAGCATAACGCTAAGCCGTGCCACAGGGTCCGCCTGAGGACCAACAAGGTCAAGCACGTAGCCCGTCGGGTTGAACTGACCGGTTTTTATGTCCAGGCCAAACACATTGAACAAAACGAACAACGCAAACACACCAAGCAGATACAAGGGCGACACATACTTGATAATCGGCTTGAAAAATCCTGGAATTCGCATTTCAGCACCTTGATGCGCTTCTTCCCAACCGCGTTCGAGCCCGAGCACCCAGCCGAACATGATGATCAGCACTGTTGCCATTATAAAAATGCAAACTGTGCCTACCCAGAAGTCCAATGTGTCAAGCGCTTTAAGGTCTTTGCTAAAGTACACTACAAACGTGCATCCGAGCGCAGTCAACAATCCGAGCAATGCAACCGACTGGCGCCGGGTCAGCCCAAGGCCTTCCTCAAGAAAAGCTATGCCCGGCTGCAACATCGAAAGTGAACTGGTCACAGCCGCAAGGAATAATAACAGGAAAAACAACCCACCAAATAACCATGGTAATGGCATCTTCGAAAACACCAACGGCAACACCTTGAACCCCAGCCCGAATGTGCCCTGCCCGACTATGCCAGCCGCACCCAAAAACACATACGCAGCCGGCACGGTTATCATGCCGCCAAGTGCAACCTCGCAAAACTCGTTTGCTGCAGCTGAGCTCAACCCGCTCAGTACCACGTCGTTTTTCCGTGTCAAATAGCTTGCGTACGTGATCACAACGCCAAAGCCGACTGACAACGAGAAAAATATCTGGCCTGCTGCAGCCAGCCATAACTGTGGATTACACAATTGTTCCCCCACATTTCCTGGGTTCCACATGTAACCCAGCCCATTTAGCACGTTCTGGTCGGGCTTGGCCGGATCGGGCGTGCCGAGCGTCAACACGCGCACCAAAATAACCAAACCCAACACAAGCAATGCCGGCATTGCGTATTTGCAAAAGAGTTCTATCCCTCGGACAAGACCACGATAGATCAGCACAAAGTTGAGCGTGAAAACAATCGCCAAAAACAGCACAGCTTGATTATGGCCCGTTGAGAATGTCAGACCGTTCTCGGTTGCACCGACGAACCGCGCCCAAAAATCGCCATACGCAGCCACGTCGCTGCCCATGTTCAAGCGCCCCGTTAAAAAGAAAAACACATACCCCAAACACCACGCCTCGATGTACACATAGTACATGTAGATGACAACCGGGATGATCACGCCTAGCACACCGATATATTTGCCGAGAGGGTGGCGACTGATTGCATGTAAAATGCCGGGGCTGGAATGAAAACCCATCTGACCTGCGTACCTGCCCAAGGTCCATTCAACCCAGCAAATGGGGATCCCCAACAGTATCAGCGAGGTAAAATAAGCTATCATGAATGCGCCGCTGCCGTATTGGGCGGCCAAGCCGGGGAACCGCAAAAAGTTCCCAAGCCCAACCGCGCTACCGGCCACGGCAAGGATTACCCCAAGCCGCGAACTCCATCGTTCGTTTGATTGCGCACCGGTCACAGCGATTACTTTGTACAAACCCATGTGCAACCGCACCAGCCCAAACTGCACGCCTCTGACTATAAATGTGCTGGAAGCATCCAAAAATGCGCACTAGACTCGGCGACTTGGCGATGGAAAAAGTGTTCGTTACAGGAGCAGCGGGGTTTATTGGCAGTCATTTGGTCGAACGACTGCTTGCGCTTGGCAAAAACGTCATCGGCTGGGACAACTTTTCAACCGGTCAACCCGAGTTCATCGCAGCGGCAAAGGCAAACCCGCAGTTTAAGCTCGTTGAAGGCGATTGCCTTGACCAAGCCGGCCTTACTCGTGCAATGGCAGGATGCGATTTTGTGTTTCACCTGGCCGCAAATGCAGACGTACGGTTCGGCCTCGAACACCCGAGCAAAGACCTACACCAAAACACAATCGCTACATTCAACGTGCTCGAGGCGATGCGGGCAAATGGCATCAAAGGAATTGCGTTTAGCTCCACAGGCAGCGTGTACGGCGAGGCAACGGTTTTCCCCACGCCAGAAGACGCGCCCTTCCCCATTCAAACATCGCTGTACGGTGCCTCAAAGCTCGCTGGTGAAGGGTTAATCTGCGCTTATTGCGAAGGGTTCGGATTCGAAGGTTACATCTTCCGATTTGTTTCGATCCTCGGCGAGCGATACACGCACGGGCACGTATTCGACTTTTACAAGCAACTGCTCGGTCATCCCGATTTTTTGCGTGTGCTTGGCGACGGCACACAACGCAAGTCGTATTTGTACGTGCACGATTGTATTGACGCGATGCTGCATGTGGTACAGTTGCGAACCGCACGCCGCGCTAAACACAGGGTCGAAATCTACAACCTCGGTACAACCGAATACGCCCAAGTGAAAGACTCAGTCCGAATCATCTGCACCGCTCTAGGACTAAACCCGCGTGTTGAATACACCGGCGGTGACCGCGGCTGGGTTGGCGATAATCCGTTCATATTTCTCGACACAAAAAAAATCCGCTCAACAGGCTGGCAGCCGAAGCTAACAATCGAGCAGGGCATCTTGCGTACAGTGCAGTGGCTGCAACAAAACCGTTGGGTCTATGACAAACGCAAGTAAAACCGGCCAAGGCATGCCAACCGGCAAAAAAATGTCCGCCCAGCAACACATCGTATTGTTGCTTACCTGTTTTTCGTTACTCGTGTTCACGGCGCTCAGTTCCACGATCTCCACTCATTGCTTTTGCTTATGAACGTCACTGTGCTTGGCCTGTGGCATCTCGGATGCGTAACCGCAGTATGTTGCGCAAAGCATCACAATGTCATCGGGCTCGACTTCGACCATGCCACAGTCGCAAAACTGCAATCTGGCAAAGCACCCATATTTGAGCCCGGCCTAGACGACCTGATAACCGCAGGCCTAACCAATGGCAGACTCACATTCACAACCGACCCACAAGCAGCTTGTGCAAAAGCCGACATTCTGTGGGTCTGCTACGACACGCCCGTGGACGACAACGACGAGCCTAACACCGAGTTTGTGTTGCGCAACGTGCGTCGTGCACTACAGTATCTGCCCCCCAGCAGAATTGTCCTGGTGTCTGCACAACTGCCGGTCGGCACATGCAGCAAGCTCCAGACTGAGTATCCGCATCTCCAATTTGCGTGTGCGCCTGAAAACCTGCGTCTTGGCAAAGCAATTGAGGCTTTCGAAAAACCAGACCGAATTATCCTCGGCATACGCAATGAAGCCCAAAAACAGCTCTTGGAACAGCTTTTAGGCCCACTGAACGCGCGGTTGCTCTTCATGCGGACCGAGTCGGCCGAGATGGTCAAACACGCATTAAACTCGTTTCTTGCGCTGTCTATTTCGTTCATTAACGAGATCGCGCGTCTTTGCGAGCACGTCGGCGCCGATGCACAGGAAGTTGCATTGGGCCTTAAGACAGACTCGCGCATTGGCCCAAAAGCATATCTGCGCCCGGGCAGCCCGTTTGCTGGCGGCACACTAGCGCGCGACGTTGTCACACTTGTGAACCTAGCGAGCGAAAAAGCCGAGCCTGTGTTTGTTGTCCCGGCAATAAAACAGAGCAACGACCAGCATCGCGGATGGGCATTTCGCAAATTGCAAATGGCGCTCGGTAACCTGCGTGACAAAACCATTGCTGTACTCGGTTTGGTTTACACACCCGGTACGGACACACTCAGGCGCAGCGCCGCAGTTGAACTGTGCAAAAACCTAGCTACGGCGGGCGCGAAAGTTAAAGCGTTCGACCCCGCGATAAAATTGCCGCCCACGAACCTCGGCAATGTAGAGCTTACAATGCACCTTGCCGATGCGCTTACTGCTGCGGACGCTGCAGTTGTGTCCACCGAATGGCCGGAGTTTCAGAAGGCAAACTGGGCCGACCTTGTCCAGCTCATGAAACGGCCGCTAATCGTTGACCCGAATCGGTTTTTGGAAAACTGTTTGCGAGGCATTGCAGGTGTCGAACATATTTCGGTCGGACAACCCCGAGCATGAAACTCAAAGGTCTTAACGTACTCATAACGGGCGCAAGTCGCGGCCTCGGCAGGGTAATTGCCGAACAGTTCCTACGCGAAGGCGCTTCAATTGCTATCTGCGCACGCAACAAAAGCGAACTCGCTGCCACTCAACAAGAGCTTGCAAATCGTTTTCCAGCACAAACTGTAATCGCCCAGCAATGTGATGTCGCAGATGAATCACAAGTAAACGCGCTTGTAGAGTTTGCACTGAGCGGGCTTGGCTCGATCCAAGCACTCGTGCTCAACGCCGGCGTTTATGGGCCGATGGGACCAACCGAGAGCGTTGACCTTGCCGAGTGGCGGCGCGCACTCGAAATCAACCTGTTCGGCGTGCTGCTGCCATGCCGCGCACTCATACCACACTTCAAAAAAGCTGGACGCGGTAAAATTATCGTGCTCAGCGGGGGCGGCGCTACAAATCCGTTGCCAAACATAAGCGCATACGCAGCGTCTAAGGCGGCTGCGATTCGACTCATGGAAACGTTGGCCGAAGAACTGAGACCGTTTAAAGTTGATGTAAACGCAATTGCCCCCGGACCACTTGCAACACGGTTCGTTGACCAGGTGCTCGAAGCCGGCCCGGAAAAGGTCGGACGCGCTTTCTACGAGAAAAACCTGCAATGGAAAAAAACCGGCGCTACACCGCCCGAGCTAGGCGCGCGTCTGGCGGTGTACCTTGCAAGCGCAGACAGTGATGGTATAACCGGCAAACTCATTAGCGCGCAATGGGACCCGTGGGAACGCCTGCACGAGTTCAAAGAAGACCTCAACAGCGACATTTACACGCTGCGGCGCATCGTGCCTAAAGACCGCGGAAAAACGTGGGGTGAAAAAATGTGATTGTTAGATCGCGAAACTTTCAACCCGTTGAAATGCGGCAAATTCCCTGTGTAACGGTTCCGCAATTTAACGGTTCTACGAGAGCAACGTGCACATGAACTACGCAATCATCGGCTGTGGATTGATCGGCAAAAAACGGCTGGCTGCACTGCCTGCTGGGTCAAAACTGGCTGTTGCGTGCGACACCGACCTCAAGCGCGCAGAAGAACTTGTCAAGCTGGCCGGCACCGGCTGTGCAACCACCGACTACAAGCAAGCCGTCGCAAACCCCGGTGTTGAGGCCGTGATAGTTGCCACAGTCAACGCTGCCTTGGCCGAAGTCACAGCCGCCGCAATTTGCGCAGGCAAACATGTACTCGTCGAAAAACCAGTTGCAGTTTCAGTTCGGCAGATCGACGAGCTTATCTTGCTGACCGAAAAACACCGCGTGTGTGTACGTGTTGGGTTTAACCACAGGTTCCATCCTGCGGTGCGCAAAGCACGTCAAATATTCGAGTCGGGTGTGATTGGTGAATTGATGTTCATTCGCGGGCGGTACGGACACGGAGGCAGGCTCGGCTACGAAAAAGAATGGCGCGCAAACCCAGCCTTGTCCGGCGGCGGCGAGCTGATTGATCAAGGAACGCATTTGATTGACCTGGCAAGCTGGTTTTTGGGGCCGTTCACACAGGTCGAGGGTCATATTGCGACCTATTTTTGGCAGATGCCTGTTGAAGACAATGCTTTCATAAGCTTGCGCACTGCAGCGGGCCAAACAGCTTGGCTACATGTCAGTTGGACGGAATGGAAAAACTTGTTCTCAGTGGAGATTTACGGCCGCACAGGTAAACTGCTCATCGAAGGACTCGGCGGCAGTTACGGGCTCGAACGGCTTTACCATTACCAGATGAAACCGCAGCTCGGCCCGCCCGAGACAATTATCTACGAATTCCCCGGCCAAGATGAATCGTGGCGAATGGAGTTGGCCGAGTTCGAAAACGAAATTGCCGAAACCAAAACCTTGGAACAACCAACAGAAAAGCTACTAACTGGGCGGACAGGGGCGGGTTTATTGGCAGCTCGCGCAACATTGAAGGTTGTTGAAGAATTGTACACGCGCTGTGCAAACTCGATAAAAAACCGACCACAAGCCAACAAAGAACATTTCGTATGATCATTGCACGGTCGCCATTGCGAATCACGCTTGGTGGTGGCGGGACAGACCTGCCCTCTTATTACGAACGGTTTGGCGGGTTTTTGATTGCCGCCGCCATTAACAAATACGTGTACATCACACTGCACGAGACGTTCGTGCCAGACCTAATCGTCAAATACTCGCGACTCGAGCGCGTGCCGGACGCAAGCAAACTCGAACACCCCATAATCCGCGAGGCATTCGCCATGCTCGGCATGGACGGGCACGGGCTCGAATTAACCTCGATGGCCGATATACCTGCCGGCACTGGCCTAGGCTCATCCGGCAGCTTCACAACTGCACTGCTAAGAGTGCTGCATGCATACAAGCGGAACCTAGTACACCCGGCTGAGCTGGCCGAACAGGCATGCGAAATCGAAATCAACAGGCTTAAAGAGCCAATCGGCAAACAGGACCAATACATCGCCGCGTTTGGGGGTATCACCTGCTTCGAATTTCAACAAGATGGTAAAGTCCGCGCATGGCCGCTCAGGCTAAGTGAGGAAACCAGGTTCAATCTAGAAGACAATTTGTTGCTTTTCTTCACCGGTTTTTCGCGCTCGGCCTCGGTAATCCTCAAAGACCAAGACACCCGCAGCAAACAGCTCGACCAAGTAATGATCGATAACCTACACTTCATCAAAAAACTGGCGTACGACAGCCAGCGCGCACTCGAGGCCGGTGAACTGCGTGAGTTCGCGCGCCTAATGGATGTGCACTGGGAACATAAAAAACGGCGCTCAACCAGTATATCAAATCCAAAGATAAACGAATGGTACGAACTGGCTAGGGCAAATGGTGCGCTTGGCGGTAAATTGATTGGTGCAGGTGGTGGCGGGTTCCTCATGTTCTACGCCGAGGACAAAACGCGGCTGCGTCATGTAATGCGCCAAACCGGGTTGAAAGAGGTCAGGTTCAATTTCGATTTCGAAGGCACAAAACTGTTGATCTCCTGATGCGAACTCTCGGTTTGCCAGTTGCAATCTTGGCCGGTGGCCTCGGCACACGTCTAAGGCCGCTTACGGAAAAAGTACCAAAGTCGCTCTTGCCGGTGGCTGGCCGGCCGTTCCTGGCGCATCAACTTGAATTGCTCCGTGCTCAGGGGGTTAAGCAGGTTGTGTTGTGCGTCGGGCACATGGGCGAGTTAATCCAACGCGAGTTCGGCGACGGCTCATCATACGGTGTGCACATCAGCTATTCGTTCGACGGTCCGAGACTGCTCGGCACAGGTGGCGCAATCAAACGTGCATTGCCATTGCTTGGAGCTGAATTCTTTGTATTGTACGGCGACTCGTATTTGCCAACGGAATTCGCGCCGGTGGCCGAGTTTTTCCGCCAGTCGGGCAAACTAGCCTGCATGACCGTGTTCCGTAACGAAGACAGGTTCGACACCAGCAACGTTGTGTATCGCGATGGCAATGTGATTGCGTACGACAAAAAAAACAAACTGCCGCACATGCACTACATTGATTACGGCCTGAGCGTGTTCAAAGCAGTTGCATTCGACCCTTTCCCACCGGATCAGCCGTTTGACCTTGCTGATGTGCTGGCAAAGCTTGTGCAGGATAATCAGCTTGCCGGTTACGAAGTGCACCAGCGGTTCTACGAGATCGGGTCGCCGTCTGGGCTTGCCGAGCTTGAAAAACTCCTGAACACAAATCAATAGTCAGAATACACGCCGCAGCCGATAAATGTATCCCCCACACCATAACGTGTCTTACGCTCGCAACTGGCTTAGTTTTTGGCTTTTCAGCCCTTGTTCGCCAGGTTAGACAACTGCATGCAAGATTGGCTGGTCACAATTCTGCTCGGCATTGTCGAGGGCATAACCGAATTCATACCTATCTCTTCGACCGGCCACCTGCTGATTGTCGAACACGCCCTCGGCGCAAGAAAAAGCGACATGTTCAATGTCGTCATACAATCCGGTGCGGTTCTTGCTGTGCTGCCCGTTTTCAAGGCGCGCTTGAGCCAGTTTTACCGCAAGTGGCACGATAAACAAACCCAACATTATGCACTTAAGTTGCTCATGGCGTTTGTGCTGACGGGTATTGGGGGTGTGGTGCTCGAAAAAGCTGGACTGGAACTGCCCGAACAACTCTGGCCGGTTGCACTTGCACTATTTTTGGGTGGAGTGGCGTTTCTGCTTGTCGAACGATGGCTCAAAGCAAGGCAATTGACAGACCAAATAACCTGGTCGGTTGCAATTTGTGTGGGGCTTGCACAACTTGTAGCGGCGATTTTCCCCGGCACCTCACGCTCAGGCGCAAGTATTCTAATTTGTCTTTTGCTCGGTGTGAACCGTGTTGCAGCAACTGAATTTTCGTTTCTTGTCGGTATACCGACCATGCTGGCCGCAGGTGGATTAAAGATCTTTAGTGCACTAACCCACACGACCGGATCGCATCCAATCGAACCTTGGCCAATGCCATTGCTCGGGTTTGTTACGGCTGCTGTGGTATCATTTGCGGCCGTAAAATGGCTGCTCGGTTATGTGCAGACTCACACGTTTGTTTTGTTCGGGTGGTACAGAATCGCTGCGGCGGGCGTTTTAATTTTGTTGGGTGTGCTTTAAACACGCCGCTCTGAGACTCAAAAAACCCTGCCAGTTTTCAAAATCCCAAGTCAAAAACAAACACATACCATCCCTAACATAGGCCGGAACATACCCACAGAACGAGCTTTCGTCTACAGGTTACCTGATAGGTGCAGGAATAAAAATTTTCTGGCCAACCCTGAGCCGTCTTGGGTCTAGGCCCGGGTTTGCTGCAACGATTTCTTCGACTGTGACCTTGATGTTTTTCTGCCGATACGCTTCGGCTATAGCCGATAATGTATCCCCCGACTGAACGACGTACTCGTATCCTTTTTGGTCCGGGGATATCCGGGTGGTATCAACCGTTGGGTTGCTGGCTGGCCGTGTGGAGGCGGCCAGGGCTTTGCCGAGTTTCTCGATCTCTTTGAGTATCAACTCCTTGTCGGCCTCGCGTTTACGGTCAAGTTCCTGAATCTTGTCGGCCAACAGTTTCAGTTCCTCGCGCGTGACGAATCGAGCCTGTGCATTTGCCTGGCCCGCGCTCAAGGCCGATAACTCGCGTGCCAATTCGGTTATCTGCTCGCGCTGTTCACGCTGTGCAACAAACAAGTCCTCGACTTGCCCCTGCAGCTTGTTGAGGCGTTCCTCGACGGCCGGGTCCTGTGCGCACAGGTGCGCACCACAACACAAAACTGCAACAGCCAGCAAACGCAAAATTCGGTTCATGACCATCACAATAGGCACTCAGCAGTCAACAGCGCAAGCATTCAAAGCCAATTCGGGTTACACCGAATTAAGTCAGTCGCCTTTTAAACAACTAAACATGGAAAATCCCAACCCGATCCTAAGCTTAGCAATCGCATCTTTGCCCAGAAGGTAGGTCGTGTCTAAACACCGCCCGGGACACAGCCGAACCTGGCTGCGGCCAAAAAGCTGTTGCAATCCGGCGTGCTAATGCTAAATTTCCCGGTCTTTTTTGGGGCGTTGGCTGCCCAAGTAAAAGTGCCGCGCCAACGCCTAATGAACGGCCACTAAAATTTGCCT
This sequence comes from uncultured Verrucomicrobiota bacterium, assembly GCA_964555645.1. Taxonomy (GTDB): domain Bacteria; phylum Verrucomicrobiota; class Verrucomicrobiia; order Limisphaerales; family DTLC01; genus DTLC01. Next base: position 52,298 of record CAZKTA010000007.1, read on the forward strand.
GGGCTTGGGGAAGCTCGGGCGGCCATAACAACAACGGTAAATAATCCCGTGTTTCCGCGGGATGGCGTGCTCGGTCTAGCGCCGGGTATGCTTTCAACAAAAGGAAAGCTGTGTTAAGCATAGGCGTAAAAGAACTGTTAGAAGCAGGCGTACACTTTGGACATCAAACGCGGCGTTGGAACCCGAAGATGAAACCTTACATCTTCGAGGCGCGCGACGGCATTCACATCATCAACCTTGACAAAACACTCGCACAACTGGAGGCAGCTTGTAATTTCCTAGCTGACTGTGTCCGCAAGGGCGAGCGCGTATTGTTTGTCGGAACCAAAAAACAGGCCCAACAGGCCATCAAAGAAACTGCAATTGCATGTGGGCAGTTCCACGTCACAGAACGTTGGCTGGGCGGTACATTGACGAATTTCCAAACCGTAAGGCGTTCGGTCCTAAGGCTTAAAGAACTCGAAAAACTCGACTCCTCAGGCGCAATTAACGCCTACGGCAAACAAGAACAAGCCTCACTGCGCCGCGAGGCAAACCGGCTGTTCAAGTACTTCGACGGGATCCGCGGCATGGACAAGTTGCCCGGCGCGTTGTTCATTGTGGACATCAAACGCGAGCGCAACGCCGTGGCTGAAGCGCGCCGCGTTAAGATCCCGGCCGTTGCCATCGTAGACACAAACTGTGACCCTGAGCTTGTTGACTACCCAATTCCTGCCAATGACGACGCAATCAGGTCAATACGGTTGATCTTGAGCACGATCGCACAGGCAATCACAAACGCGCGCGCTGAACATGAAACCAGGGCGGCACGTGCAGGACGCGCAACTCAATTGCCGACTGCAGCCGAACCGAGCAGTGTCATCGCATCTGAAGCTGAGCCGGGGATTGAACAGGTGCAACCAGCCGCAACGCCTGAGCAACCACAAGCACAGCCTTGAGCAATTGGACTTTTTCGAAATGGCTGACAACCCAGTTCACACCTAACAACCCAATAACAATTTCAAAACCAATACGAACCTATGGCCGAAATTTCTGCTGCAACAGTTGTCAAGCTGCGCGAAATGACAAGCGCAGGTATGATGGATTGCAAAAAAGCACTCATCGAGGCCAACGGCGACCTGCAAAAGGCAATCGAAATCCTGCGCAAAAAAGGCGCTGCCACCGCCCAAATCAAAGCCGCGCGCTCAACCAAGCAAGGTGTAATTGCCAGGTACATACAGCCAGGCGCACGGCTCGGTGTACTCGTCGAAGTTAACTGTGAGACCGACTTTGTTGCACGCAACGAAATGTTCCGCGCATTCGCTGATGAGGTTGCGCGCAAACTTGCCGCTGATCCCAACGTTGACCTCGAACCGGATCGCCAAGAGATAGTCGGCAAAATCCGCGAAAACATTCGAATCGCACGACACGCACGAATGGAAGTTAGCGGCAGCGGTATGGTCGCTGCATATATACACACTGGTGCAAAGGTGGGCGTACTGGTTGAAGTTGGCGCCGGCAAAGAAGAAACGGTTGCGAATGACGAATTCAAACAGCTTGTCAAAGACATCACGCTACAGATCGCCGCGGCGCATCCGTTTTCAATCTCACGCGCTGACGTTGACCCGGCCGTCGTAGCCAAGGAAAAGGAAATCGCTGCTGAACAGGCCAAAGGCAAACCACCACAGGCAATCGAAAAGATTGTGCAGGGCAGACTCGAAAAGTTTTACCAAACCTACTGCTTGCTCGAACAAGGGTTCGTGAAGCAAAACGGCGAGATTTCCGTCAAGCAGCACATCGATAACGTCGCTAGTAAACTCGGCGACCAATTCACCGTCCGCAGATTCGTCAGGTTCCAGGTCGGCGAAGAGCAACAAATCTGACCTATACGGCGCTGTCGCTGCACGTGCAAAGTATTGGCTCGGCTACGAGGGCGTAATCCCGACACGCCCAATGTAACCGTTACGCCCTGGCCAAAACCGTGTCCTCAACTTTGGCGTTTCACACTCCACCGTAAGTCATCATAATCGGACCCACTATTATGCACACCGGTTTGCGCCGCACAAAAATTGTCGCCACGCTCGGGCCAGCCTCAAACACACCCGAGCTCATTCGCCAACTCATACTAGCCGGAATGGATGTTGCACGGCTGAACTTTTCTCACGGCACGCACCAAGAACACGCCGCGCGCATAACAATAATACGCAAGCTCTCGACTGAGTTGGCCACGCCAATTACCATCCTACAAGACCTGCAAGGACCAAAAATCCGCGTCGGTAAACTACCAGAAACCGAACGTACACTGGCACCCGGCCAATGCGTGTCTCTGCTGCCCGAAGCCGAATACAAAAACCAGCCTGATGCAATTCCAATTGACTACCCGCACCTTGCTGAAGAAGCCAGACCAGGCCAGCAGGTGTTGCTTGCCGATGGCACACTTGAGCTTGAGGTAATCGAGGTCGCCGGTCACGCCGTCAGGTGCCGCGTCGTCGAAGGCGGCCTAATCAAGAGCCGCGCTGGTGTTAACTTCCCAGAGCTAGCCCTGCGGCTGCCGTCGTTAACACCAAAAGACTTGGCAGACCTCGAATTTGGCCTTGCGAACGACATTGACGCAGTTGCGCTGAGTTTCGTGCGCACTGCCGAAGATGTGCGCGCACTCAAAGATATTTTGCGAGCTAAAGGTATTGCGATTCCCATCATCGCAAAAATCGAAAAACCACAGGCAATCGACCAACTCGACACTATCATCGCTGAAGCCGACGGCGTCATGGTCGCTCGCGGTGACCTCGGCGTCGAGCTTAGCCCAGAACGTGTGCCGATGCTCCAGAAAAAAATCATCGAGCAATGCAACCGCCTCAGCAAACCCGTCATCACAGCTACGCAAATGCTCGAAAGCATGATAAAAGAGCCGCGCCCTACACGCGCTGAGGCTAGCGACGTGGCAAACGCAATCATTGACGGCTCAGACGCAGTCATGTTGTCCGGTGAAACTTCTGTGGGTGCTTACCCTGTGAAAGCTGTCGAAATGATGGACCGCATTGCGCGCCAGGTCGAGCAAACCATCGAGTTCAAGTCTTATCCACCCTGCGCACGCACCGAGACACACGCGTTGAGCGAGGCAGTTCACGTGCTCGAAAAAATAATTCAGCCACGCTACATCGTGGTGCTGACAACAAGTGGCTACACGGCAACTCTTGTGGCTGCTGAACGCCCGCGCGCGCCTGTCGTCGCCCTAACAACGAACCCGAAGGTTTATCATGCGCTAAACCTCTTGTGGGGGATCAAACCACTGTTGGTTAAACGCATCGAAGCCACCTTCGACGGCCTTATTGAGCTTGCCGAATCAACTCTGCACACCCGGAATCTGGTGCACACGGGCGACAAAATCATCGTGCTCGGCGGTATACCAACAAACAAACGGCGCGGCACAAATTTCATCAAGGTCCACACCGTTTCTTAGCTGCCATCTGCAGCACAACCAATACAACCGTCGCCTGGACGAAATGGGAGCAAGCCGCGCAACTGCGAGCTCCAAGTCGCCCAAGCGATGTGCGACCCACACGAGCCGCATCTTGACGCACGCCCACTGCGCGCTCTCCCAGTTAGTTTTCAGAGGTGCCAAGCATCGTAACCCGGAAAGCCGTTGCCGAGTCAGTTTCGCCTTAAGATGAAGCTGTCTGCACCAAACTGCAGACGGTTTGTGACTCAGCTGGGGGTGACTACTCAGCCCGCATTTTTTTACAAGCTCGGGGAATAACCTGGTCGGCGTTAAAAAGACTCCAAAACGTCACCAACACCAGCAACTCGGTGGTGTCCACTCCTGCAACTCAGAATGAAACATGCGCGTTAAGCTTTATCTCATACCCGAGCTGGTCGGGTGCGTACGATCCTAAGCAAAGCGGTGATAACCAAGCAGGCCAGTGCGCCCAATACACCGTAAAACAGGTCGCGGATGGTCTCAGTTATGCCCCTTTGGATCGCGGTGCCCATGAACCGGTCTGAGGCGAACTCGGCAAACTCCCAAAACGTCACCACCGTGCATACGGCCGTAAATGCGAAAAGGTACAAAAACTATGGGTGGATCCCAGCGGCCAAGCCCGGCGCGCGGTTTATCAAGCCGAAAACAAAATAGGCAATTGCCGCGCCCCCGAGGAAATGCAGCAGGCGATCAAATCGCTCAGTTAACCCGAACTCAGCAGCAATAGATGTAAAATGACTACACCAAGTGGCGCCCAGCCCGGTTTCACCAACACGCGTAATAACCAGCGGCCTGCAGACAACGCCTGCTTACCAAACACTTGTGGGCGGTGCTCATTGCTTAAGGTACTCATGCTGCTGCACTTCAAGCGATTATTTCGTCGTAGGCCGACATCGAGTTCAGTTAGAAGCCACCCTTCCATCGCAAAATACATTGCCCCAAGCGACAGCCCGAGTGGTAACAGAGAAAATACTCCGAACAGTAGAAGTTCGCACCTCGCGTAATTCGCCAAATCATTCGCTCAAGTGATAGGCACGGCAAAAGGTACCAAACTCATGCCAATTGAAACTACAGACAGCACCCGACCGATTTTTCTCGCGCGCCGTGCTATAGAAAGAATCAGGGTAAAAAGCGCGAACAGCCCCGACACAATAAGGGCCAGCGCCCACACAAAGTTACACCTGCAGCAAAACCAACCCGTTCGCAAACACCGGTGTGAACATGCAGTGCATTACCGTAATTTTTGCCGCCAAAACACTATCTCAACGCACTCAGCTGTCAATCGTGTCCACTACATCTGCGCTCTTATTCCTTGGTATTAATCTTATCCAAGCCATCCTCGGCGTGTTCGGAATAGCCAAGCTGCGACCGACCGCAGCGCTTTCACGTCCAGATCAATAACGTTGTACCTGTCAATATGATCCGGCCGAATGGGCCAGAATAGCATCACGGCCGTTATTACCCAAAGCAACCCAATGCAGAGACAAAACCATGGTGAGGACCACCGTCTTGGACGGCTTTTTCTCGCCAATCTCCATTGTCAAAATCCGAGGTCACGCCCGGTTTAATCAACCGCCGTTGTCAAAAACACAACACCGCCTGAATTTGCCAAAATTATCCGTCGCAAACGAGAAAATCGAGCAGGCCGAGAAAAGTCACTCGCTTGGCTGGCTGATTACCGAGATCAAGCAGACCGCCGAGCCCGGCCAACAGGAATGAAAACGCACAAGTGAAATAAAACGACGCCAAGAGTGTTAATACCGCGCTCATGTCCGTACCACCATATGCAGTTTTGCAATATGCTGGTATCGGTTCTTGTCCTTAACTGAATGTCTGCCACACCCAGCGCGTGTAGTTTTATCACCAAAAACCTTCAGCGCAACCGTCGCTAGCTCAAGCTGCCAAAGCAAAAAACCATCGTCTGGTACCTACAACTGCGTACCCCAAACATCTGCTTTGCTTTCACCAAACGTTTGACCAAAGCAGGCCCAGACTGTCAATTAGTCGCCGAAACAGGTGCCGATTCGACGCGCAGCGGTTATCCAGGGGTGGTCCAACGGCACTTGCTTGCGTTTGCCTGCCACATCTTCAAGCGGCACTGGTTCGGTCCCGTGTCCGCGGGCGGCCACCATTACTCCAAAGACGCCTTTATTGATAAGCTCCGCACATGCCGTGCCGAGCTGCGTCGCAAGCAACCTGTCGGTCGTGCTTGGTGCACCGCCACGTTGTACGTAGCCGAGGATTGTGACGCGCGATTCGAGTCCTGTGAGTTTCTCAAGTTGCTCAGCCAAACGCAGTGTGTTGCCGCTGTGTAGCTCGTCTAGCCGGGTCAGTTCAGCTTTGGCTTTTGCCTTGGTTGCGGCGGTTTTAGCTGCTCTTTTGCGTTGGTGTGCATCGGCAAATTTGGCGGCTTCTTCTTTAGACATTGCGCCTTCTGCAACTGCAACAATGCTAAAGTTCGTACCGTGCTGGCTGCGGCGCTTAATAGCCTCAGCAACCTTTTCAACATCGTAAGGTATTTCGGGGATCAAAATTACGTCTGCGCCACCGGCAGCACCGGCGCCAAGCGCAAGCCAACCTGCACGATGCCCCATGACCTCGGCTACGACTATTCTGTGATGGCTGTGCGCGGTGCTGTGAAGCCGGTCAATTGCTTCTGTTGCGATTCCAAGGGCAGTGTCAAACCCGAGCGCAGTGTCTGTAAATGGCACGTCATTATCAATGGTTTTGGGAAGCGTAACGATGTTAAGACCTTTCCTTGCAAGGTGCAGCGCGCTCTTTTGTGTGCCACCTCCACCAATACACACAAGTGCGTCCAGCCCAAGCTCCCTGTAGTTGTTGATAATGACATCCGTCATGTCGCACTCTTTGCCCTCGATAAGCATGCGATGCGGTCTGTCACGACTTGTGCCGAGGATAGTACCACCCAGCGTTAAAATCCCTGCCAGTGCAGCCTTGTCCAAAGGCAGGTAGTTCTCTTCAACGAGACCACGGAAACCGTCGCGTATGCCCACGACTTCCCAGCCGAAATAGTTGACTGCTGCTTTGCCAACGCCGCGGATTGCGGCGTTCAGCCCGGGACAATCTCCCCCCGCAGTAAGAATACCAATGCGCAACTTCTTTTTCATCAGGCCGGCTCCTAAAAGTGCACTTTACATGCACGGGCCCGTGCCACAGCCACCCGCAAAACTGCACTACCTTGCCGTATTCTAATTACAAAGGCAAAAGCGGCAAGCGTCGATTCCGATAACCGACACATTGACGACTTGGTAGGTTTTGCCCCGTCACCAAGAACCACTATAACTCGATCTTTAGCTTGGCTCGGACAAGGCTTCTCGCTGCATTTCAACCTGCAGAGGCGAAGTTGTTTCACAAAACGGCGACCCGTCTAATGTTTTGAGCCTAGGGGTTGACAACATTTGCGGCTTGGCACAAGCGGTCTTAAGAAACGTGACGCTCGGCTTCTATACCTCGCACACAGCAGAAAAACGGCAGTAGCTCGTTAAACAGCGCTGCCAGCACGTCTAAATTCGACTTGCCCGAATTTGCATAGCACCTGCTCACGTCTGCAGCGCTGAAAGTGCAAACAGCTGTTCGCGGTCCACGCTTCAGCGCGTGGTTATGCCTATCGGTGAGTCTTTGTCCCAAAGCAAAAATGCAAACCTCCCGAAGACACCCGCCGCACGCCAAACTACACGCTAAACGATCTCGACCGGGCATTTGGGAAGAGCATCCAGGAACGCGCGGCCGTATTTCTTCAGTAAAATCCGGTTGTCCAGGATCACTACAATGCCAGTGTCGGTCTTGGTGCGGATGAGTCTTCCGATGCCCTGACGAAACTTGAGCACGGCTTCAGGCAACGTAAACTCGCGAAAAGAATCGCCTCCACGCGCTTCAATTGCTTCGATACGCGCCTCGACAAGTGGATGATCTGGTACAGCAAACGGCAACCGCGTAATTATAACACTGCTAAGTGCTTCGCCGGGTACATCAATGCCCTGCCAAAAACTCTCAACACCGAACAAGACCGAATCAATGTCTTCCTTAAACTTCTCGAGCATGGCGGAGCGCGGAGTGCCTGTGCCTTGGACAAGGCAGGCTATGCCGAGTTTGTCAAAGAACGGTTCCATGCGTTCGCCGAGCTGCTGCATCAGCTTCGAGTTTGTGAATAGGACAAGTGTTTTGCCGTGTGTTTTTGTAATAAAATGTTCAAGCCAATGTTGAAGCGCCTCAGGATAAGAGTCCTCGCGCGGATCCGGCATCTTGCTGACAATACAGACCTTCATCTGCTTTTGGTAATCGAACGGCGTGCCAACCTGAAGTAGTCTGGCCGACTCGGCCCCAATCCGGCGCACAAAGTACCCAAGTGACATTGCAGCCGCTTCGGAGGACTCGGCCTGGGGCAAGTCTTGCGCCTGCGGGCACGAAACACCTAGCGTTGCGCTTGTCATAATGACACTTGTGTCGCTCTCAAAGAGGCGTCGGCGCAGGTACTCGGCCACATCCACAGGAGCCGCGTTTAGGGAAATAATTCTCTGTGCCTTGCCGCTGCGTTCAACCCAGTAAACGTACTCGGGGACACTATGCCCTAGGAAAAGCGCAATCGCATCACGTATCTCGCCTAGGCGCCTGTTATACTCGATGAGTTCTTCCGCGATTTGTCTGTCATCGGAAATGTTCACAAGCTCGGCGAGTTGTTCGCGCACCCGTTGCAACGGCAAAGTGACGTTGTCCGGTACAAGCTCGGGACGCCGAACCCGGATTTCCGTCCAAGGTTGCTTCTCCGCATCGACGGTCACAATGTTTGACTCGGTAAATCTTGTTTCTGAGCTGCGCTTGCGCGCAAGCAGGTTGCAAGCACGCTCTACCTCAGCAAAAAAAGTGTCGGCTTGTTTGAGTGCATCAGCTACAACTTTAACTGCGCCACCCCGACGCAATATACTTAACAGACCTTTCTGCGTGTTCGGATTCCAGAGTAGGTGCAGTTGATACTTGAGTTGTGAATTCGACACGCTTGCGCCAATGAGCTTCGACGCAACACGGTCAATTTGGTGTGCCTCGTCAAAAATCACAAAATCATTCTCGAAAAGAATTCCTTTCTTGGCCGGCTCGCCTTCGTCGTCTGTGGCCAAAAGTGTGAAAAAAAGCGTGTGATTAAGCACAATCACGTCAGATGCCAAAAACTTACTGCGTGCTCGTTGGTAAAAACACACTGGATGCTCACGCGCAAACTCAGACTGAAACCCGCACAGCTTGGGCGAACAAACGCCGCGCTCGGAACAGACCTGGGCCCAAACCTTAGGGTCAGGCTCAACATCGAAATCAGACAAGCTGCCATCCCGAGTTTTCTTTGACCATTCGTAGATGCGCTCTAGCTCGAGCGTTTCGCTCGAGGTGAACAGGCTTGCCGCGTGTTCGATCGCCTTTTGTAACCTGCGCGTACACAAGTAGTTTGCTCTGCCTTTGAGAAGACAATAACTAAACTCGACCGGCAGTATCTTCTGGAGCATTGGCAGGTCTTTGTGCGCGAGTTGTTCTTGCAGGTTAATTGTGTGCGTTGAAACAACCGCCTTCTTTTTGTTTTCAACGCAGTACAGGATCGCAGGCACTAGGTACGCCAAGCTTTTCCCAACGCCAGTGCCAGCTTCAACCGCAAGGTTTGCGCCGTCAACTAATGCTTCAGCAACAGCAACAGCCATCGTTTGCTGCTGCGGCCTAAACTCAAAATTTTTCGCACGCGAAAGCAAGCCACTCGGCGAGAAAATCCCCTTGACGCGCGCAACAAAGTCACCGGTCAGCTTGTCTTGGGCAGCATAGTAGATCATTTTGCGAATTTAGCCGCGCCCATCTGCCTGCGGATCCAAACAATGCAGTAAGCGTGCGTTAGGTAGATTTCTTGGGGACGACTTCGATTTGTGCTTTATTCTTCGCAATCATGTCCGGGCCAAGATAACCGCGCCAGCACACACAAGGGTAAACAACAGCACGCCGCCCAATTATACTGCCGGGGTTAAGCACTGCATTTGCCCCTATCTCTGCCTCGTCTCCTATCAAGGCGCCAAACTTGCGTAGGCCAGTGTCAACCTTGCTTCCGTTTATTTCAACAAAAACGTTGCCTGAAAGTGATTTGAGGTTCGATACAATCGCACCCGCGCCCAAGTGAACTTTGTAACCTAGGACCGAATCACCGACGTAGTTGTAATGGGGCAAGACAACGTTGTTAAAAAGAATTGAATTCTTTATCTCAGTCGAATTACCGATCACGCAATTGTCACCTATTATCACATTCTCGCGGATATACGCAGAGTGACGGATAATGCAGTTCCTCCCGATTACCGCTGGCCCTTTTATCATCGCACCGTCCTCGACCACAGTTGCTTCGCCCGTGGAAACCGCGTCGCCTATGAATGAAGTGCCGATGCACTTGTTTCTTAGCATGTGGCTAGTGAAGCTCGACAAGTACGATTCTAATCTTCGCAAAACATCCCAAGGATACGCGCATCCCGAAAAGAGATCGCCATGAGCTGTCTGCGAAAGGTCAAATAAGCTGTTGATTGTTATCATTCTATTACTCAAATCACTTTAGAAACAATCACTCTTTTCCAAGTCCCTTATTCTTGGCAAGGATAAGGTGTTAACTTCGTGAGCAAAAGACCAAAAAGTGCTGCATAAAATGGGAGGAACAAAAAGAGTTATTTACTCACAACTTTTCCGCAAAAATTAGCCCATTGAAAAGTATAGGGACAGCTTGACATCTTTTCTTTTTACGGTTATTCACAATCCCTAATAAGACACCTATTTTCCTAAAAGAAAAAAAGACGCCGTAGAGCAAAATGAAACTGATAATCGAGAAGGACGCGTTCATCTCGGGTCTGCAGAACGTGCAAAACGTTGTCGGTGCGCGAACATCTCTACCAATCCTGTCGAATGTATTGCTGCGCGGCGTTGACGGAAAACTTGAGCTAACAGCTACAGACTTAGATGTAACGGTCCAATGTGGTGTTGAAGCTGATATTAAGGTTCCGGGCGCAACAACCGTCCCTCTCAAAAAGCTACTTGCTATAGTACGAGAGCTTGGCCCTGAAATAGAGTTGGAAGCAGACGAAAGGAACATATGCACAATAAGCTCGCTTGCCTCTGTCTATAAGCTTAACGGCATTGGCGCCGACGAGTTTCCCCCAAAGCCGCAACTTGGCGACGGGAAAAGCTTGCTCATTCTGCAACAAACGCTTAAGAAAATGTTGCGTCAGACGTCGTTTGCTATCTCAAAAGACGAGACGCGCTACGTACTTAATGGGGTGCTTTTCAGTGTAAGCGGCGGGCGTTTGACTCTAGTTGCGACAGACGGCAGACGCCTTGCGCACGCTCAAGACGAGGGTGAGGTTAAAGGAGACACAAAAGGTGAGTTCATCGTTCCTTCAAAGGCAGTTGACGAGCTTAACCGGTTGTTGTCGACTGAAGGAAACGTTTCGATAAAGTTTATCGAAAATTTTGCAGAGTTTACGCTGCAAAAACAGGACTCACATCCAACAGTTCTGACAACGAAGCTCATAGACGGAAACTACCCAAATTATAGGCAGGTCATCCCAAACGAGGCGAAGGAGCGTGTAACGCTTGACAGGCAGGAATTGATGCAGGCGTTGAAACGCGCTGAGATAATGACAAGCGAAAAGGCAAACTCGGTCAAGCTTGCTTTTTCGAAGAACACACTCGTTATCACCGCTAACTCTCCTGAGTACGGCGAGGCGCGCGAGAGTTTAGCCATAAACTATAAAGGCCGCGAGTTTGCTATTGCGTTTAACCCACGATACCTGATCGAGCCGCTTAGCGCCCTTGAAGAAGACGAAGTTTTCTTCGAGCTAACAGATGAGCTTAGCCCCGGTGTCATCAAGGTGAACGGCCCATTCCTTTACGTTGTGATGCCAATGCGCCTTGCGTAACTTCCGCACTCAAAGCTGAACACTAGCTGCGCAGCCGCGCCACTTGTACGGATGAGTAGCATCAGTGCTGCCTGCGGCGGAAGATGCTTCTTGTCGTTTTTAGTGAACATGAATCGCTCCTGATGCAGATTCGCCTAAATCCAAAAAAACAACTGTTACATTTAAACCTAAAGGTAAGCTCACGGCCGGGTTTTGGTTTTGAAGCCCCGTTTTGCAACTCAGGTAGAATTTGATGCGCAAAGGGTCAGTGCGTTACTACAATAGAGGAACTTAAGTACGTCTCGAGCCGAGCCTATCAATAGTAACTGCGGCAAGGATGACGACGCCTTTAATGACCTGTTGCCAGAAAGGTGATACATTCAACAGGAATAGGCCGTTGTTGAGCACACCAATGATCAGGCAGCCGAGTACGGTGCCGAGCACCGAGCCGCGGCCACCAGAAAGCGATGTGCCCCCAATCACTACCGCAGCGATCGAGTCTAGTTCGTAGCCCATGCCAGCTTTGGGGTCGGCTGCATCAAGCCGCGCAGTGACAATCAGGCCGGCCACAGCCGACAGCACACCACACAGCGTGTAAACGCCGAGCTTGATCCTGTCCACACGCAACCCGGTCAGTAGCGCGGCGCGTTCGTTGCCGCCAACTGCATACACATACCTGCCGAATCGCGTATGCCGCGCCACCGCGTGAAAGATCGCAACAAGCACAGCACAGATCCAGACCGGCATGGGCAGACCCAGCAGATAGCCCGTGCCAATAAACCCGAAGCTCGGTCCAAGGGCCGTGATTGGGAACCCACCTGTCCAGAGCATGGTCAGGCCGCGCCCGATACTCATCATTGCGAGCGTGGCGACAAAGGGCGGTAGGCCGAGCCGCGTGATGCTGAAACCATTTAACCACCCCAGCACAAGCCCGACCAACAAGCCCGCCAAGACCGCGCCCGTAGTAGTGAACTGCAGGTGTACCCCGAGCATTGGCAGGTCAATGCCGTTTTTGAGCAGCCCGGCTGCAACTGCGCCTGAAAAAGCCAAAATGGCGCCTACAGACAGGTCTATTCCGCCAGTCAAGATAACTAGCGTCATGCCGACCGACAGACACAGAGTCACCGAAATTTGAAGCAGGATGTTACGCGCGTTGCTGAGCGTGAGAAATTTGTCCGACAAAAAGCTCAGCGCAGCGATCATCAGCACAAGCGCAATCAACGATTGGAATCGTGCTAGAAACTGTTTTTGCTCGGTTTGCATTTTGAGTTTGTCATTCTGATCGAGGTAGTGCGGCGTGCATGATTTTTTCCTCGGTTGCATCGGCTCTGTTGACCTCGGCGGTTTTGCGGCCCTCGCACATGACCATAATCCGGTCTGCTACAGCCATGATTTCGGGCAATTCAGATGACGCAATCACTATTGCCAGGCCGTGCCGCGCAAGCTCGTCAATCAGAATGTAAATCTCGCGCTTGGCGTTGATGTCTATGCCGCGTGTGGGTTCATCCAACAACAATACGGTCGGGTTTGTTGCCAACCATTTTGCAAGCACGACCTTTTGCTGCGTGCCGCCGCTCAGATTTAGCACAGGTTGTTCGATCGAATGCGTCTTGATCTGTAGCCGTGAAACGAACTCCTGCGTGAGCGCGCGCTCGGCCTTGTGATTGATCAACCCGAATCGGGCCAGCCGCTTGAGACTTGGCAAGGTCATGTTTTCGCACACGCTCAGGCTAAGAACAAGTCCGCCAAGTTTCCTGTCCTCGGGCGCGAGTGCAATACCGGCTGCTATGGCGGCCAAGGGCGAGTCGAGCTGCACAGGGTTGTCTTTGACGTAAACCGCGCCTGAAGCGCGGCCGGCATGCAGGCCGAACAATGTCTCGAGTAGCTCGGTTCTGCCTGCTCCCATCAGACCGAATATGCCTAGCACTTCGCCCGCGCGCACTTCAAAGTTTACGTCGTCAACAAGCCGCGCGCCGGGCAGCCCCGGGTTCGGCAACACGATATGTTCGGCGCGCAAAATGACGTCGCCCGGCTGTGTCCGTGTACGCTTGTACAGCTCGGTCGGTTCGCGTCCGACCATCATCTGCACGATTTGGTCTGTGGAAAACTCGCGCAGCGGACCTGAGCAGATCCGTCGGCCGTCGCGTAACACGAAGATTTCGTCAGCAATGTGCTGCAACTCATCCAGTTTGTGTGTGATGTAGATGATGGCCACGCCTTGCCGTTTGAGCCTGTTGACAAGACTGAACAGGTGTTGCACTTCAAGCTCGCTCAGGGCTGATGTTGGTTCGTCCATGATGATGATACGCGAGTTGAACGAGAGCGCCTTTGCGATCTCGACAACCTGTTGTTGGCCAACGCGCAGGCTCGAGACCGGTATGCGCGGGTCAATGCGCAGCTCAAGCTCGGCAAGCAACGCCGCTGCACGCTCGTGCATGCGCTCGTAGTCAATCAGGCCGCTGCGTTTGACAGGTTCACGCCCGAGAAAAATGTTCTCAGCCACACTAAGCGTTGGCACAAGGTTCAGTTCCTGGAAAATGATTGCTATGCCGGCGAGTTGCGCCTGGCGCGGGTTCGCAAATTCGACCCTGCAGCCCTCGAGGTAAATTTCGCCGGCATCGGGTGGGAACACACCGGCAAGAATGTTCATTAGCGTTGATTTGCCTGCGCCATTCTCGCCTACTACAGCTGTTAACTTGCCCGCGCGCACCTGCAGATCAACGCCATCAAGTGCCCGCACGCCGGGAAACGATTTTGTTATGCCCCGTGCCTCGAGAACCAAATCGGTATGGGTTGCGCTATACATTACTCAGGCGCGGCTAGCACCGGTATCACACGTAACGGCAGCGGCGCCGATGTGGTGCTGCTCCATTCAGCGCATCCGGCGAATTTGATCCGTGCGCCTACAGTAGCGAGCTGCCGCAATTGCGGCACAACACGCTCCTCGGTTATGCGATTTAGTTCGGCCGAGATTGCGTTGAAGTCTTGTGAGTTCGGATAATCGTTCACGTCAATCAGACCTGTGCCGTCTCTGACCGTGTTGCCGAAGACCAAACCTGTCTGCAGTGCAATCTCGGCTGATCGGGTGCCCGGCGTGACGGCCACTAGTACCTCGGTCTCAAACACGCCCACAACCGTGCCTGTACCGGCCAGGAAAAAGTTGCAGCTCTGGCTCAGGCCGAGGCTGCGGCCGAATTTTTGTCGTGCGGCATTTGGGTCAGAACGCAGCAGGCTGATCAGTTCCTCAGCGGATGTTGCTTTTGCGACGGCAGGCAAAAGTTGGTTTGTCCAGAACTTTTGAGCAAACTCAGCTGCGTTAAACGCGCCGGGTGACTTGACTTCCGATGCGCGCTCGAGCCGCACAACCCGAACCGGCGGCAACAACCAGCAAAATACAGCCAAGCCGACAAGCACAACCAGAATTCGCAAAAACCGGCGCATGTTCACCTGGCTTGCTGGATGGACGGCTCGGGCTTAACAGCACGCGTCATTCGCAGAGACGGTTCAATTGGACTGGTAACGCATGCGACTTGCGTGGCGTGAGGCCCGACCTGGCCCCGCGGCCTTAGCCCCGACCTCGGCTGTGCCAGGCCGCGGACGACATGATCCTGAAAAAGAAGTTTTCGGCTAGCCGCCGAAAACCGCACGCCAGAGGCGTACGCTTCCACGCCGATCACTTTGTGTTGTGCCACACGCACCGCGTTACTCCTTTCGGCCGTAGCCAGAGTACAAGTGCACATTGTCTTGAGTAACAAGCTCCACCTGCACGGGCACCTTTTGCGGGAAATCGCGTCTGCCTTTGAAATATTCGTCGGCGAACTCGGCTGCCATACGCGCCATTGTTTTCGGGAACTGCATGCCTGTTGCTTCGATCTTCTTTTCTGCGATCAGGCGAATAACGTCTTCGGCACCGTCGAATCCGAAGACTTTAACCTGTTTGTCTTTGCCGGCTGCAACCAATGCCTGGTACGCACCCATGGCCATGGCGTCGTTGCCGCAAAACACAGCATCAATGTCAGGGTGAGCCTGTAAGATTGATTCCATTACCTCGAGGCCCTTGGCGCGGTCGAACTCGCCGCTTTGCTGGGCTGCCATCTTCAAACCCGGATAACGGTCAACAACGCTGTGAAACCCGCGCGACCGGTTCCAAGTATTGTTATCTCCAACGATGCCGAGCAGCTCGGCGTACTTTGCGTTTGTGCCGACCCGTTGCACAAAATACTGTCCCAACGCAACGCAGCCCGAGTAGTTGTCAGACAAGATCTGTGCGGTGGCTGCGTCGGTAGCGTTGATCTCGCGGTCAATGCAAAATACAGGTATGCCGACTGCCTGTGCTTTGCGCACGTTTGCAATCGAGCCATTTGCATCGGTTGGATTAAACAGGATGGCATCGTACCGCGCCGCGATTATGTTCTCGAAATGCGCTGCCTCACGCGCAGTGTCATTTTGTGAATCGAACACGGTTGCGTCGTGCCCGAGCTCGACCGCGCGTGCCTTGGCTGTCTCAGCAAGCACAACAAACCACGGGTTGTTCAATGTCGAAATAACGATTGCAATTTTGCGTTTGCCAGGTGGCTTGGATGTTGGCTCACCCGGCGCCGCTTGCTCAGCTTTCGGTTTGCATCCTGTACAAAACGCAAAGACAATGCCAAGCGCCACTGCACACATTACTCGGATAGGTTTCATTCTCATGTTCAGTCTGGTTCGGTTATTTAGTGTACTTCCGGTTTGAACAGCTTCACAACACGCGTTTGACAGCCTGTACCCAACCCGCGTGCAACTGCGCAGCTATTGCAGCGGGCATCTGCGGCCGGTAGATCTGCACCTGACGCGGCAGCGCCGCCAACTCCTCGAGCGATTTGCACAGCCCAAGCCCGAGCAGACCGCACATGCCGGCACCGCATGCGGACGACTCTGGCACGTCCGACACACGCAACTCGACGCGGGTCAGGTCTGCCGTAAATTGCATCAAAAACCTGTTCTGGGTCGGCCCACCATCGGCGTAGAGGCTTTGCACCGCTACGCCGGCATCAGAACGCATCATATCAAGTACGTCGCGTATCTGGTAGGCAATTGATTCAAGCGCAGCGCGCACAACATGCTCGCGCCGTGTGTGCGCTGTCATGCCAAGAATTGCCGCGCGCGCGTTAGCCGACCAGTAAGGTGCACTCAAGCCCGCAAACGCAGGCACTAGATATACCCCACCATTGTCGGGTGCACTTGTGGCAAGTTGCTCGACTTCACTGGTGTCCCGGATCAATCCGAGCTGGTTTTTGAGCCACTCGATTGTGGCAGCGGAAAAATTGATAATGCCTTCGAACGCATAAGTTGGCTGACCGCGCCAAACCCAGGCAAGTGCTGTAACGGCACCCTTCTGAGCTACACGCAATTCACCGCCGATGTTCAGCAGCACGCTTGTGCCGGTGCCAAACGTTGCTTTGGCCATGCCGGGTTGATAACACCGCTGCGCAAACAAAGACGCCTGTGAATCGCCCATCACACCGATAATTGGGACACGTTTCGGCAAGGCACCACACGCGTCTGTTTCGCCGAACTGCGCCGCGCTTTCGCGCACCTCGGGCAGCGTGCGCACCGGCACATCGAACAGCCGGCAAAGCGCCTCATCCCAACGCAGTTTGCCGATGTCAAACAGCAACGTGCGGCTTGCGTTGGTGTGGTCGGTCGCAAACACCGCGCCGGCTGTTAGCCGGTAGATTAGATACGTATCAATTGTGCCGATACGCGCTGCGCTCGTTTGCAGCTTAGCGGCGATGTCTGGGCGCTCGTTTATTAGCCATTTGAGCTTCGAAGCCGAAAAATACGTGTCGATCTTCAACCCTGTCTTGCGCCGCACCGGTTCCTGCCAGTCTTCTGTGACAAGTTTCTGGCAGATCGGGTCACCGCGTCTGTCTTGCCACACAAGTGCATTGTGCAACGGTTTACCAGTGGCTTTGTCAAACACAACAACCGTCTCGCGCTGGTTTGTGATGCTCAGACACGCAAGCTTGTCGAGTTCTGCCCAATGCCGCTGGGCCACATCGTGAATCACGGCTAGTGTATTTTGCCAAATTTCCTCCGCGTCGTGTTCGACCCAGCCCGGCTGCGGGTAGATCTGCCGGTGCTCACGCGTGGCCTTGTCCAGCACACGGCCCTGAGCGTCAAACAGCACGGCTTTGGTGGCGGATGTACTTTGGTCAAGCGCAAGGATTATGGGACTCATTGGACAGATGTAACTAATTGCGTGCGGCGAGCCGGGCGCAGCTCATGCGCTCGCGCTGGCCGCCTTGATGGAAAAAATCCTGCTCCAATTGCTGTTCCAGCCGATCAAGCAAATAGTTGAGTTGGTGCGTCAGGCAAATGGCAATGTTCGCTACCACATCGTCGGAACGCGTTTGGCCAAGCTGGCGAAAGTTTTCATAAGTAAGTTTAGATTTGTGTCCGAGCTCCCGCACAAATGCAGCCTCTTTGTCGTTCTTGTCCCAAATGCGTAATTCACGAACGCAAAGGTAGTCTTCGCGATCTTTCGGCAATTCCTCCAGACTGCTGCGAGCTGTGTTTACCGACTTGATGTCGGCTTCTTTGGATGCGCCAGCAAGAGCAGACGCTTCAGATAAGTTTTGTTTGACCGAGAACGCGGTCTGAATCTTTTGGTCAACGGTGCGGGCGCTTTTGGTGATAAATATTTGGCAGAAGAGAAACGTGATGCCGTAAACTATGTCGGTCTTTTGATAGGCCAGCAGGTTGCAGTAACCGCCGTGGGGCAGAATCAAACCGTGTGGTTCCATAGGTCACATGGGTCGCAATGGACTTGTAATTTTTTCGGCTGCGTCAGCTAAGCTTTCCATGCTTATTCCGTAGTGGCGGAACACTTCCCCTTGACTGCCTGTAACAGTTTGTTCGTCGGGTATGCCAACTATCCGCATAGGCACATTTACACCAGCTTGCACCAGCACTGCCGCGCATGCCTCGCCCAGGCCGCCGTGAACACTGTGTTCCTCGACCGTAATTATCGCGCGGCACTGCCGGCCTGCATCCAGTATCGCCTCGACGTCCAAGGGTTTGACTGTGTGCATGCTCAGCACACGTGCGCTTATGCCGCGCTCGGCCAGGTACGCAGCCGCTAGCAACGCATGCACAACTGTCTCACCCGTCGCAATGAACGCGACGTCTGTGCCATCTCGCAGCAAAATTGCACGTCCTATTTCGAATCGCGTCTGTGGAGGGTGCAAGTTGAACATTGGCGCCTTGCCGAACCTGAGAAACACAGGGTGCCGTGCCTGCGCCGCTGCGCGCACGGCCTCGCGCGTCTCGAAATTATCAGCAGGGACTATGATAGTGATGTTGTGGATTGCGCGCAGTGCCGCAATGTCGTGCAACGAGTGATGTGTACTGCCGAGCGCGCCGTAGCTGACGCCGGCGCTTATGCCCACCAGCACAACCGGCACATCCGAATAGCACACGTCGTTTTTGATCTGTTCGAGCGCACGCGCGGTTAGGAAACACGACGGCGAGGTTGCAAATGGTTTTTTACCACATGCGGCTAGACCGGCGGCTATCCCGACCAGATTTTGCTCGGCCACACCGACCTCGATCAATTGAGTCGGCAACGCATGCGCAAACGGCCAGAGCTTGCCCGAGCCGCGTGAATCGCTCGTAAGCGCAATTATGTTCCGATCCGCGCGTGCAAGCTCGATCAACGTGGCGGCGTACTCGTCCAGGTTCGCTTGGCCGAGCTGCAGGCCTAGTCGCGCAAGCTGTGTCTGCGCAGAATCGGAAAATAGCGGTGTGACGGGAGCGCTCATGCAGCTTGCAGCAGTTTGGCTTCGGCGGCATCAAGCTCGCGTAACGCGCGCTCGAGCTGCTGTTGGTTTGGCACACCATGATGCCACTTCGGATCGTGTTCCATGAAGCTGACTCCCTTACCCTTGATCGTTTCGGCTATTACACAAGTCGGTTTCCCGGGCACGGGTGGCTGACTCAAAACCGTGGTCAGCTCCGGAATGCTGTGTCCGTCGGCGGTGTGCACGGTCCAGCCGAAGGCGGCGAACTTGTCGGCCAACGGTTCGGTGCACATGACCTGGCGCGTTTGCCCCGTGATCTGCAGACCGTTGTGGTCAACGATTGCGATCAGGTTATCGAGCTTGTAGTGCGCTGCTGCCATTGCAGCTTCCCAGTTCGACCCTTCAGCAAGCTCGCCGTCACCCAACAGTGTGAAGACGCGCCAGGGCGCATTGTCCATTTTGCTTGCCAGCGCCATGCCTACGCTGATCGAAAGCCCGTGGCCGAGTGCGCCTGTGTTCATCTCGATGCCTGGTACCTTGCGCGTCGGATGCCCAATAAAACGCGATTTGTACCGGCACAATGTCAGGAGGTCTGCTTCAGGAAAGAATCCGCGATCAGCAAGCACCAGATACAACGCTTCGACCGAGTGGCCTTTGCTTTGCACGTACCTGTCCCTGTTCGGGTCGCGCGGGTTCGACGGGTCAACCCGCAGCACGCAGTTGTACAACACAATCAAAATGTCAAGGCACGAAAGGTCACCCCCGGTATGGCCGGCGCCGGCATGGTAAATAAGCGCTAAGAGCCGTTTCCGCAGTTGAAGCGCCTTGATCTCAAGCTCGCGCGTGTTCATGCCTCGACCGATGCTGCGTTTGGCCGGTGTCGGTACACTTGCCAACCCATGTAGTTGCCGAGCGCCTCGGCCAGCACATCTGCCGTGTGCGAGATCGTGATTGCCACGTGATGTTCGAAGCCGCGCTTACATACATGTTGCATGAGCTGTTGCAACTCCGGCACATGCGCAACTGCGCGCGCGCCGAATGTGTCAAGCGGGTCATTTGTGAGATGGCCTTCAGCAACGTATGCGCGGATACACCCCTCGGCATCTGCAGTGGTGATCCTGCCGAAAGTGACCGGCCCAGCCGGGGTCCGGCCGGCTAATGCACCCCAGGTGTTTTGTTCACCCACAACAGTGCCGAGGATCGGCGCGGTGCTGATGGTTGCATCTGGCAGGAACGCCTGCGCCCAGTTGCCGCAGTGAAACAACACGCATTTATCGTTTTCATCGCCGTAATTGTTGTTCCAATCCACAAGCGCAGCAGGCGCCTCGGCTGCCAGTTGCATAGCGTACATTGTCAATGTGCCGGTCAGGTCAACCTCACATGCGCTGGGCATGAACCGTTGGCTGAACATGCTCATGACTGTGCAAAAGTTACAGCCGTAGTTTGCTTGAACAGATGTCCAGCACTGGACCGCAGTTGCATCCAGGTCATTCGCCTGCATCCATTGATCAAGCACAACAGCCAGCTTGGCTAGTAGTTCCAGCTTTTGTGCAGGCACGCCGTTTGTTCGAGTGTAATTCTTTATTTCAGTCAATGCAGCCTGAACTTCGGGGGTGGAACGATCAAGCTTTTCAGCCTTCGAAAGGATCTCCGACAGGTCTACCGTGGTAACACTTATGCCGTTGCGTTCGAGAATTTTTTCCGAGTACCGCACTGTGTTGAACGCGCCCGGCCGCGCGCCGACTGCGCCAAGCCGTACCCTACGCAGTCCGTTTACTACGCGGCACACAGCCAGGAAATTCTTCAAGTCTCGCTCGAAAAGCTCTGTACCCGGATGCACAACATGTTTCCGTGTCAGTGTGAATTTGATACCGGCCTGGACCAGGTTGTTGCACACCGAGATTTTGCCGCACCACGCATCCCGCCGATGCGCAACATCAAGCTGCCGCAGATCGTCCGGGTAGGCCTGCACGAGTACGGGCACGTTCAAGTTGGCCAGACGCAGCGTTTCTAAAACACCCTTTTCATCGCCGAAGTTGGGTAGGCACACCAGCACACCGTCAATTTCCCCAGCGTGTCTGCGGAATAATTCGGCGCACTTACGTGCATCTGCTAGCGTCTCGACGCCGCCGAGCTTGGTGTCTGTGGGCTCGAGTTGAATAGCGCGCACGCCAAGTTTGGTAAACACAGCCGACACATCCGCTCGTGCCTCGGCAACAAGGTGGTCCGGGAAAAAATCCCGATTCCCGTAAATCACGCCTAAGACGGGCTTGTGCAGTTTCGTTTTCATGCGCTCAAAAATGTTCAGTGCCAATTAATATACGCAAGTATGCAAGAAAACCACGCCGTAGTCAGCCATATTTAGTACGCAGCGCGGTTCAGCAAACACATGCGCCCAATTTTTAGGGCGCCTTACCACTGTTACAATTCCTCGGTTTAACCTTTCAGCGATTCGAGTCAGAAGGCCTTCGGGGTTTAACGATTCAAATATTTACCGGTTCAATGCTTCACCTGCGGCCATGCCAGCGGTTATTCGTTGTTAAAATTTCCTTGTGCACAAGGCTGGAAGAGCCTAAACGCGGCGGTGCGAAATGCGAATTTATGGACAAGAAACAACTCCAAGCACTTGCACGAAAACACGGCACACCGGTGTTTGTAATTGACCACGACGTGATCCGGCGCAACTACGCTGAGTTCAAGCACCATTTGCCCAATGTGCAGGTTTATTACGCTGTCAAGGCAAACCCAGCGCGCGAGATAATCCGCACATTGTACCGGCTCGGGTCGAGTTTTGACGTTGCGTCATTACAGGAGTTCATGCTCGTGTATGGGTTCATCAAACATTTGCCACCCAAACAACGGCAGGATTTTATCTGGGACAAGATTATCTATGCGAACCCAGTCAAACAAAAAGAGACACTGACAGCGTTGGACCGGTACAAACCGCTTGTGACCTATGACAATCTGACCGAGCTGAAGAAAATCAAGCAGTACGCGCCTCATGCTGGGCTAGTGCTGCGTTTGCGCGTGCCGAACACAGGCTCGATGGTCGAACTGTCGTCGAAATTCGGGTGTGACCCCGGCGAGGCAGTTAGCCTGATCAAGGCTGCGTTTGACGTTGGGCTTGTAGTGGAGGGGCTGAGTTTTCACGTGGGCAGCCAGTGCACAAACTTCCAAAACTATGTTCAGGCACTTGAGGTTGCCGCTGCAGTAATGAACGAAAGCAGGCAACGCGGCTATGAAATCAAGCTGCTCGATATTGGAGGCGGGTTTCCAGCACCGTACAACCGGCACGTACCGTCGTTTAGTGAGCTTGCACGCGTGCTCAAAGCCGAGATAGCGCGGTTGTTCCCCGACAACATTCAAATTCTTGCCGAGCCGGGCAGGTTCATCGTCGCGTCCGCGGCTGCGTGCGTTGCACGCATCATTGGCAAAGCCGTGCGCGACGGCAAGACATGCTACTACATTGACGACAGCGTGTATCACACGTTCAGCGGTGTGATTTTTGATCATTGCCGGTACGAGCTGAAAGCGTTTAAGCGTGGTAAAACCGAGCTGTGTGCTGTGTTCGGCCAGACTTGCGACGGTTTGGATGTGATCTCGCAATCTGAGCGGTTGCCCGAGCTTGATTTTGACGACCTTGTTTACGCTGAGAACATCGGCGCGTACAGTCATGCATCCTCCACCTGGTTTAACGGTTTCCCGCCCGCCAAGGTTGTGCACGTGAATCAGTAGTCTGCGGCGAGTGTGGCTGATGCGTGCGCAAGGCGGCGCTTGATTTGGCCAATAGCCCAGTCTGCATGCTCGGCGAGAAGCATATCGTGCCCAGCGGCTAAGCGCGCGAGCGCAGGTAAAGCTGAAGTATTCCCCGTGTTGCCCAGCGCGACGCACGCGTTGCGTTGCAAGCCGCGTAGCTTGGCGCGTGCAATCGGGGTTGAGCTGAAGACACGGTCAAATTCGGGTTGATCGATCGAGAGCAGGCTCAGAAGGTCAAGCGCTGCGAGGTCTGGTCGTGCATGCGGCTGCATTAGTTTGCCTGCGCGCACGAATCTGTTCCACGGACACGCGGCCAGGCACTCGTCGCAACCGAAGATATGTCTGCGGATTAGCGGTCTGAACTCTAGGGGTATGGCGTCCTTGTTTTCGATTGTCAGGTATGAGATGCACCGGCGCGCGTCGAGCTGAAAGGGCGCGACCAGTGCACCAGTCGGGCAAGCTGCAATGCACCTTGTGCAGTTACCGCAACGGTTTTTGGCTGGTTGATCAGGCTCAAGCTCGGCAGTGGTGAGTATCTCGGCTAAAAAAATCCAGTTTCCAAGGCTCGGGCTGATGAGGTTTGTATGTTTACCGATGAAGCCGAGTCCAGCACGCTGCGCAAGAGCGCGCTCGAGCAGTGGGCCGGTGTCAACGTACCAAGTTGCTCTTGTGCCTGCGCCGCCCAGTTTACAGACAAAATTTACTAGCTCTTGCAAAGGCCCCGCGAGAACGGCGTGGTAATCCTTGAACCTGGCGTACTGTGCCACTACACCGACGTGAGTTGGCGAGTCGGTGGCCGAGCAGACGCCGAGTGGTGTTCTGCCGGTAGGCGCACCCGGAGTGTTAGTAAAGTCCGGCAGCGCATAGCTCGCCGCAACCGTGATCACGGTGCGCGCGCCTGCAAGCACGCGTTGTGGATCGAGTCGTTTGCCGGTCATGCGTGCCAGGTATTCCATTTGCCCATGCCGGCCGTAGGCGAGCCATTGCATGAAATGTTCTGCCAGTTCAACCGGCGCGGCAGTTGTGAATCGGCAATCGTCAAACCCGAGCTCGAGTGCACGCTGTCGAATTGCCGATTTCATTGGTGCGGTTGCGTGGGCGTAACCACAGACCGAAACTCGCGCAAGATATGCTGGGCAACTTCGGGCACTGAGCGTGTCTCGGTGTTCACCAACAGGTCGGCCTGCCGATAGAACGGCTCGCGCGCAGCCAGCAGCTCGCGGATTCGGCCCTGTGGATCGGGACATTGCAACAGTGGTCTGTGTGTTTGGTGTCGGACGCGTTCCCAGAGTGTGTTCGGCGTGGCCCACAGGTACACAACAAGTGCGTGCGTTTTAAGGTTATCGAGGTTCGCTTGGTTAGCAGGCAGCCCGCCACCGGTTGAAATGACGGTGTTACTGAGTCCCTTGAGGAGGTGGCACACGTTGCGTTCGTATTGTCTGAACACAGGCTCGCCGTCTTCAGCAAAGATTCGGCTGATTGATTTGCCCGCTTGCGTTTCGATGAAATCGTCGGTGTCGAAAAAATTAAAGTGCAGCCACTCGGCGAGCAGTTTTCCGACGCTTGTTTTGCCCGAGCCCATGAACCCGATCAATGCAATGTTGCGAATGTTGCGTTCGGCGTTCACGACATTCAGATACCTGATTTGCGTGTTGTGCGCACGCGGTTTTTTGATTCTGCAGGCGCTATGGGGGTGTGCCTTTGAAATATCATTTACCCTCCAAGCCTTTTAGGTAGGCAAGGACAAGATTCGGTAGGTCGAGGCTGTACCCGCCTTCCAGTACGCTGAACACAGGTGCTTGCAATTTTCGCAGTTGCTGGCCTAGCCAGTAATAGTCCTCAAGCTGAAGGTTTTCATTTGCGATCGGGTCATGCGCATATGCATCGAACCCGGCAGATACGGCCACAAGCTCGGGCTTGAACTTCTTAATGTCGTTAATGGCCTGTTCGAGTGTGGCGCGGTACTCGGTCCGGGCTGTTGCAGGTGCAACGGGGTAATTGAAACAGTTGTTCCCGACGTTTTGAGTGCCGGTGCCGGGAAACAACGGCCATTGGTGTACGGAGAAAAAGGCTGCTCCGGGTACGTTGCATAATATTGCCTCGGTGCCGTTGCCGTGGTGAACGTCGAAGTCGAGAACAGCCACACGTTTAACACCTGTTGCCAGTGCCTCAAGCACCGCGATGGCAATCGAGTTGAGGTAACAGAACCCCATTGCGCGGTCGCGTGTTGCATGATGGCCGGGTGGCCGCATCAGGCTAAAGGCAAATTCACCCCCGCGCGCAATGTTCAGTGCGGTTACGGCGGCAGCCACAGACCTGCGCGCGTACTGGGCGATACCGTCAAAGTAAGGCGTGTCGGGTGTGAAATCCTCGGGTTCATCTAATCGCGAGAGGTGCTTGGCCGAGTGCGCGCGTAAAATCACCGCATCATCAACATGGCCGGGGTCGGTCCAACTGATCTGCAGGTCGGTCTGGGTGCGGAGTTTTTGTTGGGTACGACTTATGCGTTCGGGTCGTTCCGGGTGCCCAGCCTGACAGTAGCCAGTGCAAATGTTGTCTGTGACGACTTTCATGTGTGTGCGTGCGCGGTTAAGTCAGTTGCGCGTGGTGCATGGTCATTTGCTTTTTGCTTTTTCGCCCCGAAAGGGTAAAGTTCTGCCCGACCTTGCTCAAGCGAAACAAACGATGGAAATGTTGCCGTATAAAAAGTGCCGCACCGGCAGAGGCCACTTTGATGGAGTGGAAAAGCCCTCTGATGCGTGGGCTGAATTTGGCCGAGCTAGTTGCACTTTAGCTGCTGCAGGTGCACCACGCAAACGCGCAGGTAAACATCTCTGTTTTTTACTTGCGGCTCTGGCGCTTGGCAGTCCTGCGTGGGCGTGGGACTACGACACACACAGGTTGATATGCGAGTTGGCGCTTGGTTGTTTACCGACGAATTTTCCTACTTTTGTGCGCACGCCAGCCACACAGGAACGAATTGCATTTCTTGGGGGTGAACCTGATCGTTGGCGTAACGTGCCCGATCTACCGCTCCGGCACCACAACAGCCCGGACCACTACGTTGACATTGAATTAATTGAGTTTTGCGGGTTGACCCCCGACACACTGCCAATGTTCAGATACGATTTTGTTGTGCAATTTGATCGGGCGCGCGCGGCACAGCCTGACAAGTTCCCACCTATTAACGAGATGAAAAACGCAGATCGCACGCAACAATTGGCCGGGTTCTTGCCGTGGGCAATCACTGAGCAATTCGGCAAGGTAAAATCTGGGTTCGGTTACCTCAAAGCCTACGAAGAAGCCGGTACAGCCGATGAAGTCTCCAACGCGCAGCAAAACATAATTTATGCAATGGGCGTTTTGGCGCATTACGTCGGTGACGCAACGCAGCCGTTGCACGTAACAATCCATCACAACGGTTGGACAGGGCCGAATCCGCGTGGGTACACCACCAACACAACGCTGCATAGATGGATTGACGGCGAGTATTTCCGGAAGGTCGGGCTGCCCGAAGCCGGCCGGTTGCAACCGAAATTGCGCACGGCGCGGCTTGTGATTGACCCGGCCAAGAACGGCGCGCCAGATGCATTGTTCAGGCAGGTGGCAAAGTTCATTTTTGAGCAGTACAAACAGGTCCAACCGCTTTATGAACTTGAGAAGGCAGGCAAGTTTTCAGGTGAAGAACCGCGCGGGCTTGAAGGAAAGGCATTCCTGGAAGCTCAACTTGTGCGCGCGGCGCAAATGTTGGCTGACTTGTGGTACACGGCGTATGCAACTGCGCCCATTGACAATTACCTCAGGTCGCAATTGCAGAGACGCAAAGCCAGACCCGACAGCCCGGTGCCTGCGGTAAAATAAAACTTGGTGGTTTAGCCCGGGTCTTGACAATAAACTCGGTTTTGCAAAAGCAAATATAAGCCTATGAAAAAGTCGCTTGGCGCAAAAACGTTGCTGTATCCGACCCCGGTAGTTGTGGTTGGCACCTACGACGCAAACGGTAAGCCGAATGTGGCTACTGCTGCGTGGGTTGGCATTTGTTGTTCGCGTCCGCCGTGTGTGGCGGTGTCGTTCCGTGCAGCCACATATACCCATGGCAACATAAAAGCACGGAAAGCCTTCACAGTCAGCATTCCTTCCGAGGTACACGTTGTGCATGCGGATTATTTCGGTATTGCCTCGGGCAGAGACACCGACAAGTTGACTGCCGCAAAACTAACACCGGTAGAGAGCGATCTTGTGGACGCGCCGTATGTGAAGGAATTCCCGCTCGTGCTTGAGTGCAGGCTTGCGCATATGTTCGAGCTGGGGTTGCACACGCAGTTTGTGGGCGAAATTGTGGATGTAAAGGCCGACGACAGTATCCTGGACGCCAATAACATTGTTGACATACTCAAACTCAAGCCACTGATTTTTACGCCTGAATCGCACCGTTACTACGGGGTGGGTACGTTTCTTGGCAACGCATTTTCGATCGGCGAAAAGTACTGCGTCTGATTGACGCTGGGATTCAAAATGCTGGCATAAACACAAGTTGCTTGGGCGGCCGGTAACAGCGAGCCGGACCCACGCACTGGTGTTGTGCCGGAGCAGCGTTTGTCCGTTGCGGGCACGGCCCGAGACCTCAGTGCTGCGCGCAAATGAAAAAGTACCTGCATGTGCTTAACATCGGTATCCAGAACAATCTGGCTTACCGATTCAATTTTTTTGCGCGCGCATTGTTCGGGTTCATACCGTTGATAGCTCTGCTGTCGGTCTGGCGCACGATTTACTCGGCTAAAGACACCGGCGCAACAGTCGGGCCTTATACATTGGCTGAGATGGTCTCGTATTACCTGCTTGCAACCATTGTTAGTGCGTTGACTGCGGTGCACGACGACGATTGGCAAATCGCAAACGATATCCGAGACGGTGCGATCAGCCAGTTTGTGGTCAAACCAATTGATTACCTAGTTTACCGATTGGTGTTGTTCGTGTCGGGGCGGCTTGCGTACTTTGCTGTCGCAGCCGGGCCACTAATGGTACTAGTGTTTTTGTTGCGCGAATACTTTGTGTTGCCACCTGACCTTGCCACATTTGGCCTATTTGCATTGTCACTGGTGCTGACCGCACTACTACAGTTTTTCATATCGTACATAATTGCAATGCTTGCGTTTTGGGTGTTGGAAGTTTCGACGTTCATTTTCATCGTGTATGCGTTCGAGTTCATTGCGAGCGGGCACCTGTTCCCACTGGACATTTTGCCGCCCGGGCTTGCGCGTGTGCTTGCGTTTACGCCGTTCCCGTACGAGCTGTTTTTCCCCATCAGCATTTACATGGGCAAAGTAACCGGAGCCGCGCTTGCCCAAGGGCTTGCAATACAAGTCTTCTGGGTTGTGGTTGCGTACGTGTTTGCGCGGTTCGCATGGAATCGCGGGCTGCGGCGGTATGCCGCGGTGGGAGGATGAGCCATGAGCAAGCTTGCCCGGTACATCGGCATTTACGGTGCGTTATGGAAAAACTCCGTAACACGCGAGATGATCTTCAAAACGAACTTCATCCTTTGGATTGTGGTTGAGCTGCTCTGGTTTGCGCTGCAGTTATGTTTCGTTGGGGTTGTTTATATGCACACCGACTCGATTGGTACATGGACAAAATGGCAAGTTGTAATGCTCATTGGCGCGGCCCATTTCATCCAGCAAATTTTCCAGGCATTTTTCCTGATCAATTGCGCTAATCTCTCTGAACTGGTTCGCACCGGTAAGCTCGATTTTCTTCTGTTGTTGCCTGTAAACACGCGTTTTGTTGTGTCTTTGCGACAGGTTGACCTCGGCTCGTTTGTCAATGCGGCAACTGCAGTTGTTGTTATGCTCTACGCAGCGCTGCAGATGCAGCTAACACCTACAATCGCCCAGGTGGCAGGATTTCTTGTACTTTGTGTTGTGGGTATTCTGATCCATTACTCGCTCATGTTCATGCTTGCGACAATCAGTTTCTGGACAGTGCGCGCGCAGGGTATCGTGTGGGCGTACTATAACCTGTTCCAGGTTGCGCGCCTGCCCGATGAGGCGTTTCGCGGCCTGTTTAAAGTTGCGTTTACATTTGCGATCCCGATGCTGCTTGTGGCAAATGTGCCGGTGCGGTTGCTTGTGGACACACTCACTTCGTCGAAGCTATTCCTGCTGCTGGCTACGGGTGTGCTCTGCTGGGTAATGTCGAGTCTTGTTTGGCGCGTCTCGGTTCGCCATTACACAAGCGCAAGCGCTTGAACACCGAGCCTACGCAATCAGCAATTTTCATTGCGCAGCACTATGAATTTGGCGAACAATTCGGAGATGAAATTTGTTTCACTAACGCAAACTTATCGTCTGACGCCGCTGCTGGCGGTGTTGGTATTTGTCCTGGGCTCGGTAGTCATTGTAACTACTCAAGAAGCGCAGACCGATCTCGACTCGAAGACAAAACAGCCGGATGTCGTTTACGTGCCTACCCCAATGTCGGTTGTCGAGAAGATGCTCGAACTTGCTGAGGTAAAAAAGGGCGATGTCGTTTACGACCTCGGTTGTGGCGACGGCAGGATTGTGGTTGCCGCGGCGAAAAAGTACGGTGTCAAAGCCGTGGGCATCGACATTGACCCGCAACGTGTACTTGAGGCGCGCGAGAACGTCAGAACCAACAAGCTCGAACACCTCGTGACAATTAAGCAGGACGACATATTCAACGTTGACTTCGGGGAGGCCACTGTGGTGACGCTTTATTTGTTGCCCGAGTTGAACGTTCGGCTGATGCCACAATTGGCCAAGCTCAAACCCGGCGCGCGCATTGTTTCACACGATTTCGACATGCGCGGTGCCAAACCTGTGCAGGTTTACGAAATGGAAACGGCTAGCAACGAGCCCGGTGTCTCTTACGGCAGAAAGCACAAGATTTACAAATGGGTTGTGCCATGGGAGCCGGAACACACCACCAACCTCACCAGTGCCTCGGCTCTCACCCAGCCGTGAAAGTGCTTTTGCAGCTTGTGCCGCTTGCGAATGGCTGTGCACAAAACTAAACGGTTGTTTCAACTGTCTATGTAGGTCCTTGACAACCGAGTTTTTGCTTTAGTGGTGCGAGGGTACACCGCGGTTCTTAAAGAACCCTTTTCCGAGAACGCGGCCAGCTTCCAGCGGCCGGAGACAGTGGTAGGCTGATCCATTAGAGTGCGCTTGTTTGTTAGCTGCTCCCATATTGGGCTATCGGGGTGGGGATCGCCTTTGGGGCGGACGGCGGCACGTAGCCAAAGCACAACTACTTCAGCCAACATTCGATATGCTTCTGTGTAGATCAACCCTGAGCCCAAGACCCCGACGGTCCGGGGCAGTTGTCACACGCTACCAGCCCGCTGACTGAATTGCTACCGCGCGTGTGGTTGGTCGAGAGTTTCGGAGTTTTCCCTACCTAACTGACTTTCGTCAATGGCTGCCCAAAAGCCGAGCGCGCCTGACGCAGATCACAATCCGACCTGCGCGAACTTGTGGTCCAGGTGCCGGAAATGGAACTGGAGCGAGCAAAGATTTTCGAGCTCGCCTGGAGCAAAGTGCGCAGCCACTTCTGGGTCGGCCTTGAGCTGGGCAAGAAAATCCGCGTCGTCGCGTCCGGCGTGTTTGGCTGCCCATGTTTGCATCGCGTTACGCTGAACTAGTTCGTACGCACGCTCGCGGGTAAGTCCTTTACGAACCAACGCAAGCATGACCGATTGACTGTTCCACATGCCGAGGCTCGACCCGATATTTTTCTTCATGTTTTCTGGGTACACGCATAACCCGTCCACCAAACGGATTAGCAAACTAAACATGTAGTCCAGCAATGTGCATGAATCCGGCAGAATTATCCTTTCGACCGAGCTGTGGCAGATGTCTCGCTCGTGCCATAGAGCAATGTTTTCGAGTGCAGCCAATGCATTACCCCGCAGCACACGCGCTAGGCCGGTGAGCCGTTCCCAGGTAATCGGGTTTCGTTTGTGTGGCATTGCACTTGAACCTTTCTGGCCTTTGGCAAACGGTTCTTCAGCCTCGAGTACCTCGGTGCGTTGCAGGTGTCTGAACTCGACTGCCCAACGTTCAATGACTGCACCAGCTAGCGCAAGCACAGCGTGGAATTCGCCATGAATATCTCTTGAGATAACTTGCGTGCAAATGGGCGCGGGGCGCAGCCCGAGCTTTTCGCAAACGTAAGCTTCCACATGCGGCGCTAAATGAGCCCCTGTGCCTACTACACCGCTGAGTTTGCCCACAGCAACCACGCTCCGGGCGCGTTCGAGCCGTTCTAATGTGCGTTTGAACTCATCATACATCAGCGCCAGCTTGAACCCAAATGTGATGGGTTCAGCGTGGATCCCGTGTGTACGACCAATACAGGGGGTGAACTTGTACTGTCTTGCCTGAGCTGCAATTACTGGCAGCAGTTGTTTTACATCGGCAATCAGAAGATCAGCCGATTGCACAAGCTGCAGTGAAAGTGCAGTGTCAACCACATCGTAACTAGTGAGGCCAAAATGAAACCACCGGCTTGCCGGATGATTGATCTTTTGGCTGACGGCTTCGACAAAAGCAACCACATCGTGGTTTAGTGTTTTTTCAAGCTCACGTTGCCGTGCAACTAGCCCAGGTAAGTCAGCCATGCATTCTTGACACCCTGCCTTGACTTTATCGAAGTCGTCCGCAGGAACAACACCATCCTTAACCAGTGCTTCTAGCGCGGCCAGCTCGATCTGCAACCAGAGTCGCAGCTTGTTTTCGTCGCTCCAGATTGCCCGCATCTCGGGCCTCGAATAGCGTGTAATCATGGCACAAGCTTACTGAGCAGGCAGAATTTTTGAACTCGAATCGTCAGTTTCCAGTGTTGCTGGCACGCGTAAAAAGATGCCAGTCAACGCTTTTGGATCTTGCGTCGGGCCAGCTCGAGAATCTGGCGCTCGCGTGCGGTCAGGCTTTGGATGCCGTGCGCACTTATCTTGTCTAGGATGGGATCAACTTCGCGTTCGAGGAACTCGTCCGGGGGCAAATCTTCAGGTGTACCTGGCATTGGTTGTTCGGCAAAAACAGATTTTCGTGCCCCTACATTAACAAGTTGACGCAGGCGACGACGGAAAGAAGGCCGGCCAGTCCGTACAGGCCAGCGCCAGTGCGCGGCGAGCTTAACGTACAGGATGCCGGCTAACATACCCCCTAAATGCGCTGCATGCGCAATCGAACTGCCCGGGTGCAGCATGCCAACGACAGCCAGCACAAACTCGGCCAACAGCAGGTACTTGGCGGGCATTGTGACGGGTAAAATCAACGCAACCAATGTCGTGATGGATGTGTCACGATTCAGCGTGGCAAATGCTGCAATCACACCAAACACGCCTGCAGATGCGCCGACAACTGGGCCAGGCCCGAAATGCAGCGGGAACACCAGACTGAATGCGGATTGGACCAGCCCGCCTACGACGCCGCTGCCAAAGTATAGCATAATAAACCGGGTTTTACCGAGCGCGGCTTCGACCGTGCGCCCGAACATGTACAGCATCGCACAGTTCAATATCAGATGAAGCAGTCCGGCATGGAGCAATTGAAACGTTAACAATTGCCAAACGTATCCGCGGAGCAGATCCGCAGGGTGCAAAGCCAGATACGGCTCAAGCGCTGGCGGCGATGTGTCTAGCCCTGTACCTGTAAGCGGGACAATTAGCTGCGCGGCATAAAATGCAACATTGACGATCACCAGCCAAAGCCACATCGGCAACTGCACATGCCAATGATGTAGGGATAGTTCATCGCGCATGTAATGGCGATCGTCAAGCATGACTGTTTGAAGTTAACCGGTCAGCGGCACATTTTCAATGTATAAATCGAATCCGCCAAAGTGCACGCTCGTGCCGAAGTGCCAACTGCTTCTGTGGCATGTGCGCGTGGCGAACCCGTAGTTGTTGAGGCAACGCCATGTCGCCGGGCTTGGGTTTATCAGGTATAACCACTGCTCGGAAAGAAATCTTCCGAATGCGCGGCTATGTACCAGCTGATTAGGCATATGCAACTCGTGACGCAAAAGCCTACAAACCCAAGACGTCTGCCCAAATCAATGTAACCTTTTGCAGGGTTAAACTGGCCTTTTGTTTTGCGCGCAGTAACCGTGCCACAGATCCATGCGCTTAAGGCAAATGGAAGCCCCAAAACAGGAATCAATCCGAGCAGACCCAGCACAAAGCACCAAATCGCGCGCTTGATGAGACTAATCTTGTCCATGGTAGGTTACTTCGCCTGGACGACCAGCGTTGCAGCGGTTGCGTTTGTTTGGCTGGTGGATTGTACCGGTGCAGACTCGAATTTTTCCAAGTGCCGTCGTTCGATGAGCCGTATTTCACGGTGCAACTGGTTCAGCACAGCGGTATTGCTCATTACGAACACAACCATCAATGTTAGAAGCACAAAAACACCTAGCACGGCGAATCCGCTTTTGCCGTGCCGGCCATGCGGTGCGGCGGCGCTGGCAAGTTGCACAAGCGCGTTTGTCGAACAGTGTAATTTCATTTGTTTTGCAGACCAGTCGGAACGGCTAGGAAACTGAACAACGGATGCAACCGCGTGCCTTTTCGGTACTGTTCCAATTCGAGCTCGAGCCGCCACACTGTCACATGTTGCCGTTGCTCAGGTATCACCTGGCACGATTTAACACGCTCGAGCACAATCGTCCACGTTTCCTGCGGGCTGCCCCGGCGCACAAGTGCGTTGGTCAGAAATTGATACCTGATCTCGCTGGTGCTGTCTCGGATGGTCAGCAGCCACGCTTGGTTAGTCTGCTCGAGTTGGGGTGGCATAGTAGCAGACCGGACATCGGCACGCCACCGTTCGCCCGCATTGAGCGTGCGCACGATGTCGTCTGCGTTTCGCTGTAGGCCGATCGAGTTGTCCATGCACTGATAAAATGCCGCTGTCGAAAGACCCAACACAACTGCCACGGCGCCAATGCACACGAGACACTCAATCAACGTAATGCCGCGGCACCACTGGCTTTTTGCATTTGACGAGGTCGTTTTCATTTAACAGTCGCTTCGCGTACGATCCTACCGATGCCGCGGGCGCTTGCGGCGGACCACTCGAGCCTGAGCCGATTGCCAGTGCGCGTAAGTACAAACTTGCCCCGCGGCAGGTTAGCCGCTGCGCGAGCTGAAACTTTGTATTCGTGTGTCCCTTCCGAATACGCCTGCCATTCGCCTGAAACCAGGGTTTCCATCTCACCGTCCACAATTTCCATCGCAACAGCCCGATAATACCCAGCGCGCAACAGATGCGCGTCTTTGACAAACCCGATGCTAAGAGGTACGAGCACCGCTACAACTATCCCCATTGCAACAACAAGCTCGGCGATCAACATGCTGCCGGCTGCGCGGTGTCTGCCCGCAACCGTTCGAGTTTGAGTTTTGATACCTACCATTGCACAGCCAAGTTTGTGATTGCTATCAGGCCGCTGAAAACGGCACACACAATCGTTGCAACCATCAGGCCGTTGGCCAAAACAAGTGCAGTTGTAACAACGTGTGCAAAAGTTTGCTCGAGTTGAAACGCTTTTGCATCAAGTGCGTCGTGCCACCCTGTCAGTGCCTGCAAAAACCCGCCCCGGCCATATGTTGCATTTGCGAGGCGCCAACGGAACTCACCCGAGTCATCCAGAGCCTGCACAGCTTCGGTAAGCTTGACCCCGCGCTGAATGGCTTCGGCAACTTTCGCGGCGCGTCGTTGGACCACGGCGTTCGCAGTGCAATCGGCTGCCAACTGCACAGCCTCGGTTTCAGGCACACCGGCATCGAGCAATACGCTCAGCATGGCGGAAAATGTCCGTTGCATCCGTTTACGCTTCCATGGCACAGCCCACGCAATCTTGTCCGGCAGCGAACCGAACACCGCTTGGAGCGCGCTCACTACATACGGCCCGCCGATGTAAAAGAACGCAGCCAACAACAGCGCAACAAACAGACACACCTGCGCCACAATTAACAGTGTGAAATTTTCGCGAACAAATTCCCAAAGCACCGGAACCGTGTCACTTGCGTAGCCGAGCACGCCCTCATAAAGCTCGTCCATGCGCGGCAAGATGTATATGGCCAGCACAGTTGAAATCACCACGTTAACCGGCGTCAGTGCAAACGCCAAAACAATCATGTAGTTCATTGCGCCGCGTGTTTGTGAAATTGCATCTTGTAGAAGCTGTCTGCATGCAGGCAACACTTTGCCAACGTCACCGATGCGTTGGCCGGCACGCAGCATTGCAACAATTTGTGCCGGTAGCAGGCGCGGCACTTTCGCAAGCGCGTCACTCAACGTGAGCCCTCTTTCGAGCCATGCAGCCAACAGATGGAATCGCGCGCCTAATGCGTAATCGCCGCTGGCCGCGGCCGAGACGATTGTTTCCTCGATACGTCTGCCCTGCTTAAGCCCGGTCTCGACAATGTCCATGAAAAACAACCCGCGCTCAGTCCGCCGCATCGGCAGAGCAAGGAAATAATGAATCGCAAGAATGGTGCCTGCCAGCATGCCGAGCCTCAACACAATGACTGCTACGGCAACCAATAGGTGAATGAAGTCTGGCGGGCAGGAATTCATTTTTTGTCCGTCACAGTTTGTCTGCACCTAACATTTGCAACAAGTGAACCAAACCCGAGAACATTGGCTGGATTTGCATCAGGATCACCAGCCCGAGCAGCATTACCGAGCAGGGCAGCGCCGAGTAAAGGAGTAGCTCTCTGCGGTAAGCCGCGCGTGCGCGGTACAGCTCGGCTGCGCGCGCGAACCCGGCAGCGAGATCTTCACCGCCATGCGCGACAAGCCAGATGAACAGCGGCGGAAAAGCGCGTCCTGGGCGGGCGAACTCTGTGAACTTCCCATGGCCGGCTGCAAGCCGGGTGCGCCATTGTGCGAGCTCCAAGCCGGCGATGGCGCCGCGCTCGAGTTGCTCGGCCAGTGATAAGGCTTTCTCTAACGTCACCCCGCCCCGAAGCATCAGCGTCATTGCAGACGCAGCTTGCGAAAGGGCGGATTCTTTGAATGCTGGTAGGCGCCAGCGTAATGCGCGTCGTATGGCCGGAACGCTCGCCGCCACAATCGCCACTAGGACTGCCAAGCCCAACAGGACAGGTGCAATCCAAAGATGAAGGATCGACAGCGTGAAGGAATAACTCCGCCCTACAAACTCTACAAAAAAACTCGGCCAGAACCAGTGCGTGAGCACGAAGCTAAGCAAACACGAGAGCCCAAACGAGCCTACCAGAACAATCATTGGGTAAACCATCAATCCTTTGAGCCGGGTCAGGAGCGTGTGGCAGTGCCGGTAATAGTCGGCCAGCAGTGTTAATACGCCTGGCAAGTTATTGCTTTGCGCGCCCACCTCGAGCATTGCCACGTAAAACTGGGGCAAACGCCGTGCCCGCAATGCCTCCTGTAACGGCGTGCCTTTAGCGAGGTCAGCCTCAAGTTGTTGCAACTCGTCCCGGAGTTGCCCGGCGCGCATGCCGGCGACCAACTGCCGCAGCGCACCTTCAAGCGGTATGCCATCGCGCAGCATCGCCGCAAGTTGCTGATTGAAAAATGCAAATTCGTCCAGGTTCATAGACCGAGTACGCGTTTGTATTCCTTTTCATCTGACACACCTTGGACCATGAGCTCACGCGCTGAAGTTTCCAAGGATTTCTTGGGTACAACACCCCGTACGTTGCCCCGGCGGATCTGCGTGCGCATGGCATCGTCCAGTCGCACCCATTCCACCAATGGCACGCGCCCGCGGTAACCCGTGCCGAGGCAGGTTGTGCAGCCTGCACCGCCGCACCCAATGCATAAGCGCCGCATCAGGCGTTGGTTGATGATCATGTCCAACGCGGACGCAACGGCGGAATGATCCGTGCACATTGCAAGGAGCCGATCACACACGCCGCGACACGAGCCCGCGTGTAATGTGGAGATGACCAGGTGCCCCGTTAACGCAGCGCGCACGGCAACGTTTGCAGTTTCATCATCCCGAATCTCGCCTATGACAATGACCTGCGGGTCTTGCCGTAGCAGATGCCGCGCTGCTTTGGCGTAGTCGAGGCCGGTTGCTTCGTTGATCTCGGTCTGCATGATCCCGGGGATGATCTGCTCGACCGGGTCCTCGATTGTGATAACATGTCGCTGGCCGGCTTTGGCTATGTGGTGGAGGCATGCGTAAATTGTGGTTGTTTTACCGCTGCCAGCCGGCCCGGTCAGAAGCAGTAACCCCGCTGGCCGGCGCAGAAACGTTTCAAGCTCGACGCGTGCTGAGTCCGGAAAGTCGAGTTCGGCTAACCCCCTGACAGGCGCAGGGTCGAACAGGCGTAAGACGATTTTCTCGCCGGTCACCGTAGGATATGTGGCGACGCGAATATCGTTTTTGGCTTTCACAGCTTGGCGCTCGATGCGGCCGTCTTGAGGCAACGATTCCTGGTAGGTCTTGAGCCGCGCAAGGTACTTGATCCGACCAAAGACGCGCTCGGCGACGCCGGCAGGCAGGGTTGTCACAGGGCTCATTACACCGTCCAATCTGAAGCTGACTTCAGCGGTGCTACCGCGCATTTGCAGGTGGATATCACTTGCACCGGCCGACTCAGCACGCCGGATCAACTGCTCGAGTATTGTCGGTGCGTCTTGGCGAGCCTCGGCAGATTTATTTGTGTGGGCGGCCTGTTCCATGAACTCGCACACTACACATTTGCATTAGAGTGCCGCCAAGCTTATAGCCTGTCAATTGTTATTCCCTGTGATAGTTACTGGTACACCCGGGATCGCCCCGATTAAAGATTCCCCACCTGACTTGCTCTGGCCGAACATGACTGTTTACACTCCGGCTGCCGCTGTCGGTTATGACAGGACGCGTTCAATGCTTTAGGGTGTGGTTACCCGGGTTTTTACGCCGGCACTGGAGCCGTGTCGTATTTGTGGTTGTACTTACACTAGTTGCAGGGGTGCGGCTCAGGTTGTTGGATCTGCCACTCGAACGCGACGAAGGCGAGTACGCATACGTAGGCCAACTCTTGTTGGAGGGTGTACCGCCGTACAAGCTGGCCTACAATATGAAATTCCCAGGCACATACGTTGCCTATGCGTTCATCATGCTTGTGTTCGGCCAGACACCGGCCGGGATTCATCTGGGACTGATGTGCGTGACAACACTCACTGCTCTGATGCTTTACCGGGTTGGCTGCCGCATGCTGGACGAGACTGCTGGTTTCGTTGCCGCAACAGCTTATGCGCTATTGGCGGCCTCACCGGCACTGCTCGGGTTGGCTGGGCACGCAACGCATTTTGCCGCGCTGTTTGTGGCCGCTGGACTGTTGATCTTGTGGCGCGCTGATCAACGGTTGAATTTGTGGCGGGTTGCTGTAGGCGGGCTCATGTTCGGTTTTGCTACGTTGATGAAACAGCACGCGGCGTTGTTTTGTCTTTGGGGACTTTGGATTGTAGCAGCAGCAAGTCGGCGACTTGAAGTTCAGTGGACCGGTAGGGGCCGGCTTTTGTTGTTGTTTTGCGCCGGTGTACTTACGCCACTGTTTGTATGTTGTGTTGCGCTGTGGTGGTCGGGTGTGCTGGAGCAGTTCGTGTTCTGGGCCTTAAATTACGCATCGGCGTATGTCAGATTGGTACCACTGCACAAGGCGTCGCAACAGATTCTTGAAGCTTTGGGGAAAGTGGGTGAGCGAGACCAGTTGGTGTGGTTGACGGTGTTAATCGGGCTGGGCTTCGTTTTTGCAGACGATAGACTGCACAAATATAGGGTGCAGTTGCTTGCGTTTTTCTTGGTATCGCTTCTAACGACAGTACCGGGGTTTTATTTCCGCCGACACTATTTCATTTTGATGTTGCCGGCAGCCGGGTTGTTGGCTGGGTGCGGCGTGAGTGCAGCCCGCGCACTTTTTGAGTCCGATAAACTTAAGGCCAATGGTGCCTTGCCTGTACTTGCGTATCTTGGTGTTATAACGGTCAATTTCATCCAGAACAGTGACATCTGGCTTAAAGCAACTCCACGACAGGCTACAGTTGCGATGTACTTCGGTAACCCGTTTGCAGAGTCGCAAGTGATTGCGGACTACATCCGGACAAATTCGGCGCCGGACGCCAAGGTAGCTATCCTCGGCTCAGAACCACAGATTTTCTTCCTTTCAAAGCGGCGGTCAGCAACAGGTTATATCTACACTTACCCGTTAATGGAACCGCACCCGTATGCCGGGTGGATGCACAAACAAATGATTCAGGAAATTGAATCTGCAAAGCCTGAATTTGTTCTTTTCGTGTTGATACCAGGATCGTGGCTGGCCGGGCCTGAATCGGGCACTCGAATTATTGAATGGTGGGCAAATTCGTACCGGACAAACTATATGCTGGCCGGGGTGGCAGTAATGAAACCGCCACACGACACGCAGTTTTTATGGGGCCAAGCCGCCGTCGAGTTTGGTGAACAGCCACGTTTAGGCATATTGATTTATCGTAGAAACGCGCACTGACCAAGGTGCACTGTTCTTTGACGCGGCAACTGCCTGAGCACGGTGCTCATTCGTTCCCTTGCTTGCTCGGACTTAATTTTGGGGTTAAATATTGTAGGTGACTCAGACCAAGCCAGTTCGCCCGATTGCAGTTACACGGCAACCGCCGGTCACCGCCAAGTTCGGCTGCTCGGACCGCAGCGGCGCCGTTGTTGAAATTGCGTTCAAACAAAACACCGCGTTCATTGGTTCAGTTGCGCTGGATCGACCTGCCCACCGGCGCTGGCTAAGACTGACAAGTGGCATGCCAGCCTGTGCGCCAAAAAACATCGTAAGCTACTAACACACCTCAAAATGAATCCGTACCATAGTTTTGTGTCGCGATTTGCACAGCTTTTGCACGAGTGCAAAAGTTATTCACTCGGCGAGTTTGAGAACCCTGGCCGACCTGAGGTTTCCTCAGATGCGCCTCGTGTATTGCTTTTCTCGCCGCATCCAGACGATGAATGCGTTTCAGGTGTACTGCCGTTGCGGCTGTTACGCGAGGCAGGTATGAACGTGTTGAATGTGGCTGTGACACTTGGCGGTCGAAAGGAACGGCGCGCTGCACGGCTCCAAGAATTAAGAAATGCATGCGAGTACCTCGGGTTTGGGCTTATCCTAACCGGACCAGAAGGCCTCGAACGCATTGCCCCCGAAACACGGCTTCAAGACGCAGCATACTGGCGCAGCTGCGTCGAAACAATAGCCAAGATTTTAGCGTTATACCAACCGGGTGTGATTTTCCTGCCGCATGCACATGATTGGCATCCGACGCATATCGGCACGCATTTGCTTGTGATGGATGCGCTTAACCTGCAACTGACACGGTTCAGTTGCTATTTCGTGGAGACCGAGTACTGGTGTACGATGCCAACACCAAATCTTCTTGTCGAAGCCAACGAAGACCATGTCGGCGACCTTGTAACAGCGTTGTCGTTCCACAAGGGTGAAATTGCGCGAAACCCTTACCATGTAAGCCTGCCTGCGTTGCTGCATGACAATGTGCGGCGCGGCGCTGAACTTGTCGGTGGGCGCGGCGCCGCAGCGCCGAACTATCTATTTGGCGGCGTGTACCGGTTACGGAAATGGACACAAAACCAGCTCACCGACGTGTTGGCTCAGGGTAAGTTCGTTCCGCGCGAAGCTAATCTGAGCATATTGTTCACCTGATCGGCTTGTGGGCAAAAGTTCAAACGCTGGCGTACCGCTGGTGTGCACCCACCAATGTAAGCATATCCACTCAACCCACCAGCTCTGCCTTTGCAAATCTGTTCCCGGCCAATTAGACTTGGTGTGACAGATTGGCTTGAGCAGACCCAGGCCGCGCAAACTGTGTAGGCTGTGAAAAGCAATTTATGCCTGCAACGCGAAAGCCGGCTGTTGAACGGGTGCAAGTGCGCAGGCCAAATAGCAGCGAAATATTATGAACCTGTCGGTTCGAATAGGTAAATTGCAACTGCCGAATCCGGTGTTGGTTGCCTCCGGCACATTTGGCTACGGACTCGAGTACACCGGTCTTGTTGACCTCAACCAACTCGGTGCGGTGGTTGTTAAAGGGATTTGCTTGGAGGCTGTAAAGGGTAATCCACCACCGCGCACTGTCGAGGTCGCATCCGGTCTGGTGAATGCAATTGGTCTGCAAGGACCCGGCTTTGACGGTTTCATGGCAAAGTACTGGCCGTTCCTCAGCACGCTTAAAGTGCCGGTCATCATCAACATCTGGGGCAAAACAGTGGACGAATACGTCCAGATCACACAGCGGTTTGATTCAGTGCAAGGCGTTGCTGCGTTGGAACTTAACGTTTCGTGTCCAAACATAAAAGCAGGCGGCGCGCAGTTCGGCACTGACATCAAGGCGCTTGCGCGTGTAGTTGCTGCGTGTCGGAAAGCCACACGGTTACCGCTAATAACCAAGCTAAGCCCAAATGTGGTCAACATTGCCCCATACGCAGCCGCTGCAGAAGAGGCAGGAAGCGATGCGCTTTCAATAATGAACAGTTACCCTGCAATGGCGATTGACGTTGAAACACGCCGGCCCAAGCTCGGCAATATTACGGGTGGGTTAACCGGCCCGTGCATAAAACCGATCGCAGTAAAACTTGTCTGGGACGCCGCCGGGGCGGTAAAAATACCGATTATTGGTATCGGGGGTATTCAAACTGCAACCGATGCACTCGAGTTCATCATGGCTGGCGCAACTGCAGTTGCAGTCGGCACGGCAAACTTTTACGAGCCTCAAACGGCTTTGCACGTGCTGGCTGGCATTCGGCAGTTTATGGACGAGCACGGCATCGAAGACATACAGGCGTTGGTTGGGAGCGCACGCGCTGCCACGAAATAACTGGGACAAAAAACCGTTCGACCGAAGTTCAATTTACCAACGTGCCTGAGGCAGTTGCACCGGGTTATCACCCCAGGCGGCAGTCGTTGGGCAATGCACATGCCCCGTCTTGACCGGGTCATAAAAACCGCTTAAGCTAGCTGTTGATAAGCCCGAAAATGACAACCTGAATTAGCTATGACTCTCACCAAGCGCGACCTTGTGATGCGGATTAGTAGTGAGACTGGCCTCGACCAGCAGCAGGTTGCAACCGTGGTGCAGAAAACGCTGGACTGCATCACAGAAGCACTCGGCAAAGGCGACAAGGTCGAGTTACGCAACTTTGGCGTGTTTGAAGTGCGAATTCGCAAGGGTCGTATAGGTCGCAATCCAAGCGTGCCAACTGTTAACGTGCCAATACCGCAACGTGCCATTGTCAAATTCAAAATGGGCAAAAAAATGGGCGACCAAGTCCTTAAGCTCACGCCAAAATTGGCTCCACCCCAGACAGCCTGAACGAAGCGCGCTCTGATTTTTTTTGCACTGTGGTGACCTGGCCGCCTGTTGCGAAAACCGCATTTTGCCTTTCGCAACAGGCGGTTGGCGGATAGTTTGTGCGCATGGAACGGTTGCCTGGGTTCCGCGATTTTTACCCTGAACCTGTGCCCGACCGCGAGGCCTGGAGTGCACAGGCACGGCAATATGTATTCGAGCGCTGGCGCACCACCGCGCGGCGATACGGGTTCGTCGAGTACGACGGGCCACCGCTAGAGTCGCTTGAGCTTTTTACGCTTAAAAGCGGGGATGAAATTGTCAAACAACTGTTCGACTTTGTTGACAAAGGCGATCGGGCAGTTGCATTGCGGCCTGAAATGACACCAACGCTCGCGCGAATGGTGGCGGCCCATCAGCGCAACTACAAAAAACCGCTCAAGTGGTTTTCGATCCCGCAACTGTTTCGTTACGAAAAACAGCAAAAGGGCAGATTGCGTGAGCACTTCCAGTTTA
The DNA here is from genome assembly GCA_964555645.1 of uncultured Verrucomicrobiota bacterium. Taxonomy (GTDB): domain Bacteria; phylum Verrucomicrobiota; class Verrucomicrobiia; order Limisphaerales; family DTLC01; genus DTLC01. The sequence continues at coordinate 95,067 of CAZKTA010000007.1, forward strand.
ACGCAGACATAATTGGCGAGGCCGACCCCGCGGCCGATGCAGAATTGATAGCGCTGTTGATTGATACCCTGCGCGGGTTCGGGCTAGCTGAACATGACTTTGTGGTGCGTCTCAGCAGTCGAAAGGTGTGGGATGAATTTTTGGAAACAAAAAAAAACAAGCTCTCTCTCCAGACCAACCAAGTTGATGCGTTTTACCAAACAATAGACAAGCTCGGGCGCGACAGCGCCGCAGAAAGCCAAGCCAAGCTGGCTGCACTCGGGCTGAGCCTCGACGAAGTAAACGCGTTTATACAAACCGCCCAGCCTAACCGGGAATTGCAGAGTATTCTTGATAACCTGGCTGCACGCGGACTAGCTGCTTACGTGCAAATTGATTATCGAATCGTGCGCGGCCTGGCTTATTACACAGGGCCAGTCTATGAAGCGTTTGACCGCAAGGGTGAATTTCGTGCAATTGCGGGGGGTGGCCGGTACGATAACTTGATCAAGCTTGTCAGTAAAGGCAAAGTTGACCTGCCTGCGCTCGGGTTTGGGATGGGCGACGTGGTGCTTATGGAGCTGTTGAAAGCGCGTGGGTTACTGCCAAGGTTCGACCCTAGCCTGGATGCGTTCTGTGTCATCGAAGACGAATCGCTCCGGCAAGAATCGCTAAAGCTCGTACAACGCCTGCGCGACGCTGGGCTTGCGGTGGATTACGCACTCGGTGCCACGAAGCCCGACAAACAGTTCAAGCGTGCTGCTGAACTCGGCGCAAGGTGCACAGTCAAACTTGAGCGCACTGCGGAGGGGTTAACTGTGCGCTTGCGTAACCTTGCCTCACGCACAGAAAAGACCGCGCCGGTTGAGCAGGTTGAAACCCTTATAAAAAGCTACTGAAATTGCGATTTTTCGCCCCCCAGGTTTGGGAGCAGCAGATGCCATGTTTTAGCCGGTTTTCTCTGGCTCTTTGCCTTTCACCATTGTTGCGCCCTTGCCAAGCCGCTTGCGCAGGTAGGTCAACTTCGCACGGCGCACGGCGCCTTTGCGTTCGACCTCGATTTTTTCGATCAACGGCGAGTGAAGCGGAAACACACGCTCGACACCTTCGCCATAGCTGATCCGGCGCACTGTAAAGGTTTCGTTGATGCCGCGGCCGCGCCGGCCAATTACCACACCAGTGAAAACCTGAATTCGTTCCTTGTCGCCCTCGATTACACGCGTATGCACACGCACGGTGTCGCCCACGGCGAAATCCGCGCGGTCTTTCTTAAGCTGGTCAGCTTCTATTTTGTCCAATAACGCTCGATTCATAAAACTTCACTTGTACTTGGGTACGTCAACGTCAGCTCGCTCAGTCTGTCAAGAGCCTTCAACAGTCTGAACTCTGAGCATGATCTCTGAGCAGGTCAGGCCGCCGCTGGATGGTGCGCAACTTGGCCTGCTCAGCGCGCCATCTTGCAATCTGCTCGTGGTTGCCCGACAGCAACACCTCAGGCACACGCATGCCACGAAACTCGGCTGGGCGCGTGTATTGCGGGTATTCGAGTAATCCGCGCACGAATGATTCGTCCTGTGCACTCTGTTCGTCTCCGAGCACGCCGGGCACGAGCCGCACCACCGCATCAATAATCACCATTGCAGGCAACGCACCGTTGGTAAGTATGTAGTCGCCGATCGATAATTCGTCATCTGCTAAGTGTTCGCGTACGCGTTCGTCAAATCCCTCATACGCACCGCAAATCAGTAACAAATGCTCACACTTGGCCAGCTCATGCGCAATTGCTTGGTTAAATGTCCGGCCAATGGGTGAAAGCAGTATCACCCGCGTGTTCTCCATGGCAAGATGTTCGACAGCCTCAAAAATCGGTTCTGGCTTCAACAACATGCCCGGCCCACCACCAAATGGCCTGTCGTCAACTGTTTTGTGCTTGTCATGCGCGTAATCGCGCAGGTTGTGTATATTAATCTCGACCAAACCCTCCCTGCGGGCGCGCTTGATAATACTTTCATCAAGCGGACCGGTGAACATCGAGGGAAACAATGTTACTACGTCAATTTTCATCTTTCCTTCTCGTTCACCTGGCGCACGGCCCGCCGGCAGAACAAGGCTCACTCGCCGGATTTTTCACCGATCACTTCCACTATACAACGCAAGCCGCGTTTTGCGCTGCCGGCAGTCACGAGCGACCGGATGGCATTGATCGTCTGGCCGTCCTTGCCGATTAATCGGCCCATGTCCTTTGGGTGCACGCGCAGTTCGTAAACTGTTGCGCCCCCGCGTTCGACCGGCGTAATTGTCACCGCATCCGGGTGCTCGACCAAGCCTTTAACTACATATTCCAAAAATGCCTGCATGCAATCGGTCGTTAAATGATTCAGCTCGACTGTTGTTTGGTGGCCTTTTTGATCAGGCTGGCCACAGTCTCGGTCGGCTGCGCACCTTTGCCAAGCCAGTATTTGACCCGCTCAATATTAAGCTTGAACGTATCGGTCTTTTTCTTCGGGTCATAATACCCTACCTCCTCGATGAACCGACCGTCTCGTGGACTGCGGCTGTCCGCAACAACCACACGATAAGCCGGCGCATTTTTTGCACCTACACGTTTTAATCTAATTCTAACTGCCATAAATAAACAAAATCTCTTAGCCACGGGCGGCGGTTACTGCCTAACGGCCGCCGTCGAATCCCTGCAGAAACACGTAGAATAATCCATGGCCCGATTCTTGCAAGCCCCATTTTCCGAGCCCATGAGCCTTTTCTAACGCGGTTGAGCCGATGCAACCTCGCCAAAAACTTCCGAAAATTTCGGCTTAGAAACCGCAGGCGATGTGTAAACTGGTAAGCCTTAGGGTAAGCAGAATGAGGGGTTTTGCTTCCGTAAAACGAGATTCCGCGTTATGAAGGTTCGAGCGGGTTGCCTCGGAAAGGGTTGGATCACAATCTCGGCCGGGTGTGGCATCGGCTGTTCTTACACGCTGGTTCCAAGTGAAGGCTATTTCTTGCTGGAGCATTTGGAAGTTTCACGAGGTGTCCCCTTGTACAAATGACAGGTTTTGTTCTGCACAAAAAACAACCTTAGAATAAACCCGTATGGAGCTTGACTGATTCAAATCTGGTGACTCGATTTACGGAATTTTTAGCGCGCGGCACGGTTGTTTTTTTCCCGTCCGGTGTGCGGTCACGACAACAACGTGTATCAGCTTCATTGGGCTATGACGGGGGCGGTCTGAAGGCCAAACTGTTCTGTTCGTTGACGATTTTAATGGCCCAGATTTAAGCCCGGTCTGGCAGGCTGTACTGCCACCGGCGCCTTTGGGTGGGCGTACTTTCGCCGGGCATGTACGTCGGGCGCTCCTAGTTATGCTTACCTCTGACAAAAGCAAGCTGGGAGTTTGGGATGTGCAGATGGTTGGGTATGGAGGTGCGCTATGGTTTAGGTGTGGTGTTTGTCTGGGTGCGGCCACGGGTCTTGATGTGGCTTTGGCGCAAGGCGTGTGCAAAGGGCTCAAGGCCGGTTTGGCGAAGGATTCGCTGCTGGGCGGGCTTGGTCGGTTGCATTGCCGGCAGGCCTTCGGCAGCATACATAGTGTCAAGTGCCGGCACTGTGCGGCTGCGGGCGCAACCGGCCAGACGGCTTGTGGCTTTGACACCCTTTGGGCAGCCGCTGCGCCGGCGCAGTCCGGTGGCTTTGATCCGGAGCCGGGCCAGCTTTGTCTGCGTGGGCAGCGGCAGCGCCGAATTGTTGTTGGTTGAGTGTTAATTGGTGCACTTGGTCCCGCGCACCCGGGGCCCAACAGCCAACCAGTTGCGCCCGGCCCTGGCAAGCACCACCGCTTTTGTCATACCTGGTATGAATCGCATGGTAAACGGTCCGTCCTGCGGTTATCGAACCTGCTTGCGCGGTTGCAAAGATGTAGTTGGAGTACAAGCATGGATTTTTTCGCACCGATCTTCCGCTGCGAGGTCCGCTTCAATACCATCGCTCAGTCAAATGGCCTCAGCATGGATGGGTTTATGGAGATTTGGCTCTTGGAGGCTGTTAACCCAGATCCGAGGGAGATGATATCCCCATTCGGCGGTTGCTACAGCACGTGTAAGAGTTTCTTTGCTGGCAGTTGACAGTAGCGATAAACCTGCTCTGTGCATTCGCCAGCACCAGGTCCGCACCAAGGTTGCATCATGTAACCGGGTTCTGGCTGAGCAAATGATCAGCAGTACAGAAGAGCCGATCAACACATTGATCTGCGCGTGTGCTGAAGGAGCGCATCCAAGCCTCGGCAAGATCATCCGCAGACACGACGGCAAGGTGCAGCTTCACATCACTGCTCCAGCCGGCCGACGATGGATTGTTGAGGTGTCGACGAACCTGGTTGACCGGGTCGAGCTTGGGCAGCCACTAAGCTGAGCGATTGCGATCTCGTGTTGAAAGGGGCGCAGGCCGCCGGCGCGCCAGCGCGGTTCTATCGAGTTGTGGTGCGTAAAGAACCCGGGCTGCCAGCCGCGCATGATCCAGGCTTTCCGATTTTTGCGAGCAATCCAGTTGTGGATTTGCCGGGCACCAACGGCAGGATGACGATTTTGCCGCCTAGCCGCTCGACGAGCGTGCGCTCGGTTTGGTTCAGGCTCTCGATTGTATAATCGCCGCCTTTGACCCACACGTCAGGTTTGACAAGTTCGAGGAACTTCGTTGCGTCAACCTCGCGAAATATACAAACCGCATCCACGCAAGCCAATGCAGCCAACACAAGCGCGCGGTCTTGTTCGGTATTAATTGGTCGGCCGGGACCTTTCAAGATGCGGACTGATTCATCGCTGTTCACCCCCACAAGGAGTGTGTCGCCGTATGTGCGTGCGGCCTCGAGATAGGTGACGTGGCCGACGTGCAAGATATCGAAACATCCGTTTGTGACGACCAGTTTTTTGCCCGCAGCGCGCAGTGTTTGGCACCATGCAGAAAGGTTTTCAAACGGAATTATTTTTTGACGAAAATTCACGCCCAAAGTTTGGCCTAGGCAATCTGGCACTGGCAAACCAATTTCAAGCCGGTCTATGACCGGTTTTTTAGGCCAACGGCGATGCTCATAATGCCACAGAGGATGTTGACTGTATGAACCTCAGTCAGGCCGAGTTGGCGCATTTTCGCCACAACACCTTGTTGAGCTGGATAATGCCTCAGTGATTCGATGATATGATCGTAGGCTGGTTTGTTGCCGGCTATTACGGCTCCTAGCGTGGGTACAACTGTCATCAAGTAGGAAAAATACAGCGTGTGCAAGAGCCGATTCTGTGGTTTGCCAAAGTCCAACACAAGCACACGGCCACCGGCTTTAGCGACTCGGGTCATTTCGACCAAACCAAGCTCCCAACTTGCCAGATTCCGCAATCCGTAGCTTATGGTCACAGCGTCAAATGTCTCGTCTGCAAATGGCAGCTGTTGCGCATCGCCCAACACGAAAACGGGGTTGGCAGTGCCCGTGCAGACTTCTGAGTATAGGGTGTTTTTAGCGCATGCCCGGCGTTTAGCCAGCTCAAGCATTGGCGGGTTGAAATCGAGTCCGACCACATGCGCGCCGGCTGCAGCCAACTCCAACGCAACATCCCCCGTACCACAACACACGTCCAAGGCACGCTGGCCAGGGCCGACCTGTGCAAGCTGTGCCAAACGACGTTTCCAGCGCCTGTGTAAACCGAAGCTTTGCACGTCGTTCATCAGGTCGTACCGCAGGGCAATGGCGGCGAAAAGTTCGCGCACCTTTTTGTTGTGCGATTTGTTTTGCAAGCAATAGTCGGTTGCCATGCCCGGTTTTAGTGTACAAAAACAGTCGTGTTTGGGCGGTCAAATTTTCTCAAAACTGTACGGTTAACCGAATCGGCAGACGCACTGCAGGGTGTCTTGCTTTGCACGAGATAACGCTCCTATATTGCGGGCGGGACCTTTTTACGATGACAACACAACCAATTCGTATTGCTGTTACCGGTGCCGCTGGCCAGGTTGGATACGCGCTGCTGTTCCGGATCGCAGCAGGCGAAATGTTCGGACCGGCCACACCGGTGATTTTGCACCTGATCGAGATCGACCCTGCACTGCCTGCACTCCAGGGTGTGGTAATGGAATTGGAAGACTGTGCATTTCCGTTGCTCAAGGGCATTATTGCAACAGCTGACCTCGCTGAAGGGTTCCGCAGTGTGAATTGGGCGTTACTTGTTGGCGCTGCACCGCGTAGGGCAGGGATGGAACGACACGAGCTGCTTGGGGTCAATGGCAAGATTTTCATCGAGCAAGGCCGCGCAATCCAGACCAACGCAGCCGAGGATGTGCGTGTGTTAGTCGTAGGTAACCCGTGCAATACAAATTGTCTGATTTGCATGTCGCACGCGCCGGATGTACCGCGCAACAGGTTTTTCGCATTGACACGCCTTGATGAGAACCGTGCAAAAGCGCAGCTTGCAAAGAAGGCCGGGGTCCAAGTGGCCGCGGTGACGAACCTTGCAATTTGGGGAAACCACAGCTCGACGATGTACCCTGATTTCTTCAATGCGAAAATAAACGGCGAACCTGCCCCCGATGTTATTGGCGACGATCAGTGGCTTAGAGAAAAGTTTGTTGCTGCAGTACAACAACGCGGTGCAGCAATTATCAAAGCGCGCGGTGCATCGAGCGCTGCAAGTGCAGCAAGCGCAATAGTTGACACGGTCAGGTCGCTTGTCATGCCGACGCCCCCTGGCGATTGGCACAGTGTGGCTGTTTGCTCAGACGGTAGTTACGGAATTGAGCCCGGGCTGATCTGCAGTTTACCGGTGCGCAGCGACGGTCAATGCTGGGAGATTGTACAGGGGCTTGGCTTAAACGAGTTCAGCCGCGCAAAAATAGCCGCATCAGTCGAGGAACTTAAACTTGAGCGCGCGTTGGTTGCCGAACTGTTGCCATGCAAGTGAGGGTTTCCGATCTGCGTTCGGGTTTCAGGTGGGCGTGTTTTATGGTCCCGTAAGATGAAGCCACTTGAACAGTGCAAGCTTTACGCGTTTGTGGACACGGCTTATCTGCGGGGACGTGCACCCGAGCTGGTGGCACAGCAATTGTGTGATGGAGGCGCAGACATTATCCAGTTGCGTGCCAAGGGATTGTCTCTTGATGAGATTAAGCGCATGGCCGAAGCCATTTTGCCAGTCGTGCGCAGCGCAAACGTCGGGTTTGTGATCAATGACCATCTATTAGTGGCACGTGAAGTTGGTGCTGACTTTTGTCATCTCGGTCAGGAAGATTTTTTTGGTGCGGGTTACAAGCGCGTTTCCGAATTAAACATCGCTGAGTCCGGGTTACGGATCGGGCTTAGCACACACGCCCCGGCGCAAGCGTTGCATGCTGTTAATGCAGGCGCGCATTACATCGCAGTTGGTCCGGTTTTCAGTACGTCAACAAAACCGTCTGCTACACCTACAACGCTTGATTACGTCCGATGGGCAGCTGCAAACATCACACTGCCTTGGTTTGCAATTGGAGGAATTACTCTTGCGAATCTAGATGCCGTGCTTGAAGCGGGCGCAAGGCGCGTCTGTGTAGTGTCAGCCATTCTGAACGCCGGTGACATAACCCGTGCATGCGCCGAATTCAGATGTCGGCTGTGCTGATGGCCACCGTTTTTATGCGTTACGCGCTCGGCGACACATTCAGCTGCACGCACAACCAAGACGTTTTATAGTCGTTTTGGCTTGTCTGGGTTGGTGCAGCAGTGCGAGTCTATATCGAATCAATCACCGTCATTGACCGCGTTTTTGAGCGAACATGCGCACGACGAAATCAAAGGTATCGAGCAGCGTGTTTTTGCGCAGCCTTGTGTTGGTTGGTGGTGTGTTGCCCCTTACTTTGACATGCAGCGGGTGCAAATCTGTGAACGGTGCCTGGGCAACATCACAAGCTGGCCCGTCGGCATTGGACATAAACGCACCACCAGCACGCCTTGCTGCGAAGTTATCTGGGCCCAGCCAGGCCGAAATTAAACGTGCTCTTGAGGCGGTTTACCCAGCAATTGTCCGCATCGATGCTGTGATCGAGCAAGGTGAGCAAGGCCGAATGCAAAAGCAGCGTGTCACCGGCAGCGGGACAATCATTTCCGAAGACGGCTATGTCATTACGAACCATCACGTAGCCGGCCGAGCGACGCGTATTGTTTGCAGGCTTGCTACAGGTGAGGAACTTGACGCAGTGCTGGTTGGCACAGACCCACTGACCGACATCGCGGTTCTCAAGCTCGACCTTTCGGCAAGGCGCGATCCGAAAGCTCGCCTGCCCTTTGCGCGGTTTGGTGACTCTGACAAGCTTAGGATTGGCGACACTGTCTTTGCGATGGGCAGCCCAGCGGGTGTGTCACAGTCTGTAACGAAAGGTATCATTTCAAACACGGCCATGATCGCACCAGCAGGCAGTGTTTTCATTTTGGACGGTGAACCTGTTGGATTGCTTGTGCGGTGGATAGGACATGACGCGCAGATTTATTCGGGCAACAGCGGCGGCCCGCTGGTGAATCTGGCTGGTGAAATTGTGGGTGTGAACGAGGTTGGCATTGGTAGTTTAGGGGGTGCAATCCCGAGCAATCTGGCCCGCGCGATTGCTGAAGAACTAATCGCAAATGGAACAGTGTCACGAAGCTGGATCGGACTTGAAGTGCAACCGCTGTTGAAAGGCGCCCGGGATGCTAAAGGCGTGCTTGTGGCGAGCGTGTTGCCGGACAGCCCCGCCAAGGCAGCGGGTATCCAACCGGGCGATTTAATCATTGAGTTCAACGGTCAGCCTGTGCCCGACTGCCGACTATCCGAGGATATCCCGATGTTTAATCGCCTTGTGCTGAACACACCGGTTGGCGCAACTGTTACGCTCAAAGGCTTGCGCAACGGGCAAGTTGTCACATGGCAGCTCACAACAACAAATCGTGAGCCTGCACAGGCACGCGAAACAGAATTGAAACACTGGGGACTTGTAGTGCGCGACCTAACGCGCACATCGGCGCTTGAAAACAAACGGCCAACAAAACAGGGTGTACTGGTTGACTCAGTGCGTCCAGGCGGGCCTTGTGCAGAATCAAAACCGCCACTTCAAAGCGGCGACATCATCGTTAAAGTGGCTGATGCGCTCGTTACAAACGTGGCTGATCTGGTCGAGTTCACGCGCCGGTTCGTCGGCGACAGTACCGAGCGCAAACCCGTGCTAGTGACATTTGAACGCGGTGCACAACAACTCGTTACGGTGGCGCGTATTGGCCCAGAGCCACAGGAAGAAAAACCAGCCCGACCACAAAAGGCATGGCTAGGTGTGCAATCACAGGTATTAACACCAGAGCTTGCCGAAGCATTGGGGCTGGATGGAAAGAAAGGCGTGCGTGTAACACAAGTTTTACCCGATTCACCAGCTGCTCGTGCTGGGATCACGGTTGGCGACATTTTACTGAAGCTCGACGGGCAGGTTATACCTGCCAGTACACAGGCCGACCAGGAGTTGTTCGACAACATGATCCGGGCTTATAAAGTAGGCAGTGAAGCCGAGCTTGAAGGCGTCCGGAACGGCGAACCGATCAAGCTACTGGTCACGCTTGGTCAAAGCCCGAAAACCGCGCCTGAACTTGCCGAGTACAAAGACGACAGGTTTGAGTTCACCGCACGCGAACTTTCGCTGGCCGAGCGCGTCGAGGAAAAACTCGATGACACTTTTGCCGGTGTACGGGTTAGCGTGGTGCAACGCGCTGGTTGGGCTGCACTGGCCGGGTTAAGCTCGGGGGACATTATTACTGCCATAGACGGCAGACCGATCGATTCCATACCTACCCTCAGGGAAACACTGCAAACCCTTGCAAAGACAAAACCGCGCCGCACAGTGTTTTTCGTCAGGCGCGGTGTCGGGACGTTGTACATCGAAATCGAACCGCGATGGTGACATGGCGCGGACCCACGAGGTGCAATCGCTAAGCCAAAATGTGCTTCTTGGGCATTTTAGCGCTCAGCAATCAAGGTTGATAAAATGCGTCCGCTAGCCTGATGCCTCTCCTTCAACTCTGCTAAAGACCGATGTGTGGCGCGTTTGGCGGGTTGAAAACTCTAGGCCGGGTAAAGTAAACTGGGGCAGGGCATATGCAATGCAAAAAAGAACAAAACCTGAAACGATGCAGCTGTTCGTATTCGCCCTGTAGTCGAAAGGGCATTTGTTGCGAATGCTTGCATTATCACCTTGCGCACAGACAATTGCCGGGTTGTTGTTTTCCCGAAGATGCAGAGGCGACCTACGACAGGTCGTTCGAGCATTTCGCGCGCTTAGTCGCGCAAAAACGGGTTTAGGACCTCACCGCTGGGTTTTCCTCAATCACTTGCGGAGTAGAAAAACCCGCATCAGCTGACTACCGAAACTGTTCGGGAGTAAACTCTCTTGGGCACTCGATTCTTTTGGTCTATGAGGTCGTGCTGTATTTGAAGCCACAAAAGCTTGAGGCCGCATTTGGCGGCTTTACCGTACGTTGCTGGCAATAAGCGCGCCAATCACAACACCCCAAATCGTGCTCAGGTACGGATTACTTGTCAATGGGCACGCACCTGTAGAGCAGCCCACCAACTTGTACCAGCCATAGCCCAATACACCGCCTACCACAGCGCCAATTACAATTCTAAGTATCATTGTGTGACTCAGTTTTAGCTACACAACACAACTGACCCGCCAATGTCCAGAAGGTTACATCACAGTACATTCCGTAATTCAACAACCCAAAGAGTTGAGCTTTTACGGTCGTAACGTCGCTGCCCAAACTTTCGCCAGGCCCGAAGACGTGAGCGATCGAGTTTTTAGACGCAGCCAATTAGTGGCCGGCCAATCGTAGTTCTAGTGAGGGTGGGTGGAACAAAAATTTTGTCTTCAGCCGTATCACGTCCGAGTCGGGTGTTATTTTTACCAATTGAAGCTCCCCGGTGTGGATTTACGTTGGCAACACGTCGCTACTTTGAGTCGCCGCGGCCACTGGTGCGGCTTTTGCCGATGCCCGATAGGTAAAAACAATTTTTCTGTTTTTTGTTCACATGGACCTCTGGTTTCTGCAAAATCTATCGCAACGTTCTGTGCCGGTGGACTATTAGACAGTGGACGGACCAAACCGTGACGAGAACAATGCAATCGGAAAAGGACGGGCCTGTTGGGCAGTTTGTACAGCGTCATTTTCGGCATTTCAATGCGGGTGTTGTAGCAGATGCAAGCGCCGCGCTGTTGGTGCATCTGCAAAAAAGGGGTAAAATGTTGCTTGCCATGGCTGGCGCAATGAGCACGGCCGAGATCGGGCTTTCACTCGCTGAGATGATTCGGCGAGACAAAATCCACGCCATCTGCTGTACGGGCGCAAACCTTGAAGAAGACGTCTTCAATCTGGTTGCACACAACGATTATGAGCACGTCAAACATTACCGACACCTGACGCCGGCCGAGGAAGAAGCACTTCTTAAACGCGGCATGAACCGTGTCACAGACGTGTGCATACCTGAAAAGCAGGCAATTCTTCGCGTTGAACAGGCGATGCTCAGAAAATTGCAGAAAGCCGATCAAACCGCGCAACGCATGTTCCCGCATGAATTTCTGTACGAGGTGTTGCGCAACGGCGATCTCAAAGAGCATTATCAGATTGACCCGAAGGACAGTTGGATGGTCGCAGCCGCCGAAAGAAACCTGCCGCTGTTTGTGCCCGGCTGGGAAGATTCGACCTTGGGCAATATGTACGCCGCGCGCGTCATCGCCGGTCATATCAAGAATGTCCACACGGTACGCACCGGCATCGAGTACATGATTGCGTTGGCTGAATGGTATGAACGTACCGCAGCCGAACATCCAGTCGGCTTTTTCCAGATCGGGGGCGGTATAGCAGGTGACTTTGCGATCTGTGTTGTGCCCATGTTGCGCCAGGACCTTAAACGTGTCAATGTGCCGGTGTGGGCTTACTTCTGTCAGATAAGCGACTCGACAACAAGCTACGGCAGTTATTCAGGTGCCGTGCCAAACGAAAAGATTACTTGGGGCAAGCTCGGCGTTGACACGCCCCGGTTTATCATCGAGTCAGACGCAACCATAGTTGCGCCTTTGATCTTCGCCCGTGTGTTGGGTTGGTAACAAACCCAGCCCGATCACAAAAGATAAGTCTGTGCCGCACCAGTTATAAAACGAAACTGACCAGTCGCCCGACGCCAAGTACGCCTACCCGACTATTGCTCAACTTGTATGAGCTTACGTCAGGAAACGGTCGGGCACGCACGAGCCGGGTCTCGTTCTGGGTGATTGCAAATTTCAAAAACCAGTTGCACCGGCAGCCGGGAATGTTCCGAAGCGGTAGCCGCTTACCATGAGTAATTCGATCTTCTCGTATCGGCTAACGCCTTTTGTGTTTTCTAAAGTGACAATTTGTTCGAGCTGCGTCGCCGTGTTTTCGATAAAGTGTCGTATTTGTCTGCCCCAAACGTAATTGTACGGTTCATCAAACCAGCGCAACGGCCCGTGCGGTGCAGGGGGTAAGGTCGGCACCGTAATCTCACCTGGCCGCGGTTTTGGTAAAAGGCCAACTACCCAAACTTTGTTGCCTGCACGCAGCGTATGGCGCATCCGCTCTAAAACCGGACCGTTTGGGTCGGGCGCCGCGAGTTTTTCTTTTAACAGGTCATAGCGATGGAACCTGTGATCGGCAATTGGTGGGATTGTAGTCCACTGAGCCGGGCCGTTGTAATACCGTTTGAATGAAATGCCGCAGTACCACGGCAAAACCACAACTAGGTCTTCATCTTTAACCCGCTCATTTAATATGTGCGCAACAAAATCAATGTTTGTCTGGCGTTGTGTCACGCGGCTCCAAGCTGGCAACAGCGATATCACCACAAATAAACCGACTGCCAAAGCCCAATTTAGTCGGTGGCGAGCTACTTGGTCCGATAGTCCCGTCTGAACGCACACGGCCACAATTGGCATCAGCGGTAACCAGTACCAAGGCTGAGTGGGCAGCCCCGCATGCCATAAGAATAAAAAGAAGCCAAACGCACCCGTTAAAGCCGTCAGCCCGACGAAGAGCGGTAACTCAACCGAAATTTCGTCACGCCGTGAGATCGGCTTTTCGAGCGATGCTACGCCAGTCCATACCGCCAGCACAAATAACCCAATCCAAATCAACGGCCCAAGCCAAGGGGGTGTACCAAACGCTTCTGAGAAACTTGCCCATGCAACTGGCGGGCGAAACCCGGCTTTTCCAACGATCCACCAGCTTTGCGACTTCTTCAACGGCTGCAAATATGGCAACAACGACAATGCCGCAGGCAGCCCCGCAGCAATGCTTAGTAAAGCATTTTTGAAACGCCGATGCCGTAAGCAAACCACTGCTGCACTACAACAAATTGCGCACAGCAAAAAGGCGTTCTGATACAGACACTGAACACTTGCCAGTCCGAACACAGTGGCTGCAATAAACCGCGTTGGGGTTGCCTTCACTACCGTTTGCCATATCAGACCCAGTGTTGTAAGCATTAGCATTGCACCCAGACCATACGCGCGGATCGAGTCGCCCCAATGTATGACCGTTGCGTTAATTGCCAGCAAACCTAATGAGACAAGTGGCTTGCGCTTACCCAAGACCCACGCAACCCACCACAGTACACCGAGCATCCCGAGGCCAATCATAAGCCCCAACATGCGCAGGCCGAAATCGGAATTGCCAAACCCTAGCTCAACCCAGAGCCGGACCAACAGCGGGAAAAGCAATGGGAACGAGTCATAGGTAAGCATTTGCCATACTTCACCCAGCGTTGGTAGTGTGGCCAGCGCCACCAGGCCGGCTTCATCACGCCACAGGGCGCCTGCATTGAAAAGCCTCGTTACGTGCAAGCAAACCGCAAGCAGCGTTACGCATATGCACACAACGCATTCCAGGTCCAGCGCACGGATGACTTTGCCGAAAGTCCATCGGGTACCAAAATTGTGAGCGGATTCCCGGTTCAAGTTTTTTGGTTGTGCTTCGTGCATTTCCGCGGTTTGGGTCTGTCGCGCCTACCATTGGCAATCATTCTACTGCCCTGTGCGCCAGCAACAGCCGGCGCTGTTTTTAGTGGCGGAAAGATAGAAATGCTACACAATCCCGCGCAAGCGAATCCGAACGCAGGCGGACGCGGTCCCAGCCGGGCTACAACTGCTGCAAACCTCTACCGATTGACAATATACGAAATCCACTGCGCGGAGCTTTGCCCACCTCGCATGCACACAGCTTCAGAGCTGGGACTCTATAACAGTGACCTGATTAAGGAATGGCAAGCCGGTTACTTAACTTGGCCGAGTTTGCCAATAGCTCGCGCAGGCCTGATCCATTAACTTGGCGCACTGTGCCGTCCGCCAGTGCAACGTTGCCCGCGTTCTGGTCCCACCCATGGATTCTCCGTGTCCAACCAACGTTTTGGTTCGTGCTCAACAGCCAAAGACCGGGTTTTAATTGTTCGCCATCGAGTGTTATCTTGCAGTCCCCCGCGAGCAACATGCAGGGCCGCTTCAGCGCAGTGTCAACACTTACAAAATAGCTAATGTTTGCCTCGGTTAAGTTTGTCCCAAAACTCAAAGCGCCCTTGCGTGTGCGGTCGTTGGGGCAAATCAAAATCTTGGGTATGGTCAGCTCATTCGACATCACCCCGTAATGCGGCGCGACCAACCCGGATTCGACCCACTCCCATGACCCACCCTTAGCCACTGGCACCTGCATGGGGAACTTTTCATTGTGGTCACTTGCCCAGACCCGGAAACTTATAGCGACCTGCCTGACATTGCTTATGCAGTGGATTCTGGAAGCCCGTTTTTTGGGCTGTAACAGGCCGGACAGTAACATCCCGGCCAGCACCCCAATAATTGCAATAACCACAACAGCCTCTACGCGCGTCAAAGAATTGGTGCTTCGGGTTGCACAATGAGGTTTCATTGTACCTGCCAGAACCCGCGACTTCTGATTCGAAAAAACAACCCATTTTCAGAAACATCCTGCATTGCAACGGAACACTGTTCAATTAGCCAGGGTATTTCATGATCTTAGGGAGTACACACCATTTGGCCGGTGCGGGCGGGAGTCTTACCGGATCGCTGAAACTTTCCCAGCCTCGCACAGGCCATTGGCCAAATCGCATCGCACGCGTGCACCGCCGGCTAAACCCGCATCCGGCTGTGTAAAAAAATGATCTCGGTTTACTAGGACTCGAGCGCACCCGGGCAGGGCGCGCGTCATAAACGGGTATGAAACATCCGGGCTGGAGATCCTTTGATTCGGTTGTGTAAGGTGAGCCGGGTCACAAAAGGGCTGAAAACTACCTCGACTTTTACGGTGCAAATAAATTTCGCGGCCCAGCGAAGCGTCCCAGGGACCAATTTTCAGCGTGATTACCGAAAATGAACATGGGCTTTTAGTTCGTCTGTCGGGATCGGTGATTGCGCCAGACGCAAGGGCTGTGAGCCGAGGCTTGACTGGGCTGCAATCGCCGTAGAAGCTTCGGACAGATAACCGGCAGCGTAACAGGACCTTAAACCTTGCACGTGGCCGATCGGAGTGAGATGGGCGCACTGCAGGTCGTGTGCGTGAATTGTATCGTTGAGGTAGCACAAAGGGCTGGTTGCCATGTTTAATCCACCCGCTAGACTTGGAAAGTCGCAGGGGCAGTGGCGCAGACTTTGCCATATTCAACAGCGCTAAACCGATATCAACTGCGAAACATGAAAACGCGAAATCTACTAATCACGATTGCTTGCCTTGTGGCGATTGGATTTGCAGGCTGGAAAATCGCGAGTTTCTTTAGTCCGCCGAAACGAGACGGCTCGGAACCAACGAAAGTATCTGTCCCAGACCTGATCTGGTTGGTTGCCTATGCAACTGAGCCCCCTGGTTTGGGTTTTGGGAATCCGCAAGACCGGCGATGGATCGAGTACTATTATCGCCACCGCGCACATGGTGAGGTCATCCCGGTACTGCTTAGGATCGCAAGCATGGTAAAGGACGATACCGATACCGCTGCAACAGCTTGGTTCTTCGGCACGCTGCTGCGTGGGAACACCAAGATGCTCGATCGGGTTAAAGCCGAAATAGCAAGTGCCACCAACCTGACGCGATTGTTTCTGGAAATGGCACTGGTAAACGCAGCAGCACAACCACTTACGCAGATAACCAACACAGCAGATTTGTACCGAGTCTGGGCTGAATACCTTGCCACAGGCGATCTGGATAAGATAGACCTTATGCTTTCGGTGTTTTGCGATTCGGGTGTGCCGCAACCGGTGGTTTTGCAGACTGCCGCGCAGAATCTGCTGCTCAAAGTGATCCCTTATCACGCGGAGGTTTACACCGCGGTGCGCGAGGCTGCATTGCTCGCCGACGAAGCATGCCAGCCCACACTGCAGCGTGTTGTGAACCAGGCGAGGAACAGGTTTGCCGATGAGACCACAGACTTGATCACGCTGGCGAACAACCTGCGAGCGGAGCGCAACTTCAAAAAGGCGCATGAGACCATTCAAGCCGCACTGAAACTTTTCCCCGACTCAGCCCGCGCCCAAGGCGCGCTTGCGCGGCTTGCCGAGGAAGAGGGCAAGCTTGACGAAGCGCTTATGGCGGCGGTCCGGGCGGCAGCGATTTTCCCGTGCGAGCCGGAGAATCACTATAGGGTCGGGCGGATACATTTCTTGCGCCGCGATTACAAGGCGGCGATCGCAAGTTACGAAACGGCGATCAAGCTCGGCTACTCATTCCCATCAGTGTGGCATGCACTGGGTAGAGCACACCAAGAGATCGGCAATCACCAGCAAGCCATACAGTGTTTCAAAACTTACCTCCAACTAGAGCCGCACGGCCCGAACGAAGCACTCGTTAAGGGGTACTTGGCATCGATGAATCACCCCGTCGAAGACGACCCGAACGACATCGTCGCTATGCTTATCCGGGGAGACTGCGATGCACTTGAGAAACGCCTGCGCGAAATTCTTCAGGCCAGAAGACGTGATCGAACCGGACGCAGCGAGATCTTCAGGGCATACGAGTACCTGTGCAAAAACCCAACGGGCAGGTTTGGGTTCGAACAATTCATTGACAGGTTCCGGCGCTGGGTCGAGGCGCGGCCTGAGTCACACTTTGCACACGCTGCGTACGGCGAGGTGCTTGTCGAGCATGCCTGGCAGGCGCGGGGACTTGGTTGGGCACAGACGGTGACCTCGGAAGGGGTGCGACTGTTCGAAGAACGTCTCCAAAAGGCACGTGCTGTGCTAGAACGCGCCTACGAACTCGACCCTTCTGATCCAATTCCACCCTCACGCTTGATAACGGTGGCTATGGGGTTGGGCCTCGGCCGCGACGAAATGGAAAAACAATTTAAACGCGGACTCGCAGCCGACCCGGCCGAGTACGTAGTATATTTTCGCAAGCTTACGTACCTCATGCCCAAATGGCACGGTACAGAAGAAGAAATGTTCGAGTTTGCGCGCAAGGCTGCATCTGAAGCACCCACAAACTCGCTTGTGCCGCTTGTGCTCGTAAACGCGCACTGGGAAATGTTCACAATGAACAAGCGCGACAAGCGATATTTTCGCAGACTTGGTGTTTGGGACGAGATCAAGCAGGTGTACACCACCCTCTGCAATTCGTTTCCAGACGCGCCCGAATGGCGCGACAGTTTTGCCCTTGCTGCGTTCTACGCCGGTGATTACGAAACCGCTGCACGCCAGTTCGAGATAATTGGAGCGAACTGGGACCCGCAAATCTGGGATGAACGCACTTTCTTCAGCCGTGTCCGGGCTGAAACGCAGAAAAGGCTCAGACGGTCCGACTAGCGCATTGGACCGGATTAACGGTGCCACGCGCTGCCAATCTATTTCGCGGGGCCTATGACGTTGCCAGCTCATAAGTCTGCGGTTGCCGAAATCTTCACCTGTTTGCCAGTGTACCGCACGGTCTTAGTGACACGACCGCGGTCCGAGATGAATATGAGCTGAAATTCGCGTGATTCGATCATGCCTTCGAACCTGCCTACGCGCTCGGAGATGATTAGTTCGCCACGGTTGTTGTTCCAGCTCATGTGCACGAGCGCGTAGGCGCCTTGCTCGTAGTCGTAGCCGTCGCCTGCGTCTTCGTACAAGGTGAACTCGCCATCGGCGCCACAGTAAATTCTGATCTCGTACGGTGCATCTGGGTGTTCGTCCACGTATTGCATGACTGGTGCCATTGGCAAAATTGAGCCTGCACGCACAAAAAGGGGGATTATATCGAGTGGTGCATCGGCCTCGATAGTTTGGCCGCCAACAAAGATCTTTTCAGTCCAAAAATCGTACCACTGGATTGCCTTGGGCAGATAAACTTTTCGCGTTTTGGGTGCATCAAGGATCGGCTCCGAATTGCGCCGGTAATACATTGGTTGAGTTACCGGGCAGACCATGAACGCTGAGCCGAACATGTATTGGTCCGTGAGGTTATATGTGGCGGTGTCATCTGGAAAATCCAGGGCGACCGGGCGCATCAACGTGTAGCCGTTGAGTGTCACCTGGGCCGCAAGCGAGTAAATATACGGGATGAGCTGGTACCGCAGTCGGATGTAGTTTGCGATAGTATCGTAAAAGGGAGTTCCCGGTTCGCCGAACCGCCAGATCTCGCGCGGTGCATCGGTGCCGTGGCTGCGGAAGATGGGCAGGAAAACGGCGTATTGCAGCCAACGCGTGTAAAGCTCGTGGTAGCCGAGATCAGTGCAACCGGTGTCGCTCGGGTCGGGTTCGACCAGGTCGGGGGCGGTCAATCCGCGGCAGCCGGCGTCGTAATCGCCGCGCCAGAACCAGAGCGTGGGGTCGTGCCGGATGAAAAAACCGCCGATGTCCAGGGTCCAGTACGGTTCACCAGTTACGCAAAAGTTGAGTCCCTCGGGAATGGAGCGGCGCAGCGTTTCCCAGGTGGCGCAGATGTCACCGGACCACGTGATGGTAGCGTAGCGATGCTGGCCGGCGTACGAGGAGCGGGAGAGGTTGACGACGCGCTTGGCGTTGGTGGAACTGCGTTGGCCATCGTAAATGCCCTGCGAATGTAGCAATGAGTAAAGGTTGATGAAGCCGGGGTCGATGTAGCGTTTGAAGTGTTCGGTGTTAAGCAGCAGGCGCGTGTGCACTTCCGGTTTCACTGTGCCGGACCAGTCGGGTTCGAATGGTTCTGTGCAATCGCACCACCACGCATCGATGCCGTGGATGAGCAATCCGCGGTTTGCCTGTTCCCAATAACAGCGTCGGGCTTGCGGATTGAAAGCGTCGTACGTTGATTGGTCACCGAGCATCAGGCCGCGCTCCAGCAGCTCGCGTCGGTCTGGGCAATCACCGGTCATCTTGGGCCAGATCGAAATCATCAGCTTTGCGCCTAGCCTGTGCAGTTCCTCAGTGAATGCTTTCGGGTTGGGAAAACGCACCGGGTCAAAAGACTTTTGGCCCCAGCCCGACTCAGCCGGCCACGATTTCCAGTCAAGCACGATCACGTCCAACGGCACGTTACGCCGGCGATACTCGCGCACGACCTCGATCATTTCATTCGCGTTCACATACCGCTCTTTCGACTGGATGTAACCAAACATCCATTTCGGGAGCATGGGCGGCTTGCCGGTCAGTACATAATACCTGCGTGTTATGTCCTGGAGCCGCTCGCCGAAAATGAAGTAGTAATCGAGCTCGTCCACTACATCGGCCCAGATGTATGAGCCATGCGCATCATCATGGAAGACCATCAACGAGCCGCAATCGAGCAAAATGCCGTAGCCTTTGGTTGAAACGAAAAATGGGACTACAGCTTTGAGATTATGCTGGTACAGCTCGCGGGATTTGCCACGCAGGTTGCCATATCCCTCCTCGTGCGACCCGAGGCCAAACAACGCCTCATTATCGCTAAACACAAACTCGAGCTTGGCCTCGAATGCAATCCGGTCGAATATACGTTGACACTCGGTTTCACGGGTCAGCTCAGGACCGACATTTTGACTGCGAACCGAATTAGCGTTCTTGGCGTGCACGCATTTGTAAACCTCCTTAGGCGTGAGCCATTTACCGCCGCGTTCAGGCTCGCGCGTGAGCAGGTTTCCGTGCTTGTCGAAATAACTAATGGCGCCGGTTCGTTTGTCAACGGTAAGCTTGAGCGCGGAAGTGGCGATCATAAAGTCCGCGTCTGTTTCTTGGAGTTGAACGCTGCAGTGCTTTTGGTCTGCGGGTTTCGGTTTTTGGGCTTCGGCTGTGTGTTTTGGCAGCACGATGTAGCTTGGCGTCGTCTTGAACGGTTTGCCATCGGTAAAGGTGATTCTGGCTATTGCCTCGGTGACAAACCCGATCCGCAACCGTTTGCTGCCGTTGGCCAAGATTACCGTGCCGTCGTTGATTTCCAGTTTGAACATAGCCGCTGCTGACCTCCAGATGGCACGCAAAAGTGTGCGTGATATTTTCTCATGCTGCTGCTGTGGCGCGGCGCTGCCCTAATTCAGCACGAATCTGCGGCTCGAGCCGCTCGAATTTACCGTAAAAAAACACCGGCACCATGCTCAGAGCAAAGCAGATCGCCGGTAGCCAGACTATACTGAACTCGATTGCACGTAACGCTTCGGGTGACTGCTCTTGGTCGGCCACATACCCTGCTGCACCGAGTATCCACATGGGCAGAGCGCCTCCGATGCCGGCGCCGGCTTTGAGGCAAAACGCTGCGCCTACCGCAGCCAGCAGACCAGCAGCGCGCACGCCTGTTTTCCATTCGCCATAATCAGCGCTGTTGGGAAGCAGCGAGAACGGCATTGCCATTGCGGCGCCGCTGGCTAAAAAGCCTATTGTCCAACCGAGCATGATAAGCCTCACCGAATTGCCAGAGATCACCCCCAGCCAAACGGTCACCTGACCCAAAACCATACCGAGCAAACCGAGCGCCCAGACGTTGCGTTTCGAAGTGAGCATGCAGAGCCACGGCAACAAAAGCGCCACTGCAAGCGAGGCGAAGTCAAGTCCGTTGGCAACTTTTATCAGGTCAGGCCTGTGGACCGAGTAAATGAAGAAGTGCGGTACAACTGTGATCCGCGCAATGAACCCGATCCAGAACAGCAGGCTGCTCGAGAAAATGATCAGCCACGGCCAGTTACCTTTCAGTGCTTTGAATGAATTAAAGAGCGGCTGTGGCTTGGTCTCGACAGGCACAATTTCTTTGAGGTTACGGAATGCCACAAGGAACAGGGCCACTGAGACAAGGGCGTAGATCGGTACCGCGAGCATGAACCCCCTACGGTCGTTACCTTGACCGAGCAGACGCACCATTTCAAGCCCGGTAAGGTTCACGATCAACACGCCTAGCTTCGACCCGAACATACGGAATGTTGTAAGCGTGACGCGCTCTTCTGGGTCGGCGGTCAGTGCCGCAAGAATCGACGTCACCGGCGTGTTGATCCCGGTGTAAAGCACGTTGCAGCCGATGTATGTGATGGCAGCGTAGGCGACTTTTGCGTTGTAACTAAGCTCCGGCGTAAGGAATGAGAGCACGCCAAACGTGGCAAATGGGACCGAAAGCCATAGGAACCACGGCCGGCTTTTGCCCCACCGACTGCGTGTCTTATCAAAAATGATACCCCAAACCGGTGCATCAATTGCATCCACCCATCGGGCAAGCAAAAGAATCGTGCCCACTGTCGTTGCCGGAATTTTGCAAGTGTCCGTGTAAAAGTACGGCGCATACCACATCACCCAGCAGAACAAGAGCTGTCCGGCGATGTCGCTTGCCGCGTAACTGAAGCGTGTGGTGTACGAAGTTTTGTTCACAACCGGTTCAATAGTATGGCTCGACGATCTTGGCTACATGCTCGGCTTCGCGTTCGTCCTTGAACTGGATAAGCATGTAAACGCCGTCCGGCCCGAGCGTATCAAGCAGCGGTAAAATTTCGTCTGACTCGACGTTGACAATCTGCACCGATTTGCCAGCAGCCAAGATCCTGCGGTACAACTCGTACCAACGCTTGTGTCCACCGGTCTCAATGCCGGCCTGCGGTGTCCATTCGATTGCGTCTAGCGGCTCGATCTCAAGCAGCGCCTCCAGATGCACCAGTGCCTCGGTGCCGTCCAAGTGATAAAGCGAGTGGTCCAGCCATTTGCATTGGGCTGTCAACGCCGGTACAACAAACCGCTTGAACATCTTCGGCGAAATCATCGCCGAAGCGTCGCACTGTACTTTGGCGACCTTGCCCGGGCCCCAAATGTAAAACGCGCCGAAGGTCGAGCTGCCGTCCTCGAGCTTGATCAGCTCGTAAATGCGTTGGTAAACGGCAAACCACAGCTCGTTGATTTCCCAGATTTTTTGCTCGACCCATCCTGGGCGCTCGACCATGTCAAGTAACACGCGCTCGGTACCGCGTAGTGAGCAAAGCACATCCAGGTTTTCAACAAGGTCCGGACAACCAACGATATATTTGCCGCGGGCGCGCTCGGCACAGCAGCGTATGATCTGTTCGGTTATTTGCCACCAGCGGTTTTGCTCGTCGAACCGCAGTGGTGGCAGGGTCTCGGGCGCGGATTCAGCTTCGATGCACGGGTGAAACCAGACGGTGTCTTCGGCAAACTCAGGTTTGGCTCCCAGAAATAATGCAAGCGAGCCCGGGCCGATGTCGGTTATCGCGCTTGGCAGCACGTCCAGCGGAAAAACCGAGCGCGACAGCCTATAGTGGTTCTCGGCTGCGCGGAACTCGGCATCGCAGTACCGCGCTTCCAAACTAACAGGCTGCGGTGGTGGTGCAACTTCTTCGTGCACCGCTCGCCCGACTTCAGGCGCGCCCCACATGCCGATGAGCAACCCCTTGCGGTTCCACCATCTAACGAATCGTGTCTGTGTCTCTGCCCAGTTTGCTTTCCACATATTAGACGTGCGCGAAACGCCAGCTTACTGGCCAACAGGCACGCAATAAAGCAAAAGCTAAGGCGCATTGCGCCCCCAAAACACTGTGTAGTCTGCCTTTTGGCCTTGGCGCGCCCGGTGTGCCGTTGTAGAAGTTGTCGTGCGCGCGACCATGAACTTGAATCACAGTCAACCAGCACACAAAAGCGTGAATCATTTGATGAAAATGCGGCTGGTCGGTCTTGCCGTTGCTTTGTTTGGAGTTACTTGCGCTGTGCCGGCTGAAACCTGGACTGGTGTCGAGTTTTGGGTTGCACCCGACGGTAACGACACAAATCCAGGCACGCGCGAACAACCGCTTGCTTCGATCTCGCTTGCGCTGCGCAAAGTACGCGAGTTACGCCGGTTGACAAACGCCGCGGTAGCAAATGGTGCGCGGATAGTTTTGCGCGGCGGTGTTTACCAGCTCACGGCTCCGCTGCTGGTGCGGCCGGAAGATTCAGGAACCGAGACAGGTCCGACGCTAATCGAGGCTGCGCCAGGGGAACGCCCCGTGCTCAGCGGCGGTATTTTAGTCACGGGCTGGCGAAAGTTAAAGGAAAAAGTGCCTGGCTTGCCGAGAATGGCGCAACGGCACGTTTGGGTTGCAGAGGCACCGCAGTTTTGCGGGCGCATGGTCGAATGCAGGCAACTTTGGGTCAACGATCGCAAAGCCATTCGCGCACGTGAACCTAACGGAGAAATCATGCACAGGCTGCTTGTGTGGGATAGGCAGAAACAAGAGGCATTGATTCCGGCCGGCCCGGTGCGTGCGCTCAGGCACACACCGCAACTGGAAATGATTTTCCACCAGCAATGGGAAATTGCGGTCTGCCGAGTCAAGTCGCTCAGGATACTGGGCGACAAAGCCTGCATAACATTTCAAGACCCAGAAGGCCGCATTCAATTCGAGCATCCGTGGCCGCAGCCGGTCATGACAACCAACTACACCGGCCCGTTCTTCCTGGCCAATGCAATCGAATTCCTCGACCAGCCCGGTGAATGGTTTCAAGAACTACCAAGTGGCCGGATTTACTACTGGCCCAGACCCGGCGAAGACATGACACAAGCGCGCGTAGTTGCGCCAGGGCTGGAAACGCTCGTTTTAGTGATGGGCAGCCTGGACCGGCCGGTCACAAACGTGCATTTTAAAGGGATTACTTTTGCGCACACGACCTGGCTACGGCCTTCGTATGCGGGTCATGTGCCGTTGCAGGCTGGCATGTTCATGCTCGACGCCTACAAGCTCGTGCCCAAAGGCACACCCGAATGGCGCAGTTTGGATAATCAAGCGTGGATCGGTCGGCCAGCAGCAGCAGTCACCGCGCGCACCACACGCAACATCCGGTTCGTGCAATGCACGTTCGAGCATCTGGCTTCTGCCGGACTCGATTTCGACTTCGGCGTGCGCGACAGCGCGGTCGAATGTTGTCTGTTCCGCGATATTGGTGGGAACGGACTTCAACTTGGTAAGTTTTCCGATCCGGGTATCGAGACGCATTTGCCGTACAACCCGGTAGACGAACGTGAGGTATGCGCACGGATCCGAATCGCAAACAACCTGGTGACAGATACTGCCAATGAAGACTGGGGGTGCATTGGCATATGCATCGGGTTCGCACGCGAAATTACCGTCGCACATAACGAGGTGTACAACACATCGTACACTGGCATCAGTGTTGGCTGGGGCTGGACACGCGCGACAAACTGCATGCGCGACAACCTTATTCACGCCAATCATATCCATCACGTGGCCACCCGCATGTGCGATACAGCAGGCATTTATACGCTGTCGTGCCAGCCTGGAACCGTGATTAGTGAAAACTTCATCCATGACATCCACATGAGCCCTTACGCGCATGATCCGAACCACTGGTTTTACATCTACCTGGACGAAGGCTCGTCATACATCACCGTGCGCGACAATTGGTGTCCGGAAGAAAAGTTCCTCAGTAACGCAGTTGGCCCGGGTAATGTCTGGGAACGCAACGGCCCGTCGGCACCGCAGAAGGTCAAAGAAACCGCCGGCCCCGAACCTTGGGCACGCACCATCCTCACCGAAATGCTCCGGTAGGAGCCGGAAAGTAACCACGTAGGGCGTGGGTGGAAGCTTATTTGTTTTCGCCAGTACCTGGCGGGGAATTTGACTTGCCAGCACGGCCTTTCCACAGCTCGTAAACGAATCCGCCCACAATCATTGCCACACCAAGCACGCCAGTGTAGGGCAGGAGCCACTCGATCCGTTTTGTCAGTTCGGCACCGATCCACAACAGCACCGTGGCGATCAAAATCACGATGCCCCAGTATATGACGCGATTCTTCGGCATAACGTTTTATCCGAGTTCGGTTGCCAGCGGCAATGAGTATCGCAGAAGACCTCCGCGCTGTCACGCGCTCGAAATTCCGTGGTCGTGGCCGGCCTTCGGACTGAAGATTTAGAGGGCGCTGCACCGTCGGCACTGCATGAGGTCGTTACAAAGCGTGCAATTCCGGCTGGGTGCAGCTTGTAGTCCCGCCTTCAGGCTGTGGATTGTGAGCCAGCCACGCGCCCGGCTGGTTGTAGTGCGGACCCGCGCTTGGGTGGCTGCGGTGCAAACCGGCTTGGGTTGTGCCTAGCCCAACCATTCCGCGTGGTGTGTGTTAGGCTTGTTTACATTGCCCAGGGTTTGGGTTTGGCCGACCCCGGTTCAGCGTATGAGCAAAGGACACTTTAGAGCTTTCGGCTCGGATGTGTTAGTGTTGCATCGGGTGCATTCGCTTTCAGCCGAGACAAATGGAACGGGTACCGGCAAAACCGGGCGGAAACGGCGGCTATCAAAGTTATGTCACGCCCTGAATTAGAGCCCGCAATTAGGTTTAACTGGCCGTGTGCAAAAGCTTTTTCGGCACAATTATACCAAAGGCCGTGCGAGGGCGTTCTGCGGGCAAAAATCACGCACCCCCACAATCTTGAGTCAGTTCGGCTATGTTCGTGCGGCCGGAGCAGCTAGGCGCCAAAGAAGTGAAATTCAGCCAGATGGATGCTTGACAAAGGCATTTTGCATGACTAAACAGGCACGAAATAGTTATGCAACATGTAGAACTTGCGTGGGTTGATTACGCGATCTTGCTCGCATATACGGCTTTCGTAATAGGCATTGGATTTGCACTGCGGCGCTATATGCAAACGTCGGCTGCCTTTTTAATGGCCGGCCGGTCGATTCCAGCCTGGGTAACTGGGCTAGCGTTTATAGCGGCGAACCTGGGTGCGCTTGAGGTAATTGGCATGGCAGCCAATGGCGCAAAGTACGGTATCATGGCGTGCCATTTTTACTGGATCGGTGCGATACCTGCGATGGTGTTTTTGGCGGTGTTCATGATGCCGTTTTACTATGGATCAAAAGCGCGTTCTGTGCCCGAGTACCTAAAGATGCGGTTCGACGAACGCGTGCGGTGCCTGAACTCGATCACGTTCGGTGTGATGACAATGATGACTTCGGGCATATCGTTGCACGTGCTGGCGGATTTGTTGCGGCAGTTGGTGGGATGGGATTACAACCTGTGCTTGTGGGTGGCTTCGGCAATTGTGCTACTTTACGTGTTTAAGGGCGGGTTAACCTCGGCGATTTACACTGAGGTATTGCAGTTTTTCATGATTGTGCTTGGGTTTGCGCCGATTGTGTACCTGTGTCTTCGGGACACGGGCGGTTGGGGGAAGGTAACCGAGGCGCTCGGACAAGTCGCAGCAAATCCGCAAGCATTGGACCTAGCCAAGACAAACTTCCCGCCCAACGCATGGACAAGTTCATGGGCATCTATGTCTAGCGCGCAGAACAACCCGATGGGTATGGACTGGATCGGCCTGACTTTTGGTTTGGGATTTGTGCTGTCGTTTGGTTATTGGTGTACGAACTTCCTAGTTGTCCAAAGGGCAATGGCAGCCAAAGACATGACTGCGGCACGGTTAACGCCGCTGATAGCTGCTGTACCGAAGATGATTTTCCCTGTGCTGGTGATTTTGCCCGGTATGGTGGCAGTTGCATTGGCGCACATAGGCAAGGACGGGTTCACCCTGCCGAAGAAACCGATCGAGCCAGCCGCGTTTGCCAGTGCTATTCCAATCATCCAAAAGGCGGCCAACCAACACACCGAGCTGGAGGCAGTTTTCGAAGATCTTTCTAAGGCGGTCGGTTTACCGTTGTCACGTGAAAAGGTGGAAGCGCTGGTGCATGACCACGCCGAGGGCAAGCTGACTGAACAACAGTTGAAAGAACGGCTCCAAAACGCGGTAACAGAAAACGATTACAACAACGTGATGCTCGCGATGTTGAAGCGGTACTTGCCCCCAGGACTACTCGGCCTGGGCCTGACGGCGTTGCTTGCATCGTTTATGTCTGGCATGGCGGGCAACATCACCGCGTTCAACACGATCTGGACGTATGATCTGTATCAGGCGTACATCGCGCCAAACCGGACAGATGACCATTACCTGTGGATGGGCCGAGCCGTGACAGTAGTTGGTGTTTTGGCAAGCATTGCTTGCGCCTACATTGCCAAACAATACGGCAACATAATGGACCTTGTGCAGCTTGTGTTCGGGTTTGTAAACGCGCCGCTGTTTGCCACGTTCCTGCATGGCATGTTCTGGGCACGCGCAACTGCCCACGGCGCATTTTATGGGTTATTGGGGGGCACAGCTACCTCGGCCCTTTTCCACGGCCTGACAATCAGCCAGGGCAACACGCCAGGGATCAAAGGCGCATGGATTGCACATCTGCTCGGCGCGCAGCCATTGCATGTGTTCCAAAGCGAGATGGCGCAGAACTTCTGGCTTGCGTGCTTTGCGTTTAGTGTCTGTTTCCTGCTTACACTTGTGATCTCGCTGGGCACACGCCGGACCAAGTCCGATGACGAGCTACGAGGTCTTGTATATTCGCTCACGCCCCGGATCAAGGACCACGGCCGGGCATGGTATAAACGTCCAGGTGTGGTTGGGGTGGTTCTGCTGGTTATTTGTGCGGTGATAAACATCATCTTCTGGTAAAGGAGAGTTTTATGGGCCTCGATATACGTTATCCGATTGGAATCATGTTTGCGATTGTGGGCGCGTTGCTGGTGATCTTCGGTCTGACAACAAGTGGCAATACCGAGCTGTACCGGCGCTCGCTCGACATCAACATTAATCTTTGGTGGGGGTTATTATTGTTTGCGTTTGGGTTGTTGATGCTGTTCTTGGCCTGGCGCACAAAAGGTCGTGCCCAGCAACCCAATTCCCAACCACAGCAAAAGTAACAACGCAACCCGGTTGTCGGAAATAACAGTGCACAACACACAGCCAGACCTTTGTTGTCAATGAAAGCCAATCTCACAAAAACACAGTTCGGCACCATGCCCGATGGCAGGCCGGTTGACCTTTACACGCTAACAAATGCGAACGGCGCCGTCGTCAAGATCACAAATTACGGCACCATCATAACTGAGTTACATGTGCCTGACCGCAACGGTCAATTCGGCGATGTAGTGCTTGGGTTTGATAATCTGGCGCAGTATCTTGCGGGGCATCCGTATTTTGGTTGCACCGTGGGCCGAGTTGCAAACCGGATTGGAGGCGCAAAATTTACTCTTGATGGTAAGACGTACACATTAGCGGCGAATAACGGACCGAATCATCTGCACGGCGGCTTGAAGGGGTTCGACAAGGTCCTTTGGCAAGCCGAACCACAAACCGATGTATCGGTCAAGTTCACATACATAAGTCCCGATGGCGAAGAAGGGTACCCGGGCAACCTGGCAGTTACGGTTGTAATGACGTGGACTGACCAGGACGAACTTGTGATCGAGTATAGTGCCACGACGGATAAAGCTACCCCGGTTAACCTGACGAATCACAGTTACTTCAATCTTGCTTGTGAAGGCGACATACTCGGGCATGTGTTGATGCTTTCGGCAAGCCAGTACACGCCTGCTGATGCGAGTCTGATACCGACCGGCGAAATCAGGCCTGTGGCTGGGACACCCTTGGATTTTACTACGCCGACCCCGATTGGCGCGCGGTTCGACCAGCTAGATAATAAGCCGCGCGGCTACGACCATAACTTTGTCATCAACCGTGCGGGTAAAGGCCTTGCATTGGCTGCGCGTGTGTTCGAACCTAAAACAGGCCGTGTAATGGAGGTGTTCACGACCGAGCCAGGAATACAACTTTACACGGGCAATTTCCTTGACGGGTCGCTCAAAGGTAAACGCGGGGTGGTTTATAAGCAGTACACAGGTTTCTGTCTCGAGACACAGCATTTCCCAGATGCGGTCAACAAACCGTTGTTCCCATCAATAATACTGCGCCCTGGGCAGACTTACCAGCAGACCACGGTCTATAGATTTTCCGTGCGAACATAGGTTTTTCGCATAGGGTTACGGGGCACCAAACGCAAATCGCATAGGCACAGAACCGATTCAAAAACCGGCAGATTGGACGTTTCAAAATGAATCTCGCGCAACTTGCAAACCAGACAGTAACCGAGTTTATAAAACTGTACGGACGCGACCCGCGTTGGGTAGTGGCTGCGCCCGGCAGAGTCAACCTGATTGGCGAACATACCGACTACAACGACGGCTATGTTTTCCCAATGGCAATCGAGCGGTACACAGTCATCGCTGCCGCGCCGGCCCTCAAAGACGCAAACCGTGTCCAATTATGCTCGACCTCGATTGCGCAACATTTCACAGTTGATCTCGGCAAACCCTTGATGCCGTTCCAGAGGGGCACCTGGGTGAATTATCCAACCGGTGTGATAGCAGGGTTTATTGCGCGCGGGTTGAAACCGACCGGGTTTGACGCACTGGTCAACTCAACCGTGCCGTTGGGTGGGGGACTATCAAGCAGTGCCGCCCTCGAAGTTGCCACGGCGACCTTGCTCGAAATTGTCACGGGCACAAAACTCGATCCGGTCGAAAAAGCGCTTCTTTGCCAGAAGGCCGAACATGAATATGCTGGTATGCCGTGTGGCATCATGGACCAGTTCATTTCTGTGATGGGAAAGGAAAACCACGTCATGCTACTTGATTGCAGGTCGCGTACGCCCGAGCTTGTGCCAATGACAGATCCAAGTGTCAGGGTGCTGATCATAAACACAAACGTTAAACACGAGTTGACAGGCAGCGAATACCCCACCAGGCGTAAACAATGCGAAACTGCGGCACAGATGCTTGGTCTGCCTTCGCTGCGTGATGCGACAATCGAGCTGCTCGAAAAGGCCAAGGATAAACTTGACACTGTGGTGTATCAGCGTGCCCGGCATGTGATAGGTGAGATTGACCGGACAGTGCGTGCTGCTGCAGCCGTTCGTGCTTCCAACTGGGCTGAGATGGGCCGGCTGATGTATGCAAGTCATTACTCGCTGCGCGACGATTACGAGGTAAGCTGCGCTGAACTGGACGTCGTTGTTGAGATTGCGAAAGAGATCGGTGTCAATGGCGGCGTTTACGGCTGCAGAATGACCGGAGGCGGTTTTGGCGGTTGTTGCGTTGCCCTGGTCCAGGCGGACAAGGTCGAGGCTATCTCAACCGCAATTGCAGTCGGGTACAAACAAACGACCGGCATTGATCCCACACTATTTGTTTCACGGCCTGCAGCAGGCGCAATGGTTTTGCAAGGTTAACATTGCCGTGTGTTTTGGGTGTTTAATGTGTTAAGCTGAGTCAGCTTTCTTTAGCATTTCTGCTACGCGTTCACCAAGTGCGACCGGGTCAGCTACAGACCCGCTGGCTTCTGCAGTGTGCTTTTGGCCCGTCCGAAATGACGCCGCGCGCATGCGCAGGCTGTTACCGACGACTTCAGCATATGCGGCAACCGGACTTTGGCAACCGCCACCCATTGCGCGTAAAAAGGCGCGTTCTGCAAGGACACTTTGATATGAGTTGAAATGATTCAGCCGAGCGCAAATTGCGCGCATACGTTCATCGTCTGCACGAATTTCGATCCCGACCGCCCCCTGACCAACGCACGGCATCATTTCATCGGGTTCAAGGATTACAGCAAGCAACCCATCGGGTACGCCTTCACCTGTTAGCTTGCCGTCGAGTGCAATTGTAAAATTCAGCCGTGTAAGGCCTGCCAGGGCAAGAATTGTTGCGTCAAAAGCATTGCCCTCTGCAAGCTTTCGTAGGCGTGTAGGCACGTTACCGCGCAACCCGACAAATTTGAGGTCTGACCTTTGTGCCAGCAATTGCGCCCTGCGCCGTGAGCTGCTTGTGGCAAATATGGTGCCTGCAGGCATGTCAATTAGACGCGTGTGCGGCTCGAAGCCGTGCCTTCTCAGCTCGGCGAATAAGTTGTTTTTCGAGGGTGAATTTGAATTTTCCACCGGCTCAAGTGCCGCCCGATAAATCAGCACGTCGCGTACATCGGCGCGTTTGCATACTGCACCCAGTGTTAGACCGGCTGGCAACTCAGTCGGCAGGTCTTTTAAGCTGTGCACGGCCATGTCGGCGCGGTATCTCAGCAGTGCGACTTCAAGTTCTTTGGTGAACAATCCTTTGTGCAGTTTGTCTGGTGCGTGCGCCAGTGAAGCGGTTTGAAGCTTGTCACCGGTGGTTTTAATGATCTTGAGCTCAAACCTGAGCTTTGGGAAAGCTGCTCTGCATTGGGCGAGCACACCTTCGGCTTGGGCAAGTGCAAGCGCACTGCCGCGTGTTGCTACTATGATTGGCCGTTCTAGCTGTGGCATTTGAGTGCGCTATTGTTTGTGTGCAGCGGGGTTGCGTCGGTGCAACTTTTTTAACAGCGCATCCACCCGAGTGCGAATTAATTGTTCGCACCTTGTGATCTCAGCTTGGCGCTCGTATGCGTATTGCTGACTGATTGCCTGCAGATCGTCAATGTTGAACAGGAACACGTTGTCCAGCGTGTTGACCTCGGGATGAATGTCCCGCGGCACGGCAACGTCAATCAGCATTAATGGTCTGCCCCGACGCCGGTTTGTGACGGGTTCGAGCTGTTTGCAGTCTATGATGTAGTGCGGCGCGTTAGTGCTACTGATCACAATGTCAATCTCGTCAAAGACAGTTGTCCATGCGTCAAACGGCACAGCTCGACCGCAAAGTTGTGCGGCTAAACGTTCAGCGCGTTCAGGCGAGCGATTCGTTATAATGCACTTTGCGCCGCGCGACAGCAAAGCTCGTGCGGCCTTTTCGCCGGTGTCACCTGCGCCAATCACAAGCACGGTGCGGCCTTGCAGCGATGCAAAAATTCTTTCGGCGAGATCGACCGCAATCGAAGCCACCGACACGTTACCGCGTTGGATATTGGTATGTGTGCGGATGAATTTGGCCGTGTTGAAAGCGGCTTGGAATGCCATGTTTAGGTTCAGGCCGGTACAGCCGTGTTTAAACGCTATTGCGTAGGCGTGCTTGAGCTGGCCGAAAACCTCTGTCTCGCCCAACACCATCGAGTCAAGACCGCATGCAACTTTGAACAGATGTTCGATGCTTTTCGGCTCGGCCAATGTATAGAAGCCTGGATCGAGTGTGTCAGTGTACTTACAGAAAGTGCGCAAAAAATCTGTCAGAGACCGCCATGCTACAGCCGGCTCGAGCTGTGTTGCTGCGTAAATTTCAACCCGGTTGCAAGTTGAAAGGACAACTGCTTCATCAGCAACCCCCTGTGCACGCAATTGTTGCAGTGCCGCTGGTATTTGCGCTTCGTCAATAGCAAACCTTTCGCGCACTTCAACAGGTGCGGATTTGTGGTTTAGGCCGATCAGAACAATTGCCATGGCAGCAGACACACTGCAGCTTTCAGGGGTTATGCAATTTGGAAAGCAGATTTGTAGCCCAAAAGCTCAATAAAACAACCGCAAATGCGCCGACTGACGCACATGCAAACTTCCGGCCGGCGCGCGCGAACCGTATCCTCCAGAGCACCAGACACATGTAAAGCGCCCAAATTGCTACTGACCAAACTACCTTGGGATCGCGCAGGTACCCTGCGTCAGTTGTCTCGACAGGCCGCGGCAGGATTGCACCGGTGAGCAACCCGGCACTGAACAAGATTAAGCCAGCCAACAACGCGCCGGCTGCGATTGCGTCAAGCCGTTCAATCGGTGGCAACAGGGCCATGACAGCGCGGAGTTTGTGCAATTTCAGATTGCGTTCCTGCATCAGATACATTGCGCCGGCAACTGCCCCCACACCAAATGCGCAGTATGCAACAAGTGCCAGTGTTGCGTGTAGGCTTGTCAACGCAACGTCGGGTTCAGCGCTGCGCCGGTCGGGTGTGTCTAGCCCGGGCATGAGCGCAAACACGCCCATGCAAAACACAAGCGGCGCGGCAAATACGCCAAAAAACTTCATACGCAGCACGAGCCAAAACACAAACTGCACAGCAACGATTGCCCAGGCAACAAAGCTTGTTGCCTCGTATAAGTTGCGCACCGGGCACCTTTGTTCTGTAATACCACGCTGAAGCATCGAAATGGTGTGAATGGCAAACCCAAGCGCCAGAAGCCAAATGCACATGCGGTTTTCTTTGCGAAAACCTGTCCGCCAAAGAAAAATTGCGCAGGCTGTGCTCAGCCCGTACACGAGCACTGCACAAAGGAAAAATTCTCGGTCAGTTAGCCACACAACACGCAACGAAACCTGCCAGATCAGGCATGACCCCGCAACTCAACCTTTTTCGGTGCGCGATTTTAGTCGGCCAATTATGCCGTACACTATTAAGTGTCGGTCAGATATCACCTCGACTTTAAGCTCAAGCAAACCGGCCTTACGCAGTTGAGCTCGGACTTCGGCAGGCGTAAATGCAGCAAGCAACGAATTAAAGAAATCGCGTTTGAGAATCGGCGGTTCAGCGCCCGAGTATTTCTCGACTAACCATTTTGCTCTATGGGCGGTTTGTGGCCGTTTCAAGTCAGCTACAAAAACAATTGTGCCCGGCCGTGAATACACGCGTACTGTTTCCCATAGAACCCCCGGGTCTTGCAGATGATGCAGGAAACTGCTGCAGATGATGATGTCATAGCTCTTGTGCGGCAACTTGACCCCTGGGAATACACCTCGGATAAGCCGAATGCGGTCCGCAATACGATGCTTTGCAACTGCGCGGCGTGCATATTTGAGCATGGCAGCCGAGCCATCCACAGCATCAAACTCATAACCAGGGTTTGACTTTGCAAATCTGATTGTCACGTCGGCTGCGCCGCAGCCAAGGTCAAGCACCGCTGCACGAGCGGGTTTATGAGGGAATTTTTCGTCGAACAACCTGACATACCGACTGTGTGGTTCGGCAAAGTCTGCAAGTGCATAAGCCCGGGCCTGTTTGTCCGAAAGCATCAGCTCTGGTTCGGGCACTCGGTTCATGGCATGCTGCAGGCCGGCAACCTCGACAGATGCAAAGTCGGCTTACTTCGGGTTGTTAGGCGCAAGATTCGCACGGAGGAACTTGTCCGCCTCAGCCGGTGTAATTTTTTTTGTGTCTGCAATACCTGCTGCGAGGCCGGCTGCAAATGCTGCGGCAGCGGATGTACCTGCCACGATAAAATGTTTACCCCCGTAATTCAAAATGCTTACCCCAGGCCCAACTACGTCAATGAAATCCCCTCGATTTGCAAAAGGCGCAATGTTGCGGTTGCCATCTCCTGCTGTTACAGCCGTGACATCGGGGTATGCAGCCGGGTAAACCGGTGTGCTCACAGGGACGTTGCCCGCTGCGCCATAAAACACAATGCCTTGCTGGTGCGCGCGCGCGATGATGTCGCGCAGCAACGGGCTGTCTGCTTCTGTACCCAGACTTAGGTTAATCACAGTTGCACCTGCGTTAACGGCCTCGGCTATACCGCGTGCAACATCGAATGTGGTTGTGTTTGGATTATCGCCGTAGATGTCAATGGGCAAGATTTGCGCCGATGTTTTCCCACCGGTTGCACTCTGCAGGCTCGTAAGGATTGTGTATGCCATTGAAGTCGCGTGAGTCGGTGTACGCGGGTCTGGCTGCGCTTCGCCCGCAAGCGAAATCGCCTTCAGAAAGAACGAGTCCAGTTCACCTCCTAACGATTGTATTGGTGTGTCCACCAGACCGATTATCAACCGGTCATTGTTACCCGGCGGATTAAACTTCAGGGTCAATGGCGGTACTGAACTGGCCAGAACTGGCCGCGCTTGAGCTGGACGATCAATTGCGTAATTATCCTCAACAGACTCAACCTCGGGTGTTGCGGCGAGTCTGCCACGCGCAGCCTCGGCTGCATTTGCATCGTCGAACTTGAGCCTGTAAATGTTGCGCTCGGGTATGGTGCCAACCACTCTAGCACCCAGCAACCGTGCGAGCTCGTCAATGTTTGTTCCCGGTTTGACCCGCACAATCAACTCATCAGCAAGCCGGTTTGTTTTTCCGCTCGACACAACTGGCATGGTGGTGGTCGGTGTAATTGGCCGAGTTGCATCTGCCATCGAAGTGCGAAACACATAAAGTCGCATCACGCCGTTTGTCTCAGGCACAAGCGCAAAGTTAAAACCGCCGAGCAACCGCCGTAGAGCATCGTTTATCGGCAACGTTGCGAACTTGACGGAAATGGTGGTCTCAGCCTCAGGCTCGACGTACACATGCCACCCCGTTGCAGCCGCGATATTCTGAAGCACTTTGGTGAGCGACCAGTCGCGCAGGTCTGCTTGAACATCACCCCGTTGATTGTCCCACACGAACGCGTCGGCGCCACGGCCCGGTCCACAGACCAAAACCAACCAACATGTAACCGCCGCCACACAACACAGCCTGCCAATGGTCACGTTTGTGCTCACACAGTTTTAGATACACCGCTTCCGCGCACAAGTTACGCCACAACCACCCAAAAGCAAGTTGGACACGGCGCATATCCCACCGACTGGATCAGCCCAGCCGCGCCGCTACAATGATGACCCGCACGCAGACCGATGTATTCGTTTACACCACAACTCGGCAGCCTTGCAAATCGTTGTAAAAGCCGGTGCACCGGCCGCCCGGCCGCTTTTGCCTGAACTCACCACGCTGATGACCCGCCGTGGATTTGCCTGCTGTTACACCGTTACTTCAGACCCTTGACGATCTTTAGTGCCGCGGCTGCATCGGCTTCGGTATCAAGCCCAATGTAGCAAACGAATTTCCTGCCAATTGCGCTCGCAGTTAATTCGCGCAGGTTCAACCCTTTCTCGGCCAGTGCGCCGGCAAGACGCGCGCCTTGCCCGGGTTTATCCGGTCCTTCGATGCGCACTGCCACCATGCCCTCGGCTTTTTTGAACCCGGCGGATTCAGCGGCTGTTGTAGCTTTTTTGCCCTTAACAGGCGCAACAAAAACCACCCCTTGACCAGGTTTGTCAGGTTCGCGTCTAGCTACAACGCATTCGAGGTTCGCCTTTGCGTCGGCCAACGCTTTGAGTTTGGCTGCCAATGCGCCCGGTTTATCTTCGATGGCAGCCGACCACACTTCGACTTTTTGCGCTTTCATGTTCGGTTGATTTGTTTTTGCCTTTTGTGGATCGCTTTCTCGACGTTCGCAACCCGATTTTATCGGCGGCGCAAAACCGTGTCAAACCATGCCATGTAAACTCCCCGGACCTCTGATGACAAGTGCCGAACGGCTGCACCGTGTAACTGTCTCACTTCGCCATTGAACACGGCTTGTCCATCATTACTCAGAGGCCACGTGTTCAATGCCAAATCCGGTTGCCGATGCAAAGTGGTAAAGACCGCGTTTTGTTTTGCTTTTCTTTAGGCAGGTTTTCTGACAACAAATGATGTGTGTTGCTCGATGCTCTATTGCTGCTGCTCGGACTGGCGCTTGTGGTCAAGGGTGGTGACCTGTTTGTATCGGCGGCGGTGCGGCTTGCCGAATCATTGCATGTGCCACGCGTAGTTATTGGCGCGACACTGGTGAGTCTTGCAACCACGAGTCCCGAGCTCGTTGTTTCTGCAACAGCAGGCGCAAAAGGCGCGTCTGATCTTGCTCTCGGAAATGCAATAGGATCATGCATTTGCAACATTGGCCTGATCATGGGCCTGACGGCGGCCCTGAAACATGTAGATGTGCACCCAGCTGTACTGCGCACGCCGCTGCTTGCAATGTTCGGCTTTGCAGTGCTGCTGTTTCTAATGGCGCTGGATCTCGAGTTGGCGCAGTGGCAGGGGTTGGTTCTGATCATATGCGGTATCGGTTACTTCGCTTACGATTTGCTCTGGCACACACGCGCGGTGGCGCCAGCGGAGGAAGCCGAAGCAACCGATATTATGAAGCGGTTTATCGAACGCGCGCGAGTCCTACGTGGTCAAGCCGGCTCAATTGCACAGTTCGTTTTAGGGGCGGGTCTTGTTGTGGTAGGGAGTTATTTGTTGGTCGAAGCAGCAGTTAATGTGGCAAGAGCGCTCGGTGTACCGAACATGATCGTTGGGCTGACGGTGATCGCTGTGGGTACATCCCTGCCCGAACTCGTCACGGCCGTAACCTCGACGCGCAAGGACGTATCCGACCTTGCCGTTGGTAATGTGCTGGGCGCAAACATAGCTAATCTTACGCTCATTGTCGGCACTGCAGCGGCGCTTACAAATGTTAGACTGAAATGTGCCACTGAACTGTTCAACTTCCCCGCGCTGCTTGTCACTTTTGGTTTGCTGCTGTGGATGTTACTGACCGATCGCAGGATTACGCGCAGGGAAGGCGCCGTCCTGCTGGTTGCATACGGCGTGTATGTTGTGACGCTGCTGGTGTTTACAGTAGCTGAACACTCCTAAGTCAACCCCCGCACACAGCAAGACCTAACGGTCTGGTGGCCCAAACACAACAAGTGAAGCCAGTCTGCAGCACAGGCTGCCTCACAAACCAACCCATAGACAACCAGCGCGTTCAGACCGGATAATCAAGAGTTTCACGGACCATGACCTTGGTGAGCGCCTTTGCGGCACGGTCTTTGGCTAGGCGAAAACCGGCCAATGACGCGTCGAGCAGCCGGCGTATTCTTGTAAACTCTGCAAGGTCGTTTGTGTGCCCGGACGCGCCTTGCGTGTCAGTGCCGTGGTTGTCTGTTACCCCAAGCGGCTGGCTGTACCCGTAGACAAGCTCGGCGCAAATCCGTCCTGTTTCACCTGCGGCGCGGGCAGCCTGCACGTTGCACAGGTCGGTGTAAAACGCAACTGTACCAGCCAAGCCGTCTGCCAATGCAGGGTTGGCCATACCCTTTTCACTAAGCTCGATTACGTCCAGGATAAACTGCCGCGCAGCCAGCAGCCAGCATAGTGCATCCGCAAGCGCAAATGTGACCCCTTGCCGTGTCTTGTGATACAGCTTGTTGCCGGCCGGGTCGGTTATCTTTTGCGTGTAGTTCAATGTCCAAACCCACAGTTGCATTGCTGTGGCAAGTGTTGCGGCACCGATGCCAGGTCGGCTGGCTGCCAACTGCTGCAGCTGGGCAATCCACTGCTCGAACTGCGCCAGGAACAGCTCGTTTGTCATTGTGATGGATAACTGCAGGCGCTGGACGGCTTCCGGGCCTTCGTATGTTGCCTCAAGTTGCGCATCAATCCACTTTAAGCCGATGAACCCAGGGCAATCCTCCGTTATGCCATAGCCGCCGAGCAAGCTTACAGCTTCGCGCATCATGTTTGCCCCCTGGCCTGTATTCCAGAGTTTGCATGCCGGACAAAGCACATTGGCGACTGAATCAAGCAGAACAAATTGAAGCAGTGCATCATGCTGTTGTTCAACTGCCGGGGAGGCGCTGGCTGCGCGTTGTTTGATTAGGGAAAGTGCTTCCTGCTGTTTTTTAGCCAGTTCCTTGAATGCCGCCCGGCCAGAAAGACCTTTGTCGGCGAACAGTTTGTCCTTCTGTTTTTCAATTGGATCGAGTTGGTCGAACAGCCTGGCTGCAGCAAACCCAAGCGACGCTGCGGCTTCGCCTGTTGCCCAAACGTCAATTAGCCGATGGAGCACGTCCTCCTTTTGCATCAGGCCAAGCTCGTAGCGTGGCGTGCCGGGGGCGCCTTCGCCGCCGCGGAACCGGTTGCGTGCATATTGAATAACGGGTTCGACGGCAGACAACAGCTTAGCAGCGGTCATCAACCCGACGGTCACGCGCGTGCGCCGGAACACGGCTTCGATGACTTCGCTATGGTTACGGTTCGGCACGATAATACCGTCTTTGACGGTGTAGCCGCCTATGATGCGGTTTGCCGGGACACGTAGGTTCAGCACTGGATCGCTCGTGGCCGAAAGCTGATGCACAAACTTCTTTGTTGGTGTGCCGCGGTCGAACACACCCGGATCGGTTT
This sequence comes from uncultured Verrucomicrobiota bacterium, assembly GCA_964555645.1. Classification (GTDB taxonomy): domain Bacteria; phylum Verrucomicrobiota; class Verrucomicrobiia; order Limisphaerales; family DTLC01; genus DTLC01. The sequence goes on from CAZKTA010000007.1 coordinate 134,238, forward strand.
CCTCCAGAATGATCATGCAACTGCCCTTGATCCGTGGGTCATCCGAGTCAACTGCGGCAGTCACAACATTTGCATATGCCATGTTGGTGATGAACCGGCCGCGTTTTTCGACATGCAAGATTGGCTCACCGCCCTCGGGCCATTCGGCAATTCTGACTTTGCCGGACAAAATGCCCGTTTCAACCCCAACAAACGGCAGCGGCTCGGTTAAAGCAAAGGCAAACCGCCACGGCACGCGGTTTTCGCCCGGCTTGGGCGGAACGGCCCTGCGCATGTAGTACGCGCGCTGCTCAGCCGTGCCACACTCTGCGATTGGGGCAAGGCCGAGGTTGCCTGCCAGGCTCGCTGTGGCCGCGCCTGCATCAACCCACGCTAGCTCGAATGCAATTAGCGCCAGTGCAAGGTTTTTTGGGCCTTCAATGTAGCCTCCATCGGCGGGGTCCATGTACGCAGCAGTAATGCCCGCGTCATCAAATGCCTTGAGCAGGTCGGCCTTGGCAGGTGTCCAGTCGTGTGTATTACGTGTGCCTGCTGCCACCGCACGTGCGACCGGGCCGCGCGCAACCGCTCTTGCAGATTGCACCAGCATTTGTAAGTCAACCCGGTCGGCAAACCGCCACATAAGCTGGCGCACTTCGTCGCCGGGCAGCGTTTGGAGTGTTGGTTCTATGTTCTGGTTAATTGTCCCGCTCATAAATTTGTCGTTCAAGATTGATTGCGCTTTTTCCAATGCGCAATGACCGGGCATGATTCACATTGATGAGCTTGCCCGTGTTAGCGCACCACAGAGCTATAAAGGTTAGGTGCATGTTTGTGCAAGACAATGGTGCGCAAGTTTCAGGGTCGGATTGGCTAATTCGTTGAACCGACGAATTGACGCACGGGCCAATTCGCGACTGAGCTGGGTTTACTCCCGATTTGGCGACGGATTGAAGGCGCAAATTTGCTTGCCAACAATGCCGCAGTGTCAAATGCTATTGCATGGCAACCGTTACGAAAGACCTAGACGCAGAATTTTACCTGCCGGCAGACGATTTTTTTCATGTTAACAGGCACGTTGCGCTTACTTACGACGACGTGACGCTTGCGACACTTTACTCGGAGATTTTGCCGCGCGATACACAGCTGGACGTGGAGCTTGCCGATGGCCTGCATCTCAACATCCCGATTATCTCGTCTGACATGGATACGGTGACCGAGTCGCGCATGGCGATTGCCATGGCGCTCAACGGTGGGCTTGGACTGATCCATTATAACATGCCCGAGCGACAGCAATTGAGCGAGGTCAGCCGCGTCAAATATCACGTGCCAGGCATGATACCGGACCCAATCACAGTGTACCCAGACCAGCACATTGCCGATGTGCTCAAGATGATCGAGGAACGCAAATTCACTTTTAACACGTTCCCTGTTGTCGAGGAGTCGGGCAAACTCATCGGGCTGTTGTCCGGCCACGTTGTCAAGCCACGCTACGCGGCGCGGACAGTCGCAGAGGTGATGACACCCCGCGCACAAGTCCACACAATCAACCGCAAGGAGCTCGGACGCGACCCGATTGCGCGTGCGGACAAGTTTTTCACCGAGCGCCCCGGCATTCACAAATTGCTCGTTGTTGATGATGAAGACATTTTGCGTGGGCTGTTCACGATGAACGATGTCGAGCGGATTCAAATGGAACGCAAAGCACAGTTCAAACCCGCTCGCGACGCCAACTACAGACTGGTTTGCGGCGCGGCTGTGAGCGCAACCCGAAATGCGTTTGGTGAGCTCGACCGTGAGAGGATCATCAATCATGTGGCGGCATTAGTCGACCGTGGTGTTGATGTAGTTGCGGTCTCGACCGCGCACGGTCACAGCAAAGGCGTTGGCGATACGGTCAGAATGTTGCGTGATGCATTTCCGAAGCTGCCAATCATAGCCGGTAACGTGACTTCTGCAGCCGGCGTCGAGTACCTCGCCGATTGCGGCGCAAACATTGTGAAGGTCGGCCAGGGCCCGGGCTCGATCTGCACCACGCGCTTGGTTGCCGGGGTTGGCATACCGCAACTGACGGCGCTTTATGTTTGTTCGCGCGCTGCAGCACGCAAAAAGGTCACAATCCTCGCCGATGGCGGCATAACAAAGAGCGGCGACATTGTCAAAGCACTCACTCTTGCGCATGCAGTTGTGTGCGGCGGACTGTTTGCCGGCTGTGACGAAGCGCCAGGTGAACTCATCGAGATCGAGGGCAAACTCTACAAGCAATACCGCGGCATGGGCAGTCTGACCGCAATGAAAGCCGGTTCAGCCGTGCGGTACGGGCACAAGCCGAACCTGACACAAAAAGTTGCACCGGAAGGTATCGAGGCACTCAAAGAAGCCGTCGGCTCGGTTGACCGTGTACTGGCACAACTGATCGGCGGAATTCAATCTGGCATGGGTTACCTTGGCGCATCGAACCTTGGTGAGCTGCGCAAGAAAGCGCGCTTCATCCGTGTTACTGCAGCAGGTATGCGCGAGGCCGGCCCACACGATGTCATCGAGCTCAAAACAAAACATCCAGCGGATTGATGCGGCCCAATTCCAGCCGATAGTTTGCACCCCGAGCCGCGCAGGCACTGCCCAAGCTGTGTGGCAAGGCTGCGTTTGACTTGTCAACTCGGGTTCGGTAGCGTTTGAAGCTGAGCCAGGAAAAAAGCAACAAACACCTGAGATTTTATGCCGGCTAAATCACAAGAAAAAAACAGTGCTGCACCAGTAAAACAGACTGAGGCTGTTAAAGCCACCGCAACACGGCAACGTGACCTCGACGCAGCAATCTCGACAATCACACGCACTTACGGCGAAGGCAGTATCATGCGTCTGGGCGACGCGCGTGCACAAATCAAGATTGACGTGATCCCGACGGGTGCACTTGCACTTGATCTTGCGCTTGGCGTGGGCGGCATACCGCGCGGTCGGATAATCGAGATATTCGGTCCTGAAGCCTCTGGCAAAACCACACTTGCATTGCATGTGATTGCCAGCGCGCAACAGTCAGGTGGCCTGGCCGCGTTCATTGACGCCGAGCACGCACTCGATCCTGCGTACGCAAAACGGCTTGGTGTGAATCTCGATGACCTGCTTGTGTCACAGCCCGACAGCGGCGAGGAAGCACTCACAATCTGCGAGACACTTGCGCGGTCGAATGCACTGGATGTGATTGTAATTGACTCGGTGGCGGCGCTTGTGCCGAAGGCCGAACTTGAAGGCGAGATGGGCATGGCGCCCATGGGCATGCAAGCACGGCTCATGAGCCAGGCATTACGTAAGCTCACTGCCATTCTTGCCAAGGCAAAAACAGCGTGCATTTTCACAAATCAAATCCGCGAAAAGGTCGGGGTCATGTTTGGTAATCCCGAGACAACACCCGGTGGCAGGGCATTAAAGTTTTACGCAAGCGTCCGGCTCGATATCAGGCGCAAGGACCAGCTCAAAGACAGCGCAGGCAACACAATCGGCAGCCGCGTCAAGGTCAAGATTGTCAAAAACAAAACTGCACCGCCGTTTACCGAGGCTGAATTCGACATTTACTTTAATCACGGCATCAACAAAGAAGGCAGCATAATCGAAGTCGGGCTTGAGCATGGCGTGATTGAAAAGAAAGGTGCCTGGTTGCAATTTGCAGGCGAGATGATCGGCCAGGGCAAAGAAGCTGCTCAGAAAGTTTTGGCCGATAACCCTGCATTGGCGCAGAAAATTCTCGATGCTATAATGGCAAAACACAATGCCGCGGTTGCGGCAGGCACCAGTGCATAAGTGCTTGGTTTGACAGCCGGACAACGGAAGGGTGGCTGAGTGGTTGAAGGCACCTGACTCGAAATCAGGCGTCCTGCTTTTGCGGGACCGTGGGTTCGAATCCCACCCCTTCCGCCAGATTTGTTCACGCGGTCAGGCTCCAAAAATTGTTCCCTCGGATCAACTGCGCCGCACGAAGCGGTGCATCCTCGGCCGACTCACACAACCGTAGCAGCTCGAATTGCCTCCGGCTCGCTGCCCAGCAGTTGCGGGTCCCGACAAACATGGAATTTTTCCACCGAGCCGCCGTTGAGGGCGCAAGGGCGTGTTGAAATCGGGCATGTTCTGCGCTCTCCAGAGGCTGTTCTCACACTCCTCGGCGAAGCCTGGAAGCATAAGTGTAGAATCGGCCGTGCGACGGTGCTTGAACCAGTGGCGGGTCGGCCACCGGCCCGGGAACGGCGACGCCGCACCCGTTTCGGTATTGTGCACCCAGTGCTCGGTCGGCTCTTCGTATGGCGAGCACAGGATCGGCTTGTTAACCGGTTGGATTGGGATGCTGGCTCCAGGTATGACCGGTATCTTCCAATTTCCAGCAGCGGACAAACTTGCCCCGCTGGCGCAGGATAGGCGCAGCCAACTGCTGGAGACGCACCACGGCGCGTAACTTTTCCTCGACGGGCCGCCGCGCCCATTCCTGGCGACGGCGCTCTTTCCCATCCAGCAACTGGTTCAGTTCGTTGGTTTCCATGCGTTGAATCGTTCGCTCAGTTGATGGCGTTGCAGCACACCCAGCAGGTAATCCTCATCGAGATCCGCTTCTTCCATAAATGTGGCAAACCGCTGCCGATCCTTGTCCCGCCCCGTTTGCACCATGATCGCCGCCAAATGCTCAGCCCGCAGAACGCGCGTCACCGTGCCGGCATAACGAACCTCGCGCGCTTCCGCCAAAGCCTCATCCACCAGCGCGTTGTAGGCCGGCAGGAACTGCACCGGGATGCCCTCAATCACCACGCACTCGCCTTCGGTCGCATAACCCCGCGCTTTGAGTGCCTCGTAAATCGGGCTGAGCGTCAGCACCCCACCCGGCGTCTGGGGTAGCCGGACAAAGACGTCCAGATCATAGGTCAGGAACGGCTCCATGTAAAAAATTGCTCCCACGGCTTCCCCGATGGCGTAACGGGAAATCACGCCTTCGCGTTCCAAATCATTCAGGACTTTCAGGGTCGCTTCCATGGCTTACGCGCGGGTTTTTCCGATCTTTTTCAGCAGGCGACAGCCTCGCCCACCCGGGTTTTTGTCCAGCTTAAGCTTCACTTGGTGGTCGGCTCCAAGGGCACGGCCACGTAACGCGCGCGCGCCATCTCCAGACCGTAAGCGATGCACGCAAGGATGTCTTCCTCGGTCAGCCCGGGATAATTCTCCAGAATCTCCGCATGTGTGCTGCCGCTGGCCAGCATGTCCAAAATCAACGACACCCAGATGCGATGCCCCCGGATGCACGGTTTGCCGCCGAACCGTGCCGGGTCAATCCAAAGCCGTTCCAACAATTGTTCGCGTGACATAGCGTCAGCCAATTTTACATCATCCGGTTGTCAGTTGCCATTCAATACCGTGTCGTTTCTTCCAGCCAGTGGACGGTCAGCACCTCGTTGCCGCGCGGGTCAATGACTTTGACGGCGCGGCGCCGGTGTTTGCCTGGCGGGAAGGGCAACG
>CAZKTA010000008.1:0-74517 GCA_964555645.1 uncultured Verrucomicrobiota bacterium
AAATTGGTGATGCGATGCTGTGTCATGCGTGCAATGTCGGCTAACGACAAAGCTCGGCGACCGGCGCTGTCAGTGCGCCTCCTCCGGAGCGGTTGATGTTGTAAAACCAGTGAATTATAAGACTGAAACGTCTAGCGCCGGTCCGCTGCAGCGCCCTGGTTAGGTCATTGGTCGTCATATTCATTCAAATCTCCAAACTGCCCGTGTGCGCCAACGACTCTGGCACTGCGGACAAACAAAGATGCCGTCTGAACACGAACGTCTCTCATCCCAACCCTGCGACATGGTCGCCGAACAAGATGGGCAACGCGCTGAACGAGCACGCCGCATTGTGCCGAACATGCAAAGAAACGAGATGAACGCGAGGATGCCGCCGAGAATCTGAACCGCGACACTCTGCCAGTGCAGCCCGAGACCAAACACACCGATGCCTGCAAGCATACCCAACCAGCACCGAACGAAATACCACATCGTCTGCCGGTAGTGGCCCGGAAGCACTGGAATCTCGGTGCTGGTGGAGTGTGTAGATTTCATGGTGCGTGGAGTGCCTAACTATAAAAGTGAGCGACTGCGAGCCAGCCGCCAAGGAGCGTCGCCTTCACCAGCGAGCCGGTCGGCTGGCTCGCAGTTCGCTCGACTGTATTGTTATGCTCTCTCTCAACAAGGCGGCTCATATTTAATCTCCGAAAGTCTGGCAGGAAAATCCGACTCTGCTGGCAAGCGAACCTCTCCGAACGGCGTGCGCAGCGGGCGCTCGAAACTCAGGTAGTGAAAGAAGAACGCTAGGCGAACGTCCCCACGCCAAAGCTCTGGCCTCTCCGTGGCCTCAAACTCCTCTGTCAGTACCTTATCGCCCAATGGACTCAGGATGTACTCGCTGTACGGAACTTGCCAGTTTGAGGGAGGCTGACCGGGAACTTCCTGAGTGATGTCGCAAAGCTCAAAGAGGCCCTCCGCACCGCGAATCCACATCTCAATCAGGTAAACCGGCTCCGGCGCCTCGACGGGATAAACTCCGATGACTTCAACTTTTGGCATACCTTATTGATTCTTTTCAAGCCAACTTGGTATTGGGCGGCAAACATTGGGTTGCCACACCCAATGCTGAAAAGACGTTATGAGCAATGGAAAGGGCTGTCAAGGCCACAAAACATGCACGATGAATGCGGTAACGAGGCTTGGGGCAAACCGGTCCCGAATCCCAGGCTCAAATTGTTGGATCAAGTGTGTGTGGGGTGGGTGGGTGCGCGCTAAAGCATTATATGCTACGCACCGTGCGATGTTATTGGGATCGGGTTCGGAGGTATGTGAGGTTTTACCGGATGCAGGTGCAGTTTTAATGCAGTTGCGTAACTCAAATCGCCGGGGCTCACGCGTTACTTTTTATTTTGGATCGGTATTCATCCCGTAGTTCGGCGACTGCGTCGAGCATGGCGCGGATTTGGTCGTCTTGCACGGTGTGGTCCATGTTGATGCAGCAGACGCCGGTCAGCCAGGGGTTATCCGACTCATGAACGAGCCGCCTGACAGTGTCGCGAATTTCAGCGGGGGTCCAGCGCGTCATGCTGACTGGGTCGAGTCGTAGGTTCAGGAACGTGTTTGGTAAATGTTGCCGTAGCACAGCCACGTTGCTACCCCAGCCGACATCCAGGAAGTGCAGGTGCGGTATTTTCGCATAAGCTGTGGCGAACCGATGGGCGTCGTTGCCGCAGTGGTGGATGCCGAACGGGCGGTGCCGCAGTGACCATTCGATGTCAATCGGCAGAATGAACTCTTCGTAGTGTTGGACTGAAATCATCGTGTGCGCGCATTCTGAGTGCAGGAAGACTGCGGGCCGGATATGTCTTACGGTACGGTTGACTGAAATTGAGCTTGTACCGGTCTCAGCCTCAATACCGTTGACGAAGCGTTCAATTACATGGGCGAGCTTTCTGAACTCGGCCTTGGTTTTTTCAGGTCGGTCAATCATGTCGAGGAACACGTCCTGTCCGCGCAGGTCCAGCGCGATGTTGAGTACGCCGCCCCAGTTAATGTCACCTACGATGTACCCGAATTGTGTCTTGAGCCGGTCGCATAAATTCGCAAATCGTTTCATAGCTGGGCTATGGAACGGTTGTTGCAGGTCGATTTCAAGTTGCGCCAAACCTGCAGGTACAACTTCGGGTGCTGCATCGGCGCTGTAGCGGACTGGGCACCCGAGCATTTCGGACACGAGAAAACCGGCTGCATTATGGATTGCGCCGATCACGGGTAGATAACGGTCATGCTCGCGCCCGAACCCGTACTGGCCGAAGTGCTCGTATAGCACCTGCTCCATTTTTCGCTCGGCCTCGACGCGCTTACTGGGGTGGAAAAAGAAGTCAAAGTCAAAGGTTATCCCCGCATGTGCATGCCACCAGGACGGGTGCAGCACAAACTCAACCGGCAAGAGGTCGTTTTCGAGCAACGGGTTCCGTTGGTTTCCGGGGCTGTGCACAGTTGCGGGTGGGTCTTAATGCGAAATTTAACCGAGCTTCCATGGCGGCCGGTACTCGCGCCCCAGCAGTTTGGCTGCAGTGGTGTCGTCAACGACCTGCTGCTGGCGTGCGTCCCACTTGATTTTTCTGCCTGTTAGCATTGCAATCAGGCCCAAGTGCCCCGGAATAGCAGAGTTATGCGCCACCTCGGCCGGCGTAATGGTTGGCTTGCGCGATTTCACGCTATCGAGGAAGTTCCGAATGTGATCGGTTGAGATCGGCAGTTTGACTTTCCGCAAATCCTCGGGCAACCGTTGCATCTCGATCCATTCGGGGTTGGACGCCTCGAATCTGCCCCGATTGACCCAGACCCAACCATCTGTACCGATCCATTTTGTGCCCCCGCGAATGTCCGAGTGCCCACCTGCAATTACCATTGTCACACCACCAGGGTATTTAAGGTTAATTCGGTATTTTGTGCATGTGTTCCAAACTGCATCAGCGGGCGGAAATTCGCCCGTGCCCTCGACTTCGAGCGGCCCGGTCTCGTCGAACCCGAGTCCCCAGTGTGCAATATCACAATGGTGTCCGACCCAGTCGAGGAGTTGACCGCCGCCGGTGTTGTAGTGCCAGCGCCAATTCCTGTGCGTGCGCGCCTCGATGTATGGCATCCATTGGGCAGGGCCGAGCCAGAAGTTGTAGTCGAGCTCGGGCGGCGGCTCGGTTACGTCGGTTTTGTCCCTCGTACCTGCGTAATCCGTATGTCCTGAGTGCAGGCCCACCTCGACGTGCCGCACCTTGCCGATCAGGCCGTTGCGCACGATTTCGGCGGCTTTGTGGAAGTTAGCTGTGGAACGCTGCCACGAGCCGGTCTGCCAGATGCGGTTGTATTTCTTGACCGCATGCACAATTGCCTGTTGCTCGGCAATTGTACGCGCAAGCGGTTTTTCGCCGTAGATGTCCTTGCCTTGACGCGCAGCCTCCACCGCAATCAGCGCATGCCAGTGGTCCGGTACGGCTATCATTACAGCGTCAATGTCTTTGCGCGCGCACAGCTCACGAAAATCTTTGTATGCTTTGCAATCGGCTGTGCCGTAGTGCTCGTTGACACGCTGCACACCGCGCCGAAGATGGTTCTGGTCAACGTCGCACACTGCAACCACCTGACAATCGTTTTGTCGGAGGAACCCGTCTGTATTTACCTCGCCGTACCACCCGAATCCGATAATGCCCATGGTGATTCGCTCCGAAGGCGCAGGCCGGTCTCCAGCACCGAGTGCAGTTGCAGGAATAATGGCTGGCGCAGCGAAGGCAAGACCTGCGCAGCCCAAAAATTCGCGGCGTGTCATGGTATTGAGCGGAGTAACCGCGTTGTTGTGCCCCGACGCTCCATGTTTATCACTGTGTAGTTTCATATCATTGTTAAATGTTCGGTTTCTTGCTCGAGTTTGTTAGCCTGAGTTGCCGCAGCAAAACGTCGCGCATCTCAATTGCTTGGGGCAACCTTGCTATCAATGTCAAGCCTGCGTAAACTGCCGTTGCAAGGCCGGCTGGCACAAACACGGCACAGATTTTCGCCCAGACTGTTGAGTGGCCAACCCAGGCTTCACATCCGCGCAAGCTTAACCACGCAACCACACCTGCTGCCAAGCACGCAATTGCGAGTGGCAAAATTGCGCGTCTGAGTTGAGCAAGTTCAAGCCTGCCAAGCTTTTTGCGTAGCATGACGAAAAGCAGCGAGACGTTAACGCAGGCGCTGAGTGTGTTTGCTATGCCAAGCCCGCCCTGGCGCAATGGCCCGATTAAACACACAGTAAATACCACGTTCAGCACGAGCGCGATTACGCTGACCCGCATCGGTGTACGCGTGTCACCCAGGGCGTAAAATGCCCGGGCAAGCACGTTCACGGTCGAAAACGCCACAAGCCCAGGCGCAAGACACGCAAGCGCGAAACTGACCCGTGCGGTCGAGTCAGGGGTGAACCTACCGCGTTCAAAAAGCAATCTCACAATAGGCTCCGCAAGAACAACCAGTAAAACTGACGCAATCAGGTTCACCATTAGCAGATGGCCGAGCCCATGCCGAAGCGTGGCGCGGTAGTCGTCGTATTTTTTTTCTGCAGCCAGACCAGACAAGGTCGGCAACATGTACGTTGCAAGCGAGATACCAAACACACCTTGGGGCAGTTCCATTAACCGCACGGCGTAGTTGAACGATGCAACGATCGTTGCATCCACCCAAAAGGCTATTCCCTGAGTGAGCAGCACATTGATCTGGTACGCAGCCACACCGATTGTGCCGGGGATCATGTTCCGCGCCACGTGCTTTACGGTTTCGTTGTCCCAGGGCGAAACCCATTTATACCTGAACCCCTCCTTGTGCAATGTGGGCAGTTGAAATGCTGCTTGTGCCAGCCCGGCAAGCAAAACGCCAACTGCAAGCCCGAAAATTTGTGTCTCGAGGGTTGTGCCCATCCGTGGTGCTAGCAACAGCACCGAGGCAATCATTACAACGTTGAGCATTGTTGCCCCCGTAGCGGGAATGAAAAAATGGCCGCGGGCATTGAGCATGCCAATAAACACTGCCGCCAGACAGACCAGCAACATGTACGGGAACATCACCCGCAACAGTTGCAGCATGAGTTTGGTGTCGGCCGGTAGCGTCAACACGCCAAGCGCAACCGTTATGCCAATCATTGCAACTACAATCACTGCGGTTGCAGTCACAATCAGGGCCGAGATAACCGCATTTGCCGCATGCCACATTCGCGGTTCGCCTTCGAGCTTTTCCTTCTCTTTGAATACGGGTATAAACGCGGCCGTAAGTGCGCCTTCGCCCAGCAGGCGCCTGAACAAGTTCGGTATCATGAACGCCAGTTGAAACGCGCCCGCCACCCAACTGTCGCCCATGAACCGTGCATAGACAATCTCACGTACCATGCCAAGCACACGACTTGTCATGGTAGCGGCTGCCATTGCACCTGAAGCCCTGAGCAACTGCGACATTGGCAGCCGAGTCTATCGGCCATCAACCAAACCCCAAAGCTAAAAACGAAATGCTTGCCTGTGGTAAGCCGGTGCAGCCTGCGCGTAAATATCAATTCCCCCGAAAATTGTGTGCACTTGTTGCGGCCTTACCGTTTCGTGTTGTTAGGCGAAGTCCGCATGTTTCAGTGCGTAGAACCTGGTAGGAAAGCTCGCCATCAACAGGCTGGTGAAGAAGTCATCTTCAGCCGTAAAACCATGCGAATTCCCAAAAAATGCGAGGGGCATTTTTGAGAATTCCCTTTTTCAACAACCAGTTAAGCAAGTTGCGAATGCACCTTGTATGTATTGCGCTGAATCTGGACGCAATGCAGAGCTGTGTTGGGAAACGGCACGTATGCGTTCCCACATTGTGCAATGTTGACGGGTTGCCACACGAACCATATGATTTTCGGTGTATGAAACCGTGCGTGGCCCTGACGTTGAGTGCGTGGCTGACGTTGGTTGCCCTAGCACAGACTAGTCCCATTGCAACGTTCCGACCCGCTGGAACCGTTCCTGACGAAGCTGGCCAGGCTGCCCCCGGTAATTTGACCGATGCGTACGATTGGGCGAGTGTGGCATCCTTAATGGCCACCAAAATCGAGTCAGTACCGCAAACAGCAAAAACAGAAGCTAGCTTGGCACAAGAACCCGTGAAAGTCGCCGCCACAACGCACACTCGACCTGAGCTCGGAACTCGCCGGCTTGCTACACCTGGGCTTGAGGTTGCAGGGCGAGTTGTGGACTTATATGACAGGCCTGTGGCAGGTGCGCGTGTTAGTCTGACTGGAGAAGGGCAGGTGGATTCAACGACATACACAGATGGCAACGGGTGGTTCAGGTTCAACAATGTACACGAGGGTAAGGTTAAACTCTTTGCTTTCGCTGGCTTGCGCGATCCGGTTGCGCCAACTGAAGCAATGGCAGGGGATACGAACGTTGTCATTCTGGTCGGTGAGCAAGTCGGGCACCCGTCTGGCGTCACAACATCGAAAGTACTGAAGGGTATCGTGACCGATTTAGCCGGGCGGCCGGCCGCAGGTGCGCAAGTAACGGCTTTTCCATCTTGGCCGGTGCGCTGGGTCAACACCGGCACGAACGGCAGGTTCGCATTTATTTGGAATTTCCAACCTTGGCCGCGAAATGGTTTCGGCGCGCGCCTCGTCGCACGTGACACCAACAGTAATCTGATCGCGGCCATGGAAATCCCACCAAATGGTACAAACTTGGAAATCCAGTTAAGGGAGGGCGTGACGATCACGGGGCGGGTCAAGGATGAGAATGGCAGGCCGAAAAGGAATGTCCGGGTGTGGCTCAATCTGCTTGCCGGTACCCAGGGTAACAGGGTGATTGAACGGTTCATTACGACCGATGCCAGAGGCTATTTCGAGGTTGGGCCAGTACCGCGCGGGTGTGAATATAGCGTGTCATTGAACCCAAGCGGATACAGTCAGCATAACCGTAAGGTGATTATTGGAGCCGACTCAGCAAGCCGCGTTGAATTGGCCCCGTTTATTTTAAAACGTGCAAACTTGAAGATCACTGGTCGCGTGCTTAATGAACAAGACCAGCCTGTTATTGGTGCACACGTCTCCTTATCGGAGAATGGATTGAGCATAAGTTCCACGCAAACAGACAAAGCTGGCCGCTTCGTTTTCAAGCAAGTATGGGGTGGAAAGTTTTGGATCGGCGTTCTTGCCGATGGATACGCTGTGACAAATTTTCTTACGGTGCCAACAAATAATATCGAAATCAGGCTAACTCGGATTCGCCTGCCTTAAGGCCGACTGCACTAGGTGATGTCGGGTGGTAATTTGCAAGGGGTGGCAAAATTTGTTTGCCGGGCCCGTAACTCCAGGGTCAAGCCACTATTAGACCGAGTCGTCAACATTTACGCTAGTGAAGACTCGGGCTGGTAAATACCCGGCGCAGTTGAATTGCAATTGCGCCACTGCGATGTGCTGGGTAAAAGCTATATATGAAGGATGGATGCAATGCCAAAAGTTGCGTGGATATGGCTGGCGACTTCGCAAATGCGCTGTTTTGCTTGGCCAGTGGGAACGGGCAAGGTCCATTTTGCGGCAATAACGCACAAAAATAAGCCGATTTAACTGGTCTGGCTGGCGAAAAGTGAGCCCGTTGGCGGCATTTGGCAACGATGCAGATGCGAAGGCATAACATTAACGGTAGCTTTTGCCATGCTTAGACAGGTTCAACATGACTTTACGGTGGCAACTCGAGGTCGCGGGTTTTACGAAATAACCGACTCAGTTCAGGCATGGCTGACACGTACGGGCATAAAGTCCGGCCTGCTCACGCTTTACATGCCACATACATCGGCTTCAATGTTGATTCAGGAAAATGCGGATCCAGATGTGCGGCATGATTTGGAACGGTTTTTTGCGCGGCTTGTGCCTGATGGCGATCCGTTGTTTGAGCACGTGATCGAGGGTGAAGACGACATGCCTGCACACGCGCGTGCAGCATTAACCAATGTAAATGTTAGCATACCGGTTAGGGATGGCCGGCTTGCACTTGGTACGTGGCAGGGAATTTACATTTGGGAACACAGGGAACAACCACACGCACGTCGTGTGACGGCACATTTAATTGGCGAATAAACTGGTGCACTTGCGAACTGTTGGGCATGCTCAACCGGGTGTAACCATGATTATGAAAGGCCGAATTTTTGCATTATTGGCTTTGGTTGGTTTGGTATCTGGTGCCGGTCTTGTTTGCGCAGCCGTAACGAACTTGACCGACACCAGTCCGGGGTTCGGGTTCAGCGGGCGCGAGCTGTTCCCCATTGACAACCAGATTGGCCTTGTACATGCGGCTGACATTGACGGGGACGGCTTGACCGATCTTGTTGTGGCCAACAATGAGCGTGCCAAAATCAACCTTCTTTACAACCAAACCGGCGCAACAAATCAGCCAGGTGCGCAATCGGAAAGCAAACCGACCCGGAAACGCGAGATAAACGAGTTACCCCCAGACGCGCGGTTTCGAATCGAGTCTATAGCATCCGAGAAACGGATCGCTGCGATGGTGGTGACGGATCTCAACAGCGATGGCAGACCTGACATTGCATATTACGGTGAACCGCGAGAGCTTGTTGTGCAATACAACGAAGGCACAAACAGTTGGAGTGCGCCAAAACGGATTCCAATTGACGATGGCCAGTTAACCCCAAATGCACTTGTTGCAGGCGACCTTAACAATGACGGTCTAACCGATCTTGTATTACTTGCCGATACTCACATGTATTTGGTTGGGCAGAAATCGGACCGCACACTCGACGAACCACAGAAGATACCCGTCGCAAGCATCGTAAGAGCAGTTCAGGTTATTGACATCAATGGCGATGGGCGAAACGACCTGTTACTCGTGAATTTTGACAGCGCCAACCCGATTCGGTTCAGACTACAGGATGCAGCAGGCCAACTTGGTCCGGAGATTCATTTCACGCTGCCGCCGATCCGTGCGTTTTGTGCGGGCGTTTTCGAGCAGGACAATAAAGCGCATGTGGTTACGATCGCGCAAAATTCGGGGCGGGCAGCGATCTGGCATTTTGAGCAGACAGGCGCCGACGCATTGGCGGGCCGGTTTGCGCAGGGCCAATTTTGCGTGTTACCACTTGCGCGGACCGACAAAGCGCAGCGCGGCTGTGCATGGGCAGACCTGGACGGGGACGGGTTAGTTGACCTGATCGTGGCCGAACCCGAGAACGGCCAGGTATCAATTCGGTTCCAACAAAAAGACGGCCGGCTTGGTACGCCCAGAACCTTTCCGACACTCACCGGTGTAAGCGCACTCGAGGTGGCCGATTGGGATGGCGACGGCAAACCGGAGCTTTTTATGCTCAGTATGGACGAACGCCAAGTCGGTGTAGCCCATCTGGATAAAAATATGCGTTTGCCTTTCCCGACATTGATTCCGACCGAAGGCAGGCCGCTTGCAATTGCTGTAGGCCAACTCAAGCCGGGTACGAAACCCGTTTTTGTTGGGATTGTTGATCGCGACGGCGAACGCGTGTTACTGACTGTGGCCGCTGACGGGACAAGAACAACACAAAAGTTGAGCGAAACGTTCAAGTCGAACCCGGCGACACTTGCTATCCACGATGCCGATCAGGATGGTCTGGCCGACTTGGTTATCCTGATACCGTATGAAAAAGTGAAGATCCTGCGTCAAACCAGCGATGGTAGATTCGACGAGCTCGACATTGCGCCTGCAGGGGGTGTAATCGAGCAACCATGGTTGAGCACGGCAGATTTAGATGGCGACGCCAAACCCGAGCTGTTGCTTGCACAAAAAAATTTTATACGCGCGCTCGTGCTCAAACAGGAAGTGTTAGCTCAGGGGACAACGAACAAGACAGCATGGGCGTTTCAGGTCAAAGAACAGATCAATGGCGCAGCCAGTAACTCGAAGCTTGTTGCTGCTGCATTTGTGCCAGGGACAAATGGCGCGCCCTGTTTGTTCCTGCTCGATATTGAGCGCAAGGCGCTGTCGGTTGCGCAGCCAGACAAACTCGGTGTATGGCAGATTGTACGTAATGTGCAACTACCGGTTTGGGACTTTGTCAGTTTGCACCCGGTTGCATTTGGCGGCGCACAGATAAACGCGATCGGGTGTGTAGGTTTAAATGTTGTGGCCTGGCTTGCACTAGGAGGTGATGTGTGGGAAATGACCGAAATGGACAGCTACGAAACACCAATCAAAGACGGCCGGTTGTTTGATGTTGTGTTGGGCGACCTCAACAACGACGGCAGAAAAGATCTTGTGTTTCTTGAAACGGCAAAGAACCACATTGACATTGTCGAGTTCAGTACCGATGGCAAACTCATGCCCGGCCAGCGCTGGCAGGTGTTTGAAGAACGCACATTTCGCGGCAGGCGATTCGAAATGCCCGAGCCACGTGAAGCAACCGTGGCAGACGTGACCGGCGATGGCAAAAACGACCTGATAATCGTTGTACACGACAGGGTAATTGTCTATCCGCAGGAGTAATAGCCGCCAGCCAAATGCCCCGAAACTGCTTTTTACACGCTTACTTTCAACACAAAAACCTTGCTTGAACGGTCCGGTGCGCGATAGTTTATTGGCGAGTTTGAGCGTAACCGGTCGCGTTGTGCTCCCGTAGCTCAAATGGATAGAGCAGCGGTTTCCTAAACCGCGGATCCCAGTTCGATTCTGGGCGGGGGTACCAGCCTTTGGCGAACCGCCGATGTCAGAGCGCAAAAAACGCCCAACCACGCCTGGTTCAGCCCGTTAAAGGAGCATGTGCAAAAATGAATACTCTGGGCACAAAGTGCGTCAGTAGTTGTGGAGCGCAACGAATGCGTTGAACAAAAGTTAACCTTAACCGGCCATGAAAACTGGAAGAAACATAGCGTGGATGCTAGGGGTTGCATTAGGCGCTTTACCATTTGTAAGCGGCTGCATGCAGCAAAACGCCGGGGCAAGTCAGGCAAATGCAGTTCCGGCTCGGGTAACTTCACAACCTGGCACCAACGTACTTGCCGGTCAATCTGGTCAGACCGATCAGGCTGCGTCAATGGAAACCCAGCTTGTTGCATTGGCTGACACGAACGCACCTGCAAACGAACCTGGGCAGAACGAGAAAGTCGAGCTGGCAGTTAACCCAGGTGGCGAAAGGCCGTTACCTACAGACATTTTCTTTTCACCGGCTCTGCGTGATGTGATCAAAATGGCCGAGGCTGGCATAGAGGAATCTATTCTACTGTCTTACATCAGCAACTCGGCAAGCACGTTTAATCTCGGTGCCGAGCAGATCATTTATCTAAACGACATCGGAATAAGCGATTCTGTGGTGCTAGCGATGATCGAGCAGGATAGGCGTTTGGGTGTTGGTGGCGGTCAAGCTGTTGTTGGCCAAGCACAATCTGGTCAAGCCGAGACCGCTGCTGCACCAGCTGCACCCGCACGTGCGACCGAACAATACACGGTTACCAATATTGTGCATGAACCGACTGTGGTGAACTACAACTACTTTTACGAATCGCTTGCGCCATACGGCAGCTGGATCACAATAGATGGCTACGGCTTGTGTTGGCGGCCGACCGTGGTGGTGATTGACGCCGGGTGGCATCCGTATTGCCATCGTGGCAGATGGGTGTATTCGAACTGGGGCTGGTATTGGCAATCTGACTATACATGGGGCAGCATTGTTTTCCACTACGGCAGATGGTTCAGGCACCCACGCTGGGGTTGGTGTTGGTGGCCCGACACGGTTTGGGCCCCCGCATGGGTCGTGTGGCGGCACACGGATTATTACTGTGGTTGGGCGCCGTTACCGCCGTTTACCGGCTATTCGACTGTTTGGGGGATGACATACTGTGGCGTGGGTGTCGGGATCGACTTCGACTTCGGCTTGCGCGTTGACCACTACACTTATGTGCCGTGGCACAGGTTTGGTCGTCATCGGCCCGACAGGCACAGGGTGCCCCGGGATCAGATCAGGCAAGTGCACGAACGCGCAGTTGTTGTAAACGATTTCGTCTATGGCGATCGTCACGCAGTTAGTAACCGCGGTATTCCGTTCGAGCACGTTGCAAGACGCGCTGGACACGAAATACCGCGTGTGACTGTGCGCGACCTGCCCGGTAATGCGCCGCGTAATCGTGTCGTAGACAAACCGCATCGCGAAGGTAACCAGTTGGTGGTCTACCGACATCCGATACCTGGCCGACGGCCAAGCGACCGTGCGGCTGAGCGACCCACTGCGGGGGTCGAGCGGCCAGGTCTGAGAACCGATTTTACTCCAGGTGAACGCATCGCCAATCCATCGCAGGAGATGAAACCCGGACGGACACGACCCGAGTCCGGCGTGACGCGAGTTCATTCACAGCGCACACCTAGAACGGATGGAGCGCGTCCGAGGGGAGAGATTTCAACAGGCCAAAAGTTGGTTGGACCGACCGAACGACCCGGTACTGCGATGCGCCCGCCGACCATCCAACAAGAACGAACCGTTAATCGGCCCGAGTCGGGACCTGGACGGACCGAACCTGGTGCGCGGACACAGCCGTCAACATTTGGCCCCGGACGCGCGACGGGCGCACAACCTGCCAGGCCGCAACCAAGTCCAAACCTAACGAAGCCTGCACAACCGGATTCGGGGCATCGTCCTAGTGGACCGGTGCATGGGGCGATACAGCGTCCTGCTATACGGGCCTCTGGCAGCAGTGACGCAACTCCAACCGCGCCGCAAATCAGGTCTGACCCGGCTCAATCACTCGGAACAACAAGATCAGTCATCAGTCAGCCTATGGTTCCGCGGCAGAGTGTGCAGTCGCAACCTGTCCGACGGGGCGAGTCTTCACAGGGTTTCGTGCGTCCGAGCACACCTGCCCGTACCGAAGCGCCCGTGCGTGTGACATCACCTCCTGCAAATGTTGTGGTGCAACGGCCTGCGCCGGCTCAACCGGCATCTGTACCACGCGTGAGTGCACCTGTGGTTTCAGCACCTCCACAGCCTGATCAAAGGCACGTGAGCGCACCAAGCCCGGCACACGCTAACCAGCCATCAGCGCCTCCTCCGGCACCGGCGCCGCGCTCGGCAGACGGTTCAGACCGTGGGGGCGCACCGGCGCGCACACATAAGGTGCGATAAGTACGTAGCCACCACCGTGTGGTAAAGTTGGTAAGTGGAGAAAAGTTACAGCGACGAGCTTTGCAACCTTGCGAGTATCTCCGGATCGCGTACATCAACCCACAGACCGTGTATTTCGAATCCGGCAATTCGACGCCCGGCACGCACCATTGCGTTAAGTGCGTCAGTTAACTCGAATTCGCCGCGTGGTGATTTTTCGAGTCTGGCAGTAAACTCGAACAGCACGTGGTTAAACACGTAAATACCTGCATTGTACCAGAGCGGCGTTTGCGACTTTAACAGGCCGGCGTTGCGCAACTCTGCAAGCTGCGCTTCAGACGGTTTTTCCAAAACACATTGAAGCTCAAATTTATCGTCAAAAACCAACAAACCGCCTTTGGCGATATCTTCACCGCGCCGTGCTGTGACCAGGCCTGAAAAATCGCCTTCATTGAATCTGGTAATTGCGTTTTTGTATGTGTCCGGGGTCACGAGTATGTCTCCGTAAACAAGCAGGAACGGGGATGTGCCGATGAAATGCTTGGCGATTTCTGGTGCTTTGCCAGTGCCATTCTGGACAACCTGCCTGCCGTATGTGATTGTTGCGCCAAACCGGCTTCCGTCGCCAAAGTACGTTTCAATCACCTCGGCACGGTAGCCCGTGACAATAAAAAGTTCTCGTACACCAGCCGCTATAATGCCGCCGACAACATGTTCCAAGACAGGTTTACCGCGTACCTGTAACATTGGTTTTGGCGTGTCATTTGTCAGGTGCCGCATCCGTGTGCCTTTGCCCGCAGCCAAAATGACAGCTTTCATCGGGCACAAGTGAATACCGAGTTGGCCTGAAACAAAAGATTTTTTGACTGAGCCGGCCTAGGTAACTGGATACGGGTCAGGTTTCGCGAAGCCATTGGGTTTCTGCGCCAACAAACTATGAGAAATAACCCAAAACCGTGGTTGGACAGGCATTTGTAGCAGGGATATTTTGTTGTGGCATGATTACCGGGCACCAACAAACTGCGCCTGTGCAAGCGCCTGACGCGTCGCGTACAGTGCAACGGTACCAGGGCGAGGTGGTTTACATTTATGCGTATAACGTCGCGCACGAGATGACACGCGAGCCGCTCACCAAGGTGTTCGGTCAACCGGTTGCACAATTTGGTGTTGATGGCGACAAGCGAAACCCAAAACGGTTTCTGTTTTACAAACCGCAGATGGTACGGTTGCCTCCAATCGAACGAGCAGGTCCACTGGGCAAAGTACGAATTGAACGCACGATCAAGCTGTTGCCCATAGGCGCAATTAGCATAACCGTGCGGTTGCCGTTCGAGGTCAGCAACCTAAGCGAACTTGTTGCGTATCATGATCTGCAGTTCGAAAACGGCTCGTTGCACCAGGAGGTGATGCAATTGGCTGAGGACGTTGTGGCCGAGTTAAAGTCGCATTACATACGTCCCCACCCACAATTGTTGGAAGAGGAAGCCTACACTGTGTTTTGCATTGCTGCACCGCTTATGTCAGCAGCTGGATCAGTGGTACCAGCCGAGAGCTGGTTCCATGCGCATCGGCGCGAGATTGCAGCGTTACTGACACAGGAGCCTGATATGACGCGGCTTTCGAAACAGGAAGCCGATGAATCAACTGCACGATACCTGAGCTACTACGATAACGACCTTGTGGTAATTGACTGGGATGCAGCATTGATTGTGGATGAACCACGGGATTTTGACGAGACGCTCTACATAATGGAGCTTGCGAATCTACAACTGGCCGAGCTTGAGGCATATGACAGGCTGTTGGATGGCACACTTGAACGCTCATACCGCGATCTGGGGGAGCATCCGCTCCGGTCGCGTGCTGATGTACTGCGTGAGCTGCGCGAAATCCGGATTGACCTCGCGCGGTTCAACGACGAGCTTTCAAACATAACCAAGTTTTTTGGCGACTGGCATCTGGCGCGAATCTACGAAAAGATCGCCTCGCGCTTCCACCTGGCCGACTGGCACCGGACGATCGAAGGCAAGCTGCGGACTTTGGACGACCTGTACCAGATGCTCAAACATGAGCAGACAAATCAACTGATGGTAATCCTGGAGGCGTTGATCGTTCTGCTGTTTATAGTTGACCTTGCAGTGTTGCTGCTACAGTTCAAGTAAAGGGGCAGACCAATACAAAACAAGGGTAAATAGCCAGTGCGCAAACAATGGCCCACACCCTGAATTGTGCAAAAGCACACAGGTATTTCTTCAGGGCCGTGGACGTTAAAACCCCGGTTTGCTTCGGCTCGGAAAATGCGGTTTTTCAGTGGCCCATGTCCTTCTCGCCTGCGAGGTGTCTGGCGATCTCACCTGTTACGGCCTTAGCGTCTCCGAAGACCATCAAAGTCTTGTCCAAGTAATACAATTCGTTTTCGATGCCAGCAAAGCCGGGGTTCATGCTGCGTTTGATTGCCAGGACGGTTTTTGCCTTGTCGGCATCAATGATGGGCATACCGTAAATTGGGCTGGTTTTGTCATGGCGCGCAGCAGGGTTAACCACGTCGTTTGCGCCTATGACAAGGCACACGTCGCACTGCGGCATCTCGGGGTTGATGTCGTCCATTTCAACCAGGTCTTCATACGGAATCTCGGCTTCGGCAAGAAGCACGTTCATATGCCCGGGCATGCGCCCTGCAACGGGATGAATTGCAAACTTAACCGTAATGCCACGCTCGACGAGTTTGTCGTAAATCTCGCGCACTCGATGTTGTGCTTGGGCAACCGCCATGCCGTAGCCCGGGATGATCACAACAAAGTTCGCGTTTTCGAGGATCTGCGCAGCGTCCTTGGGGGTACAACTCTTGACGGTTTTCTTCTCTGCCTCAGCTGCCGTGGTTTGCACCTGACCAAAGGCACCAAACAACACGTTCGTAAAGCTCCGGTTCATTGCTTTGCACATGATGATGGACAGGATCAAACCAGACGAACCGTCAAGTGCGCCTGCGGTGATTAACAGTTTGTTTTCAAGAACAAAACCCATCGCAACAGCCGACAGTCCCGCATATGAGTTAAGCAGTGAAATCACGGTAGGCATGTCTGCTCCTCCAATCGGAAGGATGAGTAGTACGCCGAACAACAGTGAAAGCACAATTATGACGGGAAACAGCGCTTTGAACTTCACGGGATCGATCGTCAGCAGTACGGCGCACAGCACAGCTATGCCGAATAATGACAGGTTTATGACATTCTGGTTCCGGTACACGATCGGACGAGACGGTATAATCTCTTGCAGCTTGCCGGCTGCCATGAGACTGCCTGTAAAGGTGATAAACCCGAGTAATACCTCGGCGCTGATTACCGCTGTCCGGAAGTGTGTTAACTCAGCAGGCGATTCGTGTTGCCAGAGATAAAATTTTGCTGTTCCAACCAGCCCAGCAGCTAGCCCACCAAATGCGTGCGACAGCGCGGTTCGCTGCGGCACGGCTGTCAATGGCACGCGCGATAGCGGGATACCCACGATTGTGCCAATCACCGCCGCAAGGGCTATCCAACCGTAATTGACAATATCCGGTTTGGCCAACGTGCCCGCCACTGCAACCGTCATGCCCGCTACACCGGCAAAAACGCCGCGCCGGGCTGTTTCCGGGTTGTTCATCCACTTGAGCGAGAAGATGAACAGTGCCGTGGCCAGTAAATAGGCAAGTTGAATTATCGTCTCGTTCATGGCTTTTTGTCCTCCCGCTTCTTAAACATCTTGAGCATCCGGTCAGTGATCAGGAATCCACTGACGATATTCGTAACAGCGGCGAAAACTGCCACAAGCGCCAGAAAAGTTATCGGCGTCGGATGTTTCGGCCCGGCCACGATAATCGCTCCTACAACGGCAATGGCGGAGATTGCATTAGTCAGTGACATCAGCGGCGTGTGCAACAGCCGCGACACACGCCGGATCACGTCCAAGCCAATAAATGTGGCCAACACAAACACAAACAGCATTGCCACGTATTCGCTTGGCCCATGTGCAATTGGGTTGGATCGGCCAGTTGTATGTGCAACCGGTTGTTCCACAACTGCAGTGTGAGTTGGTGCCTCAGTCAGTGGTGTGCCCGCTGCAATCACAGCGGCAGGCTGCTGACCGGCATTTACAGCATCTAAGAGGTTATGTGTACTCATGGTCAGGCTAATTTGTGGTTTGCAATTGCGAAAAATCAGCTTTTGGCAAATCGGCTCTTGATATCGGGATGCCAAACCTCGCCCTGGTGGGTGATAAGACACCCCTTGAGTATTTCATCGTCGAGCTTTAACTCGAACGCGCTTGTGTTTTTGTTCCAGAACTCTTCGATCAGCGCAGTCAAGTTGCTTGAAAGTACCTGGCTTGCGTGCACTGGCACACGCCCGGCAAGATTGGCAATACCAATAATCGTCACGCCGTTACGTGCTTCGACCTTGTCAAACTGTACCCCTTCAACATTACCGCCACTTTCAACGGCGCAATCAACAACAACACTGCCCGGGTTCATCGCAGCCAACATTTCACCGGTGACCACCACAGGCGCCCTGCGCCCGAAGACCTGTGCGGCGGTTATCACCACGTCGGATTCGGCACACACTTTTTTCAGTGCTGCACGTTGTTTCGCCAGTTGTTCTTCTGTCAAGGGTTTGGCATAGCCATCTTTTGTCTGGCCGGTCTCGCCCAGATCAATCTTTACGAAACTTGCGCCGAGTGACTTCACTTGTTCCTCGACCACGGGCCGCGTGTCGAAAGCCGACACCTTGGCGCCCAAGCGCCGCGCAGTGGCTATTGCCTGCAGACCGGCTACGCCTGCACCTATCACGAACACCTTGGCGGGCATGATCGTCCCACCTGCAGTCATCATCATCGGGAAGACTTTCGCGCAGTGGTTTGCTGCCAAGATCACAGCCACGTATCCGGCCAGGTTTGCCTGCGACGATAGCACGTCCATTTTCTGCGCGCGTGTGATGCGCGGTATCATTTCCAAACTGATAGCGCTTACCCCTTGCCCAGCTAGCTTGCGTACCAGGTCGCCTTCGTTAAACGGATCAAGAAAACTGGCATGGATACACCCGCGTTTAAGCAGGCCAATTTCTTCGGCAGGCGGTTTGCGCAGGCGAATGACCATGTCCGCCCCGGCCAAAAGCGCGCGCCGGTCAGAGTTGACCGTTGCACCCGCAGCCGCATAGGCCGAGTCAGCATAGCCGCAGGCTGCGCCAATGCCGCTCTCGACCTCAATCTGAGCACCGCGTTTTGTCAGCTTCGCAACGTGCTCCGGTATCAGAATTGTCCGTGTTTCACCCGGATATGTTTCTTTTGGTACGCAAATTTTCATTGGACGCAAAAATAAACGCTGCGCAGGTTATCTGGCCGGGACACAAAATGCATCAAAAATTTTTCTAAAGTTGCCGTTTCTGGCGTCTAATTTATCTTGCCTACGCATCGTAAACTGTCGTCTTTCAAACCCCTTAAAATTCGAGGCGGGTTGAATCAGCAAAAACCGCCCCGGGGGACCACTGCACGCCAGCTGTGGCAATTTCCGTGCAAATTTGGCAGCAAATTACCCACTTTGGCCACCGTCAACTCGGCTCACGTTGCGGTCTTTTGCAAGTTGAAACACCGCGTTGTGAAAGTTGAATTTTGGTTTGCCACGCCAGCTTGACTGTCTAGCTTTTGAGCGCGGCGCTTGTAGTGATTAACGCGATTTGAGATATGAATTGTGCGGGCAGCTTTGCCACCCGCAAATGTTTGGCGCACCTTGACCATGAGTTCTCGTAAGCGAATACAAATTGCGCTTGCGCATCGCGAGCCGGACCGTCTGCCGGTTGATTTCGGCGGCTGTTTCCAGACCGGCATGCACGTGAGTGTGGTTTACAAATTGCGCCAGGCGCTCGGGCTTGACCCACCAGGCAAGGCTGTCAAAGTGGTCGAGGTGTATCAAATGCTGGGCGAAATTGCGCCTGACCTGCGTGATGCACTCGGCATTGACACGGTAAATCTGGGCGGCACCAGCACGATGTTCGGTTATCCGCAGAAGGAGTTCAAAGAATGGCAATTGGCTGATGGCACCCCGGTGCTCGTGCCCAAAGATTTCAACACACAACCCGAACCAAACGGCGACCTGCTCCAGTGGCCGGGCGGCGACCGGTCCGTGCCGCCCAGCGGGTGCATGCCTGCTGGTGGGCATTTCTTTGATGCGATCGTTAGACAGGAACCAATAGACGAAGCCAAACTTGATCCCGCCGACAACACTGAGGAGTTTCAAGTCTTGCCCGAAGGCGAGTTCGCGCATTACCGGCGACTGGCTGAGCACCTTTACACAACT
The DNA here is from genome assembly GCA_964555645.1 of uncultured Verrucomicrobiota bacterium. Lineage (GTDB taxonomy): Bacteria > Verrucomicrobiota > Verrucomicrobiia > Limisphaerales > DTLC01 > DTLC01. The sequence continues at coordinate 19,421 of CAZKTA010000008.1, forward strand.
ACTGACAAGGCGTTGGTTTGCACGTTTCCCGGATTGACCTTCGGTGATATTGCGCTTGTACCAGCTACTTTCCTCAAGCGGCCCAAGGGCATCCGCGACATCGAGGAATGGTATGTGAGTCTTGTAAAGCGTCCGGACTACATCAAGGCCGTCTTCGAACGGCAAACTGAGGTGGCCTTGGAAAACCTCCGCAGGTTGCATGATGCAGTAGGTGATTTGCCAACTGTTATACAGACCAACGGCACCGATTTCGGCACACAAAACGGGCCATTCCTGAGCGTTGCCAAGTATCGCGAGTTGTTCCTGCCTTACCAGAAAGCAGTCAATGGGTGGATCCACAAAAACACAAAATGGAAAACATTCATGCACTGCTGTGGTGGAGTCGAACCGTTGATCGAATGCTTTATCGAGGCCGAGTTCGATATTCTCAATCCGGTGCAATGTTCCGCTAAGGGAATGGACCCGCGCGCGCTGAAGAAGCAATACGGCAACCGGCTGGTATTTTGGGGCGGAGGCGTTGACACGCAACGGACCTTGCCATTTGGTACGCCAGACGAGGTCTATCGCGAAGTCCGCGAGCGCATCGAGATTTTCGCCGAAGGCGGCGGCTACGTGTTCAGTACAATCCACAACGTCTTGGCCAATACACCCGTCGAAAATCTGCTGGCGATGTTTCGCGCTGTACAAGACAGTATGAAAGGTTGACCCATGCATTTCACCTTACTTGATCTGGTCCTTTTCATCGGTTTCTTCGCAGTCGTGGTTGGCCTGAGCATCTGGAAAAGCCGCCGGGCATTGGGACGCGCCGAAGACAGCGCAGGGTTTTTCCTGGCCGGACGTGGATTGTCTTGGCCACTGATCGGCATCTCAATCGTCGCTGCGAACATCTCCACTGAGCAGATGGTCGGCATGGCCGGTCAGGCGGCCGGGCGAGTGGGCTTGGCGGTGAGCGCGTGGCAACTGACCGGCTCGGTGGGCATCGCCCTCATTGCATTGACACTGCTGCCGAAGTTTCTCCGAGCCGGCATCTACACAATGCCGGAGTTTCTCGAATACAGATACAACGCCGCCGCCCGCGCTATTATGGCCCTGTTGACCGTAGCCATCTACGCGCTGGTGATGTTGCCTGCGGTGCTCTATTCGGGTGGGGTGACCCTGCGGACACTGACCGGCCTAGAGCTGGCCACGGCGGTGTGGGTCATTGGCTTGATCGGAGCGGTGTACGCGACATTTGGTGGGCTGCGTGCCATAGCCTGGGCAGATCTGGTTCAGGGTCTGGCGTTGCTGGCAGGCGGTCTGCTCGTGTTTGGGCTGGGTTTGAACGCTGTGGGCGGCTGGAGCGAGTTTACCCGGGTCAACGCAGCCAAGCTGCACATGATTTTGCCGGCAGATAACGGTGACCTGCCCTGGACGGGAATCGTATCTGGCATGTGGATCGTGATTCTTTACTACTGCGGGTTGAATCAGTTCATCGTGCAGCGCAATCTAGCGGCGCGGTCGCTCCGGGATGGCCAGCTTGGGATGATCTTTGCCGGCGGCTTGTGGCTGCTTGTGCCGTTTGCCATCGTGATGCCGGGTTTGATAGCGCGCCAGCTCTATAGCACAGAGCTGGGCGATAAAAATGACGCTGCCTTCCCGACGCTGATCAAGCATCTGGTGCAGCCTGGCCTACGCGGGCTGATTTGTGCGGCGATTGCCGGCGCAGTCACTAGCACGTTGGCGTCGCTGCTTAACTCGGCCTCAACGATTGTCACTATGGACGTGTATCGGCGGCTGGTTAATCCGGCGGCAACGCAAGCCCGGCTGGTCTGGCTGGGGCGGGTGTTGACTGTGGTGTGCATGACAGTGGGCTGCGCAGTGGCACCGGCGCTGGATCAACCGCGATTCGGCGGTGTGTTTCAGTTCATTCAACAGTTCCAAGGCTACATCTGGCCGGGCGTGGTGGCAGTATTTCTGTTCGGCATCCTGGTTGAGACTGCGCCCGGCGCGGCAGGTGTGGCCGGATTGCTGGCCGGGCCGGTGATTTACGGCATGTTCCAAGCGTGGGCCGGGTCGCTGCATTTTCTGGTGCAGGTGGCGTTAACCTTCAGCCTGGTGCTTGCTTTAATGGGGTTCATCACGCTGGTGTGGCCGCTGAAGGAGCCGCGCCGGTTGCCAGAGCGAAACGATTTGGACCTGCACACCTCGCCTACGGTGCTCGCCGCGGCGGTGACGGTGATCGCAGCTGTAGCGGTGTTCTTCGCCATTTTCTGGTGAACTGCCGGCTGCTGCAGACTATTCGCCGATTATTTTCACCAGGACGCGTTTGCGACGGCGGCCGTCGAATTCGCCGTAAAAAATCTGTTCCCACGGACCGAAATCGAGTTTGCCATTTGTAATGGCCACAACGACTTCTCGGCCCATGATCTGCCGCTTGAGGTGGGCATCGGCGTTGTCCTCGCCGGTGCGGTTGTGATGATATTGCGCCGTGGGCGCATGCGGCGCGAGTTTCTCGAGCCACACATCGAAATCGTGCAACAGACCATCCTCAGCATCGTTGATGAAGACCGAGGCGGTGATGTGCATCGCGTTCACAAGACAAATGCCTTCTTTGACACCGCTTTTGCGGACCAGGGCTTCGACCTGCGGTGTGATGTTGATGAACGCGCGTCTGTCGCGTGTCTCGAACCAAAGGTATTCGGTCAACGATTTCATTGTGTGCAGTCGTTAGAAGTTGCGTTGTTTTGAGTTGAGTCGCGTCCTTTCCGGGCTACAGCCATCCCCCAAATGTAAAACAGCACTCCCAAGGCTGTCATTGTTGCACCCTTCGACAGGAAAAACCGCCGCAATTCTTTCTCGGAGGAGAAATATCGGGTCATAGACCTGCCTTGCTTTTGGCGTTGTGCTTCGGTGAGTGTTGAATCAGAAGATTGTTGCTGACTCCCTTCAGGCTGGGAAATGCCGGTTGCAAGTATTGGGATGCCGTGTATGAAAAAATATAACGCGAGTGCAAGTTGAACTATGCCGCGCAACCGAAAACGAAATGGTTTTTGCTGAGATGTAGCCGGTTCAGTTAGTTCAATGACAGGCGCGCTCATAATTCCGCGTTCCCTTAAATGGTCTAATTCCGATTTCAACGCACGTGTTTGGTCAGGATGCGCCAGCACAATTGACCAATGGCGCTGGGATTTTCCTTTTCTGTCAATTGCGTATCTGACCGTGAGTTTTGCCAACTGTGGGTGCTCTGGCACTGGTTCAAGCAGCCACCTCTTGATCCAATTCCACCTAATGTTTCCGTATTTGGCGTGAGTTATTTGGATACCTTTCGTGCCGAACCTGAGCTGGCGCTTCATCCAATGATTGATTCGGAGTGCCAACTCGGATGCTGCGAGCAATCCCGCAGTCGGACCGAATAGCGCGAGCAAAAGAAGAGACAGATTTGCGAGCAGGTCCTGGCCGTTTAGCCATATGCGCAACGCTACTATTTCAGCCACCACTACACCTGACACAATCAACAGCGGCAGCCCGGGTTTGATCAGTTCGCACCTCTTGCGCCACGTAAGTGGTATGCTTGGGTCCACAAGTTTGTTCAGGCTGGCTGGACGAGTTTCATTTGAGTAAGTGTTCAGCGTGCGAAGATTTTACGGATCACATCTTCGATTGGGACTTCTTGAATATCGATATCACTTACTGGTAGCTCATCCAAGATGGCTTTGCAGACAGGTATGACGCGGTCGCGCTTGACCTTGAGCACCGCACAGGCCGGGTTTTGCTCGACCAGCTCACCGTATCTGTTGAGGGCATCAGTTGAACAGGATGCACCGACTGCGTAATGGATTGTCACGAGCTTGAAATCCGCAAACTGGTCAACCACTGTGCTGAGCTGTCCGTCGAAAATAATTTGTCCGCGGTCTATAATAATGACGCGCTGGCACAACTCCTGGATATCGGTCATGTAATGGCTTGTTAGGAGGATCGTGGTTTTTTTCTGCGCGTTATAGGAGCGGATGAACTCGCGCACAACTTTTTGGGATACCACGTCAAGCCCAATTGTCGGTTCGTCGAGGAAAAGTACTTTCGGCTGGTGCAACAGCGCGGCGATCAGTTCCATTTTCATCCGTTCGCCGAGCGACAGCTCGCGCACGGGTATGTTGAACTTGTCGCGTACAGCCAACAGTTCACCCAGCTCGGTAATTGTCCGGTTCAATTGGTCTCGTGAGACGCCGTAGATTTTTGCGTTTAGCTCAAGTGACTCGATTGCAGGCAGATCCCACCAAAGCTGATTTTTCTGGCCCAAGACCAACGCAAATTGGCGCCGATAGCCGTCGTGGCGTTCCCACGGCACGTACCCGAGCACACGCGCAGAACCACTTGTTGGATAAAGCAGGCCCGACAGCATTTTCAAAGTGGTAGTTTTGCCGGCGCCGTTTGGGCCGAGGAACCCGACCAGTTCGCCGGCTTCGATTGTAAAGCTTATGTGGTTGACGGCGTGGACGGGTTCGTACTTGCGGTATAGGAGTCCCTTAAGTGAACCCAGCAAGCCGGGTTCCTTTCGGTAGGTGCGAAACGTTTTTGTCAGGCCATTTACTTCAATGACAGCCATTAAAGGCAGTGGAAATTGACGGCTCCAAACTGTCAAGCACTCGATGGCGCGAACCACGTCCGGCTGGAGCAAGACAGCACAGCGTGAAGATTTGATTTTCGGTGCCTGGCTCCAGTTCGTAGTCGGGTTTCAACGCATTAGTTGTTTTTCTAGGTAATGAACGGTTTGGCGGACGTTTGCGTCAACTTCCATTCTGTCTTTTACAATTCGACATGCGTGGAGCACAGTGCCATGATCGCGCCCGCCAAATGCCTCGCCAATCGCAGTAAGTGAGCAGCCGGTTAGTTGGCGCGCAAGGTACATTGCAATCTGCCGTGGGAACGCAATGTTTTCAGGTCGGCGTTTGCTTGTCATGTCTGCCAGCCTGATATCGAAATGTTCTGCGACCCTTTTTTGGATTGTCTCGATGCTGATAGTGTATCTGCCTTCCTCATGGAGGATATCACGCAACAGCTCCTCAACAATTTCGATCGTCAGCTTTTTGCCCGTAAGTGGTACGTACGAGGCAACCCGCACCAGGGCGCCTTCGAGTCGTCTTATGTTCGATCGGATTCGGTTGGCGAGGAAATTCATGATTTCATCGGGCAACGCGAGCCCCATGAGCGCGGCCTTCTTTTGCAGAATCGCAAGGCGCACTTCTACATCCGGCGGTTGCAGGTCGGCTACAAGACCCCATTCAAACCGCGAAACGAGTCGTTGTTCGAGGTTCTGAATTTCGCTGGCTGGTCTGTCGCATGTTAGAACAATTTGCCTGTGCGCCTCGTGCAATGCGTTGAACGTGTGGAAGAATTCTTCCTGGATGCGCTCTTTGCCTGCCAAGAATTGCACATCGTCAATCAGCAGCACTTCTGTTTGCCGGTACTTTCGGCGGAAACGCACGAGCTGGTTGTTTTGAATCCCGTCTATGTACTCGTTTGTGAATTTTTCGGAGGTAACATATGCAACGCGGGCCGCCTTACGCTGGCTAAGTACTGCCTGACCGATTGCGTGTAAAAGATGGGTTTTGCCAAGTCCCACCCCGCCATAAATGAACAACGGATTGTACGATTTGCCGGGCGCTTGCGCAACAGCCAGTGCCGCCGCGTGTGCAAAGTTGTTGTTGTTGCCAACCACAAAGGTGTCGAAGGTGTACTTGGGGTTGAAACAGTTTTCACTGAGTGCAGTCGCCCTGTCTTGATGTACACAGGTTTTCTCGCTCGTAGCCGGTGCAGTTGATTGGGAGCATTGGGCAGCAGACGCGTTTGCAACCGTGAACTGGATATGCATTGGCCTACCCGACACTTGGCCGAGCACATCCTGCAACAAGCTAAGGTAATTGTCTTTGAGCCAGACCTCGCAGAAATCGTTCGCGACTTCTACGAGGAGACTGTGGTTGTCCACTGCCACAGCGCGCAGTGGCGCAAACCAAAGGTTATAAGTCTCTGCACTAAGCATGCTGCGCAGTTTTTCCTGCGCAGCACACCAAATTTTTTCTGCAGCAGACTGCATCGCTAGTTCTCAATTATCACGTTTGTACTTGCACTTTATTCACCCGTGGCAATTGCTTTTTCCCACAAGTGAACCCAGTGTTGCCTTTTTCAACCGCAGCCGGATGCATCTAAAAACAATTTTGCCACCTTTGCGCGACTTGGCGGCATAAAATCCAGTCTAGCCATGCAACATCCTGATATTCAACGGGTTAAGCCGCATCCCGCTGCGGTTGTTCGCTTCATTCCGCAAAACCCAAAGCTTGCGTTTGTTTTTTGAATTCTCGGCGTCCTTTTTGTAGGTCGAGACACCGCCTGGTTACGAGCAGAACATATTAACTTTTGTTCACGAGTTATTCACAGGCCGTTTCGCCCGCTAAGACTCATGTAGTTACTGTGCTTCTGCAAACGAGTTAACGTTTGCAGCCATTGATTTTCGTTATGAGCCGAAGCTGACAAAATCCTACACAGCTTGATCGCCTGTTTCTTCGGTCCGGATGCGCACCGCGTTTTCGACTGGGCACACAAAAACTTTGCCATCGCCGATTTTGCCCGTTTTAGCGGCTTTGACGATTGCATCCACGGCGGGCTGTGCAAGGGCGTCGCTGACGACAACCTCAATTTTCAGCTTTGGCAGAAAATCAACCGTGTATTCACTGCCGCGGTAAATTTCTGTGTGACCCTTTTGGCGTCCGAAACCTTTCACTTCCGATACTGTCATACCTTGCACACCCAGAGCGGTCAAAGCTTCTTTGACGTCTTCCAGTTTGAACGGCTTGATGATAGCCTCGATCTTTTTCATACGCAGCGTTTCAACGGGCAAATCATAATCGGTCTGGTGAAGCTGTAAACAGGAATAATTGCGGGTGCGTTTTGTTATGAAAACTGCAGCGCGGCTTTGAGTGCACTTTGACCGAGCAAGCAATAGATGTAGATGGTCGGGTAAGAATTTCTTCAGCGAATTTCAGTTTCTACACAGATTCGAATTGCTAAGATGGGTAGCCAGAACGTAGGATTGGTGGACAATGGCCAACGCACTCACTGTATCTCGAAGCCAGGCAATATTTGGGCTTTGCATACCTTTGGCCGTGCTAGTCGGTTATCTTTTGGCCCGGCCATACGAGTCAACCACGTTGGCAGTTTTGGTGTTTCTTTTTACGGTGATTCTGTGCCCACTGATAATACGTTGGTACCATCCTGCGCTGCTCATTTGCTGGAACGCTGCCATAACACCCTTTTTCCTTGTGGGTTGGGTACACCTCTGGACCTTGGTGGCTTGGGTTGGGTTTGTGGTTGCTTTGGTTAGCCGTGCGGTTAATCCGGAGAAAAAGTTTATCAATGTACCTAGCGTAACGCGCTCGCTAATTTTTCTAACATTGGTTTTGCTTTTCACAGCAGCAACCACAGGCGGAATGGGCGCGCGTGCGATCGGCTCGGAAACATATGGCGGGCGTAAATACTTTTACATTCTCGCAGCCATTGCAGGGTATTTCGCGCTGACAAGCCGGCGGATACCTGTTGAACAAGCCAAACTGTGGACAGCAATCTTTTTCCTGACAGGGGTCACGTCATTGTTTAGCAACCTAATTTACATAGCCGGGCCGAAGTTCTACTTTTTGTTTTATCTGTTCCCCGCTGAATTTGCAGTTGGGCAAGCCATAACGGCTGAAAGGGTTGTAAACCCAATTGTGCGTGTGACAGGGGCAATGTCGGCTGCGTGGGCAGTGATTTTCTGGCTTTTGGCCGTGTACGGTCTGCGCGGCTCGCTTGGTCTAAAGAAACCCTGGCGAGCGATGCTGTTGTTGGGGGCGGTCGGTATCGGTTTAACGAGTGGATTCAGATCGTTTGTTGTATTTCTGCTCTTGGTGGTCTGCGTGCAGTTTTTCTTGGAGGGGTTACACAAAACACCCTTGATTTTAGTTGCTGTAGCCGGGGTGATAATCGGATTTGGGGTGCTCATGGGGTGCGCCAGCAGGTTACCTTTTAATGTACAGCGTTCTTTAAGTTTTTTGCCGGTACCAGTTGATCCGGCAGTTCGGAACGACGCGGAAGGCACCCTCCAGTGGCGCGTGGAAATGTGGCGCTACCTTTTGCCTGAGGTACCCAAATACTTGCTTAAAGGTAAAGGATACGCAATTAACCCGCGCGAGCATCTCTTGTCATGGGAAAGTGCACGCAGAGGTGCTGCACCCACAAGTAACCCAGCAATAGTTACAGCAGATTATCACAATGGACCACTGTCAGTTTTGATTCCTCTCGGAATCTGGGGTGCACTTGCTTTGGGTTGGTTCTGGATAGCTGCAGGCCGGGTGTTATACCTGAACTACAAGTACGGCGACCCTACCCTGCGGCTTATAAACACTGGACTTTTCGCGTTGTTTATCGCTAGAGTGGTAAACTTCATAGTTTTCGTCGGTGCATTAAGTGCCGATATGGCACATTTTGTCGGGTTGCTTGGTTTGAGCATCAGTTTGAACGGCGGCGTAGCTTCAAGGACAGTTGCGGAATTAGAGTCCGTTAAAAGTGAACGGCAACTTGCTACCGAGGCGGCTTGATATTATAGTCTAAACAAATGTTGTAGTGTAGACACGAATCCATTGTGCCGGGGAGGAGCGCCAAATAACGACACATAGATAAAATGACTGCCGGTCCCCAGCTAGTCCAGTCACTGTTGATTTACGGCATCACACTGCCGTTGGCAGTCGTTATTGGCTACATGCTTGGTCAGCCCGATTTCAGCACGTTCATGGTCATCGGGCTGCTAATGATTATATTGGCTCTACCGGTTTTGTTGAACTGGCATCATCCGCTGTTGGTTCTGAGCTGGAACGCAACGGCAGTTGCTTTCTTTTTAAAGGGCCGGCCGCCTTTCTGGCTGGTGTTCACTGCAGTGACGCTGATGGTGATGTTACTGCGCAAGTCTTTGGACCGGAAGGCGCGATTTATTCAGGCACCCGGTGTGGCATGGCCGTTAATTTTTTTGGGAGTCGTTACGTTTATAACGGCTCAACTAACCGGTGGGTTCGGACTGATGAGTTTTGGCAGCGAGGTTTGGGGTGGACGACGATACATCTACCTGTGGGGTGCAATAGCAGGCTACTTCGCACTCACGAGTCAGCGCATCCCGCTGAACCGAGCCCAAATTTACGTGGCATTGTTCATCTTGGGCGGTCTAAGCTGGGCCATCGCCAGCATGATCAGGTTTGTCGGGCCGTCGTTCTACTTTCTGTTCTGGCTGTTCCCGGTTGAGGTGATGCCGTGGCAGATTGCGCCCACGGGAGAGTTACCGAGGCTGACTGGCATTTGTTTCGCGGCAGTAGCGGCCTTGTCGTTCATGCTCGCCAGGTACGGATTGCGCGGAATATTTCTTGCGCGCAAACCGATCCGAACGTTGGTTTTTGTCGGGTTTCTTGTGTTGTCGTTAATCGGAGGGTTTAGGTCTTGGATGATATATATTGTGATCCTTATTGGCGTGCAGTTTTTCCTGGAAGGATTGCATCGGACAAGACTCTTGATAGTCGCCGTGCTTGTTGGGTTATTTGCTACGGCAGCGTTAATACCGATACTGCCGCGTCTGCCAGTCCCGATTCAGCGCAGTTTTGCGTGGTTGCCACTGCCTGTTGATCCGGTGGTGCGGCAGGATGTTGAAGGCTCAACTCAGTGGCGTGTGAACATGTGGAAATTGGCAATCGAGGAAGTGCCGCGATATTTTTGGTTGGGCAAGGGCTACGCAATTGACCCACGCGAAGCCGAAATCACCTGGACAGGTTGGAAACGGTTCGGTGAGGAAGCACAGTTTGCTAGTGCGTACCTTTCACAAGATTACCACAGTGGCCCGTTGTCAGTAATAATTCCCTTAGGGATTTGGGGTGCAGTCGGAGTTGTATGGTTTTTGGCAGTTGCATTTCGCATATTACACCGCAATTACAAGTTTGGTCACCCACAACTCCGCACGGCAAACGCATTGTTGCTTGCGATGTTTGTGGCCTACACAATCAAGTTCCTGTTCGTTGCAGGGGGCTTTCATACTGAATTCCCTTGGTTTACCGGTCTGCTTGGATTCAGCATCAGCCTGAATGGTGGGGTATGCAGCCCGGCGTCTGTTCGCGTGTCTATGCCGGCACCGGCAAAACGGGTTGCTTTTGTTTTACCTCGCCCGCGACCTGTGCTGAGCAGGTAAAGCCAGTTTACCACTTTTAATCACACCCACTTTCTCATGTGTGTGTGGGTGACCAAGCAGAAAAAGAGCTATATTGGAAGGAAGCGTAGCTAATGTCATTTTTCGTAAATGGTCAATTCCTCTCAGTTCCGGAACGCGAAGTAACAGGTCGAGGCATCCTTGAACCCTCCATGAAGCTTTGAGCTTTACGTTGCCGAGTACGCCGGATTTGCGATATATGCATCTTAACCCAAAATTCGGCTTCAAGTTGACTTTTGTAAAAGCACGTGCAATAGGACGAGTTCCAACTGTTCGGCAGTTAGCGTTTCCAGTGGCAAAGCTTCAGATTCACAGTGTGTTTCGGCAAAAGCCGAAACCTGATTTTGCGGGTGTCTAACCGCCGGGTTTAGGTTAAAGACCATCTTTGTTCGTTGTGTCTGCATCTAGTGGACCACTTAAATCGGCGGGCAGTAACCTCGATCGAGCAAGCTTATGTCGAGGCGGCCGTTCCGTGTCTGGATTACCTTGGTTGAATTTAGGTCGGCCGAGCTTATGTGCTTCGAATAAGCGTGGCACCTTGGACTGGATCGCCCCCATGCTTTACTTAGTGTTGACCTAGTGGTAATGTCCGGCATGCCGAACAGACAACCAACGGCCGACAAATACTTCAGACGGAATGACCGAGGAAAATCTGGTAGGTTAAACTGACCGAACTGTGAATTGGGCAGTGCTACGACATTTTCCGTGGCTCGATACACGTGCACGATTTGTTTGGTCTGTGCCGAACAGGGGTGCATTGCTTGACCTTGGGTCATCAGACGGCGAGACACTGAATCACATTGCCGAGTTGCGTCCTGACCTGCGTTTATTTGCTTCAGATATTGCGGGTGCGCCGGAAAGATATCCTGCTGGGTGCACGTTTCACCGCGCTGATCTTGAGCAGGAAAAATTGCCCTGGCCGGACGGCTCGATGGACGCCGTCACATGTATCCATCTGATAGAACATCTGCGTGATCCAAGCTCACTTTTGAGCGAGATTTATCGGTTACTTAAGCGTGGGGGCTGCGTGTATTTTGAAACGCCGCACCCGAAGTCGCTTGTGTTGTCTAGTCCCCCAGGTCGTGCTGCAGGGACGTTTACTTTGAACTTTTATGATGATCCAACCCATGTGTGCCCGGTTTCGTTGGGCAGATTGGCAAAGTTGGTACATCATTTGGGCCTTGAGGTTGTTAAAACGGGTCGAGCGCGCAACTGGTTGTTTGCAATGGCACACCTGGTGTTTGTGTTTTTGCCGCCGAGCCGCAAAAAGTATACTGCGCGCGTGCACTGGCTGGGTTGGTCGGCGTATTTGATCGCCCGGAAACCGCAATGAAACCAAAACTGCTGATAGTTGAATTGTGGGGGTTGGGTGATCTTGCCATTGCGACGCCATTTATCCGGGCGGCGAGCCAAAAATTTGAAATCACATTGCTGGGCAAACCATTTGCCGTTGAAATGCAAGCTAGGTTCTGGCCGGGCGTGAATGTTGTCACGTTCGCCGCCCCATGGACGGCATTCACGGGCAAATATCGGTTGCATCGTTGGCCGTGGGGGATGTTTTTCGATGTAGTGAAACGATTGCGAGCCGAACGGTTTGACTGGGGTTTGTCTGGCCGTTGGGACCCGCGTGACCATATTTTGTTGTTTCTCGTTGGGGCGAAGCGTCGGCTTGGTTTCCCACGACTTCGCAGTCAGGTTTTCCTGACTGGTCCGCTTGCGCGGCCAGAGCCAGAGGCGCATCGGTACGAATACTGGCAGACGTTGGCAAGGGCGCTTGAGCTCGAGCTGCCAGAGCGGCACCAGTTGGAGTTTCCTGCGCCGCGTGAGCATGGGTATGTACTTGTGCACAGCGGAGCGCGTCTGCCAGTCCGGGTTTGGCCACTGCCGCGGTACCGGCGTCTTGTAGAGCGCATTCGCGGGGCCGGTTACGACGTGTGTGTGGTATGCGATTCGGATCAACGCAGTTGGTGGCTTAGTGTCGGAGAAGACGAAGTTGCAACACCGCAAAGTGTGGGGGAACTATTCAAGCTGATCGACAAAGCTAGGTTGTTTATTGGGAACGACTCTGGTCCGGGGCACTTGGCAGCTTTTTGCGGTGTGCCAACGCTGACAATATTCGGTCCGCAGTTACCGGAATGGTTTGCGCCTTTGCATCCGGCTGCGGAATGGATCGAAGGCAAGCCATGCCCGTTCAAGCCATGTTTTGACTACTGCAGGTTCCCGATGCCGTACTGTATGGACCGGATCAGCGAGGACGAAGTCTGGCAGCGAGTACAAACGTTCTTGCGAAAACACGAGAGTGGCCATACCAAAATCGGGATGCCACGTTAAGTTTATTGGGATTGGATCGAGTTTAGCTTACCCGGTGGATTTTCTTCACCGGCGGGCTATTTGTTTTCGCAAGCAGCAAGATAAATTTCGCTCAGGCGCAGGGCTTTTGTCATCCAGTTGAAGTGCGTTCTTGCCCGGTCGCGTGCGGCGGCACTCATGCGTGTGTACAGCACAGCGTCTCCATAAAGTCGTACCATAGCTTCAGTGAGAAGCCGGACAGTTTGCGGGGGTGAAGTTGCCGGTATTTTGAATCCGCATTCATCGGTGACCTGTACGGCCGGGCCGCCGATGTCCAAGCAAATTACCGGTTTGCCTGCGGCCATTGCTTCCGGGCATGCCCAACCGCCGGACTCGTGCAGACTTGGGTGAACCAAAACATGGCATTGAGCAAGTTTTTCGAGCGCTTCCGAGCGCGACAGCTGACCCCAAAAATGCACTTTTGAACGGAGACCAAGCGCATCTGTAAGCTGTTGTAAACGATTCCGAGCCGGTCCGGCACCAATTATCCAATACTCAGACTCCGGCATGGCCGCTTGAGCAAACGCACGAAGCGCAAGGTGTTGGCCTTTGAGTGGCAACAACCTTCCGATGTAAACGAATCGGAATGGTCGGCTCGGCTGGGCACTTCCCTTGCCGAGCCTGTCGAGCTCGTTCTCGGACAGAGCCACCTCCAACATCATCTCCACATTTTTTGCGCCGATACGGGTTATTCTGGCGGCAGTTTCGCGGGTAGTCGCCAATGCAACCGCCGCTCGCCGGGCCGTCAAACGGACCAATGGATCGCACTCGCCAAGCCAACGGCCCACCGTCCGCAGCACTTCATATAGAATTCCGTTCAATCCCAGGTCGCGCCAGAACGACACCGGTGCAGACACACCGCCCCCGACAGGTCCCCAAATAAATGGTACGTTCAAGAACGCGACGCATGTAGGCGCCCAGTACTTGACGAAGGTAACGTGATGCGCAAGGTCGAAGCCAACCTGTCGGTCGAGTGCACGAACAACATTGATGGCGGTTAATTGCCATAAGTAGTAATAAGGCTGGACACCGCGCGGCCCGCGTTTCCAAAACCGCGCCCAAGCAGGCAGATCATGATAACAAAAACGGAGGTTCTCGACTGGGTTGCGTGTCAGTTCCGATTCGATTACAGGCTGGTTGTTGGCGCGTGTCAGCACCCATACGTCGTGGAACCTTGCCATGTGCACTGCAAGGTTCCAACCTACACCCGGCTCTGAGCCTTTACCTGGTTCACAGGCATAAGCCGACATCAAAACTTTAAGGCGCCGCGGCATCTGCGGTTGAAGCTAGCTGTTGAGATTTTACCAGGCAAGCTCTGCGGTTTGAGCAGCTTATAGTCCAAGCGCTGTGCGAGGCTGTATTTTTAGTTTTTGAGCGCCGCAGCAGGTGGTATTTGCCTAACCTTTTGTGTTAGTCAACGGCACAGATGCGCTTTTTAATGCCCGCAGCGAACGCGATAGAAACCCGCCGGATGCATTGGCTGGTTCGAGTCGCACCAATAGAACGGCAGTACCGGACCGTTTGTTGTCAAGAGTACTGTCCAGTTCCGAAGGTTAGTTGAGTACTCGATCATGTGTTCGGCGGCTAATCCACCCCAGATTTTCATTGCAAGGTACCCGTTGGTTACAGTTATATCCGAGATCAAAGGGCGCGTTGGTGGCAACACGATAATATTGAAACTTTGTGTTGCACCTAGCGGCAAGTAACCGTTATCAGTCACGGCGATGACAACCTGATTTGTACTGCCAATACGCGACGGTGGCGCACGCCAACCGAAAACGCCAGTGTCAGGTGCCAAAAACGAACCAGGCGGACCGCTCAGAAGGCGAAACGTAAGGATTTGTGGGGGAGATTCTGCGTCTGTTGCAATGTTAGTGATTAAGAGCATTTCGCCTGCCTCAACAAACTTATCGGGCACAGGTTCAAGAACAGGAGCGGTATTGGGGGCTAACGTTCTAAATTGGGTTGATGTTGGGGCCCATGCCTGCTCGGTTTTATTGGATGCAAAACAACGGTAATAGTAGGTTGCGCCTTGCAAAAGCCCTGTAACGACCGTGCTGAACGGACCGAGTTGAAGTTCGCCCAAGTGAACCGCATTTTCCCAGTCAGCTTGGTTTGTCCCGCCGTCGGTCCGTCCCCAGAAGATACTGACGTAAACTGGTGGGGGCCCGTTCATGAGAAATCTGCCGCTCAGTTTTGCAGATGTGAAACTGGTCTCCACCGCATCTTCATCATTCGCTACCATAATGTATGGTGGGACGTAGATGTTTTTGGTGAAAGTTCTTCCCCATGTGTTTGATATTGTTCGCTCCATTAAAACAAGGTTCGTCCGTGTCAGCCGTGCCAGGACATAGTTGCCATCGTACTTGCCTGCAGTACCCACTATGCACGTTGTAATTCCGCGCCACGGGAAGGAGCTCACGGCATGGCTGTGCCCATTGAAGATGCAGACCACGTTGTAGTTTTTGATGACTTCGTAAAAGTTCGTCCGCTGACGCTCGCTCCAAGATGCTTGGCCGGTGCCGTCGAATCCGTAGTGGTGATAAATCACCACCGGGCGGCCGCTTGGCCCAACAAACTTTGCCAGGTCCTCCTGTAAAAATTGCAAGCTGTTGCTTGGGTGCGGCGAGCCGTAGCCAGGATCAAGCTCATTGCCCGGGAACACGTTCAGGCAAACAACATGTAGAAAGTCCCAGTCGAAAGAATAATGATAACCGTTAGGCGAGATATTCTGCAAACGGGGCCGACGCGCGTTTCGGGCTTTAATTGATTGTGGGATAATACCGTACGGCGAGCCTGCATCATGGTTGCCGAAGGCCTCGTACACAGGGAAAGCCAATAGTTGGTCACCTGCCAACCCCCAGTCGTTTGTGAATGCGCTCCATTGTTGATCGCTGCGGGTGTCGGTTAAGTCACCCACTAACAACACGCCGCGCAATGGCCCCACAAATCCACCGCCAATGTGTTGCGGATAAGGCGTGCCAGGGAGCGAGTTTATATTTTCGATGGTCTGTCTACATAACTCGTCTGAAGAGGGGACATGTCCAACCGCACCGTAATGAAGGTCTGAGGCTACTGCAAACGTGATTTCTCCCCATGTCGGTTCAGCAACGGTTTTGAATACCTGCGATTTATCGGCCCAGCTTTCGCCGGCTGGGTTCACACCTCTGACGCGGTAATAATACACTGTATCAGGCTGCAGGCCGGCCGCGTTGGAGGCGAGCATTCCACCCGCCGAAACGCCCAAAACGGTTGCGTTTTCCCATGCAGCGGCGTTTGTGCTGCCGTCTGTCCGCCCCCAATACGCCGTCAACACAGTTGGCGGGCCGCCAGTGCTCAAGACCGAGCCGCGCAAAGTGACGTAATTGGACCGCACTAAAGGCGGTTCGTTCTGGACGGCAGGCGGACACAGCTTTGCGGTTGAGCCTGCCCATTTGCCTCCGAGCGCGTTGCTCAGGTAACAGGTATAGAAGATTGTTTGGTTCTGGGTGTAGCCGTTGATTGGCACGTAAAACTGGCCAAGGCCGCGTTCACCCACGGAAATTTCGTTTTCCCATGCTTCTGGTTTCATACCGCCCTCTTTCAGGCCCCAGTACAGGTAAACCGTGGTTGGAGCGGCGTTGGTGGCGATGAGTTCGCCGCCGAGTAAAAACTCGGGCCAGTTCGTGCTAATGGCCGGTAGATTCCTAATTTTGCCCGGGTTAGGTGGGCCTGTCAGAACCGTCAGAGTGCCGGCCCCGCCAAAGAAATCAGCAAGCTGTTCTGGCGCTCCGCTTTCGGGTGAACCGTAAATGCCGGCGGGCATTTGCACACCGTCAATGTAGAGGCTGGCGACCTTTTCGTTCACACCTGCAGCGAGCTGTAAGTGTGCCCGGTTTGTTACATCGGCTGTTTCGAGGCACAACGCTGCAGTGTCGGCAATGTAATCGTTTATTTGGAACAAATTCCGGAGCACAAGTTTTGTAAACGGGGCGAGTTCAACGTTGCCGTTGCCGAAGGAACCCTGCTTCATAGCAGCAAAATAGATTCGGCCTGATGGCGTAGCGACAAGCCGTGTACCACCCATGTGGGTGTTTCTTGCCTGCCAGTTTATTCCTAGCTCGCACGCATTTAGTCTGGGTGACCGCACATCCAGCACGAGCTTGCCAGGGCCGGAAATGACACCTCCAATAAGCACCGATGGAACGGCGCGTTCGCCGAACCCGGTCGAGTTTGTAATTATCAGCGTTAACTCATTGCTCAGTACCAGGTCTGTGTACCAGCGTAACCAACCGGTTATTTCCATCTGCCACGACGACGGTTGGCCTGCGTTATCAACGATTAACTTGCCTGCGGGTGTTCCACCATAAACGCAGAGTACCAAGCCGCGCCAGTTAAACGTGCCAACTGTGATGTCCTGGTTCAGGTACAGGTCAACGTCGCCGTTGACAAACGACACTGTTCGCGCTATGTCACCGGGAGCATTTGGGAATGCGGCAGGGCCGTTTGTCCAACTTGCAGCACTGTTCCAGTTATTGCTGCGTTGGCCGGTGTAAAGATGCTTGCCAGCATAATCGTAAGTACCTGCGCACGCTGGAATAATGTGAGCAGTTAGCACCGTCACGGCACTAGCGCACCTCAGGAAATTGGAGATCGACCTGCCCATTTACGTTTTGGTTTCGGCTTTTTGTCTGGCCGATTGTTTCATAATTTACAACTCATCAGATTAAATGTCAAGTTGGTGCAGGAATGACTTGATTTGCGGGGCTAGCTGACCGAGCCGGGCTGCGATTGTGTGCTTTTGCCGGTCCCAGGGCTATAGCGCAAGTGCAGCTGCGAAAATTTTCGGATGCATCAGGCCATGCGTTCGTAACATTAGGAGACGAGTGGCAATGCGACCGTGCTCTTGAAAAACCGTGGCAGGGGGTCCCACCTATACGTGGCTGGAGCCGCCTCTGGCCCCCGTATCAATCACTCCTTATGAGCCGATAAAACCGGCATGAGTCTGCCGGTGCCAAAGGCTCAAGCAGTGTTATCAACCCTGAAAGCTTGGGCAGGCAATGCAGGGTTTGCCAATCTGTCAGGTTCGTCGAGCTTTGGAAGCAGACTGCTGTGTTTGTGGCGTTAAAGTAAACGGCAAATGTTGAGCTGTTCGGTGGCACCGTTGACCACAGTCTGAAGTGTTCAGTACTTGTTATGGGCGGCAGGTTGCGTATTTCTTCTGCTGCAACTGGCCGGAGCCGATAAAACATGCACGGTTCCCTGCTGAAGGTTAGGTCAATAATGAATACATCGTTCGAGGTAGCGGGCAGATTGCACAGGACAAACCAGTCAACGAGATTGCTCGATCCCAGCAGTTGCGCGGCCACGTTTACACCTGTGAACTTGAACATTGAGTTGTGCAGGTCAGGCCCCAGCTCGACAGAAAGTTCAGGGGGCGGGACGACCGCAAGTGTGGCAGTGTCGCTACTGGTCGGTCCGACAAAATTCCCAACCACCACTGAATAGTCACCTGCGTGATCGTACTCGACAGGCTCGATGACGAGCTTATTGCTTGTTGCCCACGGGATTACGTCTCCATTGAAATACCATTGGTAAGTCACGGGCGCGTGACTTTGTGCAGTAACTTCAAACACAGCACGCATACCCGGGCAGCGAACGATACTTTTTGGTTGTGAAATAATTCGCGGTAAAAGCGGCTTAGGCCACGTGAGCTCGAGGTCAAATGCAAGGTCGGGAACGTTTGTAGCGCTGAAGTTACCGATGTAAATGGCCGTTCGCTCGCTTGCTGAAAGCACGCGTTTGAAGAAGAAGACCTCGTCAGCGGCAAAGCCACCGGTTGTTCCGGCCCGTTTCAGCGTTACGAGCGGGTTTACTGTGGGCGCGGGCGGGCTTGCTGCCACACTGTAGATCGCGCCGTTATCAACCTGTATGCATGCATTCGAGCCGTCGAACCACCCAACCACGAACCGCCATTGACCAGATTTTGTTCCTGAGGTTTGGTCTTGGACTTCAGTCTGGCCGACCTGGAACCGATACCGGTTAATCGCTGTGCCGGCGTAATAAAGCCGGAATTCGCCCTGTTTTTCTAGGCACGTTGTTGCCGGGTCGTTGCCGGTTTGCATCCCAAAGGCGAACCAGCCACCCACTGTGAATGGCCCAGAATACCGCAACTGCGGCGTGTCTGCAGCGCTCAGCCAACTTGTGCTTGAGGCCCTGTTCGACACAGCGTTGCCAAACACACCGGGTACGGTCACTATGTCGGTGCCGATTTTAGAAAAATGATTTGTCCCGACTGCATCACGCCAAGGTGCATTTGACTCTTCCAGATGCCACCACGCGATAGGTTCCAACGTTTTTGCGATTGGGTTGGTGCATTGATGGACTTCAATGGCAAGGATATTTGTGCCCACCCGGACTAAGTTTGTCGGAATCGTAAAAGATACAAACTGAGCTTCATCGTTGCCCACGACATGAACCAGTGCAGATGTAGTGTGCGTGACCTGGCCCGTCGGCAGGTTGTCTCGGAACACCTCCGAGCCATTTAGATACACCACCACACCGTCATCGCGTCGGATCCGGGCTGTTAATGGAACGATTGGCGCCTCCTCGGGAACGATAAAGCTGCGCCGGAAATACGCAGTGACCGGATTTGTTGGAGACGGCGGCGCCAAGATTGTTGCCTCGTTGCCTTTGCCATATCCCAACGGTGCAGGGCCGGTGGGCCAACTCGAATCGTTAAACTGAGGCTGACGCCATGCTGTTCCTAAATTTGTTGTCGGATATAAGTACCGCCACACTGCACCGGTGGGTATCAAAGCCACATTAGTGACATACGGCAGCACCGTCAGAACGGCAGGAGCACTTGTCGCTGCTCCGGCCGGATTTGTCACAACGACCGAATACATACCCGCGTGCAGTTCCTGAACATTTGTTATGAGCAGGGTTTCGTTTGTGTACCCTTGCAGCAGGTTGGTTAGGTTGAAATACCATTGGTATCTCAACGGGCTTGGTCCTTTTGCAGCCACGGTCATTGTCATGTTGCTGCCCGGAGGCACGACCTGGTTGGTGGGAGCTCTGATGATTACTGGAGGGAAAATCACCGGCACCGGAAGCACAGTCAGGGTAGCAACTCTGCTTGCGACCACGCCAGCGCTGTTGCTGATTATCGCACGGTAGCTGCCGGCGTGCTGTGTTGATACGTTGGGAATCGCAATAGCCGATTCTGAATTGGTTGCGAGCACCGCACCATTAAAAAACCATGTGTACGTCATAGGCAGCGCGCTCACTGCCGTAACGGAAAAGACTGCCGTGCCGCCCTCATATCGCACTAGGTCTGCCGGTTCTGAAACAATTTGGGGGTTCAATTCCCATCTGCCCACGAGTTTCACCGGTGCGCTCGTCGCGGACCCTAAAGCGTTGCTCGCCGCAACATAATAGGTACCTGCGGTTGCGGGGCTGACGTTTGTCAAAGTCAGCCACATGTTTGTTGCGCCGGCAACAGGCGTGCCGTCAAAAAACCACACGTAGCTCGGTTGCGGCCAGCCGAGCGCTTCTGAATACAGTGTTACGGTTTCACCGAGCGCAATCGCCCTTGATTTGGGTTGCCTGACAAAAAAAGGCGCGCCGTTATCGAGTAGCTCAATTGCGTCGGCCATTTGCTGCCTTGCGGTCTGTAAGCGCAGAAGGTCCCGAGAGTACGATGTCAGATTGCTAAGGCTCGATGCCAAACCGACTGCGCCAGTATAGACATTAATAGCCTGTCTGACCTGTGGTGCATTTGACCCGAGCACTTTCATTGCATTTGTGATGGCCTGTTTAAGCAGCCAGAAGTATTCCTTGTCCTCGAGTCCTTCCCGTATCAGTTCCCACCGTAGGGAGTTGATAGGCGGTGTTACAACTGGATTTGTTGGAAGCGACCGCACGGGTGGGTACCACAGCAAGCCGTCGCCGTTTGGCACGTCTTCTCGTGCCTTTGGCATCTGCCACACATTTGTCGGCCAGTAGTTTACACCCCAATAAAGGAGGCCGCTTATAGAACGGTTTTCTGCGTACCAGAAAACGATTCTGTGGTTGACTGCCGGGTGGTCTATGAAAAAGTTCGGCGACGGGAAGATAGGTCTCATGCACAAGTAACCCCAAATTTCGTCTCCGATATACTGCTGGAAGATATAGTTTTCGTGGTCAGTCCTGTGGACCAGAGGCGCCAAGATGTCAGTCGAACCCAGCAATTGAGACGGTGGTGGGAAAATGTTGATTGTGACCAGACTTTTTAGTCCGGGCGCACAATTGCGTATCGTTTCCATGCCGGCGAGGAGATAATCGAGTTGGTTCGGGCTCGGTTCATCCATCCAATAACAATATGCGTGCTCCAACCAGCTCATTTCCCGTAGATGACCTGTGATTTTTGCCATAAGTTTCCTGAACAGCTCCTTGTACCCTGGCGAAAAAGCCCAGTGTCCAGCCAGGAAAAGTGGAAACGGCAGCGATTTATAACCCATCAGGTTGTACGAGTTGAAACCGAACTCGTCCAAATATTTCTTCATCGCTGTGTCGAAGTTGGAGAAGTCAACCACAAAATCTCCGTCTAAGTACATCCATGTAATTGGCGCATTTATGTGCGGCGTGTATGGGCACACTCTGTGCCTGCGAAAGTTTTCCATGTAAATGTCCCATAGCTGGTTTTTTTGCTGGGTCGTAAGCGGCCCGTGCCATTGTGTTTCGAGGCTTACGTAGAATGCCGAGCGCGTGTGGGTGACATCGGGCAACGTAAAATCGTACACGCGCAACCTGATAGGAACAGGGATTGCCCATCCGACATTTACGGTTATGGTGCCGGTGTACAATCCAGCCGGAGTATCCTTTGGCACATAAACCGTTATCCAGAACGGTTGATTGGTTTGAGCAGCCAGTGTTACAGGGCCGGACAGCGGAAACAACGGGTCGGGGTACCACCCTGGCGCGCCAAATTCATCGCTTGCCTCGGCCACAGGCACATATTCCACCAGACAGACTTGGATGTTTGTGGCTGAGATTGTTGCGTTTGGTGGACCACCCTGCCGCACAAGATTGCCAGCTGACACAGTCACGTTGCTCAGGGTAACCTGGGGCCGTAGCACAAGCTGGAACGGTTCGTATTCGTTTCGTGCGGCTTCGATTTGGACAGCGGTGTTGGTTGCCTGCGGCAGAGCACGCTCGCGCCCGACTTTCCAGGTTGCCTCGCACCACCAAACCGCAACCTCAGGCGGGCTGGGCAACCGATACCCGTACGAGCTGTCGCCGAGAATCGAGCCCTTACTGCACCAAGGTGCGCATAAGAGTGCAGCTAAAACACAGGCCCATGCATTTCGGTCCGCCATGGCATGAAACTGAGCGAGGCGTGGTCTGCTCGTCAAGCGAAACACGGCCTTTTAGCAGTTCAATTCTTCTCAGAATAAAGCAGTTCTTGTGACCGGATGAAATCTGGCTCGACGCGAGTTGGCCTCAAGGTTTTCTGGGGCATCGCTCATAGAGCAAAAAATGCGAACCGCCGCAAAGTGAGGCTGTAACTGGTGTAATTTCATTTGCATTCTTGTTGTGGCACCATTTAGCAATACGGGCGATCCTGCCCCTAGAAAACATTCGTGGCTGACAACCGCAATGAGCCATCAAAACCTCTAGATCAACTGGGCAAGCGCCATTTTCCGTGCTACCGGTTAAAGCCGAACGCAATCGCATGGACAAAATCTGTGCTGCGTCTTCAAAAGAATGTGTGGGTGCAATTCAAAATGCGCTCAGTGAACACTTTGCGCGCCTTTGCTTGAGTTTCACCTGCGGATTCTGTTTTCAATCCTCAGGAGCGCAGACTAAACGATCGCCTTTGGTTTTGGGCGCGGTACGCGTTAGCCGGTTTTGTTGTGTTGGTTTAGTTGAACTGCCTCACCAATCGAGCCGTAGGCGGTAATACCGTTGCGGTTCATTGGGATCGACTTCCATCACCAGGTTGGTGGGGCCACTGCCAGCCTCACGCACAAGCACTGGCATCCAATCCACTAGGTTGGTGGATGTCAAGACCGCGCTGGTCACTTCGCACCCGGGCAAGTCCAATACTAATCTACCGTTCGCGTGCAACCGCGCATCCAGCCGTGGCGGGCTCACGACTATCAACCGCGCAGGCGCGCTAGTCACCGCGCCGCCAATGTTGCTTGCCACCAACGAGTACCAACCTGCTTGTGCAGTACTAACTGCTGGCAAAAACAAAAGGCTGTTCGTTGCGCCTACAATCGGCGCGCCGTTCAATAACCACTGATAAGACACTGGCGTTGAACTAATGGCAACCAACCGAAACGCGGCACTTTCGCCATTGAGTCTAACCATACTGCCCGGTGGGTTAGTGAAAATCGGCGGTTGCCCATCGAGCACCTCCAAGCTCAGGTCGAACAAGAGTTTTTCTACATTGCTTGTAAGCCACGCGCGCAAGCCGGTCAGATAAAGATAGCTGCGTTCTTGCTGGGTAAGCACGCGTTTAAAGAAAAAGACCTCATCAGCGGCGAACCCACCTGACATACCAGCTCGTCTTAATGCCACCAGCGGGTTTGTGGTCGGTTCCGGTGGGGCTACTGGCGTTCTGTACACGGGTCCGTTATCCACTTGAATGCATGCATTTGTGCCGTCGTACCATGCAACTACAAACCGCCATTGCCCGCTTATAGTCCCGGCGGTTTGGTCTTGGACCTCAGTCTGGCCAACACGGAACCGATACCGATTGGTCACTGTGCCGGTGTAATAGAGTCTGAATTCGCCATCTTTGCCCAAGCAGGTTGTCGCTGGGTCATTGCCATATTGTTGGCCGAACGCGAACCAGCCGCCTACTGTGAATGGACCGGTGTAACGCAGTTCAGGCCGATCGGGGGTCTCGAGCCAACTTGATGGAGAAGCCGGGTTTGATACGCAGCCCCCAACGCGGCCCGGCAATGTGACCAGGTTTGTTCCAACTCGGACAAAATCGTGCCCGCCCATTTGGTCGTTCCACGGTGGTTCAGCCTCGTCGAGCGTCCAAAACGCTACTGGAAACGCTGGGTGAGGGCTTTGGTGTACTTCGATTGCAAAAACGTTTGTGTTGCCCGTTAACAGTGCACGTGGTACCTCGAATTCGGCTTGTGGAAAACCGTTCGTTCCTTGTTCTGCCGAGAGAGCTGGTGTGTCGAAATAAACCGTGCCTGAAGGCATGTTGTATCGGAAAATTTCGCTTCCGTTCAGATACACGATCGCACCGCCCACGCATCGTAAACTCGCCTTTAGAATGCTCTGTGGCTGTAGTGGCGGCACTTCAAAAGTGCGACGGAAATAAACTGTCGTCGGTTTATCTGGTCCACTTCCTCCAATTTGTGTGACTTCTTGGCCGGTGCCAAAGCCGAGCGGGGCAGAGCCACCAGCCCACGCCGAGTCGTCATAGTCGGTTTCTATCCACTGGGGTCCAATGGCATAACCAAGGTCGTGATAACGCCAGGGCGAATTTGTAGGGAAAACTGTGTATCGCCGAGTTTCACGCAAAACGATTAACCGTGCAGGTGAGCTGAGTACCGCGCCGAACTGATTGCTGACCAAAACGTGGTAAAGACCGCTGTGGCTCGAATCCAAATTGGTGATCAACAGCACGTCGTTTGTTGCGTAAGGGCTGGTTAAAGGCGTGCCGTCTTTGAACCATTGGTAAGAACATGGGCTAGTGCTTACTGCCGAAACCGCCAGAACTGCGTAGCCTTGCTCGCGCTTCACGATGTTTGCCGGGTCAGTGACGATCTGCGGCGGGCCTAACCAACGCCCTCGGACCCGAGCAACCGAGCTGGTGGCTCGCCCGTACTCGTTCCATGCAACCACTGTGTAATCGCCTAGGTCCTCCGCACGAACGTTTGTAATCGTCAATGTAGCATTTGTTTTCCCCGGCAGATCGTTACCGTTCAATTGCCATTGGTAGTTCGGCATTGGCCAGCCTAGAGCTTCAGAGTACAACTTGACGACCTCCCCAAAATGCACAGCGCTCGAGTTCGGGTGCCTGACAAAGAAAGGTACGCCAGTATCCAGCAGTTCGATCGCGTCCGCTATGCTCCGCCTGCGAGAGTAGAGTGCGATGGGATCTCGACTGTAACCAGCGAGGTTGGTTAAACTTACGGCAATGGCCAGGCCTGAATTAAGGGCTGCTATGCCGGAGTGGACAGCTTCAGATTCTGGGCCGATGCGAACCAGTGCGTTGGTTATAGCTTGCCTGAGGAGCCAAAAGTATTCTCTGTCTTCGAGACCTTCTCTTATCAGTTCCCACCGTAGGGAGTTGATAGGCGGTGTTACAACTGGATTTGTTGGAAGCGACCGCACGGGTGGGTACCACAGCAAGCCGTCGCCGTTTGGCACGTCTTCTCGTGCCTTTGGCATCTGCCACACATTTGTCGGCCAGTAGTTTACACCCCAATAAAGGAGGCCGCTTATAGAACGGTTTTCTGCGTACCAGAAAACGATTCTGTGGTTGACTGCCGGGTGGTCTATGAAAAGGTTGGGGGCCGGATGTTTCGGGTAACAAGCCAGGTACCCCCACAATTCGTCTCCGAGATGTTGCTTTTGTTGGTAGCCGTCGTAATAAGTACGATGCATCAGTGGAACCGCAATATCCACGTTCGGGAGCAATTCTTCAAACGGTGGGAAAGATGCAATTGTCACAAGTCTTTTCAAGCCTGGGGCTGATGCAAGGATTGTGTTCATGCCTGCTATGCAGAACTCCAAGTTTGTATAGTTGGGTTCGTCGAGCCAATAGCAATAAGCTGCATCGAACCACCCGTTTTCTCGGAGCCGTGCACAAATTTTGTTCATGAGTTTTTGAAGCAAAAGTCCGTATTCAGGCGAAAAAGCAGGGTAGTCACCCAACGTGAAAGGGAAAAGAGGCGACTTGTGCCCCATCAGGTTGTACGCATTAAAGGCGAACTCGCCCAGATATTTTTTCATTGCGCTCTCGAACTCAACAAAATCAACTGCAAAATCGCCGTCAGCGTAGGACCATTTAATGGGAGCGTAAAAATGAGGCGAATAGGGAGCTACACGGTGTGCACGGAAGTTTTCCATGTAAATGTCCCATAGCTGGTTTTTTTGCTGGGTCGTAAGCGGCCCGTGCCATTGTGTTTCGAGGCTTACGTAGAATGCCGAGCGCGTGTGGGTGACATCGGGCAACGTAAAATCGTACACGCGCAACCTGATAGGAACAGGGATTGCCCATCCGACATTTACGGTTATGGTGCCGGTGTACAATCCAGCCGGAGTATCCTTTGGCACATAAACCGTTATCCAGAACGGTTGATTGGTTTGAGCAGCCAGTGTTACAGGGCCGGACAGCGGAAACAACGGGTCGGGGTACCACCCTGGCGCGCCAAATTCATCGCTTGCCTCGGCCACAGGCACATATTCCACCAGACAGACTTGGATGTTTGTGGCTGAGATTGTTGCGTTTGGTGGACCACCCTGCCGCACAAGATTGCCAGCTGACACAGTCACGTTGCTCAGGGTAACCTGGGGCCGTAGCACAAGCTGGAACGGTTCGTATTCGTTTCGTGCGGCTTCGATTTGGACAGCGGTGTTGGTTGCCTGCGGCAGAGCACGCTCGCGCCCGACTTTCCAGGTTGCCTCGCACCACCAAACCGCAACCTCAGGCGGGCTGGGCAACCGATACCCGTACGAGCTGTCGTACAGGATGGAAGCTGGTGTTATTTCCACCTCAAACAGGCACGCAAGCAGCGAAAACAAAAGCGCAGTTCGACGCATTTCCGCCGCAAAAATACCTGCGGCATATGCGATTGTCAAAGCGCACGTTGATTCATTCACGCATGAATGGGGGCAAGCAAAAGGTGCAGTGTGTGCTGCAAGCTGTGTCTTGGCCGTGTTGGCCGCGAAATTCAAGTTGCGATTGAACAGACCCAACGTAGCTGCGGTTGTTAAATGCTAATTACTGGGTTGGTAAGGTGATCGCGCACCTTGGGGGATACCGGGTTTGCGAGAATTTGCGTGTCCGCGGAGCCGTGGGACACGAATGCACCCCAAATAAGCGAAAGTTGATCCAGCAAGGACAATCTTACGGGGCAGCCGCAAAAGCCGCGTGCACAGATTTGTTACCAATTTGGTGGACGCGCTATGCCGGTAACGTGCGGGACGCAAAGCCGCGCGTCCGCCGGCACCCAGAGCGGATTTGACGACCGCCCGAAACAGGTGTCGCTTGTGTGAGTACGAGCATTCCTAGCGAAGGATTTACAACTCACGCCTATGCACGCAGAAAGTGAGCGGATGCATGGTGCCATGGGTTTCGACCACAAAAGATATGCCGGTAGGGACAGCTTGCCGAGGCGTTCACAAAAGTTAGTTGCCTGCTACTGGCTAGATGTCAGCAGCACGCTTTTTTCACCGACCCATCCGCATTGTCTGTGCGTCTAAGCATCTCTGTGGTTTAATTGCCGACGCGCAGGGGCCACGCATTTTGTGTGGTATGATTGGCTCGCCGAAAAGCCGACTGGTCTGCTGTCAAGATGCTGCCCGCAAGTTAGATCGGCATACTCAGGCGGCATGTTTGCCAGAGGCACGGAATCGCATGGAAAAATGTTGCGCTTGTTAAGCACGGGCCAGCGTGGTATTGGAAGGGGCGTGAAATTGGTGCGTGAGCCGGCTGCATTTTCGTCATGGATACTGAGCGAGCAACACGCCTTGGGCTAGCAGGTTGGTGGGTGTTATTATGTGCGTACCTGCATTGTGTGGGTTGGGGTCTGTCTGCGATTCATCAACTGAACAGAACAGGTTATGCTGTTGCACTTGCGGCTGGCGCGGTTACGTTGGTTCTGTGGCGCAGATACGGTGGCCCAAGTCTTTTCCCGAAAATTCGCCCTGGAAAGATTTACCGGCGATTCAGCCGCGCGTTTCCTCTTGCATATCTGATTCTTGCAGCGCTGGCAATTGCAGGAGGGTTGTTTCACGGTCCGACGAACCACGACGCGCTTGCATATCGGATTCCGCGCGTTTTGCACTGGCTGTCGGAAGAACGCTGGCACTGGATTCATACCGCGTTTAACCAGCTTAACACGCGTCCGTGTGGTATCGAGTGGGTTTCGGCGCCGCTGATCGCTTTCACCGAATCGTACCGGCTCGTTTTTTTGCCAAATACAATATCGTTTCTATTGCTACCGGGCTTGATCTTGAGCGTTTTCACGCGCTTGGGGATAAAACGTCGTGTGGCATGGTTTTGGATGTGGCTTTTGCCAACGGGTTACTGTTACGTGCTTCAAGCTGGCGGTGCTGCAAACGACATTTTCGGCGCGCCGTTTGCGCTTGCTGCGGTTGATTTCGCCTTACGCGCCAAGGAATCTGGCAAGTTCAGATATTTCGCCTTGGCGGTTTTGTCGGCGGCGCTCATGACGAGTGTAAAGTACACCAACTTACCCTTGCTCTTGGCTTGCGCAGTTGCACTGCTGCCCGCAGCACGCGTTGCACTGCGGCGCCCAGTTACAATTGCCTCGGTAATGTTGGTGGCGGTGTTCTGCTCCTTTGTACCAACAGCGGTTTTAAACATCAAATATTCAGGGGATTGGACCGGCCGAAGCGCTGAAATGCTACCGGACGGATTCTGTCGCGGGTATCCTTTGACGCGTTTTGTGTTTAATGCGGCTGCAATTCCATTTTATAACTTGGCGCCGCCGATATTTCCCATGGCAGAAAAGGTGAATTTGTGGGTAAACGGGTTAATCCCCACCAATGTGATTGCACATCTTGAGAAATGCTTTGTGGCGGTTAGTACACGAGTCAGACTTTACGAATTGCAGGCGGAGGAATGCGCAGGCGTTGGGTTTGGAGTTACAGTTTTAACGATTGCAAGCCTTTTTGCTGTCCGAAGGCTGAAGCTTGTGTCAAAGCGGGGCTCAAGCATCAATGGACTCGAACCTAGCCCCGCGCTTACGCCATTACAATTATGGATTTTTGTTGCCACGTACATTTCACTTTTTGTGTTTATGGCAAAGGCAGGCTGGTTTAATCCGGTGCGGTATCTGACGCCGTATTATCCACTTTTGTTGGCGGTCATGTTGACAAGCCCGGCGCAAGTCATGGTTGTCAAAAAAACATGGTGGCGTATTTCTGCTACGGCGGTGTTTGTCATAGCCGGGGCGCTGGTTGTGTTATCGCCACATCGGCCTCTTTGGCCGGCGGAATTGGTGCTGACAAAGTTGGGCGGGTCAAACCAAACAAATCCGTATATAATTCGGGCTTTACGAGTTTACTCCACTTACAGCAGGCGCACGGATGCGTTCGCGCGTGTGCGCAATCTGTTGCCGGCAGATGCAAAGGTGCTCGGGTTGGTCACTTGGGACGACCCTGAAGCTTCACTCTGGATGCCGTGGGGCACACGCAAAATTGTGCATGTGTGTGCGCGCGACACCCCAGAAGAACTGCGCGCCAAAGGTATCAAGTTTATTGTTGTGAAGCATGGCGCGTTCGACTGGTCTCATGTGCAGCGGGGGCCGAACTGGCCGTTTACCAGTTCGCTTTCGGAATGGCTTGAAAAACAGAATGCGGAGGTAATCCAGACATTTTCGCTTGATGTCCGCGCCTCGGGCACGCCCGAGACGTGGTACTTGGTGAAACTGCGGTAATAATTTGTCTGGCCAGCGAATGCGTAATATTCAAATTTGTTTAGGGCTGGGCAACCACACCAAAAAGACTTTCCGGTTGTAATCGGATTGAACGAGTCGCAATACTGGGTCGGAACGCGGATTTTTGGAATAAAAATGTTTTGCTGGGTGTCATTCTGTAAGAAACGCGATACCGCCGAGTCGCGCCCAGACCAATTGCGGTGTGCGAACGGTGTTTGTGAGGTTGTCGCAGGCAGGGACGGTTGAAAACAACAATATTGGTTAATCTACTCATGCGTGGCGATTCGACTATGACCCAGTATGTGTCCAATGTGCACATAGAACCCTGTTTGTCGGTTGTGATGCCAGTTTACAATGAAGCTGCTACTGTGGCAGATGTGATCCGGATTGTGCTGGCGCAGCGCCCAGTTCAGCAATTGGTTGTTGTAGACGATGGTTCCACAGACGGCACGAAAGAAAAAGTCGAGACGGTAGCAAAACAAGATTCTCGTGTGGTCGTGGTGCGACACGAGAGAAACCGGGGCAAAGGCGCGGCGATTCGGACTGGGCTCAGCTTGGTAACGGCCCCGATTGTGCTGATTCAGGACGCGGATCTCGAGTACGATCCCGCCGAGTATCATCTTTTATTGGCGCCAATTCTTGCCGGTAAAGCAGATGTGGTTTTCGGCTCGCGGTTTCTGGGTAGTCCCGGAGGGCATAGGGTGCTTTACTACTGGCATTCATTGGGTAACAAGATTCTCACGACGTTGTCGAACATGGCGACCAATCTGAATCTTACAGACATGGAGACATGTTACAAAGCGTTCCGCCGCGAGGTGATTCAGAAGATCAAAATTTGCGAGGACAGATTCGGGTTTGAACCCGAAATCACGGCAAAAATAGCCCGGTTAAAAGTTCGAATTTACGAAGTTCCAATCTCGTATTTTGGTCGAACCTACGCGGAGGGGAAAAAAATAAATTGGCGCGACGGGTTTCATGCATTGTGGTGCGTTGTAAAATACAACCTGTTGGTCACTCATGAGTGAATACGCGTCCGGCTCCGATGCTGTGGCCGAGTTTGAATTTGCTGCGTTGGCCCAAGCTCGGAACTATCGTCGCGCGCTGATAAAAGAATTTGCCCCGCATATTCATGGGCGTGTGCTGGAGATCGGGGCGGGGATCGGCCAAATCACAAGTGAGCTTATCCGTTGTCCTTCGATCACAGAGCTTGTTTCAGTTGAGCCTGATGCCAGGTTTTGCGCCGTTTTGAGAGAACAATTTCCAAAGCTGGCCGTGGTGCATGGTACGATACAGGACATACCCATCGGCGATGGGTTCGATTGCATAGTCAGCGTTAATGTTCTGGAACACATTGAAGATGATTCAACCGAACTACGGCACTGGCGTCAGCATCTATTAGCCAGACGCGGAACGCTTTGTTTGTTTGTCCCTGCACGAGCCGAGCTTTTTTCGCCCATTGATGCGCGTTTTGGGCATTATCGGCGCTACAGCAGGGCTGTGTTGGGAAGAAAACTCGAGTCGGCTGGATTCCGCGTTCACCGAATTCGGTACTATAATTTTGCAGGGTACTGGGGTTGGCTTATCAATTTCCGGCTCTTGCGCAGCCGACATTTTGACGCAAACGCCATCCGAGTTTTTGACAGGTTCATCTTCCCGGTTGTTAATTGGATCGAGGTGCGGGTTTGTGCGCCGCCGATCGGGCAGAACTTGCTCGCCATTGCGCGGGCCGTATGACCCTGCGCTTGCATCAGTAAATACAGCCTGGGGCAAGAACAAATAGATCACGAGGTGCTAGTGTAGGGGACGCTCGGCGCTGCTCCTACTGTCCAGACTTGTTGCTTTGGGATTTCTTCAACGCGAATTGGGGAGTAAGAAATGTACTCCACGTGATATAGTGCTCGGTGGAAAGCGCGTCCACAAATTACAGCGCTTTCACCTTGTAACTGCGCCACTTAGCCCGGGTTACTTTGTTGCATGGGGAACGCACACGGCCCGCGTGCAGTTTTGTGCGCCCTTGCGCAAAACACCGCCAGAACATATTGGGTTGCCGAACCGACCAGCACGCCGCGCGCAAATGTGCTGGACGCAAGCCCTAGCTGCGTGTGGGCATGCACAGCCAGACACCTCCAGCGACATCATAGGGCGGGTGTGCTTTCCCACGCATTTCAAATTTTCAGGTTTACGCGTTTAGGACGCGAAACTTAGCAGATCTAGCAATTCTTTTGCTGTCGTTAGTCCTTCAGCGGGCTGGATGACTGTGTTGTTATACTGAAGGTAGGCGAGCAACAGCAGCCGAGCGATATAGGTAATTTGTGCACGAGCAGCATAAGTGCGGAACGGGTCGGCTGCCAAAAGCGATTCGACTTTCCCGAGCAATTTTTTAGCTGTGCATTTGTTGACAAGTATCTCGGTCTGAGCGACGTAATGAAACCAGTCCCAAGCAGGCATACCAATTAGCTCAGCGCGTTCCCAGTCGAGCACAGTCCAACGACCGTCCTTAGGGTTCACCTTGATGTTCCACGGCACAAAATCGCCGTGCCAAACAGCCGGATGCACCTCGTGGTCGGCCAGGGCATTGGCCAGGGGTTTGAATGCGCTGAGCCCACCGCAAGCCTGTACCAATCGTTTCCAAGATGGTATCTCTGCGATACGCACGGTTCGGTTTATATCGATCCAACTTCCAAGAAGCTCACCCAGGACCCGTGGATTGTTTGTGCGCGGTGAATCACCGGCAAAAAACTCAAGCGCGAATGCCTCTAGATGCTCGGACTTAAACGTGGCCAAGACACGCGGGGTGCCCGTAAGCCCAGCAGGCAACTGCGAAAGTATGTTGACTTCAGCCCGGATCAACTCTTTGGCAGCCTGTGATGTACCTGCTTTCACGACAACTTTTGGAACCCCTTTTGGGTCGCTAATGAGTAACATGTATCTGGGACCGGGGCCGGCGGGATTACCTGCTAGAACTGCGGGGGTTGGAAGTGCGCCAGGCGCAATACCAACAAGCGCTGCGAGGAATTTTACAAATTCGTTTTCCGCACACGCAGCCCAACATTCGCGCTGGACCGGCACTGGCAGGTGTAGCCGGAACGCTCCGCGTAGGCATGCTCGGGCAGCACGGGCAAATGGCGTTTGAGCCGGGTAAACCATGAGTGCTCGATACGCGAATCGCGCCGTTGACGGCAAAAATAGGAATGCATGCCCGCGTTTGCGCAGCACGAGCCACTCGAACCGTACAGCCGACGTGCTATCGGGGGCTGTGCCGAACAATTTGTCCCACTGTGCGTTTAGGCTGGTTGCCATTTGATCAATTATGCTGATATTGGCAAAGCACGTACTCTGAGCGGGCTGCTGTTTGACGTAGGGGTACAGACCGCTGATCGCGCACTTGCGAGAGTAGCCCACCGTAAACTGCGGCGAAACATTCCGGGTGCTCGGTCTGCCCCCGGACACTGCAGAACGGCCGCATACGCTCTCGAAGCAGTTTGCCCACGCCACTCAGATACCGGTGCGAACCCGACGGCACAGCTATATGTGTCAACGAAGCACATGTGGGCACAGGCCTATACGTCCTGCTGGTCCGCCAGTGTAGTGCCGGATAAACGAGGGGCGACTGACTCCGCACCTGCGCGGCCGCCATGCCGCAATCCGACTGTGGTGTTTTTGTAGCTTTACTTGCGCACCTCGACATAGAGCGAGTTCTTTTTTGCTGGTGTACCGTCAGGGTTACAATCAAGGCCGTAACTGTTCCAGTCGGGGATTGCGCTTGTATTGAAACTGCAGATTTGCGGGTCACGGAACCCGAGTCGGGTGAGCAATGTAACTATGCTGATGCGGTCGTACATCCACTGGTGCGTTTCGCCGCGTCTGCGTGCGTCGCCGAAAAGCAGGGTCAGAAGCCGTTTCTGTATGGGCGGCAGGTTGCGTGTGCTGAATGCTTCGCGTCGGACGGATTGTTCGATGATTGCAGCGATGTATTGCTCATGCGATTGAGCTTCCTTTGGGTTTGTTTCGGCAATCGAGATATGGTTGATGTAGTGTCTGCAGAGTTGTTCGAAATCCGGCACAACAATCCTTTGGATCCCGCCTGGTCGAAGTACGCGTTTGATTTCCAACAGGAACCCATCCACAAACTCGCGGTCGAAATGCTCTAGCACATGCGAATGATAGACCGCGTCAACCGAGTCGTTCGAGAATGGCAACGGTTTACGCAGGTCGTGCACCAGTATGTTGGGGCTGATAGCTTTGAAACGTCGGAGTTGTTCGCCGCGAAGCACCAGTGGCGCAACGTGCCGCAGCACAGGGTTCCGTTTGAGCCACAGGTAAGGCGACCAGTCAATGTTGATGACTTCCTGGCGTGGGCATGTCCGCGCGCCACAGCCTAGATTTAGGAGCTTCATGCGGTATAAAAACTGGTGAAGCAGACCTTGTTTGAGCGACCGACCATGACCATTGCCCTAGTGTGTGCAATGAGACAGTTTGAGGCAACCCGATTCGTCACTGGTCGGCCCGATCGAGTTGATTGTGCTGTGCGATTTCAGTCACGTGGCAATGTGTTTCCTGGGTTGTGGTGTTACCGGTTTGTTGCTCTGTGCGCCGTTGTGCGCGTGCAGCTAGGCAGGTTAAAATTGCTTTAATTGCGTCTGCAGCAACGTGTTCCGGCTGCTGAGCCGCGTTAATTACAACTGCGTTTTTGGTTTTTGCAGCAAGCTCGAGGTATGCATTGCGTTGGCGCTCGGTTTCGCTTGTGCTTACTTCCTGTTTACGCGTGCGCAACACATCAACAGACGCGTCCAACAGCAACACAAGGTCCGGTTTTTTCACAAACAGATACCCGAGCCAGGCCAGAACTTTCGGCACACGCAACCTGTAACGCGCTTGGTCAACGAAGAAATCGTGGTAATATCGCTCGATTAACACCAGCCCGCCCCGGAAAAGCACCGGCCAAATTTTTAGTATCGAGCCCAGCACGAACTCAGCCCAGTGCAGACCAAAAAACACGAGCGAGAACACCGGGTTGCGCGGGGGCCGACCATGCGGGTTGGTGACGACTGACTGCGCATTTTTTGCTTTCCGGGGCAGGAGCTTCGGTTTCCAGTGGTAATGCACGCTTTTTGCGGAGTAAAACGTGGCAGCCAAACCCGCAAAGATTGCTTTTGCAATTGTAGTTTTGCCGCACCCATCGGGGCCAAGTAACACAACCATCAAACCGGCAGGCCGAAGTACGCGCCGCGCGAATCGGGCGGTGTCAGTCGTAATAACCGCAAGGGTTTTTAGCGGACGCCGTGTAACAAGGCGCACAAGCAGCGCAGCGCGTAGTTTCCGGGTCATGGCCTCGATATCGGACCATTTCTCTTGAATGGCCAGCCTGACAAGCTTCTGTGCTAGTTCTTCGCCGTATGACTCGGTTAGGAGCGCGCGCGCGGCGTTTGCGTATATCCGGAATGCAGCGACGATGCTACGTTTGTATTTGTCCCTGACACGCCCCCTGTAAACCAGGTACCCGAGCAGGTTTGTGCAAGCTTCATCTGCAGGGTGCGGTATCCAGAAATTACCGCGTTGTATTTTGCGGTTCAAAAAATCGTTGCACCGGATGAACTCAAAACTGTGCCAGCGCATGTCAACGAACAGGTCGAAATGCACTTGGTCAGCGGTCTGTAGGTCCGCAAAATGCAGCGATACTGGGACAAATTCGGTCCTATTAACCAGGCTGTAACCTTCGTGAGCTGCGAGCAAGATCAGTGTTTGTTCGGCGAGTGTAAGTTGGTGTTTTGCAACCAACACATCAATGTCGTTTGTGGTCTTTTGCGGCAAGCCCTCGTAATTGCGCAGTACAAGAAAATCAATGCCTGCATTTGACCAGCCGTCGAACACAGCCGTTATAAACCGGCTGAAGCCGGGCGATTGCTCTTTTTGGATTGACTGGTTGTGTTGTAGCACAGAGAAATGTTTTTGGCTTGGGCAAGGCGCCAGCTCAGTGCCGGCTCCACCAAATACCGGTTGGTTTTTGGACATGGAACACGGTGCGTTTGTCGGGACTTTGCAGTGTGTAAATCGCGTAGCTGAACGGTTTCTGGAAGTACAATCCGCGTAAGACCTGTCGTGCACGGTGTAATTGCACCAGCGGCCACCGAAGCTGCCATATCCAACGCGGTGTCATTTCATTTTTGAGTTGGCGTTCACGTTGTGCGTTTGGGCCGAGGTTCATGTTTACGCCTGTATCGGTAAACACCGACGTAAAATGCCTGAGCACGCGCATATTGAGTTTGCGCTGGATCATTTCGTGTACCCAGAAAAAGTCTCCTAGGTCGCGCCAGCGCGTGTCAAAGTAAACACCGTGCTGGTCAAGCACGCGTCTGTGCAGAAAAGTCGAGCAGGTCAAAACCGGGAACGACACCCAAACTACGTTGCGCCATGGCACAAGCGATTTGCGGTAGCAGATAAACTTGCCGTCTTTGTCAACCACAATCGTGTCCGTAAACACAACGTCAGTTTCAGGGTGTTTACGGAAAAACTCAGCCACAGCCTTTAGTGCCCCCGGCAGATATTGTTCGTCGCAGTTGAGGTATGCCAAAATCTGGCCGGTAGCACGCCGCCAACCGCGATTTATAGCGTCGTACATGCCGTTGTCTTTCTCGATGAACGCACGGACGCGCTTGTCGTGGGGTAGCCAGTCGAGCGTGCCGTCGTCGGACCCAGCGTCTTGGACGATGTGTTCAAGCTCGACTCCATGTTGATCTGCTACAGATGCAATGCACAGCTTGAGCCACTGTGAGTTTCTGAAGCTTGGTGTGACAATCGAGAATTTCATCGGGCACCACTGGGTTCGTGTTAGAAACTCATATTTGGCCGGCGCGAAACCGTTGTGCAATCGGGATGCGCCTGCCCATGCCAAATGCACGTGGTGAAACTTTCAGCACTGGCGCAGCCTGACGCCGCTTAAACTCGCTAAATGTGATCTTGTTGATCACATCGTTCACGGTTCGCGGGTCAAACCCGAGCTGGATTATCTCCTCTTTCGAAAGATTGCGTTCGATGTAAAGTCCCAGGATGCTGTCGAGGACTTCGTACGGCGGCAGTGAATCCTGGTCGGTTTGGTTCGGGCGCAGCTCTGCGCTAGGGGGCTTGAGAATCGAGTTTTCCGGGATAACGGTTCTATGGCAGTTTATCCATCGGGCAAGCTTGTACACCTGGGTCTTGAACAGGTCGCCAATTACAGCCAGCGCACCGCACATGTCGCCATAAAGCGTGCAATAACCAACCGCAAGCTCGGATTTGTTGCCCGTTGTCAATACTAGCGAACCGAACTTGTTCGACAGCGCCATCAAAACAAGCCCGCGCAATCGTGACTGGATGTTTTCCTCGGTGACATCGGGTTCGCGTCCGGCAAACACATCACCCAACTGCTGCCTAAGCGCTTCAAACGCGGGGTTGATCGGCAGCACCTCGAGCTTGATCCCGAGGTTCTTTGCCAACTGTTCGGCGTCTGTACGACTTGCAACGCTTGAGTATGGACCAGGCATTGACACACCCAACACATTTTCCGGCCCGAGCGCATCAACAGCCAAAACTGCTGTCAGAGCCGAGTCAATCCCGCCCGATAACCCGATCACAACCGACCTAAATCCGCACTTGCGGACATAATCGCGCAAGCCGAGTGTCAGCGCTGCCCAAAGTTGCTGTTCAATCGGGGGCCATTCGAGCTGGTCGGGTGCAGTTTGTTCATCCACATCAGCCACAATGATGTCTTCGGCAAATGGTTTGCCGAGCGCAACCAACTCACCCCTACCATTTAACACGACGCTGTGCCCGTCGAAAACAAGTTCATCGTTGCCACCGACAAGGTTAACCTGCACAAGTGGTACACGCTCGTCTTTGGCTACGCGTCTTAACATGGCCAGGCGCGTTTTTTCCTTGCCGAGATGCCACGGCGAGGCGGAAATGTTGACAATGATGTCGGTGCCTTGAGTGATGAGTTCTTTGACAGGGTCACGCCGGTACAACCGTTGCGGCCAGAAATCCTCGTCGTTCCAAATGTCTTCGCAGATTGTGATTCCAAAGCGTCGGCCGCCAAACTCGAATGGTTGCACTGAGTCGGCAGGCTCGAAATACCTGTCCTCCTCGAACACATCATAACTCGGGAGCAACGTTTTGTGTTGGCGCCAGACAATCTTGCCCGCGTGTAGTACGGCAACCGAGTTGTGCAATGGCCGACCCGGTTGTGCGGTATTTTTGTCCACATACCCGACGCAAAGTGGCACACGGCCAATCTGCGTGGCTGCCTCTGCAAGAGCCGACAAGTTTGCCTCAACAAAATCCGTGCGTAGCAACAGGTCGCGCGCAGGGTAACCACACAGAAAGGTCTCGGGTGCAACCACAAACTCAGCGCCCTGCGCACAGGCGCGTTGATAGGCTGCAACCAGCTTGGTTACATTACCGGCAAAATCGCCTACGGTAGAGTTGAGTTGGAGCAAACCAACTTTCACTGTCGTTAGGGTAACTCACTGGTGCGTTCTTGCAATCAATTTGCCGGGTATGCTCAACCGGCGTACTGGCTTGCAGTAGCCGGGGCGGAGGCACCAGCAGGCGTTTCAAGGCCTCGAATCGCTTCAGCCAGCCCGTTTAGGTATTGCGCGAGTGTGAACCGCTCGAGGAACCGTGCACGCAACAGTTCGCCAGAATCAAACGTGAGCATTCTGACCAGCGCATCCGCAACTTGCTCGGGCTTGCGCGGTTCGATCAGACCCGGATAATCCGCAGGTAAAATTTCCGGGATGGACCGCCACCGGCTGGTCACGATTGGTAATCCGAATGCCATTGCTTCCAGTATGACCAGCCCGAAGCTTTCGGCATGGTAATAGGTCGGGAAACAGAAACAATCGCATTCACGTAGAACTTTTGCCTTGGCGTCACCTGAAACAAACCCAACGTAAGTAACCTTGTCCAAGCGGCTTTGAGTTTGTGGAATTGATGTGTCTGGGGCGGGTTGACCTGGTTCAGGCACAAGCTTGAAAGCGGGGAGAACCAGGTGATTTTGACCTTTCAACCGGTTTGAGAACTCGGCTTGTTCATCTGGGTGCATGAACCCACCTGCTACAACTGTTTGAATTCGGATTGGGACGTTTTCACGCGCAAGTTTTTGATTGGCAAGCTCAGCTCCCTCAAGCGTGTCGAACAGGCCTTTGTCACGCGTACAATGGCCGAGAAACAACACCTTGAATATGTGCGGGGTACCCCCACACCGTTCAACCTCTTTGTGCGTCAGACAATTGCCCGAGAGCAATTTTCGCCGTGCAGCCACACGCGCGCGGCGCCACGGTAACACTGTGTGTTCGAAATCAGGGCACGGATCCGGGATACCGTTTGGGACAACCTTGATCTGTTTAGCCCAGAGTTTTTCAGCGTCGCGTCTATTGTATTCGGACAACACAATGCTCAGGTCGACCTCGCGCAACGCACGGTATGTGATGATACGGGTGCGCATTTGCATGTTAGTTTCTAGCCATTTGCCCATGCCGGCAGCATGCCAGTGCAACACGACCCTTTTGAAGAATGGCCGGCACAACTGCATCACAAGCCAGTCTCGGAACAGCGCTGACCGTTTGCCAGGTGCAGGCACGTAGTACATCGTATCGGCACCGTACCTGATCCTGCACCAGATCGCCTGCAGACAGTACCACAACAACAGCAATACCTTGCCAAACCTGAATTCGCCGATGTCCTCTAGGTCACGCGACAACCGTGCATTGACGTGGTAACACTCGATGCCGTAGCTGGTTTGGACCGACGCGGTTGGGCCGTTTCGGTGCCTGCCGCGTTGGTTACCGCCGAACCCCTCTAGCATGAGCTTGACCATGTAACTTTGGCCGTGGTGCGGCGGCGGCGTGTGGGCAAAAACAAGCAATTTCATCGCATGCAGTTCGCGCAGCGTTGACCTTCCGAATTACGCGCAAGGCTAATGCGACGGTGACCCGTTGCGCAAGTCCGAATCATGTGCAGCGCGGTCGTGGGTCTGAATCCTATGCGGTATTGAGCCTGGATTTACAGCCGGATTTTGGTCGGAAAGTCCCGCGCATGCGCGACCAACGCACCTGCAAGTTTAGCTCAGAGCTGCGAGCAAAACACCAGCGGCACGTTCGGTTTTTTCCTAAAATCAGATCACTTCGGCGCCCATTGCGGTTTGATTCCGGACGCGGAGAGCAATGTACCGTTCCCAAGAAATTGACCGGTAGGAGTCAGATTGTTTGCCCTCTGTACCAGAACAATAGCACGCATGTAGCTTGCTTGATAGGAGGGCAGACATGTTTGGCAGGGTTGTTCCCGCGACTGTTGGACCAGAGGTGTGTGGTACTTGGATTGCACCGTATGAAACCAAGAGCTCATGCTGACAAATGTATATTGTCCTGGCGAGCGCAATTCGCTTGCGAACTAAAGAGGATAAAAAATCCGATTTCGACTACCTTATCTTCGAACCGCCGAGACTTGCGAGGGGTTACCCGTTTGAGTGGGGTGCAGTATTCACTGCAGACACTACGCCAACACGCAACCCGCCCATTAGCGGGGCGCAGTACAGTATCTTATCGATCCTCCCACACGTATGCGGGTGTGTTCAATGTCTCCTGGTGTTTGCTGCGTGGCGTTTAAGTTTTTGGGCACCGTGTTGTAAGCGCAGGTTTTTGTCTATGAGTTTGCGCCGTTGCTCGACACATTGCCACCAGCGCTGTGCGTCTGCGGGTGTGTTAAGCACGTAATCCAGCAACCGGTCAATTGTGCTTGTGGCCACGTACGTGCGCGTGTCGGATGCGCCGTAGTAGATAAACACTTCTCCATTTGACCGTGCAACCCAGCCGTTGCTGAACAATACATTCGACACGTCACCCACGCGTTCATCGCCTTCAGGTGCCATAAAATAGCCGCCTGGCGCGGCAATCACCTTGCTTGGATCATTCAAATCGCACAGGAAAATGTACAGGACATATCGCATACCGGCTGCTGTGTTACGAACACCGTGGGCGAGATGCAACCAACCTTTTGGTGTTTTTATAGGGGCAGGGCCGAGGCCATTCTTGGCTTCTTTGATCGTATGGTACACACACGGGTCAATGATCTTTTCTTTGTCGATAACCGGGTTCTCGATGTCGTCGCAGAGGCCGAATCCGATGCCTGGACTTATGCCGGCAGCGGCGAAGCCGGTCATTGGTCGTGTGTAAAAGGCATATTTGCCATTGACAAACTCGGGGTGCAACACGCAGTTGCGTTGCTGTGGTGCGGGTGTTTTAAGGTCTGGCAGCCGTTCCCAGTACAGCATGTCTTTTGTGCGGACAATCCCGCATCGTGCAACTGCCGCAGTCGGGTCATCGGGCTGTGAATCGTCGTGTCGCTCTGCGCAGAACACACCGTAAATCCAGCCGTCCTGGTGCCTGACGAGCCGCATGTCATAAACATTTGTTTCGGCCGGGTCGGCCGGCTGGATTTGAACTGGGTAATCCCAAAACTTGAACCTGTCTATGCCGGTTGTGCTTTCTGCAATTGCGAAGAACGATTTACGGTCCCACCCTTCGACCCTCGCCATGAGAATGATACGGTGATTGAACTCGATTGCTCCGACATTGAACACGCTGTTTATGCCGAGGCGTATCATCAGAAACGGGTTTTGGGCAGGGTCAAGGTCATACCGCCAAAACAGAGGCACGTGCTCGGCTGTCAGCACCGGGTATTGGTACCGAACGAAAATGCCGTTGCAAGGTTTGATTGGCCGGTTCCGCCTTTGCACCAGTGCGTGATACTGCTTTTGCAGTTGAGCCAGTTGTTGTTTGAATTCCCGTGTAGTCACGGCACGTAAGATTTTTGGTCTCTGAAACGGTTTCAATTCCAAATCACGGTTCAGGAGGCAAAAGTCGCCAGGCTGGTATAGGTCGTTCTTCGGTGCCGTTTGGCAACCGCCAGCGGACAGACAGATGTGTCGAGCCTGTCTTTTGCTTTTGAACAACTTCGATGTAGTACTTATGGTTTGACTGGAGGGTGACAGGCACGGATTGCGCCTCGTTGATGTGCGGCCATTTTGCGTATGGGGTAGAAGGCGTCACAGTCGCAAGCAATCTTTTGCTTTCAGGCGAACGATTTGTGGCAAGCCACAGCTCGGCAGTCGGAAGGCTTGCGAGCCAGAAAACATATTCGCCTGTCATTGGGGGTATGAGGTAGCCCGAAATACGTGTTGCGTAGTTTGTGACAGGCTCAAACTGAACTTCGAGCGCTTTACCGAGACTCTCGCATCCGGAGGGTGTTGTGGCCGGCATAAGCAAATCGGCGGTTTCGATTCCGGGTATGCCAAACCACCATTGCCGCACCAGGCCGCTGCCGGGGCCGACCTCGAATTGGTGGCTTTTGCCGGAGCGCAATCGCTTTGCCGAGGCAACAAACGCGTAATTAACGCTTGGTTGTTCGATACGAATGTCCGGAAATTCTGCAACTCCATTCACTGTCCATGCGTCGGTTGTGCCGGCCAACGATTTGCCCCTGCTATCAGTGGCCAAAGAAAGCGTCACGTTGAATTTGCCTGCCCGAACAGTGCGGCCACGTGCGTCTTGCACTGCAACAACAACGGGTAGTCTGCCCGGACCACCGACTGGCAGTTGGTCAATTTGCACCGGGAAACCGAGCTGCACAGGCCGGCCCACCCGCGGATACGGAAACCGTTTCAAGTCCGGTAACTGCCCAAGCGTGAGCACATACGGGTGATTATAAACTGCCTGCAATTGCTCCTTTGAGTTGTGTCG
Organism: uncultured Verrucomicrobiota bacterium; assembly: GCA_964555645.1. Classification (GTDB taxonomy): domain Bacteria; phylum Verrucomicrobiota; class Verrucomicrobiia; order Limisphaerales; family DTLC01; genus DTLC01. The sequence goes on from CAZKTA010000008.1 coordinate 61,411, forward strand.
GGTAAGCACGCGTCCTGACCACGTCACAAAACACAGCCAGGGCGCCTTTTGATGAATCAGCTCGTCCGGGTCCGGTATCGGCCCGTTCTCAGATAGCCCGACCAGTTTTGTGCCCCCGCGCAAAGCGTTCAGTTCAACGAAAATGTCCTTGGCAGGCTCGCGGTTCCCGTCCAACGGGTAATGATCTTGTCCGAGCATATCAACGTATGCGTCGCCTGGGTACCACGCAGCAAGGTCAATTGCCGCCCCTGGCGAAAATACCCAAAGCAGATTGTTAAGCCTGTGCTCGTGCACAAACCGCTCGAACATAAGCCGCCAGAGTTTCTTGAACGGGTCAGGTCCTTTTGCGCCCCACCAAAACCATCTGCCATTCGCCTCATGCAACGGCCGCCACAACACAGGCACACGCGCGTCACGCAGCTTTTTAAGCAGACCGGCAATCTCGTCCATGTCACGCAATGTTGAGATGTGTTCTGGTGTACCTTCTGCCACAGCACGTTCGACATCGAAATTGGTATCTTTCGTGTAAAACGCGCGTGGCCCGATTGGGGCTCGCCAGTGCCAGCACAACATAACTATTCCGTTGCTATGCAGATACCAGTTGATTGCGTGCTGGACAAATTGCTCTGGTGTCTCGCTTTTCGTAACCGAAGCTGCACCGGTGCATTCAATAAAGTCCATGCTCCGTATGGCGGGTAGCTTTCCTGTGACATCCTTTATGTATTGCAGTTCGAATCCGAGCAGATTTGTGGCGCGGTGGCTTTCATGTTGGCCGGACAGAATTTTCTGGCCATAAACGCTCCATAGAAACGCCATCAACGACTGTGCCTGGGGCGATGCATTAGGTGTAACGGGTGTATCGTACTCGTGCGCGTTCAGTCCACACAAGCTGAGCAACAGAGCCAAAACAAAGCCGTTGAGACTAGAAACGGCCGGCAACATCTTGCTCGGGCGGTTTGACTTTGATGTCACTAGCAACTTTGCTACCGGGGTGGTTTGACCTTTATGCTTTAACATCGGCGCAGGAGAGGATTTACCCGACATCCACCAGCTGCAAGAACCAAATCTGCCTGAACTTTTGCATAATTAGTACATGTGGCCCTGGACCACGCTTTAGGAACGGAGTTCTGACACTTAGCTTGTGCAGGGTTTGCGCGTTACGGTTAGCGATAGTGTTTGTCGTCTATACGATTCAGATCGGTCCCGTCCCTAAAGACGCCAACTGTGACAATTGCGAACGTGAAGACGGTTGTGCCAGGTTCAAGATGTCCGCCAAATGCGTTTGTGGCATTTGCAAACGTGACATGTACGTGCACGCGCCCATCAATGATATACCCGTTCATGCTGATGATATCGGCGGGCCCGACCGGGTCTTTAACGAACGTGTTTTGAGTAGGGAATGACCGGTTGCTGACCACATGATAGTGCGAACTTGTGACTGAGCCTATGCCGGCCAAAACCACACCGTTTCGGATTTTCTGCCGCTTGATTGTTTGCGCTAGTCCTTCGAGCAGATCGGTCTGATGTTTCAGTCGCACCACAACCACACGCTCGAGCGGCGCGCTTATCGAGTATGCGTCCGGCACACGCAGGTCGTTGGGCCTGAAGTCATCTGCAGTGGGCGCGTTAGTTCTTTCGATGCGCAGCACTTGTGCAATGCCAAACCCTGTTAAGCTCACCAGCCCGATTAACAAAAACAAAACGCGAATTTGCATAGCTTGTTTGTGGTTGATTTATTGCAGTTTTGCTTCCGGTACGGTTTTTTGGTCCGCAATGGCAAGTCTAGCCTGCATGAGTTGTCTGACCAACCAATTTAACGCTCCAGGCGCACGCCTTCGTCCTGCGTTGACACTGTGCAATCTGCTGTCTAGGTTCATTTTGCAAAGCGGTTGTGCTTTGGCCGAATTGTGGGCATTCGGGGAAATTCGTTTATGCAATTTTGAACAATTAGTCTGCAGGCTGGTGAACCGGGCACGTGTGAGCCTTTGTGTTTGGTGCAAGAGCCAGCAGCGCACCGGTTGAGGTAAGCCAAACAGAGGGTCAGTCTTTTATGCCAAATACAATCATAGTCGGTACACAATGGGGCGACGAAGGTAAGGGAAAAATTATTGACGTGTTGACTGAAAGTGCGGACGTAGTTGTCAGGTATGCCGGCGGCAACAACGCAGGTCACACGGTGTTTATTGGCGGGCAAAAATATGTCCTGCACCTCGTGCCATCGGGCATTTTGCACAGGAACAAATTGTGCGTGATTGGTAATGGTGTTGTGGTTGACCCGGTGAGCCTTGTCGAGGAAATAAAAGGCCTGCGCAAGTTGGGCGTCAAAGTGGACAGCAACCTTGTGCTAAGTGAGACTGCGCATCTTGTGTTGCCGTACCACCGCGAACTAGATGCGCAACGCGAGGTTTTGAAGGGCAAGAATAGGATCGGAACTACAAAACGCGGGATCGGCCCGGCTTACGCGGACAAGGCAGCCCGGGTTGGTCTGCGTGTGATTGACCTAGTTGAGCCCGAGCGATTCGAAAGAAAGCTTCGGGACCGGGTTCGTGAAAACAACGAGGTTTTACGTGCGCTTGGCGCCAAACCACTTTCATTCAAGCAAGTGTTCGAGCAGTATCGCGCAGCCGGTGCATTTCTCAAACCGTTGGTTGCCAACACGGTTTTGCTTCTGCACAAGGTAATGCGCAACGGCAAAAACATATTGTTCGAGGGCGCCCAAGGCACATTTCTCGACATTGACCACGGCACATACCCTTATGTGACCTCGTCGAACACAACTGCAGGAGGTGCATGCAGCGGCACCGGCGTGCCGCCAAACTGCATCGACCGCGTAGTAGGTGTGATGAAGGCATACACAACCCGGGTGGGTGGAGGCCCATTGCCAACCGAAGACAATGCAATAAGCGATCTGCTGCACTCGCTCGGGCGCGAGTTCGGCTCGACCACCGGCAGGCCTCGACGCTGTGGTTGGTTCGATGCGGTTGTGACCCGGCAGGCTGTGATGATCAACGGCGCTGACGAACTTGCAGTCACGAATCTAGACGGGCTGGACACGTTGCCGTTGATCAAGGTCTGCATCGGTTACAGATGCGGGAAAACTAGGTTCGACCATGTGCCGGCCGACGTCGAGCAGTTGGCCCGATGCGAGCCTGTGTACACCGAATTTGCCGGATGGCAAACACCAACAGGCGCCGCACAGCGTTGGAAAGACCTGCCGGCCAAAGCACGGGCATATTTAACTGCAATCGCAGAGTTGAGTGGCGCAAAACTCAGGATCGTGTCAGTCGGACCTGACCGGCATCAAACAATTTTCGTATGAACACACGCACCACTGGCCCAGCAATATCTGCACACGCGCTGCGCCTGGCCGGTCTTCAAACACTCGGCCTGGTTCGTGGTCATAACAGTATGAGATTACGGGCTTAATGACAACCGCCCCACAACTCAGTCCACAGGCGCGCGCCGCGCTGCCGCAGCACGTAGCAATTATCATGGACGGCAACGGACGCTGGGCGCGCCAGCGCGGGTTGCCGCGTGTAGAAGGGCACCGCGTCGGAGCCGAATCTGCGCGCGCAATTGTCAGGGCCGCTGCTGAGCTTGGCATCAAGTACCTCACGCTGTATGCATTCTCGCAGGAGAATTGGAACCGGCCCAAGGACGAGGTTGACGCGCTGATGAAATATCTTGCGCACTACCTCAAGACCGAGACAGCCGAACTGCAAAAACATAATGTCAAACTCGATGTTATCGGGCACATTTATCGGTTACCTGAGCACATCCAGCGCCTGCTCAAAAAAACCGTGGATACACTCTCAAAAAACACTGGCCTGACGCTTATTGTTGCGTTGAGCTACAGTGGCAGGAGCGAGATTGTTGATGCAGTGCGTGCCATTGCGCAAAAGGTTAAACGCGGCAAGCTCGATCCGGATGAAATAACCGAACAGGTTTTTGCGCAGCATCTGTACACACATGATTGGCCTGACCCTGACTTATTGATTCGCACAAGCGGCGAGATGCGTGTGAGCAATTTTTTGCTTTGGCAGATATCGTACACTGAGCTTGTTGTTGTGCCCACGCTGTGGCCGGATTTTCGCAAGGCACAGTTTTACGCTGCGCTCGAAGAATATGCGCGCCGCCACAGACGCTTCGGTGGGGTGTAAATGTCCACCAGCGCATTGTCAGGTGCTGGCAGCCGTGTATATTCGAGCCGGATGCCAGTTCAGAATCGGATCATAAAGGTGCAAAAACGTAATCGTGCACTGGTCACGTTTGACCAGGGCAGGATTGTACGCGCAATTTTACGCGCAGCAAAATCGATCGGCGGGTTCAAGCAGGATCATTTGGCCGACATAAACGGCAAAATTTTCGATGCATACGGCACGGACGAAAAAATAGCCGAGTTTCTGGCTGAGACAGTCGTCGTGTGCCTGAACTCGGACCCGCACCATTTGATAAGCAATTTCCCGCCCACAATCGAGACCATCCAAGACGAAGTGCTGCATGTGTTGCGCAGCTACGGGTTCGAAAATACTGCTGATGCTTATGCGTGTTATCGGTGGGGCCGGCATTGGCTGCGTGAAGGGGCAATCACACCCCAACAGTTTATGGGCAACGGTTTTCCAGAAGACCGAATGGCGCGTGTGCTGGCCTGGAACCGCGCACACAGTTGTGACACTGTGATGGGGCTTAACCAGCTAGTGCAGTGTGGCAAGCTAAAGCAGCTGGTAGATGAATCACTAGCCAAATACGAGGCTGAGTTAGACGAGGCTGCCGAGAAACTTGTTGGACGTATTAATTCTGGGGACAATATTCGGCTGCTGTGGATCACTGGGCCGAGTTCATCCGGCAAAACAACCACAACGATCAAGCTCACGAAGCGACTGGAACGGAGTGGCTTACGTTTTCTTGTGCTGAGCCTCGATGATTACTTCTGGTCGCTGATCGAGCACCCGACGGACTGGATCAATGACAGGAACTTTGAGACGCCCGAAGCACTTGACATTCAATTGGTCAATCAGCACTTGAAGGAGTTGCTCGAAGGCAAACCGATCGAAAAACCCACCTACAGTTTCAAGGAAGGCAGGCGTACAGCGTATCAGACCGTGCGGCTCGAGAAAGACCAGGTATTGTTGCTCGATTGCTTGCACGGATTATATCCCCCAATTACCGAAGGGATAGATCCCTCGGTACAGTTCAGAGTGTACATTGAGAATTTCAATGTGATGTGCGAGGGCGACGGCAGTACAAAGCGCCTGTGCAGATTCACAGATGTACGTCTAATGCGCCGGATGTTGCGTGACGCGCGTCACCGTAACCACAGTCCGTTGCTGACGATTTTGCACTGGCATTATGTACGAGCCGGTGAACTGTACAGCATCATACCGTTGATGGGATTAGCAGATGTGGTAATAAACAGTGGATTTCCGTTCGAGTTACCGGTGCTCAAACCATTTTTCGTCGGTGCCCAAGGAATCCTACCGCCACCGGAAGCGCTGGTGCGCGATTACCCGGGGTTCCTTGACGCGCGCATTAGGTATGAGCGCATAAAAAACCTGCTTGAGTCTGTCGAGGGGTTAAGCATGAACGATGCGATGCGACACGACCTTATTCCGGGCGACGCGCTCATCCGGGAATTCATCGGCGGCGGGACCATCGAGATACCGCATAATGTGTGAGCCAGTCGAATGCATCTGTATGCCGCCAAAAGCGTTCAATAGGACTTTGCAGTGCACAGGGTTAACCCTCAAAACCTGATCAAACCACCGCGTCTTGAGCTGGGTGACACGATTGGCATTGTTGCGCCAGCTAGCCCACCATGTGACCCAGGTGTAATTGATCGTGCAGTTGTCGTACTCGAACAACTCGGGTTTAAAATCAAGCTCGCACCGCACGCACGCGCCCGGCTCGGGTTCCTAGCCGGCACAGACCGCGACCGCGCAGCAGATTTGATGAAGATGTTTACCGACCGCAAGGTCAAAGCCATCCTCTGTGTACGAGGTGGCTACGGCACGAGTCGGTTGTTAGCGTTGCTTGACTACGGGTTAATCCGACAAACCCCGAAGATTTTCGTGGGGCACAGCGACGTCACTGCACTGCTATGCACACTTCGTACCAGGGCAAACCTGGTGACATTTCACGGCCCGATGCTCGCCGGTGCATTTGCGAAAGCGAACCTGCCGGCATTCACCACGGAGTCGTTCTTGAGAACGGTCACGCGGCACGAGGCGCCCGGCAGCATTTGCCACGGATACAACCGCAGGACGGTGACCGTACTGCATGACGGCGTTGCGAGCGGCGAACTGGTAGGGGGTAACCTCTCGGTTCTTTGCACATTAATTGGGACGCCGTACCAGCCGGTTTTCAAAGACCGGATTTTGTTTCTCGAAGATGTTGACGAGCCGCCATACCGGGTTGACCGGCTTTTGACGCATTTGCTTAATGCGGGTCTGCTCCAGCAAGTTGCAGCTGTTGCCGTGGGGTTAAACGCAAACTGTGTTGACCGAACTGCAAGACACGCCAATGAATACCGGCAAACGCTTGAAGATGTCCTAAAGGACAGGTTGTTACAGCTCGGAGTACCCGTTGTAATCGGGTTGCCGTTCGGGCATGTACCTTACAATGCAACTGTCCCCATCGGAGTGCGCGCAACATTAGATGGTCTGTCGGGCGACCTTATACTGACAGAGGCGGCTGTTGCGTGATCTGCAGGAAAACAAAGTCAGGCATCGCAGCCCGGCAAACAGAAACGTTCCAACACAATTGCTCACAGCCCGGCTTTTCGGCTGCTTTGAGAACAAGTCTCAGGCTTAAGCTACAACGAACCATTTAGGCGGGTCTCGCCTTTCCATCCCGCAATAAATTTGTCGGCTGGCCACCAGGCGTTGCGATAGCAGGCTAAAGCCCGGACTGCGAGCCGACAAGGAAACGCATTGAAATGACGCAGTTGTAAATTGAACCAAACTTCACGCCCACCAATCAAACGCACAATTTTCGGAAAGTGCGTTTCTGTGTCGGTGCTGGGAACGGTCTCTGAACTGCCGGCTGCCCAACTGCTATTCAACGCCGGCGCGCGCTACGTACGTGTACCTTTGCGGATACATCTGCGTGCGCTTCAGTTTTTACGCCGATACGCGGGCAAAGTTGTTTCACCTCGCAATTCTCGCAATCGGGTTTACGGGCCGTGCACCTGCGTCGGCCGTGCCAGATGAGCCAATGCGCAAAATCTGTCCAAAGCCTCTGCGGCACAAGTTGCATTAGGTCCTGCTCGATTTTCTCAGCGTCTTTCTGGGTGGTTAGCCCCAGCCGCCGCGCAAGCCGTGTCACATGTGTGTCAACAACAATACCGGCATTGATCCCGAATGCGTTGCCGAGCAGTACATTGGCTGTTTTCCTGCCCACCCCAGGCAACTTGGTCAGTTCATCCATCGAGTTCGGCACACTCCCGCCGTGGCGCGCGATCAACTGCTGACCCAAGGCTTTTAATGTCCGCGCTTTGTTGCGGTAGAACCCGGTGCTTTTGATCTCTTGCTCAAGCTCGGCAAGGTCGGCATTGGCATAATCCGCGGCGGAGCGATACTTTTTGAAAAGCGACGCGGTCACCACGTTGACCCGTTTGTCTGTGCACTGGGCGGACAGAATTGTCGCAACGAGAAGTTCCAACGGATTTGAATAGTTTAACTCGACACGTGCATTCGGATATGTCTTGTGCAAGATCGCAATTAACTTTTTTAGCCGGTCTGACTTCTGGTGGGTAGTTTCTTTTGCCATACGCGCCAAAGCTACCTAGGCGTGCATGTCACTGCAAGGATGTGCATATGCAGGCTGGCCAGACAATCTGCAAGCGATAGCGCGCCCGCGGTGCTGAATTATGAAAACATAAAAACGCAAAGGCGCAATGTAGATGGGTCGGTGGAAAAAGCCTGCGCGTGGTATCCCGGCAGCAAGTCTGAACTAACATTGCGGACGCCTCGGCGAGTGGTCCCCACCAAATTCATTCAAAAGGTAGGGATGCATGGCCACATGCGTCCGTAGTCTAATTGAGCGTAATGGTGGTATCCTGCTGGCAAAGGCCAAAGCCGTTGTTCTGATCTGTCTGCTGTAGCGCTCTGGGGCTGGGCGCGCCCGGCGCATTCGCCGGGCGCCTCGGCCGTTTCGCAACTGTGGGTGCAGGAGGGTAAAATTTCTACTGGGGCTGCTACCGTCAAACATGTGGAAAACTGTTGGGAGCAGATGTCTCGTCAGCCGTCGTGGGATCTGGGCGTGAGCGCCACACTGCACAATTGCCACGCGGTTTTCAGCCACGTGTGCGCCGCTTCAACTGGACTTGATGTTTGTAGTACGGGCTTCAGTCTGTGATTCATTCGACCCCACACTGGCAGGGCAGGAACTACAAGCCCGTTTCTTCAACTGAGTAAACTGGCAAAAACCCGGCGCGAGTTTAGTCTATTGTGCCTGCTGGGGTTGGCGCTGGTGTTTGTGTTGATGCTGCCGGCGTTTCCGCAGCAACTGGTGCAGGTCGTTTTGGCTTACCCAGCCGGCCGCCGCTCCAATCGTAGATGTAGCCCAAGCTGTTTAGTATCCCGTAGATAATGAGCAGGATGACCACCGCCACTAGCAGCTTGGGCCATATGCTTTTCTTTTCTGCGAATGGATCGAAAAGATCGCGGTGTGCGCCTGGGGGCAGTGCTGCAACCTGTGTCAGGGATTTGCCCAGTGGCACATTGATTTTCGCGCGGGTATTGACTGCCCAACCGTTTGCGTCCAACAGCGGGCCGAGATTGCGTTTGCGCAGCTTTAACCACGCAATGAACACCGATGGCCCGGAAATAATCAGCATAATCCCGATGAACACCAATGGGATTTGCCACAATGCAAGTTTCGCAATGCCAGTGGCAAAAAACGATGCTGCAGTGCCAATCGCACCAAGTGCAACACCCAGGGCTGCCACAGTGCCGACGTCAATTTTCTTTGGCTCGACCGGTTTCGCTTTTTCAGGTGTTGTGACTGCAACAGCGGCGGTTTCGAGTTTTGCGGTTGCGGCGGCTTCTGCTGCAGCAGCGCGTTTGGCTGCATATTCCTCGATCATCCGGACGAATTTTTTGTATGGTGACCAGAAGGCCTGACGCAGGCTGATCGGGTTTTCGACGATCTTAGTGATTGTGGCGTCCCAGTCGCGGCCTTGTGTATCGTAGAATATACCGTTTCGCCCGACCATAAGATTGTCCGAATCACCATCTGTGAAAGCGACAACAATCTGACGTTTCTCGCCTGTGCTTTTGCGTGTGCACTCGCAGTAAGCGAGGTACATCCCGGCCAAGCCCGCCAGAGCCGCGTGCTTGCCAACGTCTTCGACCGGCAGGCACAGGTCACAAGCGCGCTGGTCCATGTAAAGCGTGCCGGCTTGGAAGAGCGCCTTATCTTTGCGCCGGTAGAAGTCTCGGAACGAAACGTAGTTGTTGCACAGCTTGGCCAAGTCACGATAGTAGCGCAGCAAGCGTTCGACTGTTGTGATGGCGTTGAACTCGGGTTCGAGTGCTTTGTCGCGTTCGATCAGCTCCATGATTGTTTGTCTGGCTGAGCCGGCCAAGATTTCGCGGATTCGTTTTATCCCGAGTTTTTCAACTGCAGTAGCAGGCTTTGAAGAAAGCCAGTTGTCGTACGGTGCAAGTCTTGCCTGTAATGCGGCCCAGTCGGATTCGGAAAGCGCAGTTTTATCCCCCAAGAGCGGTTTCACTGCGGCTGTATGCAGGTTTGCAAGTGCGCTTGTCCAGGCCGGGTTAACACCTTCACGCAACGGCAACGGTTTGTTGGGTGCAACTTGTGCAAGTGGAAATCCGGCTATTTCATCGGCTGTGATCGAGAGGTCCCTAGCTGCAAGCGCAAGGTAATCTGACTCTTGTCGGTTTAACGCCGCCATCGCACGGGCGTCGAATGCAGCTAGCCGGCATCGTGCAAAGTAATCGTCAACCTTGGTTTTGACAGCTCTTACTGCTGCAGCGGCGGCTGGTGTAGCGTCGTCCAGAGGCAGGATGGTCTTGTTGCCTTCGGTCTGTTTCCACCACTCGGCAAAGGCGGTGGCCTCAGCAAAAAACCGGTCAACCTTGGCCTGATTAACCCCCGGTTTACCGCTGCGGTCAGGCTCGGGACCCAAACAAGAGATAATTTCTTCAATGACGGCTTTTGTTGTGTCGTCCGGGGCCGCATCTGCGGGCACGATACCGTCACCGTTGAGTGTTGTCTGAGCAAATATCCTGGCAGTGTCAGACACGTCCTGGAGAGTAATCTCAGTTGCATTCGGTTTGCCTAGGTCGGCAAGGATACGTTTTGCCGAAGCAAGTATTTGTTTACCCTCAGGCGACGCATCGTTGATTGCACTCAACGGCAGAGAACCCTCGCATTTGAGCAGATCGTCCGGGTTTTTGAGCAGGCTCGTCGCCCACTTGGCAGCGGCGATTAATTCAGGCGCGCGAATTCTGCCATCATGATCGGTATCAATAAACGCCAGTGTGCGTTGGTCAAACTCAAGTCCGGTTGTTGGGCATGCAAGCGCAACCCAAAGCTTTTGATCAAGCTGATCTAGATTTGCAAAGTCTGCGCCTGATTCGAACTTGACCTGGTCAACGCCGCCTGCGCGGAAGAACTTCCAGTTATGATTTGATTTTGCCATAAGCCGCTTTGAACTGAATGGTGAACTACCTATCGCAGATTATACGCGTCTTAGCCGGCCAGTTAGGCCAGCATTTGCTTCGGTTTTTAGTTGTATTCGTGGAAAAGCGCCGGCTGCATTTCTGCGTCTCAAGCGTCTTTTCCGTGTTAACAACCCCAGTGCGGTTTCCGGACCGCACCTATGCTAGTTTCCGCCACGTGCATTTTCAACAGCCAATGCTGCACATGCTGCAGTTTTCTTTGAAATGGCCTTTTGTTTCTGTTCTTTAAGTGTTTCGAGCGTTTTTTCTGCTGCTTTTCAGTGAGCGTTGTTATATTGGCCGAGTCCCTGCAACGCTTCGAGCGCTTCCTGGAATTTGTTTTGCAAAACGAGGCTCTTGGGCATTCTGGATTATTTCCTGTGCTTTTGCCTTGGCAGCGGTAGCCCCATACTCGGCTTTGGCTTTTGCATCATGAACGGTTGCATTGACAGTCTCAGCAGCTTTTTCCAATGCACCAGCGCCTGTCTCGACAACGTTGGTCACTTTGGTTGTAAGCGGTCTTTGGGTTCCTCTTTTCCTGCGCAGCCAGTAATCACTGCAATACCCGCGCTCAGAACAATGGTGGGTGTTGACGGATTTATTTTCGTGGTTCTGGTTTTAGGTTACGAAGACTGGCGGGCCATTACAGCCTGCCAGTCTTCGTGTGTTTGTGCCGAGAGCTTAGTAAACCGTTGTGCTTTCTTCCTCGACCACAGGCGAAGTCAACTCGTCGCACATGAGCTTGACCCTGTTCCTTGAGTCACCAGGTTTAACAGCTTTAACCTGGATGGTGTAAGTTACCGATTGTTTCGGTGCAATGGACGGAACAGCCGGGAAGCTTACCGTTTGTGCGCTGACGCGACCTTGAGGCGAGCTGACAGGTGTGACCTGCTCTGCGAATGTGGCATCGAGTTTCACATTGTTAATGTTTGCGAAGCCCTGGTTGGTGACCTTGATTGTGTACATGGTTGTCTCACCGACAGCCAATGGGTCAGGCTCATCAACAACTTCAAGCAGCACGGCTGCGATACCACGCCACACCGTGCAAGCCTCAGCAGAATCGCTCAGACCTGCTGCAGCCACACTTACATTGTTGCAGTGCGTGCCAGCGGTGCGCGATGTGAGTTTGATACTGAATGTACGTTTTTCACCCGGTTTAAGCTCGGCAATTGTCCAAGTTGCCCTGTTAGCGCTCACAGTTGCACCTGGCGCTTCAACAATGCTTGTCGGCGCAGGCGCAGTGTCGGTTACGGTCACATTCTTAAGCGTTGTATCGCCCGTGTTGGCCACGACAATGTTGTAATCGGCATTTCTGCCGAGAATCTGTTCTTTTGTGCCGGATTTCTCGATCTTCAGCCCAGGTACTAGGATGACAGTGCAGGCGTCGTCGCTTACTTTGCCCGCATTGATCGAGTTAGCCGTGGCTACGTTACAAATCTCACCCCGTTTGTTTGCCTTGAAAGTGACGGTAATCTGTTTTGATTGGCCAGGCGCAAGATCACCCACATTATACGATAGTTCTTTCTGCCCACTGGCGTGTGAAAAGCTGTCCGGCACAGGGTCTGTCACGACAACATTGCGCGCAACTGCACTGCCAGTGTTCCTAACCACAATGTTGTAGGTAACCTCAGAATTGATAAGCGCAGTTTGTGGCCCGGTCTTTTCGATGGCCAGCGCAGGCTTGCCCACGAACACCGATGCGCATGTGCGCGGGTCTGCCGAAACAGAAGCACAATTGACAAGTGTGCCTTCTTTGTCGGCGCGGAAAGTGACCTTAATTGTCTTCGTTTCACCGGCATCCATGTTGCCAAGGCGCCAGACAAGTTGCCCGCCTTCAACAGTCGCACTCGGCTCGCTACACACATAGCTCAAGCCCGTAGGTATGTAATCACGCACAACCACGTTCGCCGCACATGCTTGAGCTGTCACACGCAGCTCCGCTGTAAACTCCGAGCCTAGACCTGCCTCGGCCGGCATGACCTTGCTCATGCGAATCAAGCCCCAGGTCGGGTCGCTGCACCCTGTCTTTGGCGCGGGCGCAGGTGTCGGGGCTGGCTCCGGCTTGGGGGTAGGGGCAGGTTTCGGTGCGGGTGCGGGTCTCGGTGCCATAGGCGCGCCTTGCATATAAGGTGATCTGCCCGTATAAGTGCCAAGCGGCACTTCGTAATCCGAGCGATATTGCTTGTTCCATTCTTCACCTGAGCCAGCAACCTGAGCACAGGCTGTCCGATTAATAGTTGTAAGAGCAAACGCAAACACACCGGCTCCAATTACAAACGGCACGAGGATTTTCGTTTTCATGACGTACAGTTTAACAGTTTTGGTTTTTGATGTCGCCCTTTGGAGAATCCGCAATACGGCCGGGGTTTTTTATCCGGGCGACAAAAAATAACACCTGTCCGACGCTTTGCAACAATAAAAT
>CAZKTA010000008.1:74617-129461 GCA_964555645.1 uncultured Verrucomicrobiota bacterium
TTTTTATCCGGGCGACAAAAAATAACACCTGTCCGACGCTTTGCAACAATAAAATTATTATTACCCGTCAGAATCATTTGCACTGTGTGCATAAGCCTAGGTTGAACAAATCTGAAAAACCGCAGTCTTTTCACTGCAAAAAACGCAAGCAGCCCGATTTGAAGGAACACCTGAAAGAACCGTATTTGCCGGTATTTGGATATCCCCCGACCTGACCACGGGCTGAGTCTTAGACCTTCACGACTCGAGGCGCGCCTGCAGACGAATCACTTCTGTTCGAGGCTTATTGCCTTGGACACGATTTTTGGGCGCAGCAAGGAAGTGCGTTTGGTACTACGGAAGTAAATTTGCCTCAGCGCGCCTCATTAGATTCGGCGTCGTCACCAATGAAGGTATTCGCCGTGCGGGCAGGCTGCCTGACATAACACCGTGTTATCGGCCGGCTCGGGATACTCGAACAGTTTGCCTTCGTAATTTCGGAGCACGATGCTGTCGTTTGTGTAATTGAGCATATATTCCGGACTTATGGGGATCTTGCCGCCGCCTCCGGGTGCATCAATTACATAGGTCGGGACTGCATAACCCGAGGTATAACCGCGCAATGACTTCATCAATTCGAGCCCTTTGCGCACGCTAACACGGAAATGGCCTGTACCGGACACAAGGTCGCATTGGTACAGGTAATACGGCTTGACGCGGCACATGAGTAGTTTTTGCATGTGCGCCTTAAGCACAACTGGATCATCATTGACGCCTCTGAGCAGCACCGACTGGTTACCGAGTGGAATTCCTGCATCGGCAAGTTGCCAGAGTGCATGACGGGCTTCAATGGTTAATTCGCTGGGATGGTTCGAGTGAATACTGATGAACAATGGGTGGTACTGTCGCAAACCTGTGCAAAGCTGGTTTGTGATTCTTTGGGGAAGAAAAATTGGCACGCGTGTACCGATGCGAATTAGCTCGACATGCCTTATCGAACGGATACGGCCCAGCAAATCTGCAAGTTTTTCGTCGCTGAATAACAGCGGATCGCCACCACTGATCAACACATCGCGCACGGTTTTTGTGCGTTGAATGTAGTCGAGCTGCTGCTCCAGTTGCGGATGAAAATCGTGTTGTGGACCGTGACTGACCAGCCGAGCACGGGTGCAGTACCTGCAGTATGATGCACACCTGTCTGTGGCAAATAACATTACGCGATCCGGGTACCGATGCACAAGACCAGGCACAGGCGAATGCAATTCTTCAGCACATGGATCGAGCATTTCACCGGCCGACACGTGCGTTTCCTCAATGCGCGGTATGACCTGGCGCCGAATGGGACAGTTTGGGTCTGCAGGATCGATCAGTGTAAAAAAGTACGGCGTAATTGCCATGGCCAACCTGTTCTCATTCAGGAATGCACCTGCATGTTCCTCTGGTGTGAGTACTGGCACAAGCTGTCTGAGCTGCTCACCCGTCGTAATCCTGTGTTTGAGCTGCCAGCGCCAGTCGTTCCAGTCTGTTTCGGCCACTTCCTGCCAAAAACCACGCCCGTGCGATCGGAACCGTTTCAACTCGTTCAATCGCTCAAGCTCGCCGAGCGGTTCAGCATCAACTAAATCGGTTTGGGTTGACATTGACATGGACTATAAGATGCAACTTGGCAGTGTCAAGTTGGCCGCTCCATAACCTCAACATTGTCAACGGCTTACGTGGCCATTAGCACGGTCAGAGAAGTGCGTTTTCGGCAGGTTTACCGATCTGCTCTCGTGCCACAACAAGTTCAACAGATGCTTGTTCTTGGCGACACAATTTTTAATTGGGCGACTGCCCCTGAGGACGCTCCTGTCCCAACAACTTCTGCCCCAGTGCACCACGCCGCGCGTCGAGCGCATTCAACTGCGATATGGCTTGGCCGACAAGCGCCGGTACTGTTCCAACTCGCGCAGGGGCGGTTTGCTTCCGTGGCGCGCGCGCAGCGAGGTTTCGGAGCACGTTACGGTACTCAACCACCAGCTCAACAATTTCCACCGGCACACGCAACTGAAGCGCCTGTAGTTGCGCTGACTTGAACTGGAGCGTGTCTTTTAGCCACGGTTGGCCCCAGTGGTCTCGGATAGCCGACTGTATGGTGATGGTGTTTCGTGTGGCCGGACTGTTCGTGTCTGACCGAGTTAAAATCTGCACGCTTAAAATGTCATCCAGCTTCTTTAAGGCGTCTTTGAGCGGCCACGTTTGTGTCCTTAGGTCGCGGCTGGTGAAATGGTAAGTCTTAAGCTCCCACCATCTTGTCATGTCTGCATAACTGCGGAAGTAAGGTGCAAAAGCGCGCAACAAAACCGACTGTTGATCTGTGCCAAAAGCCAAGCCATCAAGAAAACCGCACAACGCAGCACGACCGTTTGGGAGTTGGACAAGTTCAGCAACCAGCAACTGCGCGCTGTACCGAAACGCAAGTGCAGCATCGCCAAGCAGCACCGCCTGTGTCGGCGCCACAAGCGCATCGAGCCCAAGCGGTTCACGCACACGCAGAAACTGGTGCGCTCTGACCATGTGATTTGTCAGCCAGCCCTGGCGAACCGTAGTTGACGCCCGCAAACTGTACGGTCTTGCTGTAGGGGGCGGCACAAGCAGTTCAAGCGCCGAGTGATCAAGCACAAGTTCAGCCAGACCCTCGCTCAGCCAAGCTGGTGCATCAATCATGTCGCCCGGGTTAAACCTATTGATCCATTCGACCAACAGCAGCCTGACAATGGTGCGAACGAATCTATCGGCCTCGATTGCTGCGGGTACATCAACGCGGTAAAGCCAGCCATTGGCGAACCTGCTGGAGCTGACTTGTATTGTTTCGTGTGGTGAAACGCCAGGGTGTAACACAATGTAAAGCTTGCCCCGCCAACGGTCGGGTGCACCCAACTCACCAAGTAATGCCTGTTTGATCCGTTCGCATGACACTGCAACCAAGGCAGGTTCAAGCCGGACAAAGTTGGTGCCGAGCGGGTCGGTTACACGGCTTGCTGACCTTGGCTGGGGCGGGTTGCCATAAACAACAAACTGGCCAGACCGGCTGCGGACAGCGATCATGCCGGGCAATGGTATGCCCATAGACGCGCACAAGCCCGCCAGTTGCGCACAACACAAAATCAGCATGGCCAGCCGCAGCGTCATTGCTCGGCAATCTTTTACTCCAGACCAGGCGCTATGACAAATCAACCCACTTGGTCGGTAGTGCACCCGTGGGTTTGGCTTAAGTCGGAAGAAACCCGCTGTCTTGGTGCCTAAAGCACCTCGGGATGGCGCGACCTGGTGTAAACGGCGCGGGTGCGGCGTTGCTTTACCGCCGCGTGGGCGGGTTGGTAACCGTTCGCTCACCTGTCAATGGTTTAATCACGCGTATTGTACCGTCTGAATCGATCTCAACGTTCAGATCATACTGCGGCTGCTGCTTGGGCGCACTTGCTGCCTCTTTGATCCCGGTAACGAGTTTTTCGGCACCCTTGCGTTCTAAATCGCCGAACAATCCCTTTCGAATCCACTCCAGCCGCCTTGAAACCGCGAGTTCTTCTCTGAGTTTTTTCACTTGCGCACGCAGCACCTGTAGATCGTTAAACTTGCGCTCGAGCTCGGCTTTCTCAGCTAACAGCCGTTTGAGTTCGGCTTCCAGAAATGCCCTGTCGCCCTCGGCGGCGGCCAGTTTTTGGCGTGTCTCAGCTATCTGCGCGTTGAGATTTGTTATTGCAGCACTCAGTTCGGTAGCATGTTGGTCGAGGCTTTGGTTTTGTGTTTCAAGATCGGCAATTCTGGCGTCGCGCTTGGCGACCTCGGCTTTGGCGGTCATGAGTTCTTCATTGAGCTTGGCCAATTCGGCACCTAACTGGCTGATTTGGTTTGTGAGTTTGCCAGCCTGTAGCTTTTGATCCTCAAGCGCGCGTTCGAGCGTTGCATTAACCTGGCGTTGATCCGACAAATCGTAGTTAACCTTGACCAGCTCATTCGAAAGGGCGGTGATTGTGTCAGCGTCAGTACGTTTTTGAATTTGTGCTTGTTTGCCGCGCACAACCAGCATCACAGCCAACACACCACACAATATGGCCAAAATACCGATGCCTATGTTGGTTTTCATAGCTGTGCCCACCATGCCCGAACCGGCTAGTTTTGGCAAGCATCAGTTGGCAAATTTACAATCACGCAGCACGCGGCTCTTGCCAAATCCAGCTCATGCCATAGATTTTTGCATATGCAATTGCCCGGTGAAGTGCCAGTAATCGTGTTGCCGAATGTGACGCTTTTTCCGCAGGCGTTGCTGCCGTTGTACATTTGTGAACGCCGGCAAAAACAGATGCTTGCCGATGCGCTGGCGACAGACCGGGTTTTGTGTGTTGCGATGCAACGGCCCGATTGCACCCGGGAAAGCCCGGCTACGGTCGGCGGGCTTGGTCTGATCCGTGTAGCGGTGCAGCACGATGACGGTACTTCGCACGTAATGTTGCAAGGTTTAGTGCGTGTGGCGGTGCTTTCGCGTGTTCCACGTCGGCCTTACCGGGTGCATCGGATCCAACCATTGGCCAAATCACACGGCAACGAGCTTGTAGTCGAAGCGTTGATTGCCAAAGTGCGCGAGCTTGTAAAAGAGCGGATAAACCTTGGCTTGCCATTCCCGTTGCTGACTGATACCGGCATGACAACTACAGGTCTGCAAAAGTTGCCCGAGTCGTTGGCAACCGAGCTGATGAAATACCTTGAGCAGGTTGATAACCCCGAGCTTGTTGTTGACCTTGTGTCATGCTCGATGCTGCGCGGGCCGCTTGAACGACAGCAAATCCTAGAGACGGTTGACCTTGAGACACGGCTGCGGTACTTGGTCCGATTCCTACGGGCTGAAATAAAACACGAACAAAAAGATCTAGACGAATGACCGAACAAAGCCGCACCCAGCAAAACGATGTCCATGCAGGTGAAACGGCGTGGACATCAGAGTTGTTTGCCGAACTTGTATTGCGTCAGACACAACTTGCGCTGGTATTGCTGGGCAAAATACCGCACCCGGAATCGGGTAAGGCACAGTGTGACCTTGATCAAGCGCGAATTGCAATTGACCTGCTCGAGATGCTCGAGCTCAAAACCAAAGGCAACCTTACCAAAGACGAAGACGCTTTGCTCAAACAAAGCCTCATGATGTTGCGGATGGCGTTTGTTGAAGCTGCCGAGTCCAAAGTAAAACAGGCTGAATCAGCCGCGCAAGATAAACCCACTAGCGGTGAATCTGCCGCATCAGAAGCCAAAAACGCCCCCGCACAATCGGTTCCCCCGGATGACCAGCCACGCAAGCGGTTCGTCAAGAAATACTAACCGCGCATGCTTAATCTTCTGCGCCGGGCGCAACCGGTTTGGGAAGCGTCACACCTTTTAGCACCGGGTCGAGTATTTCGACCTTTGCGTCCTGTTTCAGCTTTTCGAAGTAAGCAGGTGCAAGCTTTTGGAACTCGCGTGCCTTAAGGATTTGCCTGATCGTGTCAGCCACCTTGTTAAGCTCAAGAATCTTCGGCGGTGTGCGCTCGAGCGCTTTGATGATGTGATAGCCGAGGCGAGTGGCAATAATCTCGCTGACCTGATTGGTTGGCAGCGCAAATGCCGCTGCTTCTAGCTCGGGCAACCACTGCAATGTTGTGCCGCGCGCAATTGGCTGTAGTTCACCACCACGCGCTTTGGTGGGTTCATCATCCGAATATTCGCGTGCAAGTTTTGCAAAATCCTCACCTTTGCGCGCAAGCTGCAGTACTTCCTCGGCTTTTTTGCGTTTGGCGAGCTTCTGGCTCTCCGGCAGCTCTGCGCCGGTCATGTCCCGTGTCATAAACAGAATATGCGCAATTCGCACTGTTTCAGGCTGCTCGAACTTGCTCGGGTTTTCTTCATAGTACTTCTTGACGGCATCGTCGCCGAGCTGCACGCCGAGCTCGCGCTCGAGCACGACTTCTGAAAGCGCGTCCTCATAGAGACGGGCCTTGAACTGGTCGGCTGTCAAACCTGCAACCTTGAGTCGGCGCACAAATGCTTCTTCGGAAGGCGCACTGGCACGCTCAGTAGCGAATCTTTTGTCGGCCAGTTCGCGTGCCTTGGCCCGGTCCGAATCGGTTGCACGCGCATGCAACAGTTTCGCCTGGATCATGCTTTCGAGAATCTGGCGGTCGGCAACAGCCGATTGCTCAGCCGTAACCGTTCGGCCCACACGCGCGAGCGCCGCACGATGTCGTATTGCAGCCTCGTCCAGTTCGCTCCGCCGAATCTCGAATCCAGTCCCTTTTGCAACCACAGGATCAAATGCAAGCAGGTTTGTGTTATTGACCGGGCTTAGAGCTGACTGTGTGGCCTGAGTGCTTTGGGCTGCGCATTGGTCCTGGGCAACCGCAGTTGCAATACATACAACCGCAAGAGCGAATCTGCTTTTGTTCCGATAATTATTTTGCATGGAAAGCCAAATTCTGGAGTTCAAGAATTATGGTCTAAAGTTGCACAACGTGGATGTCGCTGATGTCGGGGTCTTTGATTAATTCCTCGAGCGCTTCACGAGGTGGAGCGCTGTCCAGGTTCAGCACCGTCAACGCGCGCCCGCCTGCAATGTCGCGGTTCAGACTCATGGCAGCAATGTTTACGTTGTGTCTGCCCATTAATGTCCCGACCCTGCCGACCATGCCCGGGCGGTCCTTGTTGGTCAGCAACAACAACACGCCTTCGGGAATGATCTCAACAGGGTGACTGTTTATCCGCACAATACGCGCCTGAGCACGCGGCCCGTAAAATGTGCCTGCAGCCGATACCTTGCGCTCGCCACCGCAAGCCTCCACATGCAGCCATTCGGTAAAATCTATCTCCTCGCTAGATTTAATTTCCTCGACTACAAGCCCGATTGATCTGGCAATAATTCTGACGTTGACATAGTTGACGTCTTTACCCTCGACAGATTCAAGAAAACCCTTTAACACAGCTCGCGCAACCGGGTCGCCCGGTATCTCTGCAGCCTTGCCGCCGTATGTGATCACAAGCTTTTCGTTCCGCTTCGGACCGAGCTGAGCAACGAGCCGCCCCAGTTTTTCGCCCAAGGTCAGATACGGTTTCACCAATGCGTATGTCTTAGCATCCAGCGTCGGCAGGTTCACCGCGTTTCGCACTGCGCCGGTTAGCAAAAAGTCCAGGATTGCTTCTGCGACCTCGATACCGACATGTTCTTGTGCTTCAGTTGTACTTGCGCCAAGGTGCGGTGTCATGATCACCTCTGGCAACGTGCGCAACGGAAAATCTGCTGGGGGCGGTTCGTTCTCAAACACGTCCAGTGCCGCACCAGCCACATGCCCACTCTTGATAGCGACATACAGGTCGGCCTCGTTGACGATGCCGCCGCGTGCACAGTTGATGAGCCTGACGCCGCGTTTCATTTTTGCAAAAGCATCTGCATTGAGCATGTACCGGGTTTCATCCGTCAGGGGCATGTGCACCGTTATGAAGTCCGACTCAGCGTAGAGCTTGTCAAGCTCGACAAGTTCAACCTGCAGGGCCTGTGCACGCGCTAGGCTCAAATACGGGTCATATGCAAGCACGCGCATTCCAAAGGCTAAAGCGCGTTTTGCAACTTCACTGCCGATCCGGCCCAGGCCAAGCACGCCAAGTGTCTTACCGTAAAGCTCGATGCCCTGGAATGCTTTTCGGTTCCACTGGCCGGTTTTCATTGATTCATGCGCCTGCGGGATTTTGCGCGCCAAGGCCAGTAACATCGAAAAACTCAGTTCTGCAGTTGAGATCGTATTGCCCCCGGGCGCATTCATCACAACTATGCCGCGGGCTGTTGCAGCCTCCACATCTATATTGTCAACACCAGTGCCGGCCCGGCCGACCACACGCAGTTGCGGCGCGGCTTCAATGACTGCACGGGTTATTTTGGTCTCCGAGCGCACTACAATGGCGGCGGCATCAGATACCAACGGGACAAGCTCGGCCTCGGAATGTTTCCTGTCCAGAACCACAACGTTAAACTCAGGCCGGCTTTTTAAGAGGCTGATGCCCTTTGGCGAAACTGGGTCACAAACCAAAATTTTCATACGCACGAAGCCGCAGTTTACCGTTCCAGTTTAACAGGTCAAACAATCAAATCGTACTCGACGTCAAACCCGGCTCTCTCGCCACCTCACCCCGCAGTCTTGGACTTCGGGCAACTGCAGCCCGTCGCGACTGCTTAGCGCAGATGCGCTTTTCGACCATGTGCTATTCCACTCCGGGAACTCCATTTGCACATTCAGCTTTGATGGGGCGTCCCCACCGTGGTTTTTCGCCGCGCCGCTCCCGAGCTGCCGGCGTCGAAAAAACACGTTCGCAGAAGGCAAAACCTTTGGAGACATTAGAAATTTTTTCGCATTTACACTGCATTTTTACCTGTAGCAGCAAAGGATCAAGCCTGTGTTGTCCAAGAACCTGACAGGCAAGAAAGTTACAGAATTTACGTGGGGTTACAGCCTATCACAGTCAATGTTGTCCGATTCATGTCCGGGAATTTGACATGGCCATTACACAAGGGCGAGCTGAAAGACTCGGACGCCAAAGCAAAAAGCATGCGTTCCTGACATTTTTGACGTTTTTGGCT
The DNA here is from genome assembly GCA_964555645.1 of uncultured Verrucomicrobiota bacterium. Taxonomy (GTDB): domain Bacteria; phylum Verrucomicrobiota; class Verrucomicrobiia; order Limisphaerales; family DTLC01; genus DTLC01. The sequence continues at coordinate 83,229 of CAZKTA010000008.1, forward strand.
TGCAATATGCTACAGCCAAGAAACATGAAGTCCGTGGTTTTCAGAGCCAAGAAATCTGGCGGTTTCGTTGAGGCCACTTTGGAACCGGTAAAGGAGCGGCGCAAAGTATCTTTTGGGCTTGTGGACTTTGTGTTAATTGCTGCAATTTTGCTTTGCAGTTGTGGGCTAGTTTGCTTGATCATCACCCGGTAGTGGCCTGAACGATCGCCGTGGAGGCCGTGCAAAACGAAAAATGCCTGACTCGTGCCCGGCTCTGAGCATGAGTCAGGCTCAGTTTTTGCACACGACCACTGAATCCCCGCAACTAATCAACGCATAAAACACCTTATTGGCCTGACAAAACCCGATAGCCGGGTTTAAATTTTAACCCACAAACTCATGCGGAACCGCTACCTCATAGTTTTTTTGCACAGCGGCACTTTAATCGCATACTACACCTGAATCCTTAAAAACATTTATGGGTCGTACACCCGCGCGGTGAAATGCAGGGCGAGTCCAGCAAATGCGGCATGCGAGCAGCCCCCAGCAGGACCGGTTTTTCACGCGCCGTGTTTTCTTCCGTCAGAACCAGTGCGCACGCGCCAAAGCGTGTTGCATTACCACGGGATGCATTTTTCCTGCAGTTGCGATAAAGAACAGCCCTCCAATGGATCCGATTCTTGGAGGGTGCGGTTCAGCCTGGGCCATTGCTAATCCCAGACAGGGGTTCGGGCCCAAACCGACCTTGGATGACCAGATCCTACCCGAGCCCTGTGCGATCGGCGAAGAAACCCACCCTCTAATCCCGAACGTGCCAGTGCGCTGATTCGGGACCGGGCGCGTGGACGGCGTATTCCACCAGCCCGGCTTTTGGTAGGGTGCCCTCGCCCAGACAACAGAAACAGTGTGCTGTCTGAGAGGCAAGATGCCTCCAGCACGTTGATTTTGCATCCGCACAGAAATCTGCGTCTTTACGTCTCTGCAGTTTGGTTTTGAACACACACGACTGTACGTCGTTACCATAAGAAAACTCGGACGCATGTGGCCGGCCGTACAAAAATGTTGGAGGTAGGCACATCCCGCCCATGCGGAACTGAGGCACCCGCAACAGTGCGCTGTCTGCCGGCAGGATGCCGACAACACGTTGGTTTGTTCATGATCATACCTCAGCGGTCTTTGCGTCTTTGCGGTTTGATTGCAGAGGCGTGGGGCTGACCAACAAAACCACAAGGCGTATTCTTTTGTGCAGTTGTGGCGAAGCGCAATACTCTGTGTCGCTACGGATTCAACCTCCACATAGCCGGCTTTACCCAAAACCGCCTCGGACAACATCGTACCAATCGCCTCGCAGAAGTCTTGCATGAGGTCGAACGGTGTCGTAACATTAAGCCGGCAGTTGGAGGATTTGATCCTAAGCCAAACCTAACTGCCAAGCATAATAGGATGCCAATGTAGCTCAGCGGTAGAGCAACGGTTTCGTAAACCGTCGGTCGTCGGTTCGATCCCGACCATTGGCTCCAGCTTCAAATTCAACGGCCCCACCACTTTGCTTTGCATAAATCCCCACAGCAAGACCTGATTCTTAGACGGAGGCTTGCTGCCCTTGCGGCCGAGTCGGCTTTTGCTCGCACGAATTATTGCACTTGAGCAATGGCACAGTTTGCATCTGATCGCATTACTTTACAGTTTTGCCGCTGCGTTTTTGACCGTTGCTATCCGGCTCTGCGGGTGGCCATTAGAACCTACTTACCACCGAGGCGAGTTCATGTGTCGGTTCAACTCGTGGATTAGCCTGGCTGGGGCGGTTGTTCACCGTTTTGCAATGCAGCTTCGGCGGCTTCAAGGCTCGCATAGTACACGCCGAGGTTGTGTTGGGCTGTTTTGTCCCCCTGACGCGCGGCGCGTATGAACCATTTGAGTGCCTCGCGCATGTTTTGCGGTACACCACGCCCAAGCTCATAGCACAGACCTAAGTTGCATTGTGCAGGTGCGCAATCTTGTTCTGCGGCACGGTGATACCATTTGGCAGCCTCGATGTAATCTTGCTCAACCACTAAGCCGTTCTCGTAAAACACGCCCACATTGAACTGCGCCTGCGGTTCGCCGCGCTCTGCTGCTGCATAGTACCATTTGAATGCCTCCGCCAAGTTTTGCGGTACGCCTTCGCCAGTCTCATATAAAACGCCGAGATTGAATTGTGCAGCAGGGTCTCCCTGTTCAGCGGCGCGCCGGAACCATTCTGCTGCGATACTCATGTCTTTGGCAACGCCCTGGCCCAATTGATAACACAGTCCAAGGTAACACTGTGCAGGTGCGTCCCCTAGTTCTGCTGCGCGCCTGAACCACGCGACTGCCTCGCGGTAGTCTTGTGCGACACCGTTGCCGGTCTGGTAACACACACCCAAATCGCGTTGTGCAACAGGGTCACCTGCTTCGGCTGCCTTGCGCATCTGTTCAAACGATGTCCAGACCCGAATTTTCTTTGGCATGGCGTAGCTCAGTTTCAAACGATTTCGTTTTGGCACTGGTGCAATCTAGCTCCGCCCATGATCGCGAATTAAAATACAGTGGTGTTCAACTGCGTTGCAAGCCGCACCGTTTGCAGGATTGAACACGGAGCAAATAGACATGCGCCTGTTCCGTGCGCTCGTTTGCGGTTGTGCTTGAGTATGGCAAACGTAATGCCTGTCGTTTAGCCAGCTTTCAGATGCGATACTTGGTTGACCGCGACACTGCTGCGTGCGATCCGGTACAGCATGGTGGGCGATGCAGGATTCGAACCTGCGACCACCTCCGTGTAAGGGAGATGCGCTAGCCACTGCGCTAATCGCCCAACACGCATCTTAACCTAGACCGACCCAAACGCATTGACAACGCCAAACATTTTGCTTCACCTGGGCGTTGCCCAACGTAACATTCACTGCGCATGAATGGTTCGGGTTCAACCACAATCAAACTAAGCGATTTTCTCAGCCCGGCCACGGTCGAACTGAATTTAACCGGAACCGACCGTGATTCTGTACTGGCTGAGCTTGTGTCGTTAATCCCAGAGATAGCTGACCAGCCGGATGCACAGGCGACCTTGCTCCGTGCGTTAATCGAGCGCGAGCAACTTCACAGCACCGGCATCGGCGACGGCATTGCACTGCCGCACGCGCGGAATGCGTTGGTGGGATTGGTCAACCGGCCTGTGGTGGTTTTCGGGCGTCACCCCACAGGTGTCCCATATGGCGCAATAGATGGGTTGCCGGCACGCCTTTTCTTTTTGCTGATTGCGCCCACAGTCACGCAACATCTTGCAATGCTGGCGCGCATCAGTCGGCTGTTGCGCGACACTAAGCTGCGCCAAAACCTGCTCGAAGCCAAAACGCCCGAGCAAGTCGCGGCTTTAATACGCGACGCTGAAGCTAGGATGATTTCTGCCTGATTGACCAAGCACTTATACTTTACCGCCCGCGAAATGGCATCTTGGGTCGTGCCTGGTTCTCTGTGGACGGCTGTGCCGAGTGTCTGCGGAGCTCACTTATGCAAATGTGAATTCGTAGGCTCGAGCTCGCCTGCAAACCCGAGCTGCCGCAATGCCTCAAACAAAACCAACGCAACGCAGTTGGACAAGTTCAGCGAGCGCGCTTCAGGGTTAAACATAGGGATCCGCAGCCAATGCGACCGGTGCCGCTCAAGCAGGGCAGGCGGCAACCCCGCGGTTTCCCGACCAAAAACGAGGTAATCTTCCGGCCCGAACTGCGCTTGTGTGTAAAGCTTCGGACCGCCCTGCTCGATAAACCACAGCCGCGCGCCTAGTCCCACCCCGCGTTCGAATTCAGCCCAGCTCCGCCAGCGCCGTACTTCGACCTTGTCCCAATAATCCATTCCGGCGCGTTTAAGTTGCGCATTGTCGAGTCTAAACCCCAATGGCTCGATCAAGTGCAATCGGGTGAGAGTTGCCGCGCACAGCCGGGCAACGTTACCTGTGTTTGGTGGGATCTCGGGTTCAACCAAAACTACGTTCACCTCGGACAGCCTGCCGCGTTGGTTGCTGCGTGTCAATCAGCCCCGGCGTCGGCCAAGTCAACCTCACAGATTTGTCAGCGGCGCCTGTTAAGGCACCATGCGAACGCGGTAGAACCCATGCGAGTTTGTTGTCGGGTGTGCGACAATGCACTCGGGCGGTGTTGCCGGCACATCCCTCAACACGGGCACGAGCCGTTGGCCGATGTCGTCGGTCCATTCCAAATCGTAAGTTTCGTCTGTCCGACTCCACCAGCGCAGTTCAACAATGTTTGTGCCGACCTTGGGCGGCGCGCTGAACGCAAACTCAGTAGGCGTGCGTTCAAACTCGCGCGCTTCCTCGCCGCCACTGGCATATTCAACCAGCCGGTAAATGTAGGTCACATTGGATTGGCCGGTGCTGTCCACCAGCATGTAGATTGCGCCGGCCGGATTCTGCGGTGGGATGCGGTCCTGGTTTACCTTGACCCAGTCCAAGCTGTTGGTCGGACGACGGAACAGATCGAACCCTTCGCATTCGACTTCTTCAAGTGTGCGCCAGGCTACCATGACCGTGCCGTTGGTGGTAAAAGCGCGGAAATACGCCAGCGGTTGCGTGCTTTGCAGCTGGCTGAAGTAAATCCTGTGCGTGCCGTAGTGGATGTACCAACCTGGTTGGCCCGGCACTTCGCCACCGTTAGGCAAACCACCAAATTCGCCCTCCACAGCTTGTGCCCGGCGCACGAAGACATATTGGCGGCTGCTGTCCAATGCACCCATGAGTTCGAGTTGGGCCATGGGCTGGATTGTCAACCGCCCTGCCTGCTGCAGGTCCAATGCGTCAATTGCTGAGGGTGTGTCTGTGACCTCCAATCGCAATGTGCTGTTGTCAGCCAGCATCACGTCGTTGTTGAACTTGAGCGTGCCGATGGGAATACCCGGTTCGAGCGTGCCTTCGACCCGAATCCGGCCGTGGACTGTGCCATTGCCCTTGAGCGTTTGGCGTTGCCCCAGCAAAAACCACTCTGCCAGCACGCCGGACACGTCAAAAATAGCCCCGCTGCCAACGCTGATGCTCGGAGTGAAATCAATCGAACCGCGACCGGCCAACGCTAGAACGCCTTCTGAAATCGTCGTCGGCCCATGATATGTATTCCGGCCTGTGAGCGTGACCGTCCCCGTACCGGTCTTGACCAGACCGACGCGCCCAGCAAGTGTGGCTGAAACCAGGCCGTCTCGAACGTCGAAGTCGTTGGCTGCGCTCAGTGTGCCCGTGCCCGAGATTATGCCCTGGGCTAATGTCAAGGTGCCAACCGTCTCGTTGTAAACTCCCATGTCGAAGATGCCGCCGTTGATGTTTAGCGCAGCAGCATCTGCAAGCCGTTCGCTGGCGCCCAACGTCAGCGTTCCGCCGGTAAGGTTGACTGTGCCGGACGCAACGGTCCCGTTAAGCGCCAGTGTTCCTTCCGAAACAGTTGTGCTGCCGGCGTAGGTGTTCGCGCCCAAAAGGACCAATGTGCCAGTGCCGTTCTTCAGCACCGCGCCGTTTGAGATGACGGCTGAAATGCGCAGATCTTCAGGGGCGGCGCCGTTGTCAACGTTGATCGTGCGCGCACCGCCCAGCAGGTCAACGTAACCTGCGATGCTGGACATCTGGTTGCCAATGGCGGTGATGTTACCGCCGAGTCCCAGCGTTCCCTTGCCACTGGTAACACTGCCGCCTGAGAGCAACAAGTTACCGATCCGCGCACTGAAATTATTCAGGTCAAGCACGCCTTGTTGGCCGACAGTTACGGCGGCATTACTGGCGAGTTGGTCATTGTCAAGCAGCCGGACGGTGGCTAAGGTCATCAACGGGCCCTCAATAACCAGATCGCCCGGCACAGCGACCGTGCCTGCAGGTTTAGCAAGCAGCAGTGTGCCATCTGACACATAGGTTGTGCCACCGTAGCTATTGGCCAGTGAGCCGCTCAGGGTGAGTGTGCCTGCGCCAAGTTTAAATAGACTGGTACCGCTGCCTGTGATCTGATTGTTCACAGCCACGTCGCCCAGTGCGTTGATGGTCAGCGCATGGCCGTTACCGGACACTGAGCCACCCAGGCCGAGTGTCGAGCCAAAATCACATTGGACGGTCGCCGCCGAGCCGAGTGTGACTGGCCCGGTCCAGGCATTGTTGCCCGCCACATTTCGCAGTGCACCCAAACCTCCGCCTGTTCCGTTAAGCTCAAGCGCCTCACCGCTGATCACCAGCAACCCGGCAATGCCACTGCGCAGTTCCAGACGTGCGCCGGGGCTGACACCCGTCCCGCCCGCTGTCGAGCCTAACGCAGTAGCAGTGGTAACCGTCAGTACCCCTGCGCCTACGACGGTCTCGCCGTCATAACTATTGTCGCCGCTGAGCACCAACCGGCCCGCGCCGGTCTTGGAAATCCCGCCGTTGACCACATTGGCTGTGAGGGAAAGGTCGTCATCGGCCGTGCCGTCAGTCACAAAAACGGTTTGGTTCATCCCGCTGAGATTGAGGTTGCCACTGATCGTTGCGGTTTGATTGCCCAAAGAGTTTATGCCGCCGCTCAGCGTCAGCAGACCTGTGCCCGTTGCAACACTGCCGTTGCTGAGCGTTAGACTGCCGATGCTCGTGTTGAAGTTGTTCAGGTTCAACAAGCCGGAGGTGCCGACCGTCACGTTGCATCCGCCAGTGAGTTGACCGTCGGCGTCCAGCCGCACCTCGGCCGCGTTCGCGCCGCCAATGAACAGGTTGCCAGGCACAGCGATGCCGCCGCCTGATTTAGCCAGCGCCAGCGTTCCTTGATTGACATACATCGCCCCGCCGAAAGTGTTGGGTGTGGCACCGGTGAACGCCAGCGTGCCAGCGCCGCTCTTGATCAGGTTGAAGTTCCCGGAAATGGCGTTATTCAGAACAAGACCAAGCCCAGTATCCACGCCAATGGCGCTGTCGGCTGCTAACGTGACCGGGCCGCCAAAGATGTTACTGCCGCTCACAGCGTAAAGCGCGCCGCTGCCACTTATGCCCGAGCCGGACAATGTCAAAGGCTCGGCCGCTGAATAATTGGCTTGAACACCCAAAGCCGCTCCGTTGCTGACCACCGTGCCGGCGGCAATCGTGCCAAGGCTGTTATTGGCGGCAACGATCAACCTGCCGGCCTGCACCAGAGTATGGCCGCTGTAATTGTTGACCGCAGCAAGAGTCAGTGTGCCTGCGCCGCTCTTGGCCAGGTTGTAGCCACCAGAGATTGTCCCGCCGAGTGTCAGCCCCAATCCCGAGCCGACACCAACGGTGCTGTCAGCCGCAAGTGTAATTGGCCCTGCAAATGAGTTGTTCCCACTCACGGCATAAAGCACGCCACTGCCGCCTACGCCTGCGCCAGCCACCGTCAACGGTTCGGTTGTGGAATAGCTCACACCCCCAGAGAATCCCAACGCCGCGCCATTGCTGATCACGGTTCCGGCAGCAGCGGTGCCAAGGGCGTTATTGGCCGAAACGACCAGCGTGCCGCCTTGCACCAATGTCTGGCCGCTGTAGCTGTTGGCTGCCGACAATGTGGCCGTGCCGCTGCCGGCCTTGGTCAGCGTGCCGCTGCCGCCGATGCCGCCGCCAGAAAAGCTGTAAGCCGTGACGCTGTTGCTGATTGTGACCGAGGCGGGCGACACGCCCGCGCCAGCCACAGAAATGGTCGGGTTCGCCGCCCCGTCGGCGAACGTCACGAAATCGCCCGTGCCGAAAGTGCCCAAGTAACCTCCTATGTTCCAATTGGCTGTATTAGTGTCCCAATTAGCGTTTACTGCACCAGCCCAACTGATACTTGCGCCCTGATACCCAATCGTTAGCTTCGGCCTGTATGCTGTATTGTTGGTGTCCCGTGAACCGAACTTACCCCAACACACCGTTCCGCTGCCTGTGAAATAGGATGAAAAAAGCAAAAACCCATTGTTGGTTGCCCCGCCATACCATTGGGACACGCTGGGTTGGACATTAAACGGCACCCAGTTGCCGGGTTCAATTGCACCGGGCACGCTGCCACCGGGCCCTTTGATGAGATTAGTCCCGTTCCCATCGTCAATTTTGTCATACCATCCGCCGTACTGTAACGTCCATTCAAGTGTCTGATTTTGGTCACGATACCCGAAATTCACGCCTTCACCGTCCTTGCCCGATGGCCCGCCGTTGTTCTCGAACCACCATTTGGTGGGGTCAATCCGATACGGTTTAATTCCAAGGGCATTGTCGCTGAGGAAACTTTCGGCCTCGAAATAGAAAAGCTCGAGCGTCGCGCGATTAACCGAGCTGAAGCTCAAGCTCGGCAGCTCGAACTTGATGATTGTGTGGTCTTCGGCAAAACCTTCATCATTCATGTCATACTTGATGCGCAGTTCGTGACTTGCGCCGTAGTTTTGGTCTTTGTCCGTTTCATCGAGCCAAGAGTCGGCTGTTCCTTCATATACGCCACCACCAACTCGCGGGGTGACGCCGTGCTGAAGCGTTACGGTTGCAGCTTCTGCACAAATCAACGAAAGTAGCAGTGTCACCACTCCAAGCATAGCTTTAGACGGAACGGGTGACTCGCTCTTGGTCATCTGTTCAACGCACAGTGTGTGAATAGCTGTTTTTACTTTGTTTTTCATGATGCAACCTCCTGATGGGTTAAGCGTAGTAGTGCTGATTTTGTGGGTGGTTCCTTTTTGCTGGCAGATCACACGGACAGCTTGGGGCTGGCCCAGCGCTGAAAGCGCAGTCGAATGCAGCTTTTGACCGAGACCGGTTCATGCTCACAGGCCCAAGCCTTGGGCAGCTATCGTAAGCTTAAGCACTGGTCTTCACTAGTCAAGTCTAAAGTACGTAGCATTTCATCGGTAATTTTATTGATGCGCCGGCTGCGTTTGGGGTAGGCGCGAAATAAACTGACACGGCGCCGGCGGTGTGTTTAGACTTCTGACGCAACCGGTGGTCGTTATGTTGGCCAGAGCAAAAACGGTCTTGACAGCAGCTTTCATCGTAGGAGTCGGAATCGCCGCACATGCACTTGAACGCACAAACACAGTATTCAAGGTGTTCCAGTTCACACCGGACAAAATCCCCCGCGTAGACGGTGACAGGTCCGATTGGGACATCGTGCCGCCGGAATACGTCATCGGTACAGACCAGCTCGTGGAGGATTCAGGCAAACACACAGCACCGAATCCAACCAACCTCGACTTGCGCGTGCGCGTCGGTTGGGTCAAAGGCATGAACCGGCTCTTCTTCCTCTACGAAGCGTATGACAATTACTGGGACTTCGCGCTGCCCGGCCTACACAACGACACGTTCGAAGTTGTTGTGGATGCCGACCTGTCCGGTGGCCCACTGATCGAGCGTTGGCACCCAGCAAAAGGTATTATCTCACCGCGCGAAGCATATTTCTCGTTCCAAAGTGTGCACGCGCAGAACTACCACATCTTCACCCCCGCCGATGGCAAAGACTGGTGCATGTTTTGGGGCGCGGCACAATGGGCCAAAGAACTGCCTTTTGCCAACGCAGCCTACAACTACCATTTCAAGCCTGGCGAAGGCGGCAAGCTCATACTCGAGTTTTGGATCACCCCCTTCGATTACGCCGGTGCAGAAGGCCCCGGCCGCGCAGTCGAGTCTGTGCTCTACGAAAACAAAATCATCGGCTTGTGTTGGGCAGTCATTGATTATGATGACGTCAACTCCGGCACGACAAACAACGGGTTCTGGAATCTTTCGCCAAAGCACACCATGTACGGCAACGCATCTGAGCTTGTTCCATTCAGGCTCATGCCGCTGGAGCCGCAGTTCCGCAAACCTGTCAGCGCGCGTTGGTCGTTCAAGGTACTCGACATAGAACGGCGCCTTGTCGCGTTCAAGGATGAGTCCGAAGGCGAAATCACCTCTTGGAAATGGGACTTCGGCGACGGCACAATATCTACCAATCAGCATCCGGTCCATGCCTACGCTAAACCCGGCCAATTCACCGTTGTGCTCGAAGTCAATGGCCCGGCTGGTAACACGCGGTTTTCCAGGGTTTGGGATGTGACACTGAAATGAACCCGATCACCATCAAACCAACGCAGTTCGCAGGTAATCCGGAGGCTGGCGCATCATCGCGAGCTTCATTGGCTGGACGAATTCCACGTTGTTCAACGAGTTCGACGTTGTCTGCAGCCCGGCGCGAGTTGACATGCGCCGCCCAGACACCCCCAGACCTATGATGGAACGTTTTGCCCGAGGCGAATTTACTGATGCAGAAAACTCATAGGGTTATGAAAACGGAAAACCCGAATAGATTCGGCAACCGGCGGATATTTTCCCTGTGCCAGATCCCGATGCTTTTGTCCGGGGCGGCGTTGCACGCGGCAATAATCACCCTAGACGTACGCAACTATGGCGCAAAGGCCGACGGGGAGACCCTCGACAGCCCGGCTATCCAGCGTGCAATTGACGAGGCCGCAGCCAGGGGCGAGCCGGCGCGCATTTACATCGGCCCGGGCACGTACCTCATTGGTACGGTCGAGTTGCGCAGCGACATCGAATTGTATCTCGACAAAAACGCAACTCTTGTGATCTCGACCAACCCTGCGCACTACCGGGCCGATGCAGTCATTTATGCCAGCAATGCAGCCAACGTGAAAATAACCGGCTACGGTAAGATCCTCGGGCGCGGGCTCAAGTTCATGACCAGATACGACCCCGAAGGCGAATGGTGGATATTCGGTCAGTGGCGGCCGAAGATGTTTATCTTGACCAGTTGCACTAACCTTACCATTCGCGACGTCACCTATGGCCAGGCACCGTTCTGGGGCTTGCACATGCTCGGCTGCCACAATGTGCTTGTCGAACGCCTTAAGGTCCGCAATTACCTTGACATCCCAAACTGTGACGGTGTCGTGGCGGATCACTGTACGGACGTGGTGATCCGCAACTGCGACATCCGCTGCGGCGACGACGCCATCGTGATCAAGACCACACGCCAGCCAGTCAAGTTCGGCCCGTCAGCAAAAATCCACGTGCACGATTGCGTCCTAGAGACGCAGGACTCTGGCCTGAAGATAGGCACCGAATCAACCGAGGACATTCACGACGTCATCTTCGAGCGGTGTACAATTAAGCGTTCCTGCCGCGGGCTTAACATTCAACTCCGTGACGAAGGCTCAGTCTATAACGTTGTGTTCAGAGACATTAAATTCAGGTCGCAGTACCATGCTGATCCGTGGTGGGGTCGGGGCGAATCCATTTCATTCACTGCAATTCCCAGAACACCGCAAACCATGCTGGGTTGTATGAGCAACGTGGTTGTGAAAAACGTGACCGGCCGGGCCGAAAACAGCGCGCGCATTTGCGGCATGCCGGGTAACCCGGTCAGAAACGTCGTGCTCGAGGATGTGTCACTGACCATCGGACGCTGGACCAAATACAAGGGCGGTGTGTTCGACAATCGGCCAACCACGGTCATTCAAGACATAGAGCCGCATGAGACAGCAGCCGTGTTCATCCGGCACGCTGAAAACGTCACACTTAAAAACTGCAGTGTGAGCTGGAAAGGCGGCCCGCCCTGGTACTTCGGCCCGGCACTATGGATGACAAATGCAACGGGCATTAAGCTCGAAAACTTCAAAGGCAAGTCAGCTAACCCGAACCTGTACAGCGACATGCTGTTCCAGTGAGCCGTCTGATCCGTCAGATCGGTCATATCTTATGAGTACTCTCTCCCACCACCAGCTTGTTGCTGCGGCGCTCAAAGCGCGCCGGCATGCCGTGGCACCGTACTCGAAATTCCGCGTCGGCGCTGCGCTGCTGACGCGCTCGGGCAAGGTGTACACCGGCGCGAACATTGAAAGTGCAAGTTACGGCTTAACCTGTTGCGCCGAGCGCGTCGCGCTGTTCAAAGCGCTTAGTGAAGGCGAGACTGCCTTTGCCGCAATAGCAATTGTGGCGCGCATGCCTGACGGGCCGATTCCATGCGGTGCTTGCAGGCAACTGCTCGCAGAATACGCACCAGATGCAGTGGTTTTGGTTGCTGATTCAAAGGCGCCAGCTAAATTCCGCAAACTAAGCGTCAAGGCGCTTTTGCCTTTGGCATTCCGAAGGTTTAGATTAAAGGCAACCAAACCCACCAGGTGCAATGGAAAACGGTAAAGCACCTACATACACAGGCGTGCGGATAAGACCGCTGAGCGCACTGTGCGTTTCTGCGACGAAGAACTTGGAATTTAACATGTAACAAACCATGCAAACTCGGATCAACCAAAGGTAACCATGAAAGTGCTAATTGTGTATTATTCGATGTACGGCCATGTGCATCGGTTAGCTGAGGCCGTGGCTGAGGGTGTGCGCGAGCTGCCGGGTGCAGTCGCCGAGCTTCGGCGTGTGCCCGAAACTCTGTCGGAAGACGTGCTGGCCAAGATGGGCGCGCTAGAAGCGCAAAAAACTTTCGCTCATGTGCCTGTCTGCAGCGTAGACGAATTGGCCGAGGCCGATGCGATCATTTTCGGCACACCAACGCGGTTTGGCAACATGTGCGGACAAATGCGTCAGTTCCTCGACGCCACAGGCTCGTTGTGGGTGAAAGGCGCGCTGCTGGGCAAGGTTGGCAGTGTATTCGTGAGCACTGCAAGCCAACACGGTGGGCAAGAAACCACGATCCTGACATTCTTGGTGACACTATTGCATCATGGAATGATTGTGGTCGGCCTGCCGTATGCCTTCAAAGAGATGCTCGGTGTGAACGAAGTTATGGGCTGTTCGCCCTACGGCGCCTCAACCATTGCTGGACCTGAGGGCGAACGCATGCCAACTGCAGCCGAGCTGGCCGGCGCGCGCTTCCAGGGCCGACACGTGGCAACAATTGCAGCTAAACTCGCAGCCAAGTAGAGGATGCAGCACAAGGCAGTTCGTTAACGTCCCGCTGGAAATGCCGCCGTGTCCTCTGCTGCGTTTGGCCTGATAACGCAGTTGGCACCAGCACCGGCTGGTAATAGGCCGGGGGCCGCGCCAACAATACACGCTGCCAACACACGTGTCCCCGGAAATCCGGATTGCGCCTTGTACCAAGGTAAAGCCGGTTGATGCTGCGCCGTTGGTCAGCCGCGCGCAACGCACCGCTGCTGGCCCGTTGGGTTGCGCCTGCGCAGCGGGTAACTGTCACAAATGACCCGTTCACGCGCCGCGCAGTCACAGGTTTTGTACAGCGCAACGCGATTAGTCAGGTCACCAGCCGTTACTCTGGCGCCGGGGCCGTACATGCCGTTGGTGACTCAGATCACGTCACAAGTTACGGCAACGCCAATTGCAGCCTGAATATTCCTCGCCCCAGTTTCCCAACTCGTAAACGTGGTTTGTGACTGCCGTAGGGTGAAACATAGCGCTTCACTGTGTGCTGGCGCCACTGGACATTCTTGCTGGTGAACTTCGGCACCAGCACAGCAACAGTTGGCCTTCACCTGCTGTTTTGAGGCTAAGGAGTGCAAACAAATGACAAAGTCTCAGCGCATCATGAGCAGTGATGAAAGTGGGATAGGTACGAGTCTCGGGTCTGGGACTGACACCGTATCTTCCAATGTTACAAGCACACCAAACGGTGCATTATAAACGGTTTTCTCAAGAAAAGCACGTAGACCGAGTGTATTCCGGTGCGTGTCAATGTGCCTGCGGTATTTCACATCTATCGGGATACGATATTCCCCAACTATGATAACGAAATCCACCTCAGGTTCGGCAGCGCGTTCGGGGAACCAAGCTAAGTCAAGGCCGGGAATATTTCCCAGGTAATAGCCAACAATGCTTTCGGCTAGATGCCCCGCCAGGTCCGATAAGTGCCAGAGCCGTGCTGGTCCGTCTGGTGTAAGTTCGACTTCCGCTTGGAGCCAACTTGCGCGCAGTGAGTGGTCGCAAAGGCAAATTTTGGGCTGTCCCTTTCGCTTTTTAAGGCGCAATTCCAATGGGTTTACCATTCTGATCAGTAACGTGTCGTTAAGAAACTGCAGGTACGCGAGTACCTTCTGCCAGCTCATGTTTGCCGTTAGTGCTGAGCGTAACTCGTTCATGAAGATGGACTGGCCCGGTGCTTGACCCGCATACCGACAACACAGCCGAAAGACCTCTTCCAATAGGAGCGGATCGCGTTTTCGGCCACGTTCTGCGACTCTGAGGTCTTGCCGAATGACCAGCCTAATCACCGTTTCGTTGAGCTGATCTGCCAATTGATGCCACGGCCGGTCAATTCGGACATGGGAGATCGGATAGCCACCGCGCTTGGCAAATGCTTCAAAAGCTGCATCTCGAATTGTGGCATTCTGCTTCCCCGCATGGCGCACCTCTTCCCAAAAAAGGCGGTCTTTTAGCTTTTCCAATCCGTTCTCGGGCAGAAGCCTCGGCATTTCACCAAAGCCCCCAAGTGCAGCGATCTCCCGCAATAATAGTGTTCCTAGCTCCAAGGTTGATACGCGCCCGGCCAAGCTGTCCCTACCACGCTCAATTCGCAGCGCTGAACTGCCCGTAAGCAAAACACGGACAGCGTGGTGATCCACAAGGCTTTTAACCTGTGGTGCCCAGTCCGAAAGGTTCTGGACTTCATCAAAGAAAAGAAATACCGGTTCATTTCGATGCGCGTACTCATTGAACGAGCCACGCAGCACTTCGGCTTCGAACCAGTGCGACAAGCTCAAGATAGGATCTTGTAACCCTCTTAACGATGGAATTTCATCAAACTGCACGCGGAAGATTCGGCTCGGGCTAATATTTTCCTCCGTTAACAGGTATTGGATTATTTGTTTCTGTAATGTGGTTTTTCCAACTTGGCGTGGCCCGCGCAGCACTGTAACTGGGCCAGACCAGTCTTAAGCCGCTGCAACGTCGAATCGAATAACCAACGCCGAAAAGACGGCAATGGATGCATCGGTTTGTTGTGCCACCAAGGGTTTGTTCGATGTAAGAATAGTTCTAATTCTCCAGGCAGTTGGATATGAAACAGTGATTCCTGTGGAGTTTTTCCGCGCATATTCTGCGACACCCTAAGCTGTTATTCGGTCTTTCATTCAACCTAGCACCGCCTGAGATAAAAGCGATCGGGCTCGGTTTCAGCAGCTACGTCACGATGCAAAAGCTCTTGTTCCCGGTGGCAGCGCGAGCAGCCATCCGAAATTTTTTCCAGGGATTGACCCACAACAGCGATGCTAGAAACTGAACCCAAAAGTCCGCGTACACAAGCTGTTATCTTGTGCTTTTGTACGTGACCTTCCACAACACAAGGCCGTGTGCGGGAGCGTTCATGCCTGCCAAGCGCCGGTCTTTGGAGGCAAGCATGCGCTTAACCTGCTCAGGGGTGAACTTGCCCAGACCAACTTGCACAATTGTGCCTACAATACCTCGACACATCTTGTACAAGAACCCGTTGGCTTCGAGTATGAAAGTCAGGAGCGGACCACTTTTTTTGAACTCGCACCGTGTGACTGTGCGTATGGTATTCTCTTTTGGGTACCCGGGATTAGCAGCAAACGCCCTGAAATCGTGTCGGCCGATAAACTGTCGCGCCGCAGCACGCATTGCGGCAAAGTCGAGTGAGCGCGGTACATGCCAAGCCGTATGCCGCAATAATGGGTTCATTACGGGGTGGTTCCACACAAGGTACCGGTACTGTTTCGACACGGCGTCGAACCGCGCGTGGAACCCCGGGGCTACACGCTGCGCTTTAACCACGCGGATGTCGTCCGGTAGCCACGCATTGATTGCCAGTGGCAGATGCCGGATCGGCATGCGGCGTTTTTTGAACTCGGCAACTGGCACATCGAAATGCGCCACCATACCAAGCGCGTGCACACCGGAATCTGTACGGCTTGCACTATGCAGTTTTGGTTTGCTGGGGAAGAGTTTTGCTAATGCAGCCTCAATTTTTTGTTGTATACCGACACCGGTTTTCTGCTGTTGCCACCCCTGATAAGCGGTACCATCGTAGGCGATTGTCAGCCTAAATTTGATGGTTGGGCCGGTTGTCTCGGGGTTCATTTTTCTTCAAGTCGTTGAATCGTGGAATTTCTGGGCCGTCTCGACGGCTCAGCGGCTCAACGAATCCAGATAACTTTGCAGGAGTACTGCTGCAGCCATCTTGTCGGTTGCGAGCTTGCGTTTGGCGCGGCGCACACCAGCCTGTAGCAACAAGCGCTGAGCCTGCGCGGTCGTTAGCCGTTCGTCCAAGGTTTTGATCGGCACGCTTAAGCTTTGGCGTAGCGCGGCTACAAATGCCTCGACTCGTTGTGTTGCCGGGCCGTATGAACCGTCCATGTTCCGCGGCATACCGACAAGTATCAACTCGACCGCTTTTTCTTGGACCAACTGCTTAAGCCGGCCTAGAAATGCATCGAACGGCTCAGCAGGAATAAACTCGAGCGGCTGCGCGATCAGCTTCAGTTCATCGCTGATAGCGACGCCGATGCGTTTTGTGCCGTGATCAAGAGCCAGGATCCGCATGTGTATCCCTGCAATAGTGGAACGTAAACTCCGTCAACTTGCAACCACTGAGTTATTGGTTCCGCACAAGATGGAAGAGCCAGTGCCCCAAGTTTTTCTCCTTGTTGTTTGGCCGTTTTGTTCCCACTCAAGCGGCGCCGCTGTAACTGGCAAAAGTTTGAGGTGCAATGACCAACCACGGCACGCTTTACTTGCTTTTTGGGTTTAGCTGTGCGAAAAGAACCGGCGTGGGGCCGGTACTCAACGCGGCAAGCCGAGCTGTTTGAGGCAGCTTGGCCAGTCGGCGCTAGACGGCTTATATAAGCCTAAATCCGGCAACTAAGCGGCGGTAGAACCGGCGCGTTAAACAGTTATGATAACTGCGAGTGGAAGAACCAAACAGCGCAGCCTCGGGCCGTCGCCCGAGAAGATCAACGCAGATAAGCGTTTCAAGATACTTGAAACGCACATGAAACGGTTTCAGTTCAAACAAGACGCACTGATCGAGGTGCTGCACAAGGCACAGGAGTTGTTTGGGTACCTCGATGACGAGTTACTTTTTTACATCGCGCAAAGTCTTAAGTTACCGCCTGGCCGTGTGTACGGTGTAACGACTTTCTACCACTTTTTCACGCTTAGGCCCAAAGGCGTGCATATTTGCGTGGTTTGCATGGGCACGGCCTGCTATGTCAAGGGCGCCGGCACGATCCTCAGCGCGCTGGAAGACACTCTCAAAATCAAAAGCGGTGAGACGACGTCAGATGGGCAGGTCTCACTTCTTACTGCCCGATGCATAGGCGCATGCGGTATTGCGCCTGCAGTCGTGTACGACGGTGTTGTTGCGCCGCGGCAAACCCCTGAAGACGCCATTAAACGTGTGAAAGGATGGGTTAAACATGGTGCTTGAAGACTTGATTAAGATTAAGGAACAGGAACTAGCAAAGCGCAAGAAGTTCACTTTCCGCGTGTGCCTGGCAGCCGGCTGTGTGTCATCAAACTCCGAGGCTGTTAAGGCCGCACTCGAAGAGGCTGTAAAAGCCGCTGGACGCGAGAACGATGTTGAAGTGCGTAGGGTGGGCTGCCTAAAACTTTGCTGTGGCGGGCCGCTTGTTGCCGTTGACCCGTTAAACGTTGTTTACCAAAAAGTCATCCCAGCAGATGCACCTGTGCTTGTCGCAGCCCTGGACGGCACCGAAGCGCAAGTTGCGAAAGTTGACCTTGCACACCCGTATTTTGCCAAGCAACAGAACATTGTTTTGGAAAACAGTGGGATTGTTGACCCGGAAAGCATTGAATCGTACATCGCGCTGGACGGGTACCGTGCATTACGTGACGTGTTGCGGGAAATGTCACCTGCGGATGTGATCGCAGCAGTCACGAAAAGCGGGTTGCGCGGTCGAGGTGGGGCAGGCTATCCGACCGGTCTGAAATGGGCGACAGTTGCAAAAACAAAAAGCGCGCGCAAGTTCGTCATTTGCAACGCAGACGAAGGCGACCCTGGTGCGTTTATGGACCGTAGCGTGCTGGAGAGTGACCCGCACCGTGTAATCGAGGGTATGATTATTGCCGCATATGCAGTTGGAGCTGAGCAAGGTTACATCTACGTAAGAGCAGAGTATCCACTTGCAATCAAGCGACTACAGATTGCGATCCGTCAGGCCAGGCAATTTGGGCTGCTTGGCAGTGGCATTTTCGAGTCGCCGTTCTCGTTCAACATCGAGATTCGAATTGGTGCAGGTGCCTTCGTTTGCGGCGAGGAAACGGCGTTGATCGCCTCGATTGAAGGCCGGCGCGGTATGCCGCGGCCACGACCACCATATCCTGCCGAGTACGGATTATTTGGCCAGCCGACCTTGATAAACAATGTCGAGACGTTTGCCAATGTTCCACCAATAATCCGGAACGGACCAGAATGGTTCGCCAAGATCGGCACTGAGAAAAGTAAGGGCACAAAGGTTTTTGCTTTGGCAGGCCAGATCAAACATACCGGCCTGATCGAGGTGCCGATGGGAATTACATTGCGCGAGATCGTTGAGGAAATGGGCGGGGGCGCACCTGATGGCAAACGCGTCAAGGCAGTTCAAACCGGTGGCCCATCAGGCGGTTGCGTACCTGCATCTGAGCTTGACACACCTGTTGACTACGAATCATTGGCGCGCCTTGGTTCGATCATGGGTTCTGGCGGCATGATTGTGATGGACGAGACCACGCGAATGGTTGATGTGGCGAGGTTTTTCGTCGAGTTTTGTATGGACGAATCCTGCGGCAAATGCGCTCCGTGCCGTGTTGGTACGGTTCAGATGCACAATCTGCTTACGAAAATCCGCTCTGGCAATGCCACCGCCGACGACCTGCGCACACTTGAAGACCTGTGTGAGGTAGTCAAAAACACGAGCTTATGTGGGCTTGGGCAGACCGCCCCCAACCCAGTGCTTAGTACGCTGCGGTTTTTCCGCAGTGAATACACTGCGTTGTTGAAATCGGAAGCAACACAACAATCCGGTAACGCTCAACACGCAGCGCAAGAAGCGTAAACCACACAGGCTCCTTGCCAATAACCAATGACGCAAGACCATGGCAGCAAAAACGCTAACAATTGACGGCCAGTTAATCAGCGCTGAAGAAGACCAGACAATCCTGGGTGCGGCGCGCGACGCTGGCATTGAGATACCGACACTGTGTCATCTGGAGGGTTTGCCTGACGTCGGCGCGTGCAGGTTGTGCCTGGTTGAAGTGGTTGGCTGGCCGCGTCTTGTACCGGCGTGTGTGACCAAGGTTGCTGAGGGAATGCAGGTGCACACAGACACAGAACGCCTCCGGAGATATCGCCGAACGATCTTGGAGTTGATATTCGCCGAGCGCAACCACGTGTGCTCGGTATGCGTTTCAAACGGGAATTGCGAACTCCAAAAGCTGGCAATGAAGCTTGGGATGGACCATGTGCGGTTCGAGTATCGGCATCCACACCTTGGCATGGACGTTTCGCACAGGTTGTTCGGCATGGACCACAACCGCTGCATACTGTGCACACGTTGTGTGCGCGTGTGTTGGTACGTGGAAGCAGCAGGCACAAAAAATGTCGCCGGGCGCGGTGTCAATTCAAAAATAATAACTGACCTCAACCAACCGTGGGCCGACGCCGAGACATGCACCAATTGCGGCAAATGCGTGCAGGCATGCCCGACCGGTGCGTTGTTTTACAAAGGCGCAACTGTGGCCGAGATGGAGCGCGACAGGTCAAAGCTGGAGTTTATCGTGACAGCCAGGGAGAAAAAACAATGGAACGTCTGAAGCTTGCAACTGTTTGGCTAGGGGGCTGCTCGGGCTGCCACATGTCGTTTCTTGACATGGACGAATGGCTGGTCGAGCTGCATCAAAAGGCCAATGTAGTTTACGGTCCTTTTGTTGACACAAAGGAATACCCGCAAAATGTTGACCTTGTCCTGATCGAAGGCGCAGTGTGTAACGCTGACCATGTTGAGTTGCTCCACAAGATCCGACTGCGAACCAGGACCGTGGTGGCATTCGGTGACTGTGCGGTTACAGGTAACGTGCCTGCTATGCGCAATTCGCTGGGCGGCGCACAACATGTTTTGCACTGTGCATACATTGAGTTGGCGGATGCAAACCCGCAAGTCCCAAACGCACCTGGTGTGGTGCCACCGTTGCTCGAGCGTGTGATACCTGTGCATGCAGTGATACCAGTCGAGCATTTCTTGCCGGGGTGTCCACCCGACGCAAACAGAATCAAAGCGGTGCTTCTTGCACTAATGGAAGGGCAACCGGTTCAGCTTTCGGCTGAACAAATCAAATTCGGTTAACCCGAGATCGAATTGTGCAATCAGTTCAATTTCGAAGCTAGGCCAAAGCGCTTAACAGAATGTCACAACACATCAAAATAGACCCGGTCACACGGATCGAAGGCCACGCCAAAATTACCATTCAACTAGATGAAAACGGTGACGTGGCCGATGCAAGGTTTCATGTCGTCGAGTTTCGTGGTTTCGAGAAATTTTGCGAGGGCCGTCCGCTGCCTGAAATGCCCGGCATTACCGCGCGCACGTGTGGTATCTGCCCGGTGAGCCATATTCTGGCATCTGCAAAGGCCGGCGACGCGATTCTTGCGGTGAAAATTCCGCCTGCGGCAGAAAAACTGCGCAGACTGATGAACCTTGGCCAGATCATTCAGTCGCACGCATTGAGCTTTTTCCACCTCAGCGCGCCTGATTTCCTGCTCGGCTGGGAAACGCCTGTCGAATCACGCAATGTGTTCGGTCTAATAGCGGCCAAGCCTGAGCTTGCAATGAACGGCATCCGGCTCAGGCAGTTTGGCCAGCGAATAATTGAGTTGTTGGGGGGCAGAAAAATTCACCCCGCATGGGCTGTGCCGGGTGGTGTACGCGCACCGCTTACGCCAGCCGGACGTGATCAAATCAAAGGTGCGATACCTCAGATGCTCGAAATTGTGCAAGGTGCAATCGAGGTGTTCAGACAAGTCCTCAAAAAACACCAACGCGAAGTGCAGATATTTGGCAATTTCCCGTCGCTGTTCATGGGATTGGTTGGACCAGAAGGCGAATGGGAACATTACGATGGTAGGCTGAGGTTCGTTGACAGTGGCGGCAACGTGATAGCTGACCATATTGACCCGGCAAATTATCGCGACGTGATTGGCGAGGCCGTGGAACCTGATTCATACCTTAAATCACCGTATTACAAGCCGCTCGGTTACCCCGACGGCATGTACCGCGTCGGTCCACTTGCACGACTTAACGTTTGCGAACGCATAGGCACACCTTTTGCAGATCAGGAACTGCAGCGGTTCCGGTCATATGGCAAAGGCGGCGCGGTGACTTCGTCGTTCATGTATCATTATGCGCGCCTGATCGAAATTTTGGCAGCTATAGAAAAGCTCGGCACGATAATTGACGATCCGGAGCTGCTAGATGATCGGCTGCGCGCAGACGCGGGTATCAACAAGCTTGAAGGCGTGGGTGTCAGTGAAGCGCCGCGTGGCACATTGTTCCACCATTATCAAGTGGACGAAAACGGCTTGATCAAAAAGGTCAACCTGATCATCGCCACCGGCCAGAACAACCTCGCCATGAACCGCACAATTACACAGATCGCGCGGTACTACATCAGGGGCGGCTCGATCCCGGAACCGATGCTTAACCGCGTCGAGGCGGGCATTCGGGCATTTGACCCGTGCCTGAGCTGCTCGACACATGCACTGGGCCGGCTGCCGCTCAAAGTTACACTGCTAGATGCTAATGGCAAAGTCCTCGACGTTGTGCCGCGCGGCTTATAAGTGTTGCCCAAGGCAATAGCGGTTGGAGACGTTCCCACAACCTAACGCGGGAACCGTGCTGTAACATCTCGCATTAAACTGTTTCGATCTGATCGGTTGCCAGACACCTGTTCACCCGGATTCTAACTGCCGGAGCAGGTTGTGCAAAAATACCACATTGTGACACTGCACGTATTTCATCGTGCCGCCTGTGCGCGAAAAACTTTTGCAGAAACGCAAGTAATAAGCCGGGCTTGTTTTGGGCGGTTCGCCCTTCGACCAGTCCCAACCACCGGCATCCTGGATGTCCACAACATAAATTGTGTGCCCATGCACAATTGGCCGGCCATTTTGCTGCCGCAGATTGTTCACACAACTGATGGCTTTCTCGAACACCTGGGGTGCCATTACCGCCGAGCCAACTGACAAAACAACACCGCCATCCAACCGGTCTATCGAGCTGGCCAATAGTTCGAAATCCACCTGTGCAGTGCGCCCAATAACACCCCCATTGAACATCGGATGACATGATATGATATCGTATCCAATCCCAGGATGAACCGTAAGTGGTACATTGTGCCTGAATGCATTTGCGAGGAGTGACGTGCTTTTCCAAGGATGTTCAACCTTAAGCCGGCCGGCGGCTAACCCGTATGCTTGCATTGCATGCAGTAGCTCCGCTTGTGCAGGTGCACCCACACCCGCAGGTTCAGCACGTAACTTTTCCGTCAGTTCATCCGCAGATGGCAACACGACGCCATCTTCTACTATAAACCTGCCCAGGCTACGACCGAATCCGTCACCCCGCACTGCACCAGCCAATAGCGCAACGTGGATATACCGGCCCGTTTCATCCCACGCGCCGAACGTACCGGTCGGAATATTGTCGCGCACGCTTTCCTCGGTGCGGCCACAAAATGCAAGCTCCCAATCGTGAATTGCGCCCGCGCCGTTTGTCGCAAGATGCGTGATCCAGCCACCGGCAATCAGTCGGCTAACAACAGTTGAAAGGCCGTTTTTGACAAGGTGCGCGCCGTACATGAGCAAGACAGCCGCAGTGCACCGGCGAGCGGCCCTGATCTGTTCAGCGCAATCATGGATTGCGTTTAGTGTTTCAACCGGACAACTCGGTGGGTTTGCATCGGGATCAACGAGGATTTTTTCCACACTGCTCAGGCTGGCGCGTTCAGACAACGGCCTGACTTTGAGCTTGGTCAAATCAAATCGAATAGCCGGTTCGTTCATGGCAAAGCAAAAGCGTAGCAACAGTGTTGTCCGGGCGTAATTGTGTTGAAGTTCAGTGCCACAGTAAAACCCGTTTTACCGAGCCACACGCGCTGAAAGCCGATTCTGTCGAAATGGGTTGTCCAGGTTTGTGCATGCGATTAAATTGTTAACGGCATGCGTAAGCGACGCCCAAGGCGGGTATTGATGGCCCTCGGCTGGTACGATTACCGGCTGCATCGTGGCATCGAGAAATACGCCTTGGAGCACGGCTGGCAACTGTTTGCCAACTTTGCACGTGAACGTGTCATCCCGTGGGGTTGGGAAGGCGACGGTATCCTTGCATGGCTGGGTGCTGGGGATGACCTTGCCGAATTTGTCAAACACGCACGTAAACCCACTGTTGATTTCAGTTTTAGGCGGCCGCAACTTAAGTTTGCGCGTGTGCTCGAAGACCATGCTCACGCAGCTCAGCTTGTGGCGGAGCATTTCCTGTCACGTGGCTTCAGGCATTTCATCTTTTACAGTGAAAATAACAACTGGTCTTACGAGGAACGCGGCGACGGATTCGTGCGTGTGCTTGCAAACGCTGGCTACACGTGCAAATGGCTGCGTTGGTGGCAGTCGCCGGCTTATAGCACAGACCGCACACAATGGCGCAAACGCCGTGCCTGGCTTGCAAGTGAAATCAAGCATGCGCCCAAACCGGTGGCGATCTTCGCCGCAAATGACGACCAAGCACTTGATGTGCTTGATGCATGCGAGGCAGGTGGTATTGCTGTACCCGAGGAAGCGGCAATTGTCGGTGCCGAGAATTACCTTTTGGCACCAGACGCAATGCATACACCGATTTCAAGCGTTGACACAAACCTCGAGCTGATGGGTTACCGCGGGGCGGAACTGCTCGATGCACTCATGGACGGTAAACCGGCCCCGGACAAGCCGGTTCGAATCCCTGCTGCAGCTGTTATCGCACGCAAAAGCAGCGATCTGCTTGCCGTCAATCACAAGGGCGTTGCCAACAGCCTGCGGTTCATCTGGGCGCACGCACACGAACCCATAACCGTCAAAGACCTTGTCGCCGTAGCCGGTATGTCACGGCGCGGCCTGCACAAGGCGTTTGTCGAACACATCGGCCGCACACCGGGCGAAGAACTGCTGCGCGTGCGCATCGAACGCGCAAAACGGCTACTGGCAGACTCAGAACAAAAGCTCGAAGTTCTTGCCACAATGTGCGGTTACCAAAACGCAAATAGCTTTTACCTGGCATTCAAAAAACACGTTGGCATGTCCCCAAAACAATACCGCGCCTCACTGGTCAAAGTCATGTAAACGGCCAAGGTATTTAACAAAGCCGTTGATTGAGTTTGCCGTAGGCGCGACCGCCCGTTCAGCCGTACAACGCATCGCCGAGCCACAAGCGTGGCCCAACCGGCTGAACATCAACGACTTGGCGTTCGGCACACTGCCAGCTATGTTTAACTGTGAACTGGTGTACCTGATGCCACTGGTGTATGCGGTTGACCGAGTCTGATCTGCGTTTTGTGGTCGAAACCGTGGTCACGAAACGCCGTGACTACGACAATATAATCCGGCTTGTCCGTGACAAGGATGACCTGCTTGAGCCGATGCTCGACGATGCCAGACTGGCTGAGCGGCTCCTGAACGACCAACATGTGCTCATCCGCGTCTCGCCATATCTTCTGTTTACAGTCCTGTTGCGGCGTGTGCGGCATAATCTCCAGAACCAATCGTTTGTGCTCGAGCCCTACAGCAGTGGCAAACGCATACCCGTTTTTGATGCGCCCAAGACGGTGCAATTGCTCTCCGACACCACACTGCGCGAGTACTTGGTCCAGATGCTGTGCTCGTTCGTCAAGACGCATACGGGGGTGATTTACTGGAAAGAACGTGGCACATGGCACAAGCGCAAGTTCAGCGACATCGACATGGACGACATGATTGCACTGGCACGGATGGTCGAGCCGCAATTCAGGCCGCGCCTCTACAAGCGCATAGCCGATATAGCGCTGTTCCTGACCGGTATTTATCCCGACCACACATCGCTCTTTACCAGCCGGCCAAAGAGCATGGCCACAGCAGCTCGCAGCATCCCGGATTACGAGCGTGAAGGCCGGCGTTTTTACGCGCTTGCAGCACAACAGGCTGAGCCGCCCTGGCCGCCCTCGGTTTACGAGGAGTTAGCCGAAAAATTCACCATCGCACGTGAGGCACTGAACACATTGGCAGATCGGTATCTCAAGCCCCTGCGTGAAAAATTGTTTGAACAACCGAACGGTTGAAGTCTCAGCCCTGGCCGAGTTTCCTTGATTTCTCAGTCGCAGCGCGCACAGCGCTCATCACAACTGCGCGCAGTTTGCCTTTCTCAAGCTCATGTATGCCCTCGATTGTTGTACCGCCAGGGCTTGTCACCATGTCCTTGAGCACACCCGGATGCAGCCCGGTCTGGAGCACCATCTTGGCCGCGCCGAGTACAGTTTGTGCCGCAAGTCTCGTTGCAACGTCACGCGGTAGGCCGCACGCAACACCACCGTCACTGAGCGCCTCGATGAACTGATACACATACGCTGGCCCGCTGCCACTCAGGCCTGTGACTGCATCAAGCATGCTTTCCTTAAGTTGGAACACGATGCCAACAGCACTAAATAGTTTTTCGGCCAGTGCACAGTCTTGCGGTGTGGCTGCAGTACCGGGCGCATACGCACTCGCAGACGCCCCAACCAACGCGGGTGTGTTCGGCATCGCGCGAATTACCCGGACATGTTGTCCCACCACCGCCTCGATTTTCCCTGTGGACAATCCTGCCACAACCGACACAAGTAAATGACGTGACTTAAGCTCGGGCCGGATCTCGGATAAAACCGCGGTTGCTTGATCGGGTTTTACAGCAAGAACCACAACAGCCGTACTGCGGACAACCTCAAGATTCGATCGCGCCGTGTTTGCGCCTGTCTCATTGCTAAAGGTTGTTCTTGCGGTTTCGACTGGGTCGCTTGCGATGAGCTGAGCCGGGCTGGTCAGTTTGGCGTGCAGAAAACCTTTTGCCAAAGCAGTTGCCATTTTGCCAGCCCCTATAAACCCTATGCTTAGCCTAACAGCCATGCGCACGTTGTATCAGTGCTGCACGTTTGCTGAAAGCCAAAAACTCACCTTGACAAGCCAGCAAATTCGCGTGTGCTTAACGCGAAGCTGCGCTCGGGCGGGTCGCTTTAGAAATTGCGTGCCAACACCTGAGGCCTCCGGGTATAACATTCGGGTGATGAACAACGCGTTCATGCAACTCCTGGATGCGACCATAAGCTACTTGGAAGCGTTGCGGGCACAGGGTGTACGGTACGTTGTGGTGTCGCCCCAAACGTTGGCTGCTCTGTCGCAGCCGGTGCAGCTCGTGTGTCTGTCAGATAACGAGCCGCCACAACAACCTGATGATGTGTTCCCGGAGGAAGATGTATTTAGCACGCCGACCGAGCCGTTGGCACCATTTGAAATGGCATTACCAATTGGGTTGAGTGACCAGACCGCCAACGAGTTGCTACTGCATAGACCACAGCTTGCGCCTGAAGCTAAGGCGGCAGCATTCGCCGAACTGTGCCAGCGTGTTATGGCGTGTACAAAATGCCCACACCTGGCTGCTACCCGCAAAAACGTCGTATTCGGTGTCGGCAACATCAACGCCGAACTAATGTTTATCGGTGAAGCACCGGGAGTCGAAGAAGACGAGCAGGGCGAACCGTTTGTTGGTCGTGCAGGCGAGCTGCTCACAAAGATCATTCAAACGATGGGGTTGCGGCGTGAGGATGTTTACATCGGGAACATCCTAAAGTGCCGGCCAGATACACCCGGTCAGACTGCGGGCAACCGTAAGCCAACTGCAGAGGAGATGCGCACGTGTTTGCCCTATTTGATCGAGCAGATCGAATTGATCCAGCCCAAGGTGATTGTTGCGCTCGGTGGAACGGCGATGGAGGGGCTATTCGGCAAGGCCGTCCAAATCACAAAGATTCGCGGTCAATGGCATCAGTACCGTGGCATACCGGTCATGCCGACATACCATCCAGCTTATCTGTTGCGCAATCAGGCAATGCACGAAAAACGTAAGGTGTGGGAAGACATGCTTGCTGTAATGAAGAAGCTCGGCCTGCCAATAAGCGCCAAACAACGAAATTATTTCCGGACCGGTTAATTTTCCATCCGCCGTTCAATTGCGCCAATGACGCCGCTTGACAATGGCTTGTTAATTGGTCGTGTGCACGGTAAAGTTTCAATGGTTCAAGCAGGTCGTGCCAGAACAGTACGCACACTGGCCTCGGCACAACTGATCGAATCAACAAACTAAATTACCGGTGGAACATCATGAACAAAATGCTCGATCATGCAATCGCATGTGGTCTAGCCACATTTGCAACCGTTTTTATCACAGTGTCTATGCTGAAAGCTGAGAACCCGGCCTCAGACGAACCAAAAGCAAGCCAGATCAAACTGCCCGAACCACGCACAGACGGTAAAATGTCGCTCGAGGCTGCTCTGGCAAAGCGCAGGTCTGTCCGCGAATACAAGGCCGAACCGCTTACGCTTGCCGAGGTGTCACAATTGCTATGGTCTGCGCAGGGCATAACCGCCCCGGGTGGCAAACGCACTGCACCGTCGGCAGGCGCAACATATCCGTTGGAGGTGTTACTGGTGGCCGGCAACGTTCGCGGTTTAGCACCGGGCATCTACAGATACCGGCCGGCACAGCATGACCTGGTGCGAGTGGTTGAAGGCGACAGACGCGCGCGGCTTGCGGCAGCATCGCTTGGGCAGGAATGGGTCGAGCGCGCCCCGATAACAATTGCTTTTGCAGCAGTTTACGAACGCACCTCACGCAGGTACGGCAACCGCGCAGAACGCTATGTGCATTTCGAGGTTGGACACGCAGTTGAAAATGCGCATCTGCAGGCTGTTGCACTCGAGCTTGGCGCAGTAGTTGTAGGCGCGTTTAGTGACGCCGAGGTAAAACGTGTGCTGGCGTTGCCCGAGGCCGAGCAACCGCTGTGCTTGCTGCCAGTAGGCAAGCCAGCACGTTAAAAGCGTGCCGAGGTATCCGATTCACCGCAGATATTTGATCGCGACGAACCCGGCAATTGCAAGGGCAAGCAGTGCCCAAGCAAGCCAGTCGAAGTATTTTTCGATAAACGATTTTACGGTCGGGCCGAATATGTAGATTAGACCGCCGACTGCAAAGAACCTGGCTGACCGCCCAAGTAACGACGCAAATACAAGCGTCCAAAAATTCACACCGAACACCCCTGCCGCAATTGTGAACACCTTGTATGGGATGGGTGTGAATGCCGCAGTCAGAATCGCAACAAAAGCGTTCCCTTGGTACAGCTCGGCAACCTTGTCAAATGCAGCTTGCGAAAAAATGTACGGGATGAAAAACCCTTTCACCGCTTGCCATGCACCCCAGCCAATTGCGTAGCCGATCATGCCGCCCAAAACCGAGCCAATCGAACAAATAGCCGCAAACCGCAACGCGCGACGCGGTGCGCCCACAGCAAGCGCAATCAACAGCACATCAGGCGGCACCGGGAAAACCGAAGATTCGATTACTGCAATCCCGAACAACGCCCATGCACCAGCGGGGTGCTCGGCCCACTTGACAGTCCAATCGTAAAGCCGCCGCAAAATATGCGTCGGTTTTTTGCGTGTTAATTGGCCAGTTGCGTCGCTCACTGGCGGCACAGTGGACTTGAAAATAATTGACTCGTCAAGGCTGAGTAAACTTTTTGTGTGGGCTACACCTTTGATTGGCGTTCAAAAAACCGCACCCGTCGAACACGAATTACTTGCATACACTGTACCCATGCAGCCTAAACACGCCGCACTTGCCATGTTACAGTGTTTGGGAAAGCCCGAAATTGAAGCGGTCTGTTTTTACCCCCAAGCCTGACTTTTTGGAAAAAGCCCTCACGCGTCCAAATTGCTCGTGTCCCTTGGTTTTACCACGAATCTTTCACGACACCACAATAGATGCGTACAATACGGCATTGCACCTCGAACGCTTGGCTCTGGATATTGGCCGAGAGCAGAATATTAAACTGGGAGGACCAAACTGCTCCCGTTGACTTCGGGCCGGTACTACGGGAATGGGCACCTGTTCATACAGCAAACGAAACCGGGGCCGGCAATTTGCCGGCGCCGATGGCATTTGTGTTTGTGGACGAGAACCCAGGCTCGATCGATGCCGGTTACTGGACACAGGACCCAACCAAACCAACCACGTGGATAGATTCGCCAGCGCATTATCTTCAACGGCAACCCATCCTTTGCGGATGGCCATGCCGAGCGTAGAAAGTGGTCGGACAAAAACGTCCTTGCAGGCGTGTTCAAAGGACAGTCGGGTCTCGACGCGGATCCACCCAACAGGCCGGACCTGCCTTGGATACACGCGCGCTGCACGGTCAAGAAGCCACGCTAAAACTCAACGGCTCCCACCACTACGGATGAACAACTACGGGCGTTTACAGTAGACCGCCGAAAAACCGCACGTGCGCCGCGTACACTTTACAGTTAAACCTGATCGGGTGTAGGTCCGAGGACCCCGACTTTTTCACCTGCTGGTTCGGCGCGGCTTTCAGGGCGCGCTTTCGCCGCGGAATGCTTGTTTCTGCCTGGCTTAATAGGTGAACAGCACCGGCGCGCCAGATAGAGAACGCCCCCCAAAAATCATGCTGCAGTCTGCGTAGCAGCGCTGGAAACCGGCACTACAGGAGATTGCACGCCGGCTTTCACACAAGCCCAGTAAATAACAGCGCCCATTACAAACGCTGCTAACGGCGCTGCTGGCAACGGATAAATCTTCAGGATCGGTAAAACGCCTACAATAAAACCGCCCAACCACGAAATCCACCCTGCCGGATTGAACCCAGCACGTGGCCCGGTCCATTTGCATCCGGCAAGCAGATAATCCACCAGCATCGCGCCGCAAATCGGTCCGAATGATGCGCCGATTATTTGGAACACAACAACTGCTTTACCCGCCCACCCAGATAGCGCCAACAAAATGCTCACCGCTGCGCCAATGCCAACCGATATGAACGGGTTCACTTTCGGCAGTGTAGTTTTGAAACTATTCGCCGCTATGAACGACGAGAAACAGGCCGGCGGAAAAGCTGCTATTGCCAAAAGCAGTTTCACCCATTTTGCTGGCCCTTCGCCCAGCACAATACTGATCAGATCAAGCGTGCGTAAACTTGCACCACCGGCAATAGCAGCAGCCGACATCGCCTGTGAACCGTACACACCGGCAACTACGAGCAACGACAACCCACCTGTGAAAACTATTGCCAACGCAATCCCAACAAGACCTCCCAGTTGCACATCAGTTTTCGTCCGATTGTTCAGCCCGAAGTCAACCCCAGCAGCTCCTGCAGTAGCGAAAAATCCAACAACATACGTGAGCATAGCCGCCAAAACTCCAAGCGCACTGAGCGCAGCCACATTATTTCCGCCAGTGGACTGTTGCGCGGCAACGAGTGCCGCGGGCTTGAACTGGGGCACACCGCCGATTGTGTTCGCTGCTAGTACTATCAGCACAATCAGCGGGATCAACGGCAAATAAGTTGCAACCCTTGCAACGTAACCGATGCCTTTTAACCCAACAAACGCAGCCGCAACACCCCAAAGCACCATGATAATCTTTGCGTTGAGCTGAATCATTTCACTCAGTGCGAGCGACGAAAAATAGACATTCACGCCCAGCCAACCAAACTGCAACACACCCATCAAGAAGCCAGGTAAAATGAACCCGCCTTTCGCGCCGAAGATAGACGTGCCGACAATATACAGCGGCAGGCCGGTTTTCATACCGAGCAACCCGGGCACGAGGTAGAAAAGAAAATGACACACCAACGCTGCTGTAACCAGACTCAGCAGTGCCCAGATTAATCCCTGCGCAAGTGTACCGCCTGGCACACCTGTTGCCGCTACATCTTGCCAGAACACAAACCACAAAAAAATGCCCGCATACGCCGGTGCGGTTGTTTTGTACCACGGCGCACGGTTCTCAGTTGGGTTGGGCTGTGCGGTTGTAATGTAGGCGGGCAGTTGCTCTCTGCTGTTGTTGGTCGGATTTGCCATAACAGTTATTCGGTTGTTCAATGCATATACTAAATCCGGATCGCATTTCTCGGTAAAATCGGTCCAAACCGCTTTGCTGGCTTAGGTCAACAAATGCAAACCCACCAGACCTTATTTAAGCGCCCGCGCCCAAAACATACCGTTCTCAACCAGCAACGAGCACTTGGTTGTTGTAAACGCATCTCATATCTCGAGGCGATTCTGTCAACCGCTGTATTTTTGGTGTTGGACTGGCTCTGTGCGAACTAGTTGCTGCTGCGGTGCATGGCTGAATTCGCGACCGTCGGCGGGCACTTTCAAAAGCAGCTTTTTGTACGTGGCCAGAGCAAGTAGCGGCCAAGTGGCACGGTACATGTCGTATTTGAGGTAAAAAACCTTGGGGAAACCTGTCCCAGTGGTTTCTTCCTCTGACCACGACCCATCTGCGTTCTGCGTTCGGATAAGATACTCGACGCCGCGGCGCAGGCTTGGTAATGACGGATCGTCAAATGCACATAGACCCATTACCGCCCAAGCAGTTTGTGAAGCTGTACTGGGGCCGCGCCCTTTGAAAATGGGGTCATCGTATGTGTTACAGCGTTCGCCCCAACCCCCATCGGCATGCTGAACACTTTCAAGCCATGTGCGTGCTTTCAGCAACCATGGTTCGGTCATGTTATAGTTCAGCGCGCGCATGCCGCGTAACACCTGCCATGTGCCATAAATGTAATTGACACCCCACCTGCCAAACCATGAGCCGTCCGGTTCCTGGTTTTCTCTTAGGAACTGGATAGCCTTTTTAACCTGTGGGTGCTCGGTGCTGTAGCCGAGGTAGCCCAATAGCTCGAGCACACGCCCCGTTATATCGGCGCATTCCGGGTCGAGCATTGCGTTGTGATCGGCAAACGGCACTTTGGTGAGTATGTTCTTTGTGCAGTCCTTGTCGAAAGCGGCCCAGCCACCGTCCTTGCACTGGAAGGTGAGCATCCACTCAAGCCCGCGTCTGAATGCAGCATCGCGCCGTGCCGTGTCCGAGGTTGGTATATGCCGCAACGCAAGCAAAACCATTGTGGTGTCGTCAACGTCTGGATTCCATTTATTGTTAAACTCAAAGGCCCAACCGCTCGGCTCGACGTTAGCAGGGTTTTTGTACTGCCAATCCGCACGGAACCGGATTTCGCGCTCAAGCAGCCATTCCGCACCGCGAACCATTGCCGGATGATCCGGCGGCATGCCAGACTCAGCCAAGCAAACCAACGTGATTGCAGTGTCCCATACGGGCGAAAAACAAGGCTCGATCCGGACACTGTCTTCGGTTTCGTGTTCGAGCTTTTTGAGTTCGCGTTCGGCACGGACAACCTCAGGATGATCATCCGGATACCCCAACGCTCTGAGCGCTATCACCGAGTAAAGCATCGCCGGGAAAATCGCACCTAGACCATCTGAACCGTCGAACCGTTCGAGCATCCACTGTTCGGCCTTTTTGAGCGCGCGTTTTCTGAACGGATGCAACTTATGTGCAGCAAACCACTCGGCAAGCTTGTGCAGGCGGTCGAGCCATAGGAAAAAATTGCGCCATGTAAAAAGCTTGTCCGGGTCCGGCCGCAGCGCTAAATCACGCGCGTGGAACCCTTCCGGGTATAGCTCGTCGAGTGTGATCCCTGGCCTGGGGCGATGTGTGGGCTTGAAATGATTGATGATCGAAAGCGGTACGAACATCGCCCGGCTCCAATTGCTCATTTCCCAAAAATTCACGTGAAACCATTTGCCTATGAGCAACACCTCGGGCGGAATTGTTGGCACGTATTCCCACGGGAACAGCCCCAGTAACGCAAGATACAGCTTCGCAAATGTGTTCATCCGCGGTATGCCACCCAACCGCAGGGCCACCTCGCGCGCTTTAAGCATCCGCGGGTCCGTGACCGGCAAACCGGCAAGTTTAAGCGCAAGATACGCTTTTACGGTTGCGTTAATCTCAGCAGGACCGCCGTAGTAAATGTTCCAGCCGCCATCGGGCAGTTGTAACGACAGAATGTGGTTAACGGCCTTACGTTGCCATTCCGGGTCAACTTTACCGACCCAGTGATGGTACGCCACCATGTCCGAAACAAGCGTCGAGTCAACTATAAGCTCGCCTATCCAGTAACCCTCGGGTTTCTGGAGGCGCATCAAATTTTTCTGTGCACGTGCTATCGCAGCTTCCAAAACGGCAAATTCTTTGGAAGCAATCGTAAAATGATCTTTATCCTGTCGCCCCGGTGACATCGTTCTGATTATGGCAGCGGTGCCGCAGGCTGTAAACCCTTTTAACCAATATGGCGAAACGACAGCCTGAAAATCCTTAGTGCCACAAACGGGTCTGGTGCGTACTTGGAGAAATTGAGTGGGGGGCGTCGCGCAATTGCAAGATTCGAGTTGCACTGCAAGCTCAGTTCTGCACGGACTGCGTTTTCTTACGCCGAAACCCGTGCGCACCCAACTAAGCGTTCAACACACACAGGACGAGCCGACCGAAATAGTACACTGTCTGCTGGCAACATACCGGCAACAGGGTGATCTTGATTTCGCACAAGACTCTGTGCGTGAGCATCCCTGCGGTTTAACTTTCGGAGGGCACACTATCCTGATTGATAGGCCGACGTGCAAACCGGCCCTCAAGTTGATTGCGGACGGCTGGGGGCCAGCCGTCCCTACCAAAAAATGCGGACGCGCAGGGCCGCGCGTCCCTACCACGAAAAGATTCGGCCGCATGAGGCCATGCATCCCTACCTTTTGAATGAATGCGGTAGGGTCGGCTCGCCGAGCCAACCGTAATGTCCGAACGCAGGAGACCATGCGTGTCTGCCACAAAAAATCGGGTGCATAAGACAGAAAGAACCGGACGCATGAGGCCATGCATCCCTACCTTTGGGATGGATGTGGTAGGGACGTCCCGCGTGTGCGTGACCGAGGCGTCCGTTTCTGACCTGTGAGGTGTGTACCCCTACCATGGATCGGCCGAGCTTGAAGTCGGGCCTCAAATTGATTGCGGTTAACTGGGGCCGGCGTCCACACCATTAGGGAATGCTTGTAGTGCACGCTTTAGCGTGTGCGGTGTTTCTGAACTGCGTAATTTCCGGCCGAGCGGGCGGAGCGACGGCTCAAGGAAGAGCTTTAACACATCGTGTGGGATGCACTGTGACCCACAGACAGATTGCCGCGACGCACCAAGGGCCGAGCAGGCCGCACGACACGCACAACGATGACATGGTAGATCACCAGTATTGCAATACGTATAAGGTTGGCTGAAAGCGTTGCTAACGGATTGGAATGGACTATCAGACTTGCGCTCAGGGCGGTCGATCAGAAAACTTGTTCGATGAAGCTTCACCAAAGGTTTGCCACAAGCGGGCAGTTCCGCAACCACCGGCTCAAGCTTTCTCCGCAAGGCAACGTTGTCTCAGAGATCACTCCAGTGCGGCCACCAAAGGCACATGCGAAAAGCGAATAACACAGGGCATATCGCGCACCCAAACTAAGCCCTATTTTTGTATCCAACACCGAAAAAACAGCTCGCCGCACGGCAATTTGCTGACCGCGCGGCGAGCCCCTGAACGTTACACTTCACCCGGAGCGAGCCCGGGTTTTTGCGGTATCATTGGCTTGGAGGCGGATTCATCAGTCGGAAGAATCCCGTCGGTGATGGAGGGCTTCCTGGGTTTCCATCCACAGTCGGCAAACACGCCTTCGGTATTAGCGCCCATTTTAGCGTAGTTCCCATCAATCTTGCTTCCGGTGTGATGCCATTCCAATACGCTGGCGAGCGCCACGGCGTACTCAAATCAGCTAGGTTCGCCTTAGTTGCAATTCCATATCCCCAATCTGGCACTGTCCATGTCAACCAGAACGGCGTGTTAGTGGAAACCTGAATGACACTGCCTTGGTCCACGGAGAACCCAGTATTCCAAAGCCCGGTATCGAAGACATCTTCCTTCGTGAAGTCCACATCCACGTTTACACCCGCCACGTTCGTGATCGTAATGCGGCTAATGTCAACGTATTGGCCGTAGCCGGCCACAGACCACGGGCAAATCCCAAAAAATATGTGCAACGGGTTCGCGAATTGCTCGGCCATCTCCGGCGGTAAAGAGAATGCCCCAGAAGTCCCGTCCGGCGCTGTAACCGTGCCTTCGGTATCGCTGGTGAAGCTTAATGTCCAGGTGCCCACGCCGTTAGTGCTCGTAGTTTGCAGTAACAACGGGTTCACAACTCCAACCGTGCCGCTTTGTGGCTGGTTTGTTTTCCAATCAATCCGAGTAGTGAAGCCCGCGGCCTGTTTTGTAATTGTCCATACCAAGGCGTTCGATCCAGACCACACGACCCACGGAACATGCGGTGGTGTATTCATGTAATTAACAGGCACGAACTGGCTCTGGAAAACGAACCCGTCAACCGTATCGAAAGATGTAAACGTAATCGAATACTTCCTGGGCGCACTCGGCGTTGCACCAACCCAAGACTGCTGATCGTCAACTGTTCCAAACCCCTCCATATTCCATATCGCCTGGGCGTTCTGAGCGAAAATCCTCAAACCCGGTCTGGCTTTTATCAAGTTCACCGTCGGTGGTGGTGGTGGTGGCACATCCGTAGCCATTGTAATTTTAAGATTGTCCATTTGCCAAACTTGCGTCCACGCTTCTCCTGGCTGCACCGCCCAGCCTGGCCACGGCGGACCACCGATTTCGATAGACCAATTCGGGTTCGCCAAGTTCCATGTTGTTCCCTGCCACCAACCCAGATTTAGTTCGGAAAGTTTGAATTCCACACGTCTCCATCCCTCCGCTTGGGAAATAAAGATGTCAATACCGCGCCCCTGATCAGGCCCTTGTTTGGTAAGCACAAAAAGCTGTAATTGGAGAGGGTCCCAGTTCCCAGACAGACTCCGCAGATCAAATGAGATGGTATAATCCTCTGGATTCTGACTTGTATTGTTTGTCAACGTGATGTCCCACTTTGACCCGAACCTGGTGTTAACCGGCGAACCTCCCGTATTGTTGATTATACCAGTATGGTCAACTACGATGTTCCCGTTCCCAATATCCTGGAATGTGGCGTCGTGCGTGCATGCACCGCCGGTCCAATTCCAAGCCGGGAAACCAGTGCCGGGGGTTCTGTCGTTATAATTATCCTCGTACACAACCAGTTGGGCATCACTCACAAAAGGCAAGCCACCCAAAACCGCTGCCAGAGCAAGAGTTCGGATTTTTGGTTTCATGTTTTTTCGAGTTTTTTCAGCTTGTTTTTATTCGCAACGCGTTGGTTTGTCACCCAAGGCGTTTTCCAAAATCACTCGGTGTATTCTGAGCTACCACATAAGATTTTCAATAGGCACAAACACCTAGGTGCAAACACTTACGACGAATCCACTCGCCCGGCGCCGGCTGATGAATTTTCAAAAGAACGGCGAAAATCTTTTGGGCAGCAAAAGGTTTGTCATGCGCTTAGGTTTGGGTGGTCCGTTACGTCATAGACCCAGCAATGAGGGCGCGAATGCGTTTTGCTCATGTAGCGCGAGCGAATTTGACGACAGTTAACGTGTCGTGCTGGCCGCTAAGCGCATGCCGAATTTTCTGGTAGTTACAATTCCAAAGGCGTGGGCTGGCTTGAATCCAGTCGGTTTAAGGAATTGTGCGCTCAAATTTAGGTGCAGCCGGCGCCAACCATTCGAAGTCTATCTGACATCTGTGATTGCGTGTTACGACTAAGCTCGCAGGCAATAAAAGTTTTGAGAACGCACCCTGTTGCGAATGCTCGGTTGATAGCTACGGGACTGTCGCCGGAATGAATTCAAGGACGTCGTATCTCAATCGTCAAATTGGCGCAGGAAAACAACGCGTTTCATCCGTGCACAAGGTTGTGGCGACTTCTTGTTGGTCCTACCGTTGCGGACCGACTCAGTTTGCAGAAGAAACTCTGCACACTGGTCGTTCACTCGCAAATTTAGCATTTTTTATGTGAGGTAATTCCATTGGCCCCGGAGATTGCACTTTTCTCTGCTGTTTAGTTGCTGGTGCAAAAGCAGCCTCAATAGACATCAGCACAAATCATCATCACACATGGTGAACCGAAACTATCCAGGGCCCCGTTTTTTATACTGCGAGAGTTCAGCTTCTTTCTGCCCCGTGGAAAGCAACACTTCTATATGTCGGTTTATTGGCGTTATAAAATGCCTGCTCAACGAATTATGCCTGGTTCGCAAGAGCCTCCGGGTGTCTTATGAGAACTATGGAACTGGAGGCGATGGCAATTTTCGCTTCAAAAATAGCAGTTGCGTTCGTGATAGAATTGGGTTAAATTCGCGACGCAAACAAAAGCATGAACATTGCGTGCTTTAGGTCGCGTGCTGTGCGATTGGGTTGAAGAAATCCTGTTACCGACCCGATTGCCGGGCGGGGAACAGGCCTTGCCAAGTCGCCAGAGTGTAAGGCGTATATAGACAGGGCTGTACTAGAGATTGCGGGGTGATATTGACCGCAAGCTGCAGCAGTAAATTTTTGAAGTGAATATGAAAAATTGTAAGTCGAACACATCAATGATCAGGGCAACGCCGGGCTTTACGTTAATCGAACTGCTCGTTGTGATAGCCATTATAGCAATTCTGGCAGCATTGCTGTTGCCGGTACTTTCCACAGCTAAGGAAAAAGCATCGAGAACCGCATGCCTGAACAATCTCAAGCAAATTGGCATTGGGGTTATATCATATGCCGCGGATAACGACGAGAGGGTGTTCCGCCTACGGAACGACGTGCCTATCACACTCGATCTTACCAATGCGCAAGTAGCCGCAACGGTTGGTCTGCGTGTATACTCCACCAGGTCGTCGTCGATCTGGGTGTGCCCTGGGCGCAAAACGGAATTACCGACCTGGGAGCCCGATGCTGTGCCGCCCCAATGGGTCGTGGGGTATTCTTACCTTGGCGGCCTAACGGTTTGGGCAAACATCGGCAGCCCAGCTCGTGGGTATAGCCCGGTAAAACTCACACAGGCAAAACCTTGGTGGGTGCTGGCGGCCGACGGAGTAATCAAAATGGGCAACACTTGGGCTATGCAGGCAGTCCCAAGAAATCATGCGCGGTACTACATCTATGCAAATTGCCCGCCGCACATGAAAGGCAACAACCCGGCAGGCGGCAACGAAGTGTTTGTAGACGGGTCGGCCAGTTGGGTCAAATTCGACTCTTGGTACCGGTTTCATTATTGGGCAGGTGCATTTGGTCAAACGTTCGTTTATTGGTCTCAGGACCCGCGTGATTTCGATGAAGCACTGAAAGCGCGCCTGCCGAGCCTGAAGTAACTTCCAGTTGCCTTAATTTGATCTTTGCCAAGGCTTGAGACCCCTTGCGGACAATGGATGGTGGCCGGACTTGTTTTGTGGGACGGCGTTTAAAGAAAGCCAACCCGGGGCTGGCCGGAGCCTTGCTTTTGGTTGCGCATCCAAACCTTGTGTAAAGAACCCCGAGCTGTTGCATTTGGATGGTCTGAAAACACGGCCAGTGGGATCGTTTGCACATTCCGGCCCGGATGCGCCGCTCGCAAATTCGCAATGAACCTGCCCAGGATCATCCATGCGCTTGGGACATTGGCTATATACGCCGGTGCCCTATGGTTCTGTTCGGTACCGTGTGGCTGGGCTAGTACCGGAGCCGACCGTTGGGTAACCACATGGGCGACCGGTGTGCAACTGACCGAGCCGAACAATCTGCCGCCTACTCCGCTGGCCCACGCTACGCTGCGGCAATTTGTCCGCACTACGCTGGGCGGTGGAACCTTGCGGGTCAGATTTTCGAACGTGTACGGCACCGAGCCGGCAACAATAAACGCGGCACATATAGCCCTAGCCACAGGTGCTGGCAGCGCTGGCAACGGCGAAATTGACCCGACGACAGATACGAAGTTGACCTTTAGCGGCAACGGCAGCGCAATAATACCACCAGGTGCAGAGATTAGCTCAGACGCAGTTGAGTTCAATCTTCCGCCCTTGGCAAACGTAGCCATTAGTATCTACTTCGGTGAGATTTCAGCCAAGACCGTGACTGGCCACCCTGGCTCACGCACCACGTCGTTCATTGTGCCAAGCAATGCAGTCTCAGCGCCTAGCCTGCCCAGCGCAGTTAAAACCGCGCGGTGGTATATCATCGCAGGCATTGATGTGCTGGCGGACAAATCGTGTCGGGCCCTGGTAATATTAGGCGACTCAATCACGGACGGTCGTGGTTCGACCACGGATGGCAACAACCGGTGGCCGGACAACCTTGCGATGCGCTTGGCTACGAATCCACCCACGGCTAATGTGGCTGTTGTGAACATGGGTATTGGCGGTAACGCAGTTCTGAGCGGCGGGCTTGGCCCAACCGCCCTGGCTCGATTTGATCGCGACGTGCTGGGCCAACATGGTGTACGGTATCTGGTTATATTTGAGGGTGTGAACGACATCGGAAGCGGGTCCAGTAGCATGGCCACCGCAACGAATTTGGTAAATGCTTACATTCAGTTTGCTAACAAGGCGCATGCACACGGCATCAATGTGTACGGCGCGACCATCACGCCGTTTGGTGGCAGCAGTTATTACAGCGCGCTTCACGAACAAGAACGCCGGTTCGTGAACACATGGATTCGCACCAACACGGTCTTTGACGCGGTGATTGACTTTGACGCAGTAGTGCGCGACCCGGCGAATCCGGTGAATTTGCTGCCTGCATATGACACCGGTGATCACCTGCACCTGAACCCTGCCGGATACAAGGCGATGGCTGACGCAATCGATCTGACCCTTTTTGCGCAGTAACGAAACCTGGCGCAGTGGCACGCGCTGTTAGTTCGGGGTCGAATTAGGTGGGAACAGGAACTTCAGTTGCGGGCACGCAAACAATCCCCAACACAATATGGAACTCAAAAGCCGAATCGGACTAAATGGGCGGCATCTAAATCTTGCCGGGACAGGTATGGGAACGTGTTGTTCGATAATTGCCGGATTGGCGCTTGTATTCGGGCTGGCTTTCAGCGGTGTGTGGGGAATGGCTTCAGTTGTATCTGCGGCAGAAGCTGCAAAGCGCAGCACAGACCCACCCACCACTAAAGACACACAACTCGAGGCGCGAAGTCCTGGTTCCGCAACTAAACCCGGAGCGGTAAGTAATAATTTAACCCCGCCCCTAGTGTACTCGGTGGAGAACACCGGTGCAGACTGTCCACCGCCGCCATTGCTCAACATGGCAGATTTGCCCGTCATCCAGCCGCTGCCAGACCCGTTCATGTGGTCGGCCACAAACCCGACCAACTGGGCGTACCCGACTGGGCGCTCCACCAACTTTGCCGATTGGCCATGCCGACGCGCGGAGATAAAGCGCGAAATCGAGCACTACGAAATAGGCCCTAAGCCCATCGTTGACATGAACAACATTTTCGCCAGTTACTCGGGCACAGGCACGACCGGCACGCTCACGGTGCGCGTGACCAATTACGTGGCCGGCACGCCGCGAACACTCACACTAACATGTGCAGTTGCGCTGCCGGCCGGGGCCGGGCCGTTCCCGGCGGTAATCGGGATGAACTCTCCGAGTGGCAGCATCCCAGAACGAATCTTTTCCAGTCGTAACATTGCGCGAATCACATACAGCCACAACCAAGTGACGACCTACTACCGGCACTCGAATTTGGACCCGTTTTACCAACTATATCCGCACCTTAACACAACCAACTCTGGCCAGTACGCTGCATGGGCGTGGGGTGTCAGCCGCATTATTGACGCGTTGTACAAACTTGGTGGTCAACTCGGCACGGCAACAATCAACCTCGAGCGTATTGCGGTGACCGGGTGCTCGTACGCAGGTAAAATGGCGCTTTTCGCAGGTGCGCTCGACGAACGCATCGCGCTGACGATCGCGCAGGAGCCAGGCGGTGGCGGTGCAGCAGCCTGGCGTGTGTCAGAGACGTTGGGCAATGTCGAAAAACTTGGCGCGACGGACCGTAATTGGTTCAAGGATTCAATGTTCGATTTTGCAGGTGCCAACGTGCAGAAACTGCCGCATGACCACCACGAACTGTGCGCGATGGTTTGCCCGCGCGCATTGTTGGTGCTCGGTAACCCACCGTACGTGTGGCTGGCGGAAGAAGCCGGGTATGTATCCTGCCGCGTTGTGCTTGAGGTTTACAAGACTTTCGGCATCGAAGACCGATTCGGATTCAACATTGTTGGCGGGCACAACCACTGCGTGCTCGAAACAACCCAGAGCAATGCCGTGGTCGCGTTTGTCGAGCGGTTCCTGTTGGGTAACCCCAACGTAAACACACGGATCAGGTATGCGCCCGACTTCGCAGCCGTGGATTATAGTCGCTGGACCAGATGGTGGGGGACAACGAACCCGATATTTCCAGGGGCGGCTGATTCATATACACAAACCTTCGAACTCGAGTGTGCCACCGTGGGTACAAACTGGCTCATAGTGGCTGATACAAGTGCGTCAAACGGTAAGTATTTGACCGTTAGACCCGGCGTGCAAAGCCTCTCGGTAGCACCCACAAATAGTTGGGATTTGGTCATCATCCCATTTGCCGTGACCAACGCCGGCAATTATCTCATTGCCGGTCGTGTGTATTGCCCAAATGCAGACGGTGACTCTTTTTGGGTAAAGGTGGACAACGAAAACTGGGTTATGCACAACAGTATCTCGCCACAAGGCGCTTGGGCATGGTACAGCTTTGGCACGTACGCGCTCTCTGCGGGAGCACACACTCTTTACATTGGCTACCGCGAAGACGATGCGCTGCTCGACAAGATAAGCATCTCGGATCATCCGTTTGCTCCAACCGGCATGGGCGCGCCAGCCGCAACCCTGTGCCCATGATTTTGGTTTCTCCGAACCTCAAGTTTGGAGCAGTGCCTCGTGGCAAGGCACAGGTTCAACAGCACATAATTGCACATGCATCACGTAGTATGAATGGCATAGGTGTATCCACCTATATGAATGCAGCTAGAGTTGTGTATAATTCGCCTTGGTTGGCACTTGTGCGGCTGTGTCGCGGGACAAAGCCGCCACAGAGTGTGCCGCGCCAACCTAAGCCTATGTAGCAGCGGGCTTGGAGCTAATTAACGGTATGGATTTATGACGGGTCAGGAGAGAAGTGTGAGCGGTTACATCCTGGTGTCTGGCCGAAGGCCAAGAGCATGCCAGGCCGATTATCGTATGGATTTTTCCGGGCTGACAGCCAGGCAGTTCTTCAGTTGGGCCAAATAGCCCATGGTCGGTCGGCTAACGGAAAGAAATCGCCGCATGGTTCGGGGGTTGCCATGCGGCGATGGTTTTATGGTGTTTTATGGTAGATTTATGTGGAGTTGGAAACGTTGTATGAGCTGTATCCAAAACAACGGAGTCAAACGCGGTCTGATTCTGCTAACGACACTGGCGGCCGGTTTTTGTGCCTTTGCTGATTATCCGGTTGTGTCGCACAGGTATGCGGCTGACCCATCGGCAATCGAGTACAACGGCCGGCTCTATGTTTATTGCTCGCACGACGAGGAGAACTGGACCAACAGTTATAACATGACCTCGATCGTGTGTTTTTCGACCGACGATCTAAAGAATTGGACGGACCACGGTGTGGTGTTTAGCGCGCCAAGCAATACGACTTGGGCCGGACTAGCCTGGGCACCGTCGGTGATCTACAAGGACAGTCTTTTTTACCTATATTTTGCCAACGGCGGGGGTAGTATCGGCGTGGCCACAAGCAGCGTGCCCACTGGTCCTTTCAGGGACGCACGCGGTAGCGCACTGATCAATTCGGCGACACCGGGTGCGTACAGCCCCACGCAATGGTATTTCGACCCATGCACGTTCATTGACGATGACGGCCAGCCGTACCTGTACTTCGGCGGCCAATACCCCACCAACTCGCGCGTCATCCGGCTTAACACGAACTTGGTTGCAGTAACCGGCTCTGCCACACCGCTTGAAACTACCAATTTCTTTGAAGCTGCGTACATGCACAAACTCAACGGGATTTATTACTTAAGCTACTGCACGCGCCCAGAGGCCGGCATGGTCATTGCCTACGCAACAAGTACGAACCCGACCAATGGGTTCGTGTACCGCGGAACGGTCTTGCCCAACCCACCTCAAAACCGCTGGAACAACAACCATCACTCGATCGTGCAATTCAAGGGCAACTGGTACATTGCGTACCATAACCGTGCTGCGTCGCTCGAACAAGGTCTGACCAACGAACTCGGCATTTACAAGCGCAACATTTGCCTGGACCAACTCAACCACAACGCAGATGGTACGATCCAGCAAGTCACGCCAACCGTGGACGGGCTGCCGCAGTTAAAGCACCTGGACCCGTACGTGCGAG
Organism: uncultured Verrucomicrobiota bacterium; assembly: GCA_964555645.1. Taxonomy (GTDB): domain Bacteria; phylum Verrucomicrobiota; class Verrucomicrobiia; order Limisphaerales; family DTLC01; genus DTLC01. The sequence goes on from CAZKTA010000008.1 coordinate 126,677, forward strand.
TTGAGGCTGAAACAATAGGCAAGCAGTTTGGGATCAAGACTGATACTTGCACCGAGGGCGGCATGATGGTGATAGCGACAACAAACGGCTCGTGGATTCGTGTGCGGGGAGTCAATTTCGGCACGGGCGCAAGCAGGTTCTACGCGCGTCTGGCCAGCAGCGCCGCAGGTGGCCGCATCGAGTTGCGGCTCGGCAGCCTTACGAACCAGTTGATCGGCGCGCTTGATGTACCGAACACAGGCGGAGCACAGAACTGGACCACGGTCGCAACCACGGTGACCAATGCTTCCGGTGTGCACGACCTGTACCTGAGATTCACGGGCACCAATACCCCGTTGTTCAACCTGAACTGGTGGCGGTTCCAACAGGCCGGTTCTGCTGCACTGGGCGTGCCCACCACAATCGAGGCTGAGGCCGGCACACTCGGTGCGCATTGGGCGATAAGCAATTATCCAGGTGTAACCTCGATCACAATCACGTCGAATATGACCGCCAACAACCCCGACAACTCAAATCGAATAGCGACTTACACCGTCACATTCCCTGCGGCTGGCACTTACGAGCTGTATGCGCGGATACGCGTCGGCCCTGGCGTATGGAACGACGATAGTTTTTTTTACGGGAACGGGTTCGGGGTTAAGTCGCCGACCAATTCTGATGATTGGATTTTCGTCAACGGCCTTGCATCCGCCGGGTTCACCAACGTAACTGACGTGGTCACAGGTCGTGGCTCCGCTGGCAGCGGAGTCTGGAAATGGGTGAACCTATCGCAGTACACCGACACCAGCAGCGAGCCGCCAATCACATTCACGGTTCCAGCCGGCAGCCTGACACAGATTTTTCAAATCGGCGCACGCGAAGACGGGCTTGAGATCGACAAGGTTGTATTTGCGCCCCAAGGCTATTTTTTTACTGTGGCTGACCTGGACGCGGGCAATCCAGGTCAGCCACCAAGCCTAACAGTGCTGCTCGACCCGACCAAAACTTACCAGACCATCGAAGGCCTCGGCGGTGCAATTTGTTTCTACAATGGCTGGGTCACTGCGCATCCGTACAAGCAGGAACTCTATACCAATGCGTTTGCCGGGCTGAACCTCTCGATGCTGCGGCTCGGCAACTGGTTCAGGTACACAAACGCGCCTGATATGGACGCGCCTGAATTTGTATTGAATGCGAACCGCATACTTGGTCGGCCGATCCGGATTCTAATGAGTTCTTGGTCGCCTCCGGCGTTCTTAAAGAGCAACGGTAGGTGCGGTGGAGGTGGCACACTCGCTACCAATGCAGCCGGCCAATTCATGTACGACGAGTTCGGTCAGTATTGGTACGACGCGCTCCAAGCGTACCGCTCGAATGGCGTCTGGCCGACCTGGATTAGCATCCAAAATGAGCCCGACTGGGAAGCCGACTACGACTCATGCATTTTCCGGCCCACGGAAGGCGTTTACAACGGCACAAACTACGCCAGTTATGCGAAGGCCCTTGAAGCTGTTTTCCGTAAGATCACCAACCTACCATCACCCCCAAAAATTCTCGCGCCCGAGGTTGTTCATATCCGGTGGAACACACTGCGTGATTATTGCCAGACGCTGAACGGTGCGTTGTTCTATGGTGTGGCATATCACCTGTACGGCGACAGTGTTGATGGGACAATTGACGGCTATATACCTAGCCTGCGTGAGTCAACGAACTATTTTCCTGCAAAACCGCGTTTCATGACCGAGTTCGGCGTTTCGAACATGATCGACGCCGCTACTTTGATTCACCACTGCATCACAGAAGGACTGGTCAGTGGGTTTAACTATTGGAACCTTATCTGGCCCGGTGTGGAAGGTGGCCTGATACAGATCGAGTTCCCGTGGGACCGCTCGCGCTGGACCAATGCGCCTCCGGGCACGCCCACACAATCACGCGGGTACTGGCTCGCACCCGCTTATTGGGCGATGAAACATTTCTCATATTTTGTCGAGCAGGACAGTGTTCGTATCGGTGCTGCGTGCAACAATACAAACGTTCGTGTAAGTGCGTACTTGACCCCTGGTAACTCGCGCCTGGTGTGCGTGCTGATTAATCGTGCTCAGGCATCGGCAATTGTCGCTCTAAACCCCGGCTCGTTTCCGTACATCTCTTCAGCGGTCTATCAAACGACCAGCGCAGACGTGTACATACCCGGCAACACGAACCGGTTTGTGTTCGTGGGCGAGCTTGGCCAAGAGCTGGTACTGCCCCCGGAATCGCTCACTACTGTAGTGTTGAATATGTACATCCCACTTGGGCGCGCGACCGATCCGTTCCCTGCCAATGGCGCCCTAAATGTGCCGTGCAACACTGCCTTAGCATGGACGCCCGGTACAAACGCCCTGTTGCACGCGGTGTACCTTGGTGTAAACTCGAATGCGGTTGCATTGGCTGGTCCGGGTGCACCCGAGTTCCGTGGGTTTGTCACAACGAACTCGTTCAGCCACCCCGGGCTCGATGGCAGCACGACCTATTTCTGGCGCGTGGACCAAATCGCAGGGGCAAACACGAACATTGGCGTGGTCTGGTCATTCACAACTGCACCAGCGCCAGCGCTCAAGCACAGGTATAGCTTTAGCGAAATCGGCGGAACGGTGATCACCGACTCGGCTGGCGGCCCGGCCTGGAACGGCACAGTCTTCAACGGGGGCACGCTTGCGGGCGGGCAACTGACGCTGGCTTCAGCTTCCTCGCAATACGTCAACCTGCCTGCGGGCATTGTCAGCACACTGAGCAACTTTACCATTGCAGCCTGGGTACGGCTTAA
>CAZKTA010000009.1:0-104493 GCA_964555645.1 uncultured Verrucomicrobiota bacterium
AAACTGGGTGCATAAGACAGAAATGTCCGGACGCATGTGGCCATGCGTCTCTACCAAAAAATACCGGTGGTGGGGGGCTCCGCGCTGAGGTATCAGCGATAGAACATGGGTTGCCGGCAGAATGCCGGGGCACACTTGGTCTCTGCTTATCCTGCCAATTCAGATATCTCTACGCCTCAGATATCTCTACGCCTTTGCGGTTTAGTTTGAGGTTCTTGTAGTAATACGGCCCTAGTGTAAAATTATGCTGGGCAGCCTGCGGATGCAGTTTATTGTCAAGGATCGGTCTTTCGACGGTCAGAGCCAGCGCTCGTGATTGGGGTTTAGCGCGCGAGGTTTGTTTGACGAATAACATTGGATGCCACAATCTAACTGCGCCATGAAACTTAACCTGACAGTTGTTTTGACGAGTTTTGCACTTGTTGGTTTTTGCGCGCGGGCGGCGCAGGAAGTCGAGCTTGAACGGCGGCCGCTTTCACTACAGGAATGCATTCAGTTGGCAGTGGAAAACAACCTCGAATTGCAAATCGAACGGTACAATCCGGAGCTTGCGTCGTTTGGATTGAAAGGTGCATACGGCGCTTATGATCCAACGCTGGCGTTTTCTGGCCAACACAGATACTCAAAATCTGGCGAAACACTATTCCAAGGGCGGTATCCTGTGCCCGGACAAAAGACGGAGACTGACTCGTTTAATAGCTCGGTTGGTGGCTTGTTACCGTGGGGTACGCGCTACAGTCTGAGTGCAACAGCAAACGACACCGACGGTACCAGGTTCGAGTTTGACCCTCTTGTTGGCCAGATAGTTGCTGCGCCTTATTCGGTTTCTGGCGGGTCCGTTACGTTGGATGTGACGCAACCGTTGCTGAAAAATTTCTGGATTGATGGCTCGCGTCTGACGATTCGCGTGGCAAAGAACCGGCTTAAATCGTCCGAGCTGGGCTTGAAGCTGGCAATCATGCGCACCGTTACTGCGGTTGAACAGGTTTACTACGATCTGATTGCGATGCGCGAGCAGGTCAAGGTGCAGGAAAAAGCGCTTGAACTTGCCCTGCGGCTAGTGGAGGAAAATCGGAAACGAGTCGAGGTGGGTACAATGGCGCCGCTTGACGAGCAGCAGGCCGAGGCACAGGCAGCTGCGATCAGAGCCGACTTAATCACAGCGCGTAATGCACTTGCAATTCAAAGCCACCAACTCAAGAAATTCATCACGGCTGAGTACTCTGACTGGGCCGGTGTTATTCCCGAACCCGTTGGCACGCTCGAAGCACCGGTCCGTGTGTTCGACCGGCAGTTAAGCTGGACGCGCGGCCTGACACAACGACCCGAGATACTGCAGGCAAAGTTAAATCTTGAGACCGCTGGCATACAGCTCAAGTACGATTACAACCAGCTTTTCCCGCAACTGGACTTGCGGGTTGGAGGTGGATACGCAGGGTCGACGCGGGAATTTAGCGGTGTGTTTGATGACATTAGACGGCGTGAGCAACCGTTCTATTATGTAGGCGGCCAGTTCAGCATCCCACTGGGTAACACAGCAGCGCGCAATAACTACCGCGCAAGCAAAGCCGCTGTCGAACAAGCCATGCTGAGTCTCAAGGCGCTTGAACGGGATATCATGGTGCAAATTGACGATGCAATCCGACAGGCACAGTCAAGTTACGAGCGCGTTGCTGCAACGCGCAAAGCGCGTGAGTACGCAGAGGCGGCGCTCGAGGCCGAGCAAAAGAAACTCGAGAGTGGCAAGAGCACAACCTACATTGTGTTACAACTGCAGCGAGATCTGACGGCTGCGCGTGCAAATGAGATTCAGGCGCTCGACAATTACAACAAGGCACTTGCACAACTTAGCCTGGCTGAAGGCACGACTCTGGAACGGCTCGGCATAGACATCGAGATAAAGTAATACCTGAAACTGCAACCCGGGCAGGCCTTTGCGCACACCGAACGCTGTGGAAACACATATGGTTTACGGCGCGTGCACTGGTTTTGGGCATGATTAAACCAACGAGCCTGCACGTCTAACCGAGGGCATGGCTGCAGTTGCTCAAACAAGGTTATGTGTCAGGGTTGACGGCAAATTTTTCCGGCTCGGCGCCGAGAAATTTCACATCAAAGGTGTTGCCTACGGCCCGCTTGGTCCAAATGAACGTGGCGACCATTTTGCTTCGCAGGAGCAAACGGCGCGTGATTTCGCACAGATAACCGAGCTCGGTGCAAACTTGATTCGCATTTATACACCGCCGCCGCTGTGGTTTTTGGACCTTGCCACCGAGCACAAATTGAAGGTGCTGGTTGATATCCCGTGGAACAAACACCTGTGTTTTTTGGATTCGGACTCTGAGAAGGCGGCCGCACGCGATGCAGTGCGCAGCACGGTGCGCAGATGCGCGGGGCATCCGGCTGTATTTGCCTACAGCGTTGCAAATGAAATTCCGCCCGATATTGTGCGCTGGAGCGGTGCACGCGCAGTTGAACGGTTTATTGACGAGCTGGTTGGGGTGGCCAAAGAGACGGATCCGAATTGCTTGTGCACGTTTACAAATTACCCGACCACGGAGTTTCTCCAACCGCAAAGTCTCGACTTCATTTGCGTCAATGTTTACCTGCATCACCGCAAGCCGTTTGAAAATTATTTGGCCAGACTACAGGTCCTTGCTGAGAACAAGCCGCTTGTGCTGGGGGAAATCGGCATGGACGCGCTCCGCGAAGGTGAACCTGTGCGCTGCGAGTTTTTCAATTGGCAAATTGAAACTGCGTTCAATTGCGGTGTTGCAGGTGTGGTTATTTTCAGTTTCACCGATGAATGGGTGCACGACGGTCGGCAGGTCGAAGGCTGGCAGATGGGGCTGACGACGGTAAGGCGAGAGCCGAAAGATTCGTTTTGGGTTGTCCAGAAACAGTTCCGCAGCGCGCCGTATTTTCCGCTGCCACGCTGGCCACGCGTTTCTGTTGTTGTGGCGAGCTACAACGGCGCCCGGACACTGAAGGCGTGCCTGGGGTCGCTCGCACGGCTGAACTACCCAGACTACGAGGTTATCCTTGTTGATGACGGTTCGACAGATTCGACCCCTGAAATTGTGCGGGCGTATCAGAACGTCAGATACATACGGCATGAAGCCAATCTTGGCCTCGGCACGGCGCGTAACACGGGTATCGGGGCAGCAACAGGCGAAATAATCGCATTCACGGATGCGGATTGTCGTGTGGACGAAGACTGGCTTTATCATTTAGCAGGTGTCCTTGTTCGAGACGGATTTGCAGGCGTGGGTGGACCGAATATACCGCCTCCGGAAGACTCACCTATAGCAACAGTTGTGATGGCATCGCCGGGAGGACCTGCGCACGTGCTTTTAACCGATCGGGAAGCTGAGCACGTGCCCGGGTGCAACATGGCTTTTTACAAAAGCGCGCTTCTGGCTGTTGGTAGTTTTGACCCCGTGTTTCGAGAGGCAGGCGATGACGTGGATCTATGCTGGCGTCTGCGCCAGGCCGGGTTAAAGATCGGGTTCAGCCCGGCCGGATTTGTCTGGCACCACCGCCGCGCCACAATCCGCGACTATCTCAAACAGCAATATGGCTATGGTAAAGCCGAGGCATTGCTGATGCGTAAACACCCTGAATACTTCAATGCAGTTGGTGCGTGCACTTGGCGGGGCCGCATCTACGGCAGCGCACGATTACGGACGCGCATTGGCCGGCCTTTGATCTACCACGGCAGGTTCGGCAGTGGCATGTTCCAAAGTCTGTACAGCGGGGTCGAACTCGATCCGTTGATGATATTTACCGCGCCCGAATACCACGTTTTTGTGACGCTGCCGCTTTTGGTGTTGTCGGCACTGGTGCATTGGCTGTTGCCGGTGGCTGTGGTAAGCGTGCTACTTTCAATTGCTGTGTGCATACTTGCGGGTGCACAGGCCGTTCTACCTAAAGAAAAAACCAGGTGGTGGTCGCGTCTGGCGGTGGTGTTGCTTTATTTGTTGCAACCGATTGTGCGTGGGTTCGGCAGGTATGAAGGCCGGCTCCGAACGCCAAGGCTGATCATGGGACCCGGCGTGTTCGAAGCTGTTGCTGTACGTGAATTCGACCGGCCGCTCGACAGTGTTGCATACTGGGTCGAGGGCTCTCTGACGCGGCAAGATTTCGTTTCAGCAATTCTTCATGAACTCGATAGACGCGGCTGGCCGCACCGAGCTGACGTCGGGTGGAGCGAATACGACATTGAGCTTGGCGGTAACAGATGGGTTGCACTGCAAATCACAACCGTTGCTGAAGAACATCACGGTGGCAGGCGCCTGTTGCGCGCGAGGCTCGATCCACAACTATCGTTCACAGCCAAGGCGCTTGGGTTTGGTTTGATTGGCTTAGTTGCATTGAGCATCGGCCTCGGCAACACGCTGACGCATTGGTTATGGGCAACATTGCTTGTGTTACCGCTTTACGGATGGATGCTCATGCGTCAGCGTAGGACAATGCAACGGATTGGAGTCATTTTGTTGGATGCGCTGGCTGAAAAGCTTGGCTTGACAAAGGTTGCCGCAGAAAAACCGCCCTCGCCGGTCGCTTCTGGACCGTCTGCGGCTAAAAGCCGGCTGCAGCCAACCGGGATGTGACGGTGCAAAAAACCATATGAAACAGTACCTCGAGCTGCTGCAGTTTGTGCTTGAGCACGGGAAATTCAGGCCTGATCGCACTGGTACCGGTGTTTACTCGGTTTTCGGGGCGCAACTGCGCGTCTCGCTTCGTGATAGCTTCCCGCTTCTGACGACGAAAAAGTTGCACTTTAAGTCAATTGTCCATGAGCTGCTTTGGTTTTTGCGCGGCGACACAAACATCAAATACCTGCACCAACACGGTGTTACAATCTGGGATGAATGGGCCGATAAAAACGGTAACTTGGGCCGAATCTATGGTGCGCAGTGGTGCGATTGGCGTGCACCGGACGGCCGATCAATAAACCAGATCGACCAGGTCATCGAGCAGATCAAAACAAACCCGCTTAGTCGGAGACTGGTTGTGAGCGCATGGAACCCGGGTGAGCTAGAGCAAATGGCATTGCCGCCGTGTCATGTGCTGTTCCAGTTTTATGTGCAGGACGGCGAACTTAGTTGCCAGCTTTACCAACGGAGTGGTGACTTATTCCTTGGTGTACCGTTTAACATTGCCTCGTATTCGTTGCTGACGATGATGGTTGCTCAGGTCTGTGGGTTGAAGCCGGGCGAGTTCATCCACACGTTTGGCGACCTGCACCTGTACAGTAACCACATCGCGCAGGCCAAACTGCAATTGAGTCGGCAACCACGGCCACTGCCTAAGGTGCGCCTTAACCCGGCAGTGCGAAACATACATGACTTCAGGTTTGAAGACATCGAGTTGATCGGATACGATCCTTGGCCGGCAATCAAAGCCCCTATTGCAGTTTGAAAAAATCGCACTTTCGGAAAGACCCAATCGGAATGAACGACAGGTCAAGCGGTGCACACTGTGCCAGCCTGCGCAAGCCGTTTAAGGCGGTTGCAGCAATGTCACTTAACCGTGTGATTGGCGCCGGAGGAAAAATCCCGTGGCATCTGCCCGACGATTTCAAATGGTTCAAGCAACTCACGACTGGCCACGTGATTGTGTTGGGGCGCAAGACATTCGAGTCAATCGGAAAACCATTGCCAAACCGTATCAATATTGTGCTCAGCCGCTCCGGATTTAAGCACCAAGGTGTCCAAACAATCCAAAGCCTGGCCGAGCTTGGCATGCTTGCAGATGAACGAGACGTGTTCATTTGCGGTGGTGCAGAGGTTTACCAACAGACACTGCCGCTGTGCTCCGACTTGTACCTGACGGTCGTCAAACGAACGGTTGAAGGCGACACGTTTTTTCCGCCGTTTGAGAATGAGTTTGCCCTTGTTGAGGTTGTGCTGGACCGACCAGATTTCAAAATACTGCATTACAAAAATCGTGCACTTGGGGTACCTTAAGCCTAGATGCGTACAGATTCAGTTATCTGCCTTGGCGTAGGTGACGGCTGGCCGTGCACAGACAGGAATCATTCTGCGTTTGTTTACAGGCTGGGCAACGCGACCCTGTTAATTGATGCAGGTGAACCTGTGTGCCGGGCATACAAACTTAGCAGGCTAAGCTTTAATGCGCTGGATGCAGTTGTGCTGTCGCACTTACACGCTGACCACTGTGGCGGGTTGCTGATGCTGCTGCAGGGCATGTGGGTTGAAGGACGCAAAAAAGATCTTCGGATTTACCTGCCAGAACACGCCATTAGACCCATGCGCGCGTTGCTTAGGGAAGCAACACTGCACAAGCCATTACTTCCGTATAACCTGCAACTCAAACCACTTCAGGCCAGCAAACCATTCCGCATTGGCAGTGTCAGGATCACACCCTTTGCAGGCACGCATCTTGACGAACTTGTGAAACGACGTGGCATCAAGACAAAACGTTGGCTTGCCTCGTATCATTTCCTGATTGAATACGGCCAAAGTCGCATTGTCCACAGCAGCGATCTTGGTAGCCCGCGGGATCTTGTGCCATTGTTGACCAAGCCACTGGATCTGTTGGTGTGCGAGCTGGCGCATTTTACGCCTCAACAGATCTGTGCCGTGCTTCGCAGTCGGCCGATCAAACACGTTGCGTTTGTGCATCTAGCCCGTACATACTGGTCAGCTCTCCCGGCTACACGCAAACTGCTTGCACGGATATTGCCTGATATACCCCATTCAATCCCGCGCGACGGCCAGATCATACCACTAGCGTAAAACACACTGGCAAGGATTCGCGGTCAAAAAGCCAACCCGACCTATGCCGTTGCAGCGCCCCCAGCACGACGGTTTTCGGTTTGTTCCTGCCGGCCCGAACGCAGGCGCCACACGCCGGCAAGGATGCTCCCAATTACAGAATGAAACGTTGCCGAGATTGCGCATGGTAACGCAGCAAGCGGCATTTGCGGGAAATGTTTGTGTGCAAGTGCTGCGCCCAGGCCAGAATTTTGCATCCCAACTTCGATTGAGATTGTTCGACAATCCGTCCGGTCGAACCCGAGAAAGCGCGCGAAAAGGTAACCGAAAAGAAACCCGGCCGCGTGTAATGCAAAAACAGCCAGCAAAAGCACACCGCCAGCGCGTCTGAGATCGGTTGCACTGCTGCCGATGATGCTCGCGCAAATCATAGTAATTGTGAGCACCGACACGAGCGGTGCCACCGGCAAAATGAACCTCACAAAACGCGGCACAAAATGATGTAGACCCAAGCCCAACAGAAGCGGTGCAAGCACAATCTTTACCGTGCTAACAAATAGCCCCCAAGCATCTACTGGCACGTAAGTGCCTGCTAACCATTTCGTCAAGAGCGGCGTCATAACAATGGCGCCAAACGTCGAGCACATGGTCATCAGCACTGACAACGCAACATTTGCACGCGCAAGATATGCTACCACGTTCGATGCTGTGCCGCCCGGACAGCAGGAGACCAGAATCAAACCAACCGCCAACGGAGGCTCAAGCCCAAACAGATGTGCTATGCTCCAACCTAGCGCCGGCATGATCATATATTGACCTACAAACCCGGCTGCAACACCGGTTGGGATTTTGAGCACCGCCTTGAAATCGTCCACACTCAATGTAATTCCCATGCCGAGCATGATCACCGCAAGGCCCCAGGTGATGAAATCGCCTGTGAACCATGCGAACAACCTTGGCTCGACCAAGGCCAGTACACCCCCCAGCAAGACCCAAAGCGGGAACAGGTTTGTTGCCAGCACAAAAAAACGGCTCATGCAGCCAACCTTTTACGCCCAAACCCGTTCAGCCTGCAACCGATTTCATTACACTTCACTGAGAGCGCCCAAAAATACAGTGGGTCGCGCACATGCTGTAACAAGGCCTCTGGCCATTAAAATCCGGGTTGTTGTTCTGAATGCCGCCGGCACGCGCTGGTTTAGAACCTGATCTGGAAAGACGCTGTCAGAAGGTGTGCGCTAATGCCGGAAAAACCCACTGTCAAATTTGGTCCTAAATAGGGGAACAACGGTGGGAAACTAAAAGAAGTGTCTTCGGTTGCCAAATAGTTGTAGCCGACACCTAGCGACACTGTGGGATTTATCTCGAATCGCATGCCTGCAAATACCTTCCACGCAAACACAACATCTGTTTCGCTGCCAAACACAAACTGGTGTTCATCGCCGAAGCCGTCCGTGCCGAAAGTCGTTATTGAGCCACCCAACCCGGCGCCAATATACGGAGTGATCCGCCTGTTATTAAGGGGGTGCGAATACACAAGGTTGAACAGAAACGGCAAGTTATTCAGATAAGTATCGTACGAGTAATAGCCGGCCACAGACTTGATATCCGTGGCTACACCCTCAAATTCAAATTCAGCCGATAGGTATCTGTTAAAGTTGTAGCCGATGGCTGCCCCGACAGCTAACCCCACCTGATAATCAACGTTGGCTCTTACTGGAACATCAAAACGGATGAGCTTGCCGTCTTGAACCAGCGCAGCACCGAGGTCTAAGCGAATATACACTCGGTCATGGTCATTGCCTTCGTGGTCGAACTGGGCATATGCCGAAAGTGCCATGCACAGGCTCAACACAGTTACACACGCGAAATTTAAGCGTTTCATGGTTTTAAAACGATTTGTTTTTCAAACTGCCATTTGCTGCCAAAGTACGAATTTTCCACGCGCCGCTAATGTCGTCCACGGCAAAAGCGGCTTACACCTTCGACGAGGCGCAGTTTGCAAAAATTCAATCCGATGCACAAACACCAACGCTGGCTGCCACTATCTAAATGCCAATTGCGTTGTACACGGGGAAAAATCAGCCTTTCAATAACGCGGTTACATCCACTGCAACGTCTGGGAAGACTTGCGGTGCAGTGTGGTCGCCCGTGTGCAGGACGGTTTTGCTGGTGTAAACTGTGAATTGCGGGCGGCGATACACTTCAATTTCCCGGTCAACCAAATTGGTTATCCACACCTCAGGAACGCCCATGCAAGCATATGCAGGCACTTTCTCCGCGCTGTCGTAGTCCAGAGGAAGTGTCACCCACCTCGATCACCAACATTACATCGTCCGGGGGCGAGTGCCGGCCTGCGCACTGGACTGCGGCAGGCTTGGGCAACACGAGGTCTGGTTGAGGCTCCGAATAATCATCCAGGCGAAGCGCGCACTGAATCGAGACCGACCATCTCCCCGCGCGATGCATTTGTAAAGTTTTGGTTGACCCGATTCATTACCCGGGCGTGGGAAAAGCTGATGTGCGATGTATCGTTGATTTTCCCAACGAGCAACTCGATTCACGGGTAGGGAACACGGCACAACTGTTTCGCCCATACGAGGCTACTTGCGCCCGGTAAAACGATAAGCAACCTGGGCTGCCATTGCCCAAAAACCTATAAAATCGGCGTTTGCAACTTGAGCCGTTCCGCAACCTGCGCAACGTCTTTGTCGCCGCGCCCGGACAAATTTACGATGATGATAGCGTGCTTGGGCATTTGTGGCGCGCGTTTGATAACCTCGGCAATTGCATGCGCAGGCTCGAGTGCAGGAATGATCCCCTCCAACCGCGCAAGTTTCATGAATGCATCCAGTGCCTCATCATCGGTTGCGTACGTGTACTGTACACGGCCAAGGTCGCGCAGCCAGGCGTGCTCCGGCCCAACCGCAGCATAGTCAAGCCCGGCACTGACACTGTGCGTTAGCTGTATCTGGCCATATTCATCCTGCAACAGGTACGAACGCGTGCCTTGTAGCACGCCTAATGACCCGCCTTGAAACCGCGCAGCGTGCTTGCCCGGCATAATCCCTTCACCGCCTGCCTCAACGCCAATCATTTGGACGGACTTGTCCTCGAGGAACGGATAAAACAGACCCATCGCATTCGAGCCGCCCCCTACACAAGCTACCAATAAGTCCGGCAATCGGCCTTCCTTATCCAAGATTTGCCGGCGCGCTTCATCACCAATCACACGCTGGAAATTACGTACCATCACCGGATACGGATGCGCACCATAGACAGTGCCGAGTATGTAATGTGTGGTGCGCACGTTAGTGACCCAGTCGCGCATGGCTTCGTTGATGGCTTCCTTGAGCGTTTGCTGGCCAGCCGTCACAGGTACAACTTCAGCGCCGAGCATTTTCATCCTGTACACGTTAAGCGCCTGGCGTTTGCAATCAACTGCACCCATGTAGATGACGCATTTCAGTCCGAACATTGCCGCTACAGTGGCCGTGGCAACGCCGTGTTGGCCTGCGCCGGTCTCGGCTATTACACGGCTTTTGCCCATACGGCGCGCCAGCAGAACTTGGCCGAGGCAATTGTTGATTTTGTGTGCGCCAGTATGCAGCAGGTCTTCGCGCTTGAGATAAACCTTCGCGCCCCCGAGCTCGCGTGTGAGTCGTTCCGCAAAGTAAAGCGGCGTAGGCCGACCGGCAAATTCGCGCAGATAATACTCAAGCTCACGCTGGAACTGCGGGTCGTGCTGCGCGCGGAAGTATTCTTCCTCAAGTTCGCGCAGTGGATGCATTAATGTCTCGGGCACAAACCTGCCGCCGTACGGCCCAAAACAACCATGTGCATCCGGCACGGATTTGTAGCTAACCATGTTCACCTACACAGGCTAGCGCAGCGCCACCAGAAGTCGAGTGGACAGTTGGGCGGAATGCAACGTTGACCCGTGAACCTGTCAAATCGTTGAATCCTCAAAAAAGCGCCCGACTGATGTTGCAGAGCTTTTGTCAGGTTAGCGGTTCAACAGTTCAACGATTTGGCTTTCCCTTGGCAGCCTGGATAAACGCGCGCATTTTTGCATGGTCTTTTTTGCCGGGGGCGGACTCGACACCCGTTGACACATCCACACCGTACGGCTGCACAAGTCGGACTGCCTCAGCTACGTTTTCGGGTGTTAACCCACCCGCAAGAAAGAATGGGCGCTCGAATTTTTTTGCCTTAATTGCAAGCTGCCAGTTAAACGTTTCGCCTGTGCCACCAAGCCGGCCAGGTACATAAGCGTCCAGCAACCAAAAATCCGTACCATAAGCCGGCAACGTATCGAGCGAGGCCGCGTTCAAGATCCGGAATGCTTTCATCGTGCGCGAGCTAAACTGCATACAGTACTCAGGAGATTCATCGCCGTGGAACTGTAGGATGTCCAATCTGCACAGCGCAATGGCTTTGTTGACCACGCCAACTGGCGCGTTAACAAACACGCCAACGCGAAGGATATGCTCGGGCAGTTGACGTGCAATTTCTGCCGCAATAGCAGGTTCAACGTAACGCGGGCTGTGTTCAAAAAACATAAATCCGAGCGCATCCGCGCCAGCCTCAACAGCCGCAACTGCATCGGCAGGTGTTGTTATGCCGCAAATTTTCACTTTAACACTCATCCTGCTTCGTCACATTGAACAACTGGCAAGTGTCAGGGTCCCGGAACCGTTTGGCAATCCGATAACCAACCCTCGCAAACCCGGCAAAAGTTATTCCCAAAACGCGTATTGACCCAAAAAAACTGATTCTGCGGGCAAGGGTACGGGCAGCACATTTGCTCGCCACAGATGTGCTGTGCAACGTGGTTTCCTCATTCTGCAGTTTTAAATGGGAGTGCCGACAAGACGGTGCGCACGCGCAAAGTAAGTTTTTTTGCAGCAGCCGCACTATGAGCACGTCCTCGCTCTACAAAACTAAAAACCCCTTCCGGTTTTTCCGGAAGGGGTTCTCAAGCGTCTCAAGTCCGGTTAGAACTTGTATATGATGTTGGCAGCCAGCAGGAATGCGTTGTACCGGTCACCCGACACTCCGATATCCCGACCGAACATCCTCGAATTTGCGTTATCCCACCTGAACTCAAGCCGGCTGATGACGTTTTGCCACAGATCATATTGCGCGGTAAGTGTTGCCGCCCAAATTTGACCTGCTTCGCCATTATCCAACCATGCCCAAGTATCTGTTTTGTCACGCAGGTACTCGCCGCGTGCATGCAAGCTTAACTTTTCGGTCGCTTGGTATGAAGCGTACACAGCCGCCGTCCATGCGTCTGGACCATTGTCTTGGTTCCGATAATCGTAGGCTGCGCCCAGCTTTAGGCCAGCAACTGGAGTGGACAGCGTTGCGCCCACGTATAGACTTGTAATCGGAACGTCATCATACGCTTCGGTTCCGTTAACAATGCCCCCGTACAGTGTCGAGCCTTCGATCCAACCCCAATCTGCGGGGGCGGTGAGTGCGATCGAGCCCATATATGTCTTGTACGACTCGGCCTTGTCTGTCCGGCCATTTATCTCGGGGCCGATTGTGTTCGCCACGCCTGCCGATGCGGCTACCCACTCGGTAAACCTGTATGTGGCCAATACGCCTGTGTGTGTCTGTGGCTCGATTGAATGGCCGTATGAGCGTGTGTAGTTGGGGTTATTACCCGACTCGAGCGATTCGTAGCCAATGATCGTATCGAACACGCCAACCTTGCAATCGATCCAATTGCCCACTGGCACACGCAACGCTACGTACGCTTGCCGAATTGCAAAGTCAGCGTTTTCAAATCCAACATCGCCTGCCCAACTACTGCCCGTGTTAAGCACGTTTGCATCCGGTCCCATCCACAGGTCAACCTTATAGCCTGCAGCCCAGTCGGTTTCGTCCAAAGGCTTGGCGATGCTGAGCTGGACGACGTTTAGGTTAAACCCGTCGGATTTATCCTGATTGAACTTTACATTCGGTACGAGTGTACCTGTGCCCAGGTTCCAATGTGCCGATGTATCCACATAGCCGCTGATGGTTGTGCCTGAAAGCGCAGTTTGCACTGCGTTCAGTTCTTCAGCTTGAGCGACGGAGGCCAAGCTGATCACACCCACGGCGGCTAAACCTAACGTCCATTTTTCAAACTTCATAGGTTCCTCCGTTGTTGTTTGTTTTTGTTTACTGCAACTGACACTAATGTCCAGTTTCTGTGCAATAGCGGGTAACAACCGGTTTACCCGCCCGCCATTTCAGGCGCAATTTTTCGCACCTTGTAGCGGAAGCTGCACTAATTGACAACTACTTTTTCATTTTTTTACCCCGGGCCACAACCCGGCTTGGTTGACTGAACTTCTGCCAAAGGGCGGTTTCCATGTCAAGCCCCGATTTTACACACCGCAACCAATTCTTATAAGCCGGTTCAAGCACCGCACGAACGCACTGGAGAGCTGACTTTTTGGAGCGCCATCAGCATCGCAGTGGAACGCACCTTGCTAAGGTTGGGAATCGGTTGCTCCGGGGCGAAAACCTGATGCAGTGTCGCTCGGGTATTTTCCCTCGGCGCAGGTTAGAAAGAAAAACGCTATGCCTTCTTTTGTTTACGTAGCGCGTGACACACTCAGCGGCCGCGAGATACGCAGCACAATCGAAGCGGCCAATGAGCAGTCTGCCATTGCGGCACTGCTGAACCGTAATCTGTTGGTTGTCTCGATTCAGGAGAAGGTTGGCAAAAAAGGTCGCACTGCGGGTGGGCGAGTATCGTTGGCTGACCTTGTCATTTTCACGCGGCAACTTGCAACGATGATTGACGCCGGTCTGCCCATGGTACAGTCGCTCCAGGCACTGGCAGAGCAGACACCGCACAAGGTCATGCGCGATATCATTCGCGATGTATGTGCGCGTGTTGAAGGCGGTGACTCGCTATCTGAAGCACTGCAGAAACATCCAAAGGCATTTAGCCGGCTGTATGTTTGCATGGTGGCGGCGGGTGAAAAAGGCGGTTTGCTGGCCGAGATTTTGGCGCGGCTGGCTACGTACCTTGAGAGCATGGCCCGGTTACGTAAGCGGGTAAAGGCAGCCATGATGTACCCCACGATAGTCAGCATAGTTGCGGTGCTGATCACGATCTTTCTGCTTGTGAAAGTTGTGCCTGTGTTCGGAGACATCTACAGCAGTTTCCAAGCGCAGTTGCCTGCGCCCACTTTGTTTGTGGTAAACCTGAGCAAAGTGGTGCAGAAAAACCTGTTGTTCATCATAATTGGTGTTGCTGGCCTGGCCTTTGGCTGGTTCCACTTCACCAAGAAAACCGCCGTAGGCCGCGCGTTTTGGGATCGGTTACGACTTAGGCTGCCGATTTTCGGTGCGATTGCGCATAAGATTTGCCTTGCAAGATTCACCCGTACGATGGCATCGCTGGTGCGCAGCGGTGTGCCGATTCTGGAGGTGCTCCAAATCGTTTCCCAAACAGTTGGCAACGTCGAAATTGAGAAGGCGATAAAAAATGCCGCCGTTGACATCGAGCGTGGTGAGACAATCGCTTCATCTCTTGGAAAACATTCGGTGTTCCCAAGCATGATAATTCGGATGTTGGCCGCAGGCGAACAGACAGGCAAAGTCGATGCAATGCTGGAGCGTGTGGCCGACTTCCTCGACGAAGAAATTGAGACCACGCTTTCAGGGTTAACATCGCTTATCGAACCGATCCTGATCGTATTCCTTGGTGTTGTGATTGGCGGCTTGGTGATTTGCATGTTCCTGCCCATCTTCAAGATGAGCACGATCATCAACCCGGGCCCCAGATAAGACTTCAAACTGGCGTGCTCACAACAGCCCGGTTGGCACACAATGCCTGAACAGAAGCGTTATGCGACTTGCTCAATCCGGGTGCTGAACCCATGGGATGTCCCGGCTTACAGCTCGGGACCTACCTTTGGCCTGGTCATACTCTTGGCCGGGCCAATTAGTCGGGGGCGGTTCGCACTTGTGTTTGAAATACGAAATACGAATTTGGAATCGGCTTTTTTGGGCAGGTCTCAAGAGAAATCAACACATAGGTATGGAACGGCGCAACTTGGAGTCTGCGATGCGGGTGAGAAATTTAAGTTTGCTCGGAACAGCCCACGACCACAAAACAGCGCTAAACATTACTGACCGCTTGCCGCGTCGCGAGCTAATTCAACTGCCTCCGGGAATGACGATGCTGAGGCCGGTGGTTGGTGTCAGATTCCTTGACGCCAAGCCACCAAACACTGTGCGGGCGTTCGTGTCGTAGTGCCTCTTTGCTAAGCCTGAGAACGGGTTGCTTCAAGGTGCGCAAACTGGATTTAACGTTTGCACAAGCCTTCTGCTTGCGGGGTTGAATTTCCAAAGTGCCCAAACTTGTCTCTGTGGATGTGGGTGCCGCCAACTTTATACCTGCGCCTGCATAGAAACGACTGGCAAAGTTGGCCGGGCTGTCTGGTAAGATCTGTTCTCAGCTCATGCGCCGGCGCACAAACCACAACAGGCCGACAAACCCGAGTAACGCAAAGGCAGTTGGCTCTGGCACGGGCACGACGATTCCGATTGGGTTAGCCACACCGCCATTGAACGTGGTGTCGCCGTTGGCGAGGAGGAACGGTGCTTCGTTGATGGTTTGCCATATGCCGTTAGGCGAGACCTGATAGCCCAGGAGCGTGTTGCTGCCGATGTCCCAGTATTCAACCCGGCATATGCCAGTTGCCAAATCGTTGGGCACGTATGCACCCCAGCGTCCTGCTGTAACGTGTGTATTCCACAATGTGAAGGCAGTCGCATCTATTCCGTCCGACTCTGTCCAGGTGCCCCAAACGGGCCGGCCGGTGCCAGCTATGTTGTCATACAGCAGAACAATGGTTTCGCCTGGAGCTGTGCCCAAACTGTCGCCCACAAGGAACGTGGCTTCGTTGACTCCTGTGGCTGTGCCTTGGCCAAGTGAAAGCAGTGTGCTTGTTGCGTAAAGGGTGTGCGCCACGGTTGTGCCGCCTGCGCCGTTGTTCAGAATCACACCCAACCTTACGTTGTTGCCCACGGTAAACCGCGCATTTGAGGTGGGCACTAGTGCAAACCAACCTGTGTATGAGCCGGAAGCGTCCGTGGTAAATTCAGAATATCGGTTAGCGGAAGCGACTTGGTCGTTGGCTAGCAATGTGCCTCCCAATCCTTTCTGTGTAGTGTAGCCCTGAATGTATCCGGCCGAGTTAGCGGTGTTGTTAATGCCGAAATAATTTCCGGCGCCTGTGCCCACTGGGATGTTCGTGTCACCCGAAACGTAGTAACGATAAGTGGCGTTGGGTAATAGTCCCGATATGGTCAACCGAGCCGCAGTTGGTGCTCTGTAACCCGTGGTGTTTCCATTGGCCAGGTACTGCGGCAAGAACACCTCGGTGATCGTTTGGGCGTTTAGCTTCAGAGCCAGAGCAGTTACAGCTAGTAGTGTTGCTGGTGTTTTCATAGGTTTGTTAAGGGTTACTGGGTTTCAATTGTTCAAAGAAAAGTCTGTCGGCCAGAGCAAGTCTAAGACTCGCAGTTAGTTCGGATTAGCAGCGGGGTCTGGAGTCCAGATGACGCGGTTTTGAGGTACAATCGCCTTGCCCCGATTTGGGCTGTCACGGTTGGTTTCCACGACGCGGTTGCCGTGGAGAGATTCCACATGCCCATCAATAAACACAAGATTGCCCGCATTCAGATGCCGCGCCACAAAGCGCGAGGCGAAACTGGCAGGCTGGCCGAGGTCACTGTCAGTTTGCGCAGAGTCCACCTTGGGTTCGCCGGGCAGCCGGTTCTCAAGGAATCCCACCGTTTGTGCCGGGCGCAGTATTGAGCTGGCGCGAACGGGGGCGGCGCCACTTTTGAGCTTGGAGTTCATCGCTATCGAGAACAACACGTTGCCCAAAGCTTGCGCATCAGCAGGGAACCGCGCTGCAGGACAATGGAATAGACTGTCGTGCCCATAAAATGCGGCGCGCTCGTTCAGGTAATCCGCAGCGGCGCGCAACTTCAGCAATTTAGGCAATGCGTTGTACCATACATCTGCCGCCGTAGGATCACTGACCTGAGCCCAATTATTAAGCCGGGCGCTGGTGCCGAACGCTTCTCGTGGCAGAAAACCGTCATTATCATGAAGATACATGGTGAACGCCAACCCCCATTGCCTGAGCTTGTTTGCGCAGGCAATGCGTTTGGCAGTGGCCTTGGCACGGCTTAGGACAGGCAACATCAGCCCCGCCAATATTGCTACGATGGAGACAACGACCAGCAACTCGATCAATGTGAATCCATGCGCTTTTGGTCTTGTCGCAGCAACACGCATTTGTCGCAAACGATTCATGGTACTGGAAAAGGCAGCATTGTTCCCACGCGGAAGAAACCCGTGGGCGAATCAATTTGTCTGTTTACAATGGTGTGGTCACCTTCAGCCACAACATTGGCGATTGGTGCCCATGCGCCGTCTTCGAGTTTTGGTTTGGCTTCCAGGGTGTAGCCTCGGCCAGGGACAGTTCGCCAACGCAAAATGGTACTGTTGGGTTGGTAAATGATCTGCAGCAGAACCGGCTCGATCACACGGGCTGGCGAGCCGATATCGCCGTTGGAAGCGACCCACGCTCCATTAACCCCCTGGGTACTAACCAGTATCAATAAACCCGGCAGCGGCGTCTGTTGCCCGGGCAAGTCCACATTGTAAACGAAGGTGCGCCGGGGCGACGCCGGCGCCGCACCAAACGTCACGCCGCAGATAAAATCGCTGTTGGCAGTGGCGGCCGCGTTCCACAAATACAGCGCGTCGCCGGTGCTGCTCAGCCCGATGCCAGACCCTGAATAGACCACGACTTTCACATGTGGTGGCAGGTTGTCAGTCCCCCACCAATGTCTGAACCGGGCCGGGTCCATCGGGCGGGCAGAGGTTGTCTCGACCAGCACGATACTTTCTCCCGGATGAATCACCACATCGTTGGTGATGATTATAGCAGCCGACAATGATTGCGAGTCGTCGTCGAAACGGTACCCCTTAAGATTGAACGGTCTGGAGTCGAAACTGGTCAATTCCCACCAATCTTGAAATTCCGATGACCCGGTTGAATGCACTTCTGTGATCAAGAACCGCGGTTTGTGTGTAACTGTAACCTGGGCGGACGCGACGTTTGTACCGACTATGTTCCACGCGGCCACGGAATATATGGCAGTGAAATTCGTTTCTGCATTGTAAAGGATCAATTGGGGACCGGTTTGCCCGATCAGTGCCACACCATTGCTGTACCACTGATAGCTTGGGGCTGGATTGCCCTGGGCGCTGGCGGCGAGCCTCACGGTCTGTCCTATGTATGCGTCAATGTTTGTTGGGGTGCTCACAACCGTGGGTGCAGTGGGTGCGTTATCCACGGTCAAAACCGCATTCGAGCTTAGCACGTTCGTGAGCCCGTTGCTGACCAACACGCTGTAAACCCCTGCATCTGAAGGCTGAACTTTGCTGATCAAAAACGTGGCCGCGGTTGCCTCCGGTATCGGCACACCGTTAAACAGCCATTGGTAACGTGGCCGCGGGAGGCCGCGCGCTGCTGCATGAAACGACACGGGAAATCCTGCATACGCAAGCTGGTTTGTTGGGTGCACGGTGATACTCACGTGTACGGGGCCGGTGTGGATACCTGGCGAGCCCACGTCGTCTGACCATGCCGCCCTGAACGCACCGGACACACCTTCGGTACTAACAGTGCCAAAGCTGCCATCTTCAGGGTTGTAAGCAAACGTGTGTCTGCGCGTCGCAGGGCCGAAATCCACGCGCTCTATGTAATCGTCGTCTCCGGTTGCGTCCGGCCCCCAAAGTATCACACTGTCGCCATCACTGCTCAGGCCGTTACCGGTGTAGAACACCACCTTTTGCTCTGGTGGCAAGCCCCACCAGGCACGGAATTCGTTTGGTGTGCTGATACCTACCACGTTGTCCTGAACAAACAGGATAACCTCGCCGGGGCCAATTGTTAGACCTACAAAAGGGGACTGATCCGCACCTGCCAGTCCACCTGAGTTGTCATTCCAACGGAACCCGGTCAGGTCGATCGCATTCGTGCCGAAGTTTGAAAGTTCCCAAAAATCGGGGCCTTGGGGCACACCCAGCAAATTGTTGGTTGAAGCCGATGACATGACCTCAGTAATGGCAAGCTGTCCGGCAACAGAGCCTGCAACCATTAAGCCAAAGCCGCCGCAAAGCAGAGATCTGATAAATTTGCGATCCATTGTCCGCGGTTTTAACTACCAAGCCGCGGTCACGGTCATATGGCTGCAGTGTTACATTTTAGCAAAACGCACAGCTTACAACTGTGGCTTTGGCAGCACCAGGATGGTTCTTGTTCAGGGCAAGCGCACAATCCAGATTCGAGTGGGTACGCCTGGAGCGTCGTCGCCTATGCCAAAATCGTTGTCGTTCGTCACTGCGAACCGACCGTCTCCGAGCGCACATAAACCCTCCAGCTTGTGGCCGCCTTGGCGGGACAACTCATCTAACCTGGCGATAATCCGGCTTTCAGCCACCTTCACCTTATAAAGTGCCCACGTGTCTTCTGTATCAAGGCACAGTTCATTTTCGCGCTCGTGCCCGAGCAGGTTGGTGGCAGAGCTCAAGTTTACTTCGCGCAACACCGCTGTAGTGCGGCCTTGTTCGAGCACCAGCAGCCTGCGGGTGCCAAGCCACACAGCGTCATTCCATTTGATTTGCTCCTGTGATTTGGTGTTCGGGTGCTCGCTCGCCGCACCTGTGCGCGCAACAAAGAGACCAGTGACACGCGGTGCGTCCAGTTCGGTCAAATCCACTTCGATTACTGGCACAATACGACTCGAACCTGCCCGTGGATGATTTTCTGGAACCGCCGGGCTTTGCAGGGCCAAGTAGGCCAGGCGACCGTCCTTGCTTAGTGCCAGGTTCTCAAACCCGCGGTTTTGCCTGCGTGCGCGCACCGCCGGCGGCAAAATTGCATGCACGCGATATTGCGCACCGACCAACTCATGACCTTTTGGAGTCAGACGCCATAAAACACGGCCGTGCTTGTCCACACGCAACAGCGAAGGTGCGTATTCCTCAGACACCAAAAAATCGCCGTTCGGCAGACACCGCAATCCTTCCGGGTCCACTCCGCCGGGGTCTGGCGGCAGCGGTTCCTGCGCGTGGACCGATGCGTACGCCGGCTCGTCGTCATTGGTGTTCCCTAGACCTGAGAGTGGCTGGCCTGCTGCATTGCGGAGCGGTAAGTAGCGGACCAGTTGCAGAGCGTTTCCGTTGGTTCGGAGTTGTGCGATGCCGGGCCCGAATTGTGGTAACGGCAGAACCCGGCGCGAGCGACCGTCTGGACCTCTGAGTGCAACGTTTGGCCCGCGGTCAGTTAATCCGAACCATTCGCCTGCCGCGTTTAAGGCTAGGCCGGACCCGAACGCTGGCAGGTTGGTATAGTCCAAGCCATTGCGCCGGGCTTGCGCAAGGTTGAAAGGCGGCGCTCCCACGGGTTGGAGCGCATCCAAGCTCAGTTCTGGCAGCTCGAGCATGCGCTCGATGATCACCTGCGGCGCGTTTGCGGCAAGGCTGCACGTAAGCAAAAGCGCAGACCAGCTTCCGCACCAAAACCATCGAAGAGGACGCCTCATGCGCAAAACCTAAAAGGCCGTTTAGGTAAGTGCAACTTTGTCGCACGAATGTTGCAGAAACTTTCCCTGAATGTTCACGAACCGTAACCTGTAGCTGGCGGAAAATTTGTTTCACTTTTGCCGCCTGCGAGCTAAAATCCAACAAAACGTCAGTAAAGAACGTTGATTCGATTATGCCACTGACACATACACGTGACCTGTTTGCAAAAGCGCTCAAAGGCAAGTACGCCATAGGCGCTTTCAACGTTAACAACATGGAACTTGTGCAGGCCATTGTTGAAGCCTGCGAAGAAGAAAAAGCGCCCTTGATTTTGCAAATCTCACGCGGGGCGCGCCAGTATGCAAAACCGATCTTCTTAAAGAAGCTCATCGAGGCAGCTGTGAGCGTGTCGAACATTCCGATCGCAGTGCATCTTGACCACGGCGATTCATTCGAGCTATGCAAGGAGTGCATTGACGAAGGGTTCACCAGCGTAATGATTGATGCTAGCTTTGAGCCGTTCGAAAAAAACGTTGAAATAACACGCAGAGTCGTCGAATACGCGCATAAACACAATTGTGCTGTGGAGGCCGAGCTAGGCCATTTGGTGGGTGCACAATTCGACGAAGGCGAGGCAGGCGGCGGGTATTCCAAGAGCGGCCATTACACCAATCCGGATGAAGCAGTCAGATTCGTCAAAGAAACCGGGTGCGACTCGCTGGCAGTTGCGATTGGCAATTCACACGGCGCCTACAAATTCAAGGGCGACCAGCGGCTTGACATGGACCGGCTCAAAGCGATCAAGAAAGCGCTGGTCGAGGCCGGCTTGGGCGATTACCCGCTTGTTTTGCACGGTGCGTCAAGTGTGCCGCAAGAGATTGTGGACGAAATAAACAAGTTCGGTGGCAAACTGGGCGACGCACGCGGTGTACCAGAAACCGACATTGAAGAAGCACGCCGCAACGGGGTGGCTAAAGTCAACATCGACACTGACTTACGCCTTGCAATGACAGCAGGGATAAGACGCGTTTTCGTGGAAAACCCCAAAGAGTTTGACCCGCGCAAGTACCTGGGCCCAGCCCGCACAAGAGTCAAAGAACTTGTTAAACACAAGGTCAAAAACGTGCTTGGCTGCGCCGGACACGCCTTCGATTAACACTTGGGACCGCCGTGGGAACGCTCACGCTGCATATCTGAACAAGCATAAGCTCGGGAACCCGGTTGGGTCGGTCGGTGCGGCGGGTCATGTCTAGAGACAGCGCCGGCGTTTTGAAAAAGTCTGCTAGTACTCGAGTGGTGGTAGGTGGTGGATTCGAACCACCGAAGGCATACGCCAGCAGATTTACAGTCTGCCCCCGTTGACCGCTTGGGTAACCTACCATCAAGCCCTTCCAGGCCGTAAATCAAATCATATCCAGCCTATCTTGTCAACCTGCTCTGCACTGCATATCTTTGCGCGATGTTCGACTCGCTTACCACAAGACTGCAGGAGTTGTTTAGCAACTTGCGTGGTCTCGGCAAGATCACCGAGGCCAATGTGGCCGATACGCTCCGCGATGTGCGGCTGGCGCTGCTGGACGCAGACGTAAACCATAAGGTTGTTGAGGATTTCATCCAGCGGGTTAAAACCAAGGCCATCGGCCTGCCGGTTATCCAGAGCATTCAGCCTGGCCAATACCTGATCAAAATTATCTACGACGAGCTCGTCGAGTTGCTCGGCTCGACCAGTGCAGGTCTTGATTTGAGCGGCAACCCAACTTGTCTGATGCTGATCGGGCTGCATGGTTCAGGTAAAACAACTTCCTGCGGCAAACTTGCCCGGTTGCTGCATAAACAAGGTCGGCAACCGATGCTTGTGGCGGCTGATGTACACCGGCCGGCGGCGATGGACCAGCTTGAAACGCTCGGCAAACAACTTGGCCTGCCGACACTCGTCAAAAGGGGCGAGACGGATGTCCTGCGGATCGCGCGTGAAGCAGTCGAAACTGCACGTGTCACTCATCGTAACGTGCTGTTGTTTGATACAGCAGGTAGGTTCCACATTGACGAGCCACTTGTACAGGAGTTGGTCCGGCTGCGCGACTTTCTCAAGCCGCAGGAAATCTTGCTCGTGCTTGACGCTGCAACAGGTCAGGAAGCGGTAAACGTTGCCACGCATTTTGACAATGCACTGGGTATCACGGGTGCAATCCTCACAAAACTCGATGGCGACGCCCGAGGCGGTGCAGCACTCAGTTTCAAGGCGGTCACGAATAAACCAATCAAGTTCGCCTGCACAGGCGAGAAACTCGATGACATCGAGCCGTTTTATCCAGACCGGATGGCATCGCGCATTCTCGGTATGGGGGATGTGGTCAGCCTGGTCGAAAAAGCTGCTGAAGCAGTTGACCTTGCCGAAGCCAAACTGCTTGAGGAAAAGATGCGCAAGGGCCAGTTCACGCTTGAAGATTTCCTCCAACACATGCGCCAGATGCGTAAGCTTGGTCCACTCGAAAGCCTCATAAAGATGATGCCCGGCGGCGAACAGGTGCTCAAACAAGCAGACATCACAAAACACGAAAAAGAACTTAAACGCATGGAAGCGATGATCTGCGCTATGACGCCCGAGGAACGCCGCAACCCCGCAATCTTGAATGCACGCCGCCGGTTGCGCATTGCAAAAGGCAGCGGTGTAACTGTTGCCGAGCTTAACACTATGCTCAACAAATTTGCCCAAATGCAGCAAATGATGAAAAAGTTCGGCAAGTTCCAGAAACTCATGAGCCGCATGGGCGGGGGCGGTCTGCCGGGTTTCCTCGGCAGATAATACAAGTTACGGTTTTGGATTGCATCAACACCAAAAGGCAATGCGTTAACTCCGTGCGCAGTGGGTGGCGTACTGCCCAGCCCACTGAACCCGAAAAAACAGGCGCGGAGAGCACATCCGTCCCCGGGTGTCGCTGCAGGCGCCTCGGGTCCAGCGCCTATTGGCGCGAGCATGCTGGTAGTTTCGGGACCAAGTTTGTCCTGACTGTGTATTGCGCAAGGACGTGCGAAAACCGCATGCGGGGTGCGTGCGCTCCCCATCCAACCAAAGAATGGGGGCTAAAAATGGCGCAGTTACAAGGTAGTCTGCGATGTGCTTCCGGCTATTGGGAGGTGTAATTTGCCTCGGCTAATTCAGGTTGTATTGGCTCACATTGGCGTGCAGCGTCTGTTCGAGATTGGTTTCTGCTCAAACGCTTGGACCGGGTCGAGTACCAATCCCGTGCCGCAGATAGTAACCGGCCATCTGAACGTATTCTTCAGCCCACAGCTTGAACTTGGTGCGTTCCTCGGCTGTAAGTTGTCTGACCACCCTTGCTGGTACACCCAGAACAAGCGATCCGGGCGGTATTTGCGTACCTTGTGTTACAAGCGCTTTTGCACCGATTATGGACTGCTCGCCAATAATTGCACCGTCCAATACAACCGCACCCATGCCGATCAAAACCTCGTTTCCGACCGTGCAAGCGTGTACAATAGCCGCATGCCCGACCGTGACGTAGTTGCCAACCACACAGGGCAGCTCACCCGTCAAGTGAAACACAGCATTGTCTTGGATGTTTGTATGATGTCCGACAACAATCCGGTTGATGTCACCACGCAACACTGCGCCATACCAAACACTCGAACAATCGCCTAGTGTAACATCACCAACTACAACTGCACCCGCGGCTATGAACACGTCACGACCGATTACAGGTGTTTTCCTTAGATGCGCCTCCAACAATGCTTCAATCTCAGCCATGCACCCGATTACCAATAACCCGCCCTGTACCGCAACTTAAAAACCGCGTTGGCTGTCCATTAAGTGAACTTGTGCCAGGGCGTTTGCGGTTACAATGGAGCGTCACCCCCGAACCCAGACTGTGATTCGCCTGTTGTAGGACAAAACCAGGCACATTGCTTAATCCTGCACTTCCAATGATAGGCTACCACCTGCAGCAGCAGGCAACGTAATGCGGTACACATTCACCGGCAAGGTTGAGTTCAACCAAAGCCCGCGCCGGAAGCCCGCCTCCACAAAGTAAGGGGTATACACATAGATGTTATGCCACATGCTCGGGCTGTTAAACACCAAATTCACACTCCCGCAAAAGTAAATTGCATCGTTTAAGCGGCAAAACAGTCTCTCAAATTGCCCAGTTAAAGTTTCGCCCTTTGCAGCGCCTTGGTGTACGAGTTGTCCAAAAGTCACGCAATGTGTCCAATATCAGGACACACAGACGCTTGTTTCCCTGCAAGATTAAATGCAAAACTTTAGAGTTTAATGCTTGGCTTTGTGCGTGCTGGCAAACGATGACAGAATGAAAAAATTGGCGATTATTTTTGCAGCAGTCGCAGTCGCCACGGTTGGAGGCTTCGTTTTTCTGAAACCGCACCTGGCAAGTGCATACCCCGGTAAACCGGGTGCCGGGGAGAGCAAGAACACGCCCGCTCAATTCGCACAACAACTACTGGGCAAGGTGAAATCTGCGCTGGGCAATGTTGCCTTGGCCAAAACGCCAAAGCCCGGTACTCCACAGCGGAACCCTTCTGTGAAAATTATAAACGAGTCCACTGCCGGGGTCCCCCCGAAAGATGACGGCGCATCCACAAATACCGTTGTACAACATGACCCCAAGGTCCAAGCCGGGCTAAAAGCAATGCATCAATTGGCTGTACGCGGTATTGTTGTGTCCGGCAATCGCTCATCAGCAATCATTCAGACCGGACGCCAAACACAGCCGGTGTTTGTGGGGGACACTTTGAACATCAAAACGCCCGAAGGACTCGTAATGTTGCGTTGCGAAAAGATTGATCGGCGCACTGTCTGGATCAGAATTCCACAAACGCCAGTCTTGGCTGAACTGAGCTTGCCCTGACAACACGCCTGCGCTTTGGCGCCATGGAGTTGCGCGGCTGCTCGCCGGTTTTTTGCTGCAAACTCGTTTATTGCCTGCCAGACCGCACAAAGGTAAGCTGGTGGGCCGATGACATTGAC
The DNA here is from genome assembly GCA_964555645.1 of uncultured Verrucomicrobiota bacterium. Taxonomy (GTDB): domain Bacteria; phylum Verrucomicrobiota; class Verrucomicrobiia; order Limisphaerales; family DTLC01; genus DTLC01. Next base: position 25,373 of record CAZKTA010000009.1, read on the forward strand.
TGAGAAAATCCTTGCACGCGCAGCCGGGCGGGCGCGGGTTGAAGCGGGCGAAAACATCTGGGTCAGCGCAGACGTGCTGATGACGCATGATGTTTGTGGGCCCGGCACAATAGGCGTTTTCAAACGTGAATTCGGTACGGACGCAAAGGTGTGGGACCCTGCCAGAGTTGTTATCATTCCTGACCATTACATCTTCACGTCTGATCCGCTAGCGGCACGCAACATTGATGCACTGCGTAAGTTTGTGGTCGAGCAAGGTATAAAATACTTCTACGACGTAAGCCCGATAGGCGCTTCTTGTTGGTCGTTCGACGCTGCGGTTGGCCATTTTAGGCGGCAATTCGGACCACGCTACGCTGGCATCTGCCACGTTGCTCTCGCGCAAAAGGGCCATACGCGTCCGGGGGAAGTGTTATTTGGTACAGACTCGCACACGTGCACAGCTGGTGCGTTTAACCAGTTTGCAACCGGCATCGGCAACACAGATGCAGCTTTTGTGATGGGTACAGGTAAACTGCTGCTTAAAGTGCCCGAGACAATGCATTTTGTTCTGGAGGGCAAACTCAACCCGGGTGTGATGGCCAAAGACGTCATCCTGCACATAATCGGCCAAATCGGATTCGACGGCGCAACTTACCGCGCAATGCAATTTGCCGGCAGTGGCATCGTTTCGCTTTCGATTGAAGACCGAATGACGATTGCAAACATGGCAATCGAGGCAGGGGCAAAAAACGCTATTTTCCCTTTCGACCCGCGAACGGCCGAATTTGTTGAAACGCGCACTCGTCTCAACAACACAAAAACCGAATACACCCCGGTGGAGCCTGACAAAGACCAAAGGTTTGTTTCTGAGCTAGTGGTTGAACTTGACAGGCTCGAGCCGGTTGTGGCTTGTCCACCAGATCCGAGCCGGTGCAAAAGAGCTATCGAGCTCGGTGACGTGCAACTTGACCGTGCATACATCGGCTCATGTACTGGCGGCAAGACGAGTGACTTTGTTGAATGCGCACGCATATTGCAGGGCCGGACTGTTGCAATCGAAACATTCGGCGTGCCCGCAACACCCGAGGTTATTACCGACCTGCAGGGCACCTTCTGGGGTGACAAGACAATTTGGGAGATTTTGGTTGCTGCGGGCGTGCAAATGACCGAGAACCCAAGTTGCGCTGCTTGCTTGGGCGGGCCGCCGGGTACTTTTGGCCGAGCGGACAGACCGCTCAAATGCATCAGCACAACAAACCGCAATTTTCCAGGGCGGATGGGGCACAAAGATGCGCAGATTTACCTTGCATCGCCTGCAACGGTGGCCGCAAGCGCTGTTACAGGCAAGATCACCGATCCGCGCCAGTTCACCGGCTAGAAAGCGCTGCTTGATGCATGTGCTGACCAATGACCCGCGACAAAATTGATAAGTTGCTCGAGCACGGGATGCTTGTCTTGATGCTCGGCATGCTTGTTTTCGGCCCGCTTGCAACAGGCGCTGTTCGGCTCCAAGAGTTCATTATTATTCAAGCACTCGCAATAGGCCTGCTGCTGCTGTGGGTTGTTCGGCTGTGGGTCAATCCAGAGCCGCGTTTGTTCTGGCCGCCGGTTTGTTGGGCGGTGGCAACATTTCTGGTTTACGCAATTGTACGGTATCTTGAAGCCGACATCGAGTACGTGGGGCGGGCTGAGCTGATTCGGTTGCTTGTGTACGCAACCGTTTTCTTTGTAATCCTGAACAACCTGCATGCGCAGGCGTACACACAAGTGATTGCGTTTGTGCTTGTGTTTCTTGCCATGGCAATTTCCGCCTACGCAATCTACCAATTCATCACAGGCTCGGATTACGTATGGCATTTTATCAAACCGTACAAACATCGTGGCAGCGGCACATACATTAATCCGAATCATTTGGCCGGTTTCCTTGAAATGCTGTTGCCAATTGCTCTTGGCTACGTGCTGGCCGGCCGACAAAAACCCGTCACGAAAGTTTTGCTCGGCTACGCCGCGTTGGTCATTGTGTTCGGGCTTGGCGTGACGGTCTCACGCGGCAGTTGGGTTGCAGCCGGGCTATCGCTGCTTTTGTTTTTCGGATTGCTCGCATGGAACAGCAACTATCGTTTGCCTGCATTAGCGCTGTTTGCGTTATTGGTCGTTGCTTGCATCTATTTTGCGCCGCGGTCTTATTTCCTAGAGCGACGCATCCAGCGCGCTATCTCTCAGGTTGGCGATATCGAAACCGACACACGCTACGAACTGTGGAATGCAACAGCGCGAATGTGGCAGGACAATCTCTGGTTCGGCGTTGGCCCAGGACACTTCGATTATTGTTTTCGCAAATACAGACCCGAATCCATCCAGGCGCGGCCTGACCGTGCGCACAATGATTATCTGAATACGTTGGCAGATTGGGGCTTGGTCGGGGGCACGATAGTGGCGGTTGCCGGCGTGTTGTTCTGGGCTGGGGTTCTGAAGGCGTGGAGCCGTGTGCGCCGGCTTACACAAGGTGACCTTGGGTACACGTCGAGTAACAGGTTTGCTTTCGTAACCGGCGCTGCCCTGGGTTTGGTAGCGCTGCTACTGCATGCCTGGGTTGACTTCAATATGCACATTCCAGCCAACGCAATCTTGGCAGTCACCCTGGCGGCGTTGCTCACAGCTCACATCAGATTCGCAACTGAGCGCTATTGGATGGCGGTAAGAGTACCGAGTAGGATTCTCGTGACGCTGGTTTTGGGATGTTGCATCGGTTACCTCAGTTGGCAGCAGTATCGTCGCACGACAGAGTGTGTGTGGCTCCAGCGCGCAAGCCGTGTGCCTGATTACTCGCGTGCTCAGGTTGCATTGCTCGAGCGCGCTTTTGAGGTTGAGCCAATGAATTTCGAGACTGCATACCGGATTGGTGAAGCGCATCGGCTTGAGAGCTGGTTGGGCAACGATAATTATGAGCAACTAGCACGCAAGGCCATGAACTGGTTCAAGCGCGCAATCGTGCTTAACCCACATGACGCCTACAGCCGTCTGCGGTACGGGATGTGCCTGGACTGGCTCGGTGAACACGCCCAAGCAGAGCCGTATTACCAGCAGGCTGAAGAACTGGATCCGAACGGCTACTTTACTCTGGCGCACATCGGTTGGCACTACGTGCAAGCTGGCAATTACGCAGCGGCAAAACCATGGTTCGAGCGCTCAAGGCGCATACAACCTCGCGACAACCCAATCGCGGTGACGTATCTGGAGCTTGTTAAAAGGCGGCTAATCGAACAGGCGGCTGAAAGTGCGCCAATCGGCACGGAAAAAGCTGCAAAATAGAATCCAAAAAAAATGCATTTAACCTGTTGACAAGTTTTTGCGCTGGCATAAACTAGCTGCAGGACTGCAACATAAAAACTCGAAAACCGCAGGACAGATTATGAAACAGACGGCTAGGCTTCAAAGCAAGGTGACAAGCTGGGGGTTGGCAATTTTTATTGCAACTTGGGCGACAGTTCTGCCGGCTCAACAACCACTACAAGGGGCGGCAAAGGTTGTTCGAATCAAAGGTGCAGCCAGATATACAACCGGTGACAATAAGTGGCATACGCTGAACGTTGGGGACGTGCTAAAACCGGGCACCGTAGTCCAGACGGCATCGGGGTCGCAGGTAGACATGTTGTTGTGGGACCGTGAGCAAGTGTCCGAACGACTGATTACGCCCGTGTTTACTTACAAACCCGACGCGGAAGCGCGTGTTAACATGGTGCGGCTGTATGAAAACACGGTCCTTGCGCTGGACAAACTTGCGTGGATGGAAACTGGAGCTGACTTGGTGACCGAGACGCAACTGGATTTACGTGCGGGGCGCATATTCGGCATAGTCAAGAAAATGACCGGTGCGTCCAGATACGAGGTCAAGTTCCCGAATGGGGTGGCAGGCATACGCGGCACGGTTTACATGCTTGATGCAAGTGGATTGATCAAGGTGCTTTCAGGCCAGGTTGTAATGTCTTACGTCAAGCCTGATGGCTCGGTGGTAACCCAGGTCGTCCAAGGCGGCCAGATGTATGACCCTGTTACAGGGCTTCTGACTAGTATTCCTGCACACGAGGAACGTGAGCTTGTACAGCCCGCAAAAGAATTCGGTGTGGGTCCGATGGCGCCGCCAAGCGCATTTGCAGTTGACCGGACGATCGAATACGTTTCTCCAACGGTCATGGGCACTGCGTTGGTGACCCCGGGTCCAAGTGTTGAGTAGCTGAAAGCGTGTTTTCCCGTAACCAGGGCTGGCGTGGCCAGCCCTGGTTTTGTTATTTCTGGGCGCGTCGGTGGCGCTATTCAAACCACAACAAGCTGCGCCAGCCCTAATCGCTGTAGCAGTGTTAGGGTTCGCATGCGTGCTGCAGGTGGTGCGGCCCGGACCGCTCGATCACCTTGAATGGAAAACATTCGATTGGCGCGTGCGGCTAGCCCGGAATTTCAATGCACAGATTTCGACGAATCTGGGATTTGTTTTCATTAGCGACGCAAGTATCGCTGCATTGAACAGCGGCGAGCTTGGTTTCCGATACGGACTTTACTGGCCGCGGCACGTTTACGGTCGCGTTGTGCATGAGCTCGCAGCCCAAGGCGCAAGTGCAACTGCAATAGACATCCTTTTCGGTGAGTTGCGCCCGGACCATGCACCTGTGCAGGTTGACCCGTCGCTCGAGTCTGGACTCGAGGAATGGCTTAAGAAACTTGGCAAGGGTGAACAGCTCATCCATGTCGAAAACGCGCTCTTGGTTGAGTCTGACGATTTCTTTGCATGGCAAATGCACCGGGCAAACAATATCATTCTGGCTGCCGAACCTGCACTTTTGCCCCACCCGCTGTTTGCTACAAACGCAGTTCGTCTCGGTGATGTGTCAACCGAACCAGATTCAGACGGGGTGCTGCGTCGCGTAAAGGCCTTCGAAGAATACAAGTTCTGGCATCCATTGTTCAAACTTGCCGAGTCAGACCCGTCATATGGGATTGATTTGCGCAAAGCACGTGTTGAACCAGACAAGATCATCCTGCCGCGTGTTGGTCTGCCGGAAATAGTTGTTCCGCTTGACCCGGATGGAAACTTCGAGTTGGCAGATTTCATCGGCGAAAACATACCGCCTGGTTGGCCTGCCAAAGCGAAACCTTTCAAAACAGAACGCGTCTGGCAGCTTGGCATTGCAATGGCAGCACAGGAATTGGAGCTTGACCTTGAAAACGCTGAAATTGACCGCGCACGCGGCCACGTGATCCTGCGCGGCCGCAATGGTATACGGCGTGTTATTCCCATTGATGCACAAGGTTATGTTCAGATCGATTGGAACATCACGCCGGCCGATGCGTGCCTCAGCAGGGAACCGGTTGAAGAAGTACTGCGCAAACATATATTGCGCACCCGCACTAAGGCGAAGCCTATGGAAGATACTTGGCGCGGGAAACTTGTTATCATTGGCTCGGCGGCAACAGGTAGTGACCTGACCGACCGCGGTGCAACACCACTTGAAAAGGAAGCATTGCTCGTTGGTGCGCATTTAAACATCGCAAATTCGGTGCTGACAGGTCGGTTCATCCGGCGCACAGGTTTAGGTGTAGAATTACTTCTGATCTGTTTGTTGGGAACCTGCACAGCATTGGGTAGCTGGCGGTTCCGTGCCGGTTGGGCAACAGTAAGTGCGCTGTTGCTCGGGTGCGCGTACGTTTGTGCTTGCGCATGGGTCTATGTCCAAAACCGGTACTGGTTGCCAATTGTAACGCCGTTGTTTGGGGGTGTGTTACTTGAACATCTTGGAATGGTCACATACAGGGTTGTGTTTGCCGAAAAAGAGCGACGCCGGATCAGGTCAATATTTACAAAACTTGTTTCGCCCGAGGTTGTTCAAGAACTGTTGAGCTCAAGCTCGCTTTCGCTCGGCGGCGCATCACGCGAGGTCACGGTGATGTTTGCCGACCTGCGCGAGTTTACCCAGCTTACCGACACGAGCCGGGCCGAAGCGGCTGAGCTAGTACGCCAATGCGGCTTAAGCGGCCCCGCAGCTGAGGCGTGTTTTGAAGAACGCGCACGTGAGACCCTTGCAACCGTTAATCTTTACCTTTCGATTGTTGCTGAGACGGTCAAAAACCACGGTGGCACGCTGGACAAATACATAGGTGACTGTGTAATGGCTTTTTGGGGTGCGCCAGCGCCCAACCCTGCCCATGCGGTGCACGCTGTGCGAGCTGCCATAGCGGTGCAACGCGCAGTTGAATCTTTGAATCGCAAGCGCATGGCCCAAAACGCGCAACTGCAACAGCAAAACACATTGCGGCTAAAAAAAGGTGAGCCCACGGTCAAGTTGGCGCCGATCCTATCACTTGGCATCGGGATCAATAGTGGAGTTGTGACTGTGGGTCTAATGGGCTCTGAAGCACACATATTGAATTACACGGTTTTCGGCCGCGACGTAAACCTGGCTAGTCGCCTTGAAAACCTCAGTGCAGGCGGCCAGATTCTGATCGGCGAAATGACGTTCAATCATGTTGCCAGACTTGAACCTGCGCTGGCCGCAAAATGTGAACCCATGCCCCCTGCAACTCTCAAAGGATTTCGTGATCCAATCAGGTTTTACCGGCTGGTATTGGATTAGCCGGTGAATTACATGCTTGCAGTGGTTTGCTCCTGGGCAAAGCCTATTATGTATGGGCCGCGTCCAAGTAGATTTCGTTCTATGATTTGGCCGGATACGTGCTAGATTATGAGCCGTGCGCACGGTTGTTTATCCTGGCAGTTTTGACCCGGTCACTTATGGGCATCTGGATGTTATCCAGCGTGCTGCGCGATTGTTTGATCGGGTGATAGTTGCCGTGGCTGAAAGCGAACGCAAACAGCCGCTTTTTAGCCTGGCTGAACGGCTTGCCATGGTTGAACGTGCGATAAAATCAATCCCAAACGCCGAAGCAGACGCGTTCAGCGGGTTACTCGCGGACTATGTGAAGCGGCGTGGTGCAGGAGCAGTGTTGCGCGGGTTGCGCGCTGTGTCCGACTTTGAATTCGAGTTTCAATTGGCGCTGGTAAACCGAAAGCTCAACGATAAATTCGAGACAATCTTTCTCACGCCGAAGGAGACTTACACATTTCTAAGCTCTAGCGTTGTCAAAGAGATAGCGCGTTTGGGTGGCGATGTGAGTTGTTTCGTACCGCCGCACGTTTGCAAGGCGTTGGCGCGCAAGTTCGGATTTGCAGAAAAATCCAAAAAAACACATTGACCTATGCCGATCCTTGTTAGCATCAGACAATTGGCCAGGGGCGAAATGCAGTTTAGAGGGCAAATACCAGTGCCGGAGCTAGACATTGATACCTTGGACGAAATGCTGCAGGTACATGAGCCGCTCTTGTACGACCTGACAGTCCAATTAGTCGGCCAAGAAATCTTGATCCGCGGGCAGCTAAAGCTTGGTTTGGACTGCCAATGCGTGCGTTGTCTACGCCCGTTCAGGCACGATTTAATACTTTCAGGACCGCTGCTGAGCTTGGCGCTGGAAGGCGAAGAAGCCGTACCTATAATCAATGAGTGCGTTGACTTGACGCCGTTTTTGCGCGAGGATATTTTGCTTTCGTTTCCACAACACCCGGTGTGTGGACCGGATTGTCCGGGCGTGCCGCCGGGTGCAGCCAAGGGCAAAGCAATAACGCGTGGTAGCGCGCAGGCCCCAAAGGGCTCAACTCCCTGGGCTGAATTGAACAAATTAAAACTTTAACGTGCCATGGGTGTTCCGAAACGTAAACCGTCGAAAAGCCGCCAGCGTATGCGCCGCGCATACAACAGCGTGCTGAAGTTACCGCAATTGAGTCAGTGTCCGCAGTGCGCTGCACCCTACGTGCCGCACCGCGTTTGCCCGGCCTGTGGGTATTACAAAGGACGACAGGTTATCACCGTCAAAGCGGAGGCCTAAACCGACAAAATCCGGCCGGAGCAAACCCGGCGCGGGGTTGAGTATGCGAATTGCAGTTGATGTAATGGGTGGTGACTTCGGTTGTGGCGTCATCATCGAAGGTGTCAAGCGTGCGTTACATGCAGACAAGGCCAAGGTCAGCACCCTGTACCTGGTTGGCGACCAGGCGCAAATCCAAGCGGCGATGCACACGGCGCGGTTGCGTGACGCACGTGTTGAGATTGTGCATGCAAGCGAGGTACTCACAATGCATGACCGGCCTGTGAACGGCTTGCGGCGAAAACCGGACTGCTCAATCGCGCGCGGTGTCGAGCTGCTTAAGGAAGGTAAGGCGGACGCATTGATTTCGGCCGGCAACACAGGTGGAGTTGTAGCGGCTGCAACGATCCGGCTACGCCCGCTTACAGGCGTTGACCGGCCCGGCATAGCCACAATCATTCCCGCGCCACAAAACTATTTCGTTTTGCTCGATGCAGGCGCAAACCTCGAATGCCGCCCGATCCATCTGGCGCATTATGCAATAATGGGAGCAGTTTATTCGCGTGAGATTCTCGGCTACAAAAATCCGCGCGTTGGCCTGCTCAATGTGGGCACCGAGGATGTTAAAGGCAACGAGCTTACTCAGGAAGCATTTAAGCTGTGCAAACAGGCCCAGATCAACTTCATCGGGAATGTCGAGGGCCACGACCTCTTTGCAAACCGCGTTGATGTTGTTGTGTGCGACGGGTTTGTGGGTAACGTTGTGCTCAAGACATGCGAAAGTCTTGCCACCGGCATATTTGTCTGGCTCAAAAACGAACTGACGATGAATCCAAAACGCATGATCGGCGCACTGCTTGTGCGCGGTGCACTGCGCACAATCAGGCGTCGGCTTGACCCAGACGCATACGGTGGCATGCCGTTGCTTGGCCTAAATGGCAACGTAATGATCATGCACGGATCCGCACGCGAGCGAGCCGTCATGAATGCAATCCGGGTCACTACGGAAACTTTCAGGTCGCATCTAAACGAGATCATCATCCGCGAAATCGGGCGCGCAAACGAACTACTCTTTCGCAAGAAACCCGCAGTTGCAGCGACTGCTTTCGCATGAGCGAGCATACCACCACCAAGTTCAAAAATCCGCGTGCCAAGTTTAATTTCTTGGGGCGCACTTGCTCAATTGCCAGTGTAGGCTCATACGTGCCCAAAAAGGTCATGACCAACGCCGAGCTTGAAAAGCTCGTTGACACTTCCGACGAATGGATACTTAGTCGTACCGGCATTCGGGAAAGACGCATAGCTGCCAAAGACGAATTTACTTCAGACCTTGCAGCGAAGGCTGCCACGAAAGCATTGGCTAAGGCGGGAATCACGCCAGACAAAATTGATCTGATCATAGTTGCGACTGTAACGCCTGATATGCCGTTTCCTTCAACTGCGTGCATTGTGCAGCAAAAAATCGGCGCCGTTCGAGCGGCGGCCTTTGATCTTGAGGCTGCCTGCTCCGGGTTCATTTACGGGCTCGAGATCGGCCAGCAGTTTATCATGTCCAGAACTTTCGATACGGTGCTTGTGATCGGGGCTGAAAAACTTTCCAGCATCGTCAACTGGCGCGACCGCAACACGTGTGTATTGTTCGGAGACGGGGCGGGTGCTGCTGTGCTACAGAACAGGCCGAATTCGCACGGCCTGCTTACAGCCGTGATGGGCGCAGACGGCAGAAAAGCCGATTTACTTGCGTTACCTGGCGGCGGGAGCCGAAACCCCGCATCAATCGAGTCCGTCAAAGCCGGTCTGCATTACCTGCAGATGGACGGACCCGAAACATACAAAAATGCAATCGAGGCAATGTACAATGCAGCGTCTGAAGCTCTTGCCAGGTGTGAACTCGGCATCAACGACATCAAATGCGTAATTCCGCATCAGGCAAACCGGCGGATTATTGACGCTGTTGCAAAACGGCTAGGCGCTAAACCGGAGCAGGTTTTCGTCAACCTTGACAAGTACGGCAACACCTCGGCAGCATCGGTCGCAATTGCACTTGACGAAGCCGTCGAGTCAGGCCGCATTAAGCGCGGTGATCTTGTGTTGCTGGTAGTGTTTGGCGCAGGGTTAACCTGGGGTGCAGCAGTCATAGAATGGTAAGTGCAGTTTGACGAATTGAAATTGTGTGTTAGTGTATATGCAAGCCCTATGAGTGCAAGAAAAGCTGGCACGCGTATTGCGCAAACTCAACAGTGCGTAACAGTTGAGGCGCGACAAACCAAGCTTTCACTCCCACCCGAAGATGTGCTGTTCAGAAAAAACGGCATCGAGTTCCGCAGTCCTGTGCCGCTTTCGTTGTGGACGGAGATGACCGTTACAGTGCAATCCGCGCGGAACAATAGCAGGTTCAACTGCATGGGTGTGGTGGTCGCATGTACGGGCAACAAACATAGTGGTTACCGCGTCTCAATGCTGTTCACCAGCTTATCAAAACACTCCCAAGCGCGCCTGGATGCATTGGCGTACTCATCATTTGTTTGAATTTTGTTTGAAGTTTTTTTGGTGCAGCAGCGCATTGTTGTTGGTGTTCGTTCCGGCACGTCGGGGGGGCACAAATCTTGCATGTTCGTTCAACCGAATTGTTTTTTTACAGCGAGAGACAGGCTTTACCCATGGATTATATCGAGCTTTTCCACAATGTGTTGAAAGCGGCGGTTGAAAGCGCCGCTTCTGATGTGCACATTAAGGTCGGCACGCCGATTGTCTTCAGGATCAACAGGCAGCTTTACCCGGCGGATTTTCCGTACCCGGACTCCGCTTGCATAAAGGCGTGGGTCGAACATGCCGTGCCGGCGCATTTGAAAAGACGGCTTGAAGACGAACGTGAAGCCGATTTCTCGTACTACGCACCCGGCATAGGCAGATTCCGAACGAACGTTTTCCAGCAACGGGGCGAGTTTTGCTTCGCGATGCGTCATGTCAAAACCCGAGTGCCGAGCTTTGAAGAACTCGGTCTGCCTGAAATACTGAAACAAATTGCAGAGGCACAACGCGGCATAGTGATTGTGGCTGGGCCAAGCGGTTGTGGCAAATCAACTACGCTGGCCGCAATGATCGAGCATATAAATGCGAACTTCAAAAAACACATCATTACACTCGAGGACCCGATTGAGTACTTGTTCGAAGACAACCAGTCTGTAATCGAGCAACGTGAAATTGGGTTGGACACAGCCTCGTACCATCACGCGCTTAAACATGTGCTGCGCCAAGACCCGGACGTGATCATGATTGGTGAAATGCGCGACGTGGTCAGCATTGAGTCAGCAATGGCAGCGTGCGACACCGGTCACCTTGTGCTCACCACGTTGCATACCATCAATGCGCCGGCATCTGTAATTCGCATTTTGGACTTTTTTAAAGCTGAGGAGCGCGAACAGGTGCGGCGCCAACTGGCCGGCTCGCTTCGCGCAATCATTGTTCAACGCATGGTCAACACAATTGCTGGTGGTATAACACCCGCGTTCGAAATTCTTATTAATACACCCACCGTCAGGAAATTAATCGAGGAAAACCGACTCGAGAAGCTCGCCGCTGCAATTGAGACCGGAACTGAAGACGGCATGTTGAATTTCAATCAGTCACTGCTCCAACTTGTTCGCTCGGGCAAAATCACTGAAAAGGAAGCTTTGTCAAAAGCGCCCAACCCGCAATCACTCGAGATGAACCTGAAAGGAATTTTCCTAGATGACGGCCGCCGGATTTTGGGTTGAACTGCACGAGGAGTAAAAATCGTCGTGCCCGAGAATGGCTGCTGTGGACTTTTGCGCCGTGGTGAGCTTGGATCTCACAGCGCGTGCGTGTCAATCGAGTCGTGCCGGTATTAAACCGCGCTTGTGCAGGTAAGTTGCAATCATCTCCGCAGTCCGGTCAACCGCACCTTGGTTTTCGCGCACTACAAGTCGGGCAAACCTACCCATCTCAACTCGACGAGCCTCGTCTGATAAAAGCATAGCAAACGCTTCCTCAAGCTCAGCGGCATCTTTGACCTGAACTGCGCCGCCGCGCTCGACAAAGCTTTTTGCGATTTGCGCGAAGTTTTGCATGTTTGGCCCGAAAATAATCGGTTTGCCAAGTGCACCCGGCTCGATCGGATTTTGGCCGCCTTCGGCAGTGAGACTTTTGCCAACAAAAATCACCGTTGCACACTCATAAAACCGCCTTAGCTCGCCTGTTGTATTTACAAGTAAACAGTCCAGTTGCCCGGCGCTGAATTGCGTTTTATTAGTTATCTCGCTTCTGAACACGAAGCGTAACCCACGCGCTGCTAGCTCGCGTCCGACCTGTTTGCCCCGCTCGAAATGCCGCGGCACAACCACCAGAAACAGGTCCGGAAACCGCTTTCGCAGACGTAGAAAAACCTCTGCCATGATTGCTTCTTCGCCTGCATGTGTGCTTCCTGCTACAATGACACGTGCATCTTGGCCCACGCCGAGCTGGCGCAACATGCTTGGCACATCCAATAAGTGATGTTCTTCCAACACCGCAGCGTCGAACTTGATGTTGCCGACCACGTGGATTGCCTCAGGCCGACAACCCAGCTCGCGTAGCTTTGCTGCATCAGCCTCATTTTGTGCGCCTACACCGGCAAATGTTGCAAACAACGGGCGGAAGAAAAATCTTAGGCGCCTGTAACCGCGGTATGACCGCTCTGAGAGCCGTGCGTTAACTAGGAAAATCGGAACGTTACGTTTCTTTGCCTGCCAAATGAAATTGGGCCAGATCTCAGCCTCAACAAGTACTATTGCATCTGGGCCGATTACGTTCAGCGCGCGTTGGACATACCGCAACCTATCAACCGGATAGTAAATCTTCGTTATGCGCGACGGCAGCTTACGCTTTAGCTCGCCCATGCCGGTTGTTGTTGTGGTTGAGACTACGATTTTCGCCCCGGGTAAACGTGGTTCAAGCGCCTTGATCAACTGTGTGCAAACGTTGACCTCGCCCACGCTGACCGCGTGCATCCAGATAACAAACCGGTTAGTCAGTGCCTGCTTGATCTTGCCGTCGTACAGACCAAACCGCTGAAAAAAGTCTGTTCGCCAGTTGCCACGGCGCACCAGACGTATGAAATAATACGGTGCGCTTAACACCAGAAAAATCGTAAATAGCATGTTGTAAAGACGCATCATAAACTTAGCAGCAATCTAATTGTTTTGTTGCCGCCATCGCCCCCTTATGCGCCGGTTGCGTTGTAATGCGCATTGCAAGATTGGTCCCAAGGCCTTTGCGCAGCTTTATCAGGTGGTGTTGGCCTGTGTCTTTTATCATCGGATCACAAGCATGTTGCAATGCTTCAACTGCGGAAAAACAAAGCCCACACAACTATCAGCACAGGCAACATGAACGGTAAAGTGTACTTGAACACGTATCCAAGGAAAGTGGGTACGTTAATCCTCTGATGTTCCGCTATTGATTTGACCATAAAGTTTGGCCCGTTGCCAATGTACGTGTTTGCACCAAAGAATACCGCGCCAACGCTGATCGCAAGGATATAGTCTTTCAGTTGGCTGTTGCCAATTAAATATGCGAGTTCGATTTGTGTGCGGGTGAGACTCCCAGTAGCAAGTGCACCCCCGTAGTAGGTTTTTATAGCAGCCAGTGTGGTTGCTACTTGCGCTGGATATTGACCAAGCGCGTCCGCAGCCAACCAGCCGTGTACTTGAAGCAATTGTCGCACTTGTTCTATTGTTTGGCGGTCAACTGCAGCGCCAAAGGTTGCGCTCAAGAAACTCAAATACGTGGGTGCATTGTCCAGCACACTGGAAAGCAATCCGCAACCCCAGAAAAAGAAACCCGGCCCTGATAAACCTGCGCGCCCAGCGTTTAGTTGGAGCCAGTCCAATGCCGGCATCATCGTTGCGAAAATTCCGGCAAACAGCACCGCAACTTCTTTGATTGGGTGAAAGTTGAACCGGTTAGCTTCATGGATACGCTTGCCTGTGGTCAGATATGATGCCGTAGCCGCCCCGACCATGAGCGTCTCGCGCAAAAAGGTTGGCCGTTGAATAAACACCGCGCCGAGAATCACCCCAAGAAATGCAAGATTCCACAAGCCCTCAACACGCCATTCGTCAGGTGGCTCGGCGTGTTCGACCCGGACTTGTTTTGGCGCGCGCCGGTAGTTGAGCGAATCAATCACATAAAAAATTGCCAGCAACATTCCCACGCCTACCGCCCACATCGGCCAGCAATGCTCTGCCACCCACCAAAATGGGATTCCTTTCAAATACCCAAGGAACAATGGCGGATCGCCTATCGGTGTCAGACAGCCGCCCGTGTTGGAAACGATAAAGATGAAAAATACAATGTGATGTGCGGTGATCCGGTATTTGTTCATGCGGATCCATGGCCGAATCAAAAGCATCGAAGCACCTGTTGTGCCCAGCAGGTTAGCCACAATCGCGCCTATGCCGAGGTAAACCGTGTTTGCGCGTGGCGTAGCTTCGCCCTTTACGACAATGTGTATGCCACCTGACACAACGAATAACGACCCGATCAGTGCAATGAAACTGATATATTCGCGGGCAACGTCTAGAACATGGTGATACGCATGCAGTACGCCTAAGTAGTACAAAAGCGTAATTGCGCCCAGCCCTAATGCAACCTTGCCGTAGTGCCGTTGCCAGAGCTGCCCAACTACAAGTGGTCCCAGAGCTATTGCGCATAGCAATAGCGCAAACGGCACAATCATTGCTGGATTCGGATGTACGAAATCGGTTTCCACGGCCGCAAGGCTATGGACCAAAGAAAAACGGCGTCAAATACAAAGCCGCTCGGGATTAAGGCCAGCCGAGCTTGCCTTGCTAGAGCCAAATTCGTGCTTGAGTGCGGCAACTTAAGCGGTACTGTTGGTGTGAAATCTGACGGGACGTTCAACCAAACAGGCAACCAACATTCTGAACTGTGACAGACAGCCAGAGCAAAAAACCGCTGGTGATGGTTACTTGCCCGGCGTGTGAGGCGAAAGTTTTTATTCAGGGGGACCTGCCTCCGCTTTCGACGGTGCCCTGCACCAAGTGTGGCAAACCGGTTATGATGCCGCTGCGGTTGCGGCAGTTCGAGTTGCGCTCTGTCATAGGCGCTGGCGGCATGGGAATGGTGTATCGCGCCTTTGACACCGTGCTCGAACGGTGGGTTGCGGTTAAACTGATGAAGAAAACCCTCGTAAACGACCCGAAAGCGCTCAAACGGTTTTATCGCGAAGCACGCGCTTGTGCCTCACTCAACCACACAAACATAATCCACATCTACAATTTCGAAGAGTGGGAAGGCCAGCCGTACCTCGTAATGGAGCTGGCAGACCAGGGCAGCCTTGATTCGCGCATCGAAAAGCTCGGCAAACTGCCTGAACTGGACGTACTCGATATAGGGATAAAAATTGCGTCTGCCCTTGCACTGGCTCTCAGACACGAAATCCTGCACCGCGACATTAAGCCGGGTAACATATTGTTCAACGAGGATAACGAACCGAAACTTGTTGATTTCGGCCTGGCACGAAAAGTTGGCGCCGACCTTGATCCGGAAGAGGCTGCCTGGGCTACGCCATATTACGTTGCGCCGGAAAAAATCAGACGCGAAAAAGAAACCTTCCTTTCAGACATGTACAGCCTCGGCGGCACGCTCTACCATGCCTTGACAGGTCACGTGCCGTTTGAAGCGCCCACCATTGACGAGCTCGTTGCGGCACACGTTCAAACTCCGCTTACGCCGCCGAACCTCGTTGTGCCAGAAATTACCCAGCCTACAAGCGACGCGATTGTTAAAGCGATGGCCAAACACCCGGCCGAACGATTTCAGAGCTATGACGAGCTGATCATGGCGCTCAACGCTGCCCGCAGCCAGTTACTCGTCAAACAATACACGCAAAAAGAACCTGCAAAACGCAAACCCAGTTGGTGGCCGCTTTAGCCGGTTGCCAGTCCTCAAAAGACTCCCGCATGCTGCAATGGACACCGCGGTGACCTTGCTACTTAGGCCGACCTATGCCAAGGGCAAAACCGCGGTCACAAAATGGTGTGCGACGTGACCAAAACCGCTCGAAATGCAGCGGTAACTGCGCGGTTATTCAGATTTCTTCTCTTTTTCGGGCGCGGCTGGGCGTTGTTGTCTGCCCTCGGCAGGCACTATCCGCACTGAAATCAGCTCAAGCTTACCTTCCTCGGTCTTCCTGAACTGTCCGGTGACCATGTCGCCTACTGCAATTTCGTCGAACGTGGCGGGTTTACCGGCCTTCGTAATACGCGTCGAGGACGTCATCTGAAACGTGCGTTGTCCTACCTTGATCGTCATGTCTGTCTTGTTGACTTCAACAACACGACCGCGGAACGGTGCAGTGTCACGTTTCGGTTTTGCTTCCGGTGCCGAAGGGGCTTCGGATTTTTCACCTTCCTTTTTCTGTTGAGCCGGCAGTTGCGTTGCAACGCTCAACGCAAGCACTGCTGACAAACCAATTAATGCGAGATTCCTTATTAATGGTCTCATAGTCATGTTCGGTTGTCGGTTTTCTTTGGTAACGACCAAACAGCTTAAATATCCAAATCGAGGCTGCTTCCACAGTCAAGCTTTACCTTGAATACAGTTTGAGCTGTGTTGTGCAAGGCGCCAAGCTTGGCTTGCAGTAGTGGATACCGAACCACGGCAACGGTAAATCCGACATGCAACGCGCCTTGACTGTCAGGCACAGGTTGCCTACGTTGGCATGCTTGCTGGCCGGTACGAGGTTGCTGCGGGATAAAAACTCGACGATCGGCGCAGTTAGAACTTACTTAATCGCTGTGAACGTTACAATTGAACAACTTGCCCCGTGCAAAAAACTGTTGCGGATCGAGCTTGACGCACAGACGGTTGAAGCCACATTCGAGTCTGTAACTAAAGACTTTCAGCGTGTGGCAGCGTTGCCTGGGTTCAGACCAGGTAAAGCACCCCGTGAGATGATCCTTCGCAGGTTCGAAAAAGAAATCGAACAAGAGGTCAAAGAAAAGCTCATCAACGATTCGTACCGCAAGGCTTTAGAAGAGCAAAAGATTGATGCGATCGGGTCGCCAGACATCGAGGAGATACAGTTCGTACGCGGCCAACCGTTTGTGTTCGCAGCAACTGTCGAGACTGCGCCCGAGTTCGAGTTGCCCGAGTACAAAGGGCTGCCGGTCAGGCGTGAAATTGCATTTGTGACTGACGACGATGTCACACGCGCACTTGAAATGCTGCGGCAAAAACAGGCTACGTTCCAAATTGTTAATCGGCCTGCCAAGCCTGGTGACGTACTTGTGGTTCACTACACCGGCACGTGCGACGGCACACCGATCAACCAGTTGGCGCCTGAAGCCAAAAGCCTCGGTGAACAGAAAAATTTCTGGATCGGGACCGAGCGAGGCGATTTTATTCCCGGGTTTGCCGAGCAGTTGTTTGGTGCTCAAGCCGGCGAGAAACGGACTGTCACGATAGATTTCCCGCCGGACTTTTTCGCCAAGGAATTGGCTGGTAAAAAGGGTGTTTACGAGGTTGAAGTAATCGAGGTCCGCGAGAAGATTTTGCCTGCCCTCGACGATGCATTTGCCAAGTCGTGGGGTGCCGAGAACCTTGAGGCACTTAAGCAGGGTGTCCGACGCGACCTCGAAAAAGAGCTTCAGTACAAGGAAAATCGGTCCGTGCGCACACAAATTATCCGTGCATTGCTTGACCGTTGTAATTTTGATCTGCCGGAAAGCCCGGTCGCAGCCGAGACACGCAATGTCGTGTATGATATCGTGCGCGAAAACGCGCAACGCGGTGTGCCGCGTGAGTTGATCGAACAGCAAAAAGACCAGATCTACGCTGCTGCGACGCGCAGTGCCAAAGAACGGGTGAAGCTTGCTTTCATTATCCAAAAAATCGCAGAAAAGGAAGACATCAAAGTTTCCGAAGAAGAAATCCTGCGGCGGGTTCATGCCATGGCAACGCTTTATCAGATACCAACCGAAAAATTCATCAAAGACCTGCGCAAAAGAGGCGGTCTGATCGAGATTTACGACCAGATCGCGACGGAAAAAGTCATTGATTTCCTCCAGGCAAACGCACGCTTCGAAGAGGTGCCGGCTGACAAGCGACAACCTTGAGCATTCGCGCTGCCTGCAAATAACAGCTCAACGATTCAACTACAGGGCGCTTTCGGCACACAAAAGCTCACACAATTTACCCGAGTCATTGGCAGGTTGGAGAATTTGCGCTCAGGCGCTGCTGTAAAGTCGTTGCATTTGCCGTGCGGTACTGACGGCTTGAGTCGCTGTCTGTAGCGTAGTCCTGCCATATGCTCCTACTAAAAAGGCTACATGCTGAATTCTGCGCCAACACCGAACAGGCTAAAGCCTGCACTACAAACCAGCTTGGGCTGAGTTACGCCCTCGGTTCCACCAACCAGATGAGGGACCTGTTACTATTGCCAGGGGTCCGGGCAATTTACTGTATGCGGCCGAATTTACGCTCGAGCTCGCGGTAGTTGATCTCGATCATGGTTGGCCGACCATGCGGACACGTGTATGGCATTGCGCACCTGCGCAAATCTTCAACCAGTTTCTCGAGCTCGGTGGTTGACAACGTGTCATGCGCTTTGACAGCAAGGCGGCAGACTGTCTTTGCAACTGCCTGTTCACCCAGACGCATTGAACTGAGTTCTTTGCCAGCGGCCTTCAACTCGTCAACTAGATCAAGCACAAACCGACGGGGCTGGCTCGTCCTGACGAACGGCGGCAGTGCGTCTAGCAAAAAAGTGCGTTCGCCAAATTCGCTCAACCCTACCCCAAGCCGCACCAGCACAGACAGGTGCTCACGCACAAACTGCGCATCTCGGGGCGCCAGCTCGATTGTTTCCGGTAAAAGCAACCGTTGCGACGGCGCAGTGTCGCCCTGCTCGAGTCTGGTTAACATCTGTTCAAACAATACGCGTTCGTGCGCTGCATGTTGGTCGAGCAACACAAGCCCACGATCCGATTCAAACACAACATACAACCGGCCAATTACGCCCACAAACCGCAATGGCACGTCGAGCAACGGAACTGCCTCGGTCGGGGCCTTTAATCCTGGTGTGCCGGTCTGGGGCGCAGGCAGAGGGGCGGCAACGGTCGGCTGCTGCGTGTTCGTAAAACCCATTCGCAGTGCCGGCTGTTGTGGCGCCGGCAAATGCGGTTTCGGCGGCAATGGAAATTCCGGCAATGGCGGCGTCGAGTCAGCAGGCGCAGCTTCTGGTTGCTCAGGTCTCGGTTGTTCAGGCGCCGGTTGGATTGTGTGCCCCGGCAGTGTAGGTGCATATGCTTGGTGGCTTCCAGGTAACTGCCCATGCACGGCGTGGAAATTCAGCAGTGCATCTCGCACTGCCCGGACAACAAACCTGCGTACCTCAGACTCGCGGTGAAATTTCACCTCGCGCTTTGTTGGGTGAATGTTAACGTCAACCGCCGCAGGATCTATTTCAACAAACAGGCAACAGACCGGATACCGCCCTTTCATGAGCGCGGTGTGATACCCCTCGAGCAGCGCCAGGTTCAGCCCGCGATTTTCGATCGGGCGCCTATTGACAAACAAGTGTTGGTCCTGCCGAGTCGCACGCGATACACCGGGCGCACCTATAAAACCCCACAACTGGACCTGCGATTTTCCATTTACGATTCGCCGCGGTCGGCCGCCATCAGCCGGCGGTTCTTCAATGTCGGATTCGCCCAACTCAGCAGTTGAGTTGACCTCCAACATTTGTTCTTCCCCGAGTAACGCACGCAACCGCTCGCGTACGGCCGCAAGGCGCGAGTTAATGCTAGGACCGCATTTTGCAGCCGGCAGTTGCCAAACTGTGCGTCCGTCCTTTATGAACGTAAATCCAACCTCTGGAAATGCCAGTGCTGCCAGCATAACGTACTCCTGGACATGTGCAGCTTCGGTTTCGTCGCTCTTAAGGAACTTACGCCGCGCCGGTACGTTGAAGAAAAGCTGGCGCACTTCAACACTTGTGCCCGGCGGGCAACCCGCAGCCTTTACTTCAGCTATTTTACCTCCGTTAACAACGATCTGCGTGCCCTCGGGCGATTCGACGCCACGTTCGCGCGTGCTCAGGATGAGCTTGCTGACACTTGCAATACTTGGCAGTGCTTCACCGCGAAAACCTAGTGTGCCAATTGCAAACAAGTCTTCTGCGGAGCGTATTTTGCTGGTTGCATGTCGTTCGAGGCTCAGCAGGGCATCATCTCTGCTCATGCCGATGCCATCATCGGTCACCCTAATCAAACTGCGCCCACCGGTCTGTATCTCAACGGTTATCCGGCTTGCTTGAGCGTCCAGTGCGTTTTCGACAAGTTCTTTGACCACACTTGCCGGGCGCTCGACCACCTCGCCGGCGGCAATCTGATTTGCCACATGCTCAGGCAAAAGTCGGATACGGTTCATCGCGGGAAAAAGGTTTCTGCTTACATGCCGCGCCGACGGCCGGTTGCCTGTAAAGTTTTTGCGCGTCTTCTACGGCGCTGCATTAAGCTGCCAAAGGTCATTTCCAGATCGGCAATGCAAAGGCAAATACTGCGCCGCCCCCGGGCATGTTTTGGCCCCAAATTCGGCCGTGATGGTCTTCCACGATTCTCTGGCAGATTGACAACCCAAGCCCGGTGCCGTGCGCTTTGCCGAAGGTTGCAAACGGCTCGAAAAGCCGCTCCTGAACCTCAGGCGGTATACCGGGGCCAGTGTCACTGATCTCGGTGATCACCTCGGCCTCGGTCCGACCGAAGCCGAGCATCACCCGACCGCCGTTTGGCATTGCATCGGCTGCATTATCACACAAGTTATAAAACACGCGCCTAAGCCGAGCCGGTTTCATCGCAACCATCACATTGGGCGGCCGGTTTATAACCACCAACTGCACGTTCCGCAACTCAAGCTCAGGCTGAATATCCGCAATGGCGTGCTCGACAAAGGCGGGGTAATTGACCGGCTCAAGCTTAAGTTTTGATTGTTGCGGTTGGGTAAATTCCATGATGTCATTCACCAGTTCGCTAATGCGATTTAACTGGCGCCGAATCCGCGCCTCTGCAGCCTGGCGCGCTTCTGAATTCATGGTTGCGGTATAGGCTGAATCCAAGCTCAGACTGATAATGGCAAGCGGATTTTTTAGATCGTGCAACACTGCACGGGCGAGCTGGCCAACTGCAGCAAGACGCTCATTTTGCACAAGCTGCCGGACATGCTCACGGTCAAAATCTCGGAGTCGTTGGCTCACAAGACGCAACAACCTGAGTGACAAACGCGGTACCCGCTCTAACAACCCGAGCATCACATTTCGCGGGATGAAATACAGCGTTGTATCACGAAGCGCAACTGCAGCAGCAGAACGCGGTTTCTCGTCAACTAGCGCAAGCTCGCCAAAAAAATCACCCGGTCCATATCGGGCGAGACTGCACCTGTGCGCATCTGCAACCACCCCGTAAATTTCAACTGCACCATCCCCAATGACGTACAGTCCGTCGCCGGGGTCGCCCTCGCTGAAAATTTCCTGCCCAGGCAGATACCGGCGCTCTTGAACTGCCTGTTGCACAATCGCCAGCGCAGCAGGATCAAGTCTGCTGAACAGCTCGCACTTTTCGATTGACGCCACGGCAGCAGTTTAAACGCAGCAACCGACCCGTAAAGCACCAAACAAACCGTTGACCGCAAGGGAGTGTAATTACTCGGGATGGTCAAAGGGGCAAACCGGTAGGACGTTGTTGCATGACTCAAATTAAGAACCGGGGCAATCCATGCGCAAGCGCATTAGAAACGCGCTTGACTCATGTCGTGCACGCCGTTTAGGTTTGAGCCGGACGGTGGCTGTAGCTCAGCCTGGTTAGAGCCCCAGACTGTGGATCTGGTTGTCGCGGGTTCGAATCCCGTCAGCCACCCCATCATGCTCAATGCCCTGCTGATAGCCGGGGCGAATCCGGACAGTTCACCTGGCTCTCTGTTGCTTAGCTGAACAACAGACCTGCAGCCATCAACAAAGGCGTCAGGATGTTCACTGCCACATTCGCCGCCATATAGGGCACCAGTTTCCTGATGTCCTGTGCGTATCGGTACGCGCCAATCGCGGCCGGTACCGCAAACACTACAGTTAACAATCCTGCTAATGTAGCTTGCGGCAGGTACGCGCCCAGCACACCAACCACAATCGTCAAGTAAGCCAGCAACAGAAATGCGCCATACACAAGGCTGCTTGCGCGTAGCCCGGCCACAATCGGCAGATGCGCCCGACCCACACGGCGGTCTGCCTCAACATCGGGAAATTGATTCAACAGCAAAAGGTCGCTCACGAGAAAAAACGGCACCAACGACGCAACCAGCGCAGTCCAGGTGTATTGGCCAGTCAGTGCGAAATTTGTGCCCATCACCATTAACGGTCCGAAGCCTAACCCGGGCGCAATCAAGCATACCAGCGCTTTGCGCGTGATCCACACCGTGTAGAGAGCAATTAAAAGCAACCCGGCCAGGCCCAACGGCAAAAGCCATAGCCCGCGTAACCACAGAAAATACACGCCCACAAGCGCCGTGATTGCAAATGAGATCACCCCTGTCGCGAGTGCTTTCGGAGCAAAATCAGGTTTCTGCGGTAGTGTACCGCTGCCACCGCTGAACGGGGTTCGTTGCGTTTGAAAATCAAGACCGCTCTTGAAATCGAAGTATTCGTTGAGTGCATTTACGCTTATGTGCGCTGCCAGTGCACCGATCAACACAATCACAACATCCAATACACGCACACGTCCTGTTGTCCAGACTGCCGTTCCCACGCCCAACGCCACACAGGCCGGTGTGAGAATCAGAAACGGCACGCGCATTGGGCCGAGCAAATGTTTCAACTGGCTCATAACCGTTGCTGCGTTGTTGTATCCGGTTTGTTTGTGTCCAAGGAATTGTTTGCGTTGGCCAAAACCAGCCACGAACACGCCCTGTCTGCAAGCCAAAAATTGTTGCAATAATATTGCCGGCGGCCTTGAGTTTGCATTGACGCGCGCTGTAACAGCTGGTGGCTGGTATGCGCACTAATCCAGCTTTCTCAGAGTCGAGTCCGGTGAAGGGCCGCCCGTGCACTGAACAAGCTTTGGATTTGAGTGGATCACACGCTTGAGCCGAGCACAACTCTTGCACAATGCCTCAGGCGCGCGCCCCAAGCTTGCAGATCGCCTGGTGCAGTGCGCGTTCGACTTGTTCTTTTCGAGACGTTGCGGTGATCTTGTGCCCGTCAAGCTCGGTAACGTAAAAGCTGTCAATTGCAGCGCCTTTCTCGGTGCAAATCCGAGCGGCGGAAATGTTCAGACCTAATTCGCTCAACGCGTGCGAGACTGCGTACAACAGCCCGAGCCTGTCTTCGGTCTCTATTTCGATCACAGTAGCAAGCTCGGAAGCGTCGTTGAAAAACTCGATTCGTGTTGGAATTCGTTCGCCTTCATATGATTGATAGATGCCACGGCCGGGCTGTTGTTGAGCAATAAGTGTGGCAAGTTCAATCGGTTCGTCACACAAGACCTTGCTGAGCAGCTCGTCAAACCGCTGTCTTTGCGGTTGTGACGCAAGCGCGCCTGTCTGTGCGTCAACGACAAAAAATGTGTCAAGCGCAATGCCGTCTGAGCGGGTGAAAATCTGCGCGCTGAGTATGTTCAAGCCTACCGCGCTGAAAGAGCCGGCTATTTTACTGAACAGGCCGGGCCGGTCCGTAGTGCAAACCTTGGCTGCAGTACAGCCGCGATCGGGGTAACTGCGCCAGCGTACAAGTGGTTGACACACACCGTTTCGATTTGCTGCACGCATCTGTGAGTACTGCCGCACAAGTCGGATGTCTTCGGCTATTTCGGTGGCAGTTTGTACTTCAAAATAGCGTGGGTCCAGTGCGTCAAAGTGCGTTTGAACCTGTTTTTGGCTCGAGCGCGTTGGCATCAGCTCACGCACCTGTGCCATCAAAAATTCGCGTTTCTTCTGCTCGGTTTGCGCGTATTCACCGCCACCCAGCAACACGTCTAGCGTCTTGCGGTACAGACGCCATAAAAGCGAGTTTTTGAAACTGTTCCAGAGCCGTTCGCTCGTTGCCTGCGCGTCAGTAAAGGTCAGCAAAGCCAAAGCAGCAAGTGTGGCAGGCGTTTGAACAACCTTGGCAAAGTGCCGGATCACAGCCGGGTCGGCCAGGTCACGCAATTGTGAGATGCGCGCCATATCCAGGTGGTGCGCAATCAACCTGTGCAATGTTTCCGTTGCATCGGCATCAAGGTTGAGCCGACGCGCAACACGTAGCGCAAGCCTACAACTGTTTGCAACGTGATTCCCGTGTTCAACCCCCTTGCCGGTGTCGTGCAAAAGCAGCGCAAGATACAACAGCTCAGGCCGCTCGAGGTTGCGGAAAAGCGCGCCGTACTCGGCGTGTGGCATGTGCTTGGCCTCACAAAGCCGGTCTAATTGTTCGATGCACATCAGGGTGTGCTCGTCAGCGGCGTATTGATGATAAAACTCGTGCTGCACAAGACATGTCAGCCGACCGAACTCAGGCATGTACTTGCCGAGTAGCCCGACCTCGTGCATTGGGCGCAGTGCATGGGCAACACTGCCACGCTGTCGTAAAATCGAAAGAAATGTCTCTGCAACATGTGGGTCTTGTGCAAATGCGCGGTCGGCCAGGTAAAGCCCGTTGCGAATGAGCTGCCTAAGGTCAGGATGCAACTGTGCGCGGCGCTGTTGCGCGTACAGAAACACGCGCATTAACCGGCGCGGTTGCTCGCTAAACACGCGGCTTGACTCGTGCACGATCTGGCCATCGTAGAACCTGAATCCGTCAAGCACGTTATCTTTGCGCGCCAAGCCGGCGCGTGTGCCGAACAGGTGTCCGAACGGCAGATGCCGCGTTTCAGCCGGGCCAGGTGCCATTCGCTGTTCCAACGTACGGCTCAGCAGATGAATGTTTCGCATGTGCATGTAAAGCACGCGCATGAACTTCTCGATCCGTAAGCTCGGCGAGCGATCTTTGTACCCGAGGTTATAGGCTACGGCCGGCTGCAAATTTTTCGTCAGTGCATCCACAGGCCGATTTGCGTGATAGTGCATTTCGGTCCGCACACGCAGCAGGAAATCATAAGCTGCATCTAGCTGTTTATGCTCTGCGGCACTGATAAAGCCGCGTGCTTCCATTTCCTCAAGCGTGCGTACACGATACTTGAACCAAGCCATCCAGAGCAGGTTTTGGTAATCACGCAACCCGCCGCAGCCGTTTTTAATGTTTGGCTCTTGCATGCAGGCTGAGTTGCCAAACTTTGCGCGGCGCTCGGTCTGTTCGGCCAACCGCGCTTTAAGAAATTCATCTTCGTGCCCAACGACACATCTTTCCAGAATGGCCTGTTCGAACTGCTCGAACAACTGTGCGTCACCAGCAATCAGACGCGCTTCGAGCATCGAAGTTTTCGACTGCATGTCGCGGTTCGCCAGCCGCACACATTCGTCAACGCTGTGAACCACATGCGACACCTTCAGTCCCATGTCCCAGAGCGGGTATAACACCTGGCGCACCACAGTTGCGATTGGTGAGCCAGCCGCAGTTGCAGCTTGTATCTTACCGGCGTGCAAAAACATGAAATCAATGTCGCTGTGCGGGTTAAGCTCAGCCCGGCCATAGCCGCCCAGGCCAACCAATGCAAGTGACAGTTGCGCTTTTGTCTCTTGTTGCGCGAGCATGTTGATTGCTGCATCCCATAAACTGCGCAACACAAGGTCAATGACAAACGCTCGCGCTTGGCACAACTCACGCCCGCCACCGCCAGCGCGATGCAGCAACTTAAGCCGGTGTGTCTCGAGCTTAATGAACGACTTGAACCGTCCCAGTTCAGCAGTTGCACTCCTGCCTTTTGGTACGTTCAAGCGCGCTTGAGCGTCAGCGCGAATTTTTCTTAGCAAATCCTGCACGCACAAATAAAGTGTGCGTAACGCGCCTCGGATGCAAGCATGCGAAAAATTGTCGGTGGCCAGGCCTAAAACACTGTGCGCACGCCAGCCACAGCCCGCCCAGCAAATGGCCGTGCTCGCCGTAGCATAGGCAAACCGTTACTCATCCCAATCCAGGTCCATGATGTCATCGAAAAAAGTGCTGTCCCGGAAATCCAAGTCCAGCGTAGAGTTGAAAATCTTGGTGCGTTCCTCGGCGGGAACACCCATCTGGGCAAGCCATTGATCGGCTGCCTGG
Organism: uncultured Verrucomicrobiota bacterium; assembly: GCA_964555645.1. Taxonomy (GTDB): domain Bacteria; phylum Verrucomicrobiota; class Verrucomicrobiia; order Limisphaerales; family DTLC01; genus DTLC01. The sequence goes on from CAZKTA010000009.1 coordinate 51,513, forward strand.
CGATTGAACCTTTGCCATGTGCCGCCCACTATTCTGATCAGTTTGGTCCGCTGGTTTGCATCGGAGATTTCAGAGACCCACTTGGCTGCATTCTCTGGGCTGCGCCATAACTCCTGCATTGCGATGGTACGCACGCTACTGTCGCGGTCTTTGCCGGCAGGCAACTGGCGCACCCAGGCGCCGGCCGACTCGGGGTCTTTTGCCGCCCAAATCCCAACAACGCCCGTCACAGCACGCGCACGCGCTTCGCCAGAGGGAAATGCACTCACCCAGTTTGCGGCTGCAGCAGGGTCTTTGCGCGCCCAATGCATGGCGACGGTCGCCGCGGCGCGGTTTTGCGCGTCACCGGTAAGCATCGTGCTCACCATTCGCGCGGCTTCTTCGGGCGACCTCCGCGCCACAGCAGTGCACAGCCCCTCGATAAACCCGGTGCGAAGCGGGCCTTCGGGCAGGTCACTCAATTTAGCTTTTGCATCCGCGACGGATTCCCTCGCCCATGCGGCGCCAATTGCGCGCGCGGCTTTTTCTTGTTCATCAGCGGGCAATGTCTGCGCGTAGGCAACCGCAGCTGCGGGATCGTTCCGGGCCCATTCGGCGAGGATTTTCTGTTGGGCTTCAGACCGGATTTCACCCTGTGGTAGTTCGCTCAAAACCGCAATTGCAGTCGGGATATCTTGGGAAGCTAGGCTACTAACCATCTGGCTGAGAAACATTTCTCGGGTCGAACCCTCAGGCAGTGTGGCCAGAAGTTTTAGGCCGGCCAGCGGGTCTTGCGCAGCCAGGTGAAACCCCAAAATGTTGATGGCCTGTACACGTGCCTGCCCGGCTGGCATGTGCTCGAGCAACTTCAGCGCCCCTTCAACGTCATCGTGTGCAAGCGACAAGATTGCCCTTTGCAACGCGTTAGCGCGTTCCGATTCAGGTAATTGATTTGCCAATGCAATTGCTTTTTCAACGTCATTCTGCGCAATCTCGCCAATGAATTTACGCAAAAGCGTGTCTCGCAGGCTTGGATCAGCCAATCCATTAAGGAACGCTTCAACCTGGCTAAGGTCCCGCTCACACCAACTGCGCAGAATCGAGCCAAGCAACGTCTCGCGCTCGGGCGTGTCGCCCAACCCAACCGCATACTCGGCAGCTGCCTTGGGCGCATCTGCGGCCCAATGGTAAATTATTGTTTGGAGGGCGTACCGCTTGGCTGAGCTTGACTTAAGCGATTCAGCCCAATGCAATGCCTGCTGTATATTTTTTTCGGCCATGGCCCGCGCAACATCCGGCACCAACTCATCAAAGAGTCTCCGGTCAGTCACACTCCCCAAAAGTGTCGCAGCCCGGCCCGGATCGTTCTCAGCCAGTTGTTCGATCACACCTTTAACAGCCGCGCGCCAATCGGCCGTGTTGCCTAGGCTGTTCGCCCACGCCATGGCACCATCCGGATCGTTCTCAGTCCAGCCCCTTGCAATCCCTGAAATCGCCTCACGACGCACCGCTACAGACTTGAGATTATTGACCGCTTGAATTGCGGCTTGTGGGGTTTTTCTACCCCATGCGCGGCACACCTCACCGACACGCCAACGCAGCATACTGAAATCGGCGTTGGTTGTAACCAACTCAAAAGCAAGTGCAGGGTTTACTTCAGCAAGTTCATCTGCCAATTCCAGAAGTGTTTCTCTGCGCTTTTTCGGGTCTGCGATCTGCTGCGCATAAGCAAGGGCACCCTGCGGGTCTTTCTCGGCCCACCCGGCAACAACAGCTACATTGGCTGAATCTCGTTCGCTGGGGTCGGTCAGCGACACTGCTGCAGCTAAAGCACCGGCCGGGTCCACCTTGGCCCATTGCCTGAGCAACGCATCGCGTGCGTTAGTGCGCAGCCGTTTATCGGGTATTGCCTGGATCTTCGGGAAAATCGCTGCAGCAGTCGCAGCATCCACACCGCGCATCACCTCGGCCCACGCGTGCACACAACCATCCCATTCTTTGCGCTGCGCTTTTGCAAGGACCACCTCGATTTCGCTGGCCGACCGGCTAAAGAGCCGTTCGTCAGCAGGTTGCTGATCCGGCTTGGTCGCGTCTTGTCCGCTGGCACCTGCGCTTTGGCCGACCCCCATTTGAGCGGGCTGCCGAATTGAGTCATCACTAAAGGTACCGGAGCGTTTTGCCAGTATGTACCCGGTGACCATGCCCACACACAAAGCCAGAAAAACGGCAGTCAAGTTTGTTTTCATGGTTTCAAGGTTAAAGGCTTTAGGCCGAGACCACGCGCAAGCCAAAACGATGGAAAATGGTCTTTTCCCTCACACCCGCGCGCGCCCTATGTTCACCATTGCCACTTATGGTTTGTTGGGCCGTTACTCTCAGACCCATGGCCGTACTGGTACAACGGTGTAGCATGGTTCTTCCCACCTCAAGCAAAAACTGCTTTGCAATTGCCATTAACCCGGCGCTTTCGAGCAAAACAACTGAACCATCACCAACGGCGCCGTGTCCAAAGGATTGTCGAACAGTATTGGTCTGCTAAATTTTAATCCATGCCAGCCGATCCGGATGCAATCCTCATGAGCCGCGTCAAGCGGGGCGACACCCGTGCATTCGCCGAGCTGGTTGACAAGTATAAACAGCAAATCGTTAATTTTGTCGCGCGCATGGTAGGGGATGAAACCGACGCCGAAGACATTGCGCAAACAGTTTTTGTCCAAGCCTACCGCTCAGCACGCCGGTACCGTGAGTCGGCCAGGTTCAGCACCTGGATTTACACAATCGCGCGCAACTTTTGCCTTAACGAACTGCGGCGACGCGCGCGGCATCCGGCCGAACCGCTCGAGCTGGCTTCTCCGGGCCAAGAACAACAACCTGCCCGACAGTTTGAGGATACCCGCACAACAGCGCCGCCGGCTGTGTTGCTGCAAGCTGAGCTTGAGGAAAAAATCGAGCAGGCACTCGCCGAGCTGCCGCCAACCCAGCGCATGGCAATTTTGCTGTGTCGCGACCAACAACTTAGTTACGAAGAAATCGCAGCTATTCTTGGTTGTTCGATTTCTGCGACCAAATCTCTCATTTTTCGCGCGCGCGTCACGCTCAAGGCGCGGCTCAAGCCGTACCTGCAGACAGGTGCGTGGAAGCAGACCGAAAAACCGAGCAACTTTGGCCCGGCAACGGTTTAAGTATCTATGGCAATGACTGCACAAAACAACAACGCACATAAGAAGCTGATCGAGGCACTTTGGCGGCGCAAGCTGACCGAAGCCGAGGCTGCCCAGCTCCGCGCGTGGTTGGCTGCGCATCCTGAGGCAGTTGAGGATTTGGCTGCTGATGAACAACTGACTGTTGCGCTGGCCCGGCTGAACGATAAACCGGTGTCGGCAGACTTCACCGCGCGCGTGCTTGAAGCCATTGAACACGAGACACCACGAGGCGTGTCTATTGTGGATTGGCTGGTTGACCGGGTTGCGAGGCTGCGCCGGGTACCCAAGGTGGCTCTGGCAACACTTGTGTTGTTGTTGTGCATGTTTGGCGCGCATCAATACAGGATCACCACCCGGGCACGGCTCGCCGAAAGCGTTGCTATGCTCGTGAAGGTTGATCAGTTGCCGGGCCCGGATGTGTTGATTGACTACGACACAATCCGAAGGTTCAGCACATTACCACCTCCGGACACCGAACTGCTTGCGCTGTTGAAATGAGTCTCGCGCGACGACACAGTTGCGCATTATTTGTTGCGGTTGCAGGTGCCAGTTTTGCTGCGCTTGCCGGCAGGGCAGGTGCATTGCAAGACATGCATCAGACCCAACTCACTGCAGCGGCGCCTGCTAAGGCAACGTCTGAAGTGGCCCAACCAAGCAAGGGTTTGGCACGTTCGCCAGTTGAGCTGTTCCGGGCGATGCTCGATGCCGAGCCGGATGAGCTTAACAGATTACTTGCTGAACGGCCCCCCGAAAAACGCGAGCAATTACTGGCCAAACTGCGCGAGTACCAGGAAATGTCGCCGGATGAACGCGAACTGCGCCTGCGCGCAACCGAATTGCAGTGGTACCTTGTGCAGTTACTGCCTTTGAAAGGCCCGGAACGCCAGATGCGGCTTAAGGAAGTGCCGGCTGACATACGGCGGTTGGTCGAGGACAGGCTTACGCAATGGGAGATTTTGCCGCCGCCGTTGCAGGACGAACTGCTGCAAAATGCAGAAACGCTGCGTCGTTACCTACGACTTGACACCGGTAACCCCGCGCCGCGGCCGCCAGATGAATCAACACGCAAAGCACTCAGCAATACATACAAGTTTTTCGAGTTAACTGAGCACGAGCAGAAAGATGTGCTAAGCATGCTTTCTGAAACCGAGCGCCGCCAGATCGAACGCGCGCTTGAATCGTTCCGCAAATTGTCGCCAGAGTTGCGCGCGCGGTGTATTCGTGCCTTTGGGAAGTTCGCCACAATGCCCTCCGAGCAGCGCGAGCAATTCCTTAAAAATGCCGAGAAATGGAAAAGCATGACGCCCAGCGAGCGCCAGCGTTGGCGTGAACTCGTGCGCCAAGTGCCAATGTGGCCGCCTGAACCACCCGCATTGTACGAACCGCCGTTGCCGCCGTTGCCACCTTTACCGCCTGACTTCGATCTATCCTCAGCAACAAACGCCGCTGCTGAACCGCCAAAGTAACTCCACACGTTGTCTGCTGGACACGATCTCGGTTTTGCGTCACTACAATTGCACATTTGCAATTGGACAGGTGCGTCGGAGTGATTTGCACCATTTGCAATGTTGGTGTATTCAAACGGCATGAAAAACCGGCTTGCTCAAGCGCGGCTGCTGCCGTCCACGTCTTGCGCGCGTACAATTTGCTGGCCGGCTACTTGATCAGGCACAATGCATCCAACGGCGTTTAACCTGGGATCGTTAACCGTCACCTGGTACGGAGTGATGGTTGCAGTTGCATTTTTCGTTGGGCTGTGGCTGGCCACACGCCGCGCACGACACAGTGAAATTGCACCACAGCACGTGGCGGATCTTGGTCCATGGCTGATCCTCGGTGCAATAGCGGGCGCACGCGCAATGTACGTTGTCATGTTTTGGCGAGAAGATTTTGCCGGTAAACCGCTTTGGGAGGTCTTCATGATCAGACACGGCGGCCTTGTGTTTTACGGTGGATTGATCGGCGCCGTGCTTGCCACATGGTTGTTTATCCTGCTCAAAAAGCTGCCTACTTGGAAAATGGCAGATCTGCTCGCCCCCAGTATCCCGCTCGGCTATGCCATCGGCAGAATCGGTTGTCTGCTGAACGGTTGCTGTTACGGCAGGGCAACTGATGTGCCCTGGGCAATACGGTTCCCTGTAGATCTGCACCCAACACAGGGCGCGCTGGTGCACCCGACGCAAATCTATGACTCAGTTTGCGGTTTGGGACTGTACTTTGCTCTGGCGTGGCTGTACCGGCACAGGAAGTTCGATGGGCAGGTGTTCGGGATTTTTCTTATCAGCTACGCCGGATGCAGAACGCTGGTTGAATTTTTTAGGGGCGATTACGCACACGATAAGTTCATAGGCCCACTTACACCCGGCCAAGCGTGGAGCATTGTCGTGTTTTTCTGCGGCGCAGTGTTGCTTGTTGTACTGGACCGCCGAAGATACCAACTACACCGATAAACCGCGATGATCGGTGAGATGACAAAAGTAAACTCGGCCAAGGACCAACAACTGATTTTGGTTGGTGGCCCGACTGCAGTCGGCAAATCCGATGTAGCGCTGTTGTTAGCCGAACAGCTCGGAGGCGAGATTATCGTTGTTGACTCGATGCAGGTGTATCGCGGGCTTGACATCGGCACAGCCAAACCAAGCACCGCAGACCGCGCCCGTGTGCCGCATCACTTGATTGATGTGGTCGAGATAACCGAACAGTTTGATGCTGCGCGGTTTGTCGAGCTTGCGCGCAAAGCGGTTGCCGAAATTAAAGCGCGCGGCTGCGTGCCAATTCTGTGCGGCGGCACAGGGTTGTATTTCAAAGCGTTTCTAGCAGGTCTAGGCGAGGCTCCGCCGCCGGACCCGAAGTTGCGCGCTGAGCTTGAGTCCACACCGTTGCCGGAACTGTTGCGTGAGCTTGCCGAGCGTGATCCGGCACTTTACGAAAAAATAGACCGGAACAACCCACGCCGCGTCATTCGCGCGGTTGAAGTTATCCGGTTAACCCGTAAACCGTTCTCGGCACAACGCGCAGATTGGCAATCCGCAATCCGAAATCTCGAATTCGCTATCTGTTTCTTCGGGTTGCGCCGTGCAACTGCGGATTTGCATGCGCGGATTGACGCGCGTGTTGACGCAATGTTCCGAGCCGGCCTTGTTGAAGAAACGCGTGTTTTGCTCGAACGCGGCTTGGTCGAAAACAAGACCGCAATGCAAGCAATCGGTTACAGACAAGTTATCGAGTACCTGCGCGGCAAGCGGTCGTTGGCTGATACTATCCAGCTTGTAAAAATACGCACACGCCAGTTTGCAAAACGGCAGATGACGTGGTTCAAACACCAATTGAACTTACAATGGCTTACGTTAGCGCCTGACGAACCGGCAAGCACGACCGCTAGCCGGCTCATTAAATCAGTCGGGGCGGGTGGCATGCGGGCTTCCGCGTAAGTTGTGTGGCTGAACTTTGCGTACACGATTTCAGAAGCGCAGGCCGACCTGCTGAAATTGTGCGATCAGGCATGAGGTTTGTTATTTCGCGGCCAACAAGCCGAAGCCGATTTATGTAGCAATGCATTTGGAAGATTACGATGCGCTTCTTGTGCCGATGGAATTATTGAGCAATCCGAAGGCGATCAAAACGTTGCAGCCAGCCGAGGCAAGTCGGTTGCCATATCGAAAGCTGGACCTTGCAGGCGAAAATTTTGGCCTCTGAACAGGTTGCAGTGCTAGCTGAGCGCTTTGTTTTCGGCTTATTTGGTTGAATCTTGCCGACTTTGGAGAATCGTGCTCCATCACAACCGCAAAGAATGTCCATAACAGCCCGGACGAAACCTTGCCCCGCACTTTCACCACTCAGAGGTTCGGCTCGTACATGTCGCAAAAGGTGTCAGGGACCCAATGTGGCCAAAATTGGTCATTGCGAAGTTTCAGCACATTACGTTTAATTCTGACTAAATCGCACAGCTCGTGCGGCTTAAGAACTAAAAACGAATAAACTAAACTGCGCAATGAAAAGGTTGGTCTTAGCCGTCCTACCCTTGGTTGTCTCCGCAACGCTTGCGTTCGGTGCAACCGCTTACGTTACCAGGTCCGGCAGCACATGGACTGGAACGGTGGATGGTACGGTGGTTTACACCGGTACCAGTTACAATGCCGCCATTCAGGCGTGCATCAATGCAATGAGTTCCGGCACAATCTATATCCGGAACAGCGGCACCTGCGAAGCCACTTACGGTGTCGCCCCCAAGAACGGCCTGACACTCGATTACGGCGGCACGCAATCCTACGGCCAGAGCGGCACCATATCGGTCATCCAGCTCGACAGCAAAAGCGGTGTCACAATCAGGAACCAAAAAATCACAGGCTCGCCCCGGTACGGTATCTGGTCGCGCAGCAGCAGCAGCATAACCCTGAGTGGCTGTAGCTGCGAGGTCACAGGCGGCCTGATCTACCGGTTCGACGACAGTAGGGGTGGCGGCGCCAGAAATATCAACATCAATAGCATAACCGCCAACGGTGCAACAGCACATGGCTGTGAGACTTACACCGTGGACGGGTTTTACTGGGGCACCGTCACAGCCAATAACTCCGCAGGGTGCGGGCTGTTGCTGAACAACACGATCAACTGGTCCGGCAGTTCGGTGTACGCATACAACTGCAATTACGGAGGTGGGTATGCCGGGTTCCGCGTCGCCAACTCTAATCAGAGGGGCACGGTCAACTATGTTGATGCAAATCGTTGCGGGCGCGGCATCTTCAGCCTCACACAAAGCCGTGACGCCACGGTCAACAATTGTTGGATCCGATACTGCAGTGGGATTGGCATCTGGCTGCAGGACACCTACAACACCAGGATCAGGGCCGGTACGGTTGAATACAACGCAGGCGGCTGCTACAGTATTACCGGTGGGTCCGGTAATTCGGTCACGGTAACCTGCAGGTAAGTGTAATTGCCCTTGGACGAGTGGACAGTCTGGGCTGTGCGGGGCGTTGCGGGACAGGAAACCGCGACGTCCCGCAGATTGTTTTTGGCCTTGAAGAAACATGTGTTCCGGCAATGATTCACTCATGATGAAGGGGATCCAGTTGATTGTTGCATTCGCTGTTGGTGTCTGTGCGGGGTATCTCTTAACGCAATCATTCCCAGGCCGGGAACCCTCAGGCGCCCCTGAGACTGTTGCAGGAACAAAATCGCTCCTGGGCAAAAAGCCGCAAACGGCCGCTGGAAAGGGCCAGATTGCGTTTGGCCTCACGATTAGCCAGATCATCGAGCGAATCAACCAGGAGTGCAAAGCCGGCCTGTGGCGACGTACACCCGAGTGGGACCATATACTCAGCTCACTTTCAGCCGAACAGTTCAGCCAAATCGCACAAGGCATCAAGGCTACGTTAATGTTGCCGCTCCAAGACGAGTTGCGGCGTGTGTTCATCCTCAAATGGAGCGTGATTGACCCGGTCGGCGCGCTCACGTTTCTTGTGGACTGGCCGGCCTCGGTCACACGCGACCGGCTTGTCGTTGCCACAGTGCAGGAATGGTTGACGCGCGAGCTTGACCCCGCAATTGAGTGGATAAAAAGCCTGCCGCCGTCACCTCTGAAAAACGAACTTTTGAATCATGCCATTTCAACACTCGCACGGTACAACCCGGCGGCAGCACTCGAGCTAGTGAAACTGCTGCCCCCGCAAATCCGGTCCAGCAGTTACGGCACAATCTTTGGCGCGTGGGCGGCTGCGAACCCGCGCGAGGCAATTGCGCAGATCGAAAAGCTGAATCTACCCCTGCAGCACAGGCTCGCTGCGCTGGAAGCGGTGTTCCGGACCTGGGGCATGGCAGACCCGAAAGGCGCGCTTGCATGGGCTGCGGCGATGCCCTCGGGACCGAATCGCAATCTGGCAGTCCGACAAATTTTGAGTAGCTGGGCATCGCTCGAACCACACGCAGCCGCCGAGTACGCCCTTGGACTGTCCCCTGGCGCAGAACGCAACCTTGCCGTTACCGCGCTCATCGAGTTTTGGCCGGAGTCAGACATGGAAACCGCCGTCAAGCTCATCAATGCACTCCCAGCAGGCACCGCGCGCCAACATGCACTCCGGTTTTTAATGCCTACCTGGGCAAATGCAGACCCCGAAAAAGCGCTCGAATACGTGCAAGGCATGCCAGATGGCACGGCAAAAAATGAATTGCTCAGCAACGTGATCATGCTCTGGGCGCTTGATGACCCGGAGAAAGCACTCGATGCAGCCGGCAAATTGCCCGAGAGTAGAACACGGATTGAAACACTTCAGGCGGCTCTTGCACAGCTCGCGTCGGTGGACCCCACAAATGCAATTGCGCGTGCGCGGGCAATGCAGTCCGAATCCGAGCGTCGCATTGCACTGCATGCAGTGGCAAACGCACTTGCAACGGACAACCCGGTCCTTGCGGCTTCGGTTGTGTCCGAACTACCCCCTGGGCGTGAGCAACTCGAGACATTGCCCGCCATAACCCGAGCGTTTATGAGGATTGACCCGGCTCAAACGTTGAGTTGGCTCAAATCGTTACCCGATGGCCTGGGCCGGCGCATGGCGTACGAGACAGTGGGCGAGATCATGGCTGAAAGCGATCCACAGCAGGCAGTGTATTGGGCATCTTCACTCAGCGAATCCGAAGGGCGCACGCGTGTGCTCGAAACCACACTGGCTAAGTGGGTGCGCGAAGATTCCTCAGGTGCACTTGCATGGCTCGAGCAGGTGAAACAACCCGAACTAAAAGCCGCTGCAGCCACCGCAATAGCAAGTGAACTAGCGTATTCGGCACCTGCAAAAGCGCTCGAGCTCGCCATGAAATTCGCAAACCAGGATGAGCGGGGTAGTGCAGTTGCGCGGATTGCCCATGTCTGGGCGCGTCAAGACTTCAACGGCGCTTTGAAACAATTGCAGGAAATACCAGTCGGTTCCGAACGCAGCCAGTTTATCTCTAGCATCGCAACTGTGCTGGCCGAACAATCACCGGCTGAAGCCGCTGCGTTTGTTGAGCGTTTTGCCTCAGCCGAGGTGCCACCATCCACCGTGCAGGTAATCGCAACTGAATGGGCTATGCACGATCCTGCAGCCGCAGCAAACTGGGTATTGAACCTGAGCGATCCACAGCTCAAGGTGCCGGCTCTGCAGCAAGTCACAACACAATGGGCGAGTCTTGATCCTGTCAAGGCCGCCCAATGGCTGGCAACGTTGCCCGCCAACCCGATTCGCGACCTCGGCTTTGCGTCTTACGTCCAACAGGTCGCAGTGGAACGACCCCAAATGGCCGCGCACTGGGTCGAAATGATCCAAGACACTGCCCTGCGCCAGAATGCCATCATTGGCGTTGCTCAATCGTGGATGCGTGTTGACATGCAAGCGGCTGAATCGTGGCTGCGCAAGATGAAGGTTTCACCCAGCTTGGTTGCACAATAACTCACAAACATGGCCCTAAAGTAGCCTGCATCCAGAGAGCTAGATGCATGCATTCGGACGCGGAAAAGAACTGTTGCTACTGCGGCCCCGTGCGCTGTAAACAACTCGGTTTTTTGGTGTGAGCAGTTCTTTGGCTTGCAGAGTGCCATGACGCAAATCAGGTTCCAGCTCTAACTTAGCATAGCCAGGTTCGTACCATATCGAACACCGAGCCCACTAACTATTTGGGGGTGTGAATCCTGACAAATTGCTTTCACGCTTGAATTGTGGCGTTTATGCTTACATCTTCACAAACGCGGCCTGGTGCAGACTAACGCTGAGTCTATTCTGTAGCGCCGTCGCCACTACGGCTTTGACGCGCTTGCAACGCAGTTAGCAAAGGGACATGTAGCGAATTTTACTAGCCGCGCGGGTGCGGTTGCAGGCTACAACACCATTAATAGCATGCGCGAGGTTTCTGTGGCTTCCATCTGGTGAGTGCGCGCGCTACATTGGAGGCATGGCACAAGCATTGGATGAGGCAGCGCCGGTGTTGTCAGGGTTGTACACTGACAGGTACGAGCTGAGCATGGCCTGGGCGTTCTGGCGCGCAGGCCGAGCCAACGAACCTGCCGTGTTCGATTATTTCTTCCGCACGCTGCCGTTTCATGGCGGGTACGCCACATTCGCAGGTGCAGGCACGCTCGTGGCTGCGCTGGACCAGTTCAGGTTTGAGAACAGAGAACTGACGTTCTTGCACAAGCACGGGTTCAGCTCAGATTTTCTGGACTACCTGCAGTCGTTCCGGTTCCGCGGCTCGATTTGGATGCCTGCCGAAGGCGAGCCTGTGTTTGCACTTGAACCGGTGGCGCGTGTTGAAGGCACGTTAATCGAGGCACAGCTCATCGAAACGCTGCTGCTGAACGTGTTAAACTTTCAAACATTGGTTGCCACCAAGGCTGCAAGGTGCCGAGACGCCGCACGTGGCCGGGCTTTGAGCGAATTTGGGCTGCGTCGTGCACACGGTTTGGGTGGGTTATGGGCCAGCCGCGCAGCGTGCATAGGCGGTTGCACAAGCACATCAAACATGGAAGCGGCTGCGCTTTACGGCCTGCAAACCGCCGGCACAATGGCACACTCTTTTGTGCAGAGTTATGAAGATGAACTAACAGCTTTCAGAGCATTTGCACATGTGCACGGCTCAAACACGGTGCTGCTGCTCGACACATACGATACATTGCATTCGGGTTTACCGAACGCAATTGTTGTTGGGCGCGAGCTAGCTGCACGCGGTCAAAAACTGGCCGGTGTACGACTTGACAGTGGCGACCTTGCGTACTTGTCACGCGAGGTGCGGAAGGCACTGGACGCAGCCGGGCTCAGCGAGGTGAAGATTATTGCCTCGAATCAACTGGACGAATTCGTCATCCGCAGCTTGCTTGAGCAGGGCGCGCCAATTGACATTTTCGGCATTGGCACAGCATTGGCAGCGGCACTACCAGACGGTGCACTAGACGGCGTGTATAAGTTGGCCGAGTGCAACGGCAAACCGCGGATGAAATACACCGCAGGGCTCGTGAAACAAACTTTGCCAGGGCGCAAAACTGTCTCACGGTACACCGACGCCGATGGCTGGTTCCGCGCTGATGCAATTCATCTTGTGGACGAGCCACCCCCAGACCGTATGATAGATCCGCATGATCCAACACGGCGCCTTTGGCTTGCGCAGTGGCAACCCGAGCCGTTGCTCAAGTTAGTGGTCAAGGACGGTGAACCGGTTGCGCCGTTGCCAGACGTGCACGCTGCGGCCGAGTACGCTCGCGCGCGTGCGGATAGGCTGCCGCCCGAGCATCGCAGGTTTGAAAACCCACACATTTACAAGGTCGGCATCAGCCCGCGCCTTGCGGCCTTACGCGACGAGCTGGTCCGGCCCTGGCTCGATAAGGAGGTCAAATGAGAGCGCTGATAATTGTGGATGTGCAACGCGATTTCTTGCCCGGCGGCGCACTGCCTGTGCCCGAGGGTGACATGGTCGTACCGGTGATAAACCGGTTGCAGACGCAGTACGAGTTGATTGCGCTGACGCAGGATTGGCATCCACCGAATCACATGAGCTTCGCCTCGAACCACCCAGGCAGGCGCACGTTCGATGTAATCGAGCTTAATGGCCTGCAGCAGGTGCTTTGGCCTGAGCATTGTGTTTGGAACACGCTTGGGGCGGGCTTTGCTGACCAGCTCGATACCTCGCGCGCAGCCGCGGTCTTTCGGAAGGGAATGGACCCGCATGTGGACAGTTACTCGGGCTTTTTCGACAACGGACGCAGGCACAAGACCGGTCTAAGCGATTGGTTGCATGGCATGGGCGTGACAGAAGTGCATGTGGTGGGGCTTGCGGCGGATTACTGCGTGGCATACACAGCCCGTGACGCAGCCGAGCTCGGGTTTAAGACTGTGATCATTGAGGATGCCACACGCGCAATTTCCCCGGCCGGCTTCGCGCAGATAGCCGAAGAACTGCGTTCCAAGGGTGTTAGGATCGAACTCAGCGCACACGTGTGTGTTACATAACGCACGTGGCCAGCTAGCCGCGACTGTTCCGTTGCAAAAGACCAATGAATGTCGCGCTGGTCAGCAAAAGCAATCTTTTGCGTCTGTTGCAATGAACAGTGTATGCGGCGGAAAATTGCTTAACTCGAAATGCCCTTTGATTCGTAGTGCGGGCTTTAGCTTGTGTGCAGAGAGCCGAATGAGCATATCGAGACAACTCGAGGGTTGAACTACAGACAGCGTCGCATGAAATTCGAAACTCGAAATCCGAAAGGGTTGCGGCCGCTGGTGCTGATTATTTGCACTGGCAACTCGTGTCGGAGCCAGATCGCTGAAGGCTTTCTACGTGCAGCAGCGTCTGATCTTGTCCAGGTGCATAGTGCCGGCTCGGCGCCAGTTGGTCATGTGCATCCGCTGGCGGTCAAGGTGATGGGCGAGGTTGGCATTGACATTTCAGCGCAGCAATCAAAACACGTGCGCGAGTTTATGGGTAAACCGGTGCATACCGTGATCACCGTATGCAACGAGGCTGATGCGGCTTGTCCGGTGTTTCCTGGGCAAGTGAACCGGTACCACTGGCCTTTCGATGATCCTGCAAAAGCCACAGGTAACGCGGATGAAGTGTTGGCGGTCTTCAGACGTGTACGTGACGAAATTCGTCGTGTATTTGAGGCATACGCAGCCGGGTTGCGTGATGCAGCGGCGTTTTGGAGCTGAAACTGCTTGGTCTAAGCCCGGTCAGGCATTTACACTGCGGGCATGTTTCGCGTTGGGATAGGCTACGATGTACATCGGCTCGCACCGGGCCGCAAGCTCGTCCTAGGGGGTGTCGAGATCCAGCATACAAAAGGTCTTGATGGACATTCGGATGCGGACGCATTGATGCACGCAGTTTGTGACGCTGTGCTTGGCGCGCTTGGCGAGGCTGACATCGGCCAGCTTTTTCCGAACTCAGACCCGCGCTGGCGGGGTGCAGCAAGTCGGATTTTTCTTGAAGAAGCTGCCCGACGCGTAGCCGCACGCGGCGGGCGTATCATCAATGTTGATACCACAATTTTGGCGGAGCAGCCAAAGGTCGCACCGCACATTGCGTCGATGAAAACCAACATTGCGGCTGCACTTGGGATCAGCCCGGCCTGTGTCGGGATAAAAGCCACAACAAACGAGGGCATTGGCTTCATTGGCCGCCAGGAAGGCATCGCGGCAATTGCAGTTGCGAGCGTTGAACTGCCGGATTAACTGCTTACACCAGCGTCGGTGGTTATGGCAAAAGCGGAGATAGGCTGGCGCCGCGTAACAACCGAAGGCGAACGCGTCCAGGTGTACGCCCGACGTGTAGGTGGTGAATGGCGCTTTTTTATTCGGTCGCGCCGGTACGAGCGTTGGGAAAAGCTGGCGGAGCCAGCGCTTGAAGACTGGTTAGAGCTATTGAATGCAGTCCGGCGCCGGGTTGTGCGGCGGCTGTTCGAGCCACAGGAGGTGGAACGCATCCTGCGCGCAATCCGCGAGCGTTTTCCCGAGGCGAAATTTTGAAGCTACCATTAGATGCAAGTCTCGGTTTGGCCTTGGTTTAACTTGCAACCTTTTAAGGCGGCATGATCAATCTGTCGAGAAGCAACTTTGGCCAGTCTGATAAAAACAGTTCAGACAGGGTGATTGTGTTGAAGCTGCGCTATTTCTCGCGGCTTAAGCCGAGTGTCAACGAGTGCCAAACCGAGGTGAGTGAAATGTAGCCGCGTCAAGCACGGTTTTTAAAACACGACTGTTTCGACAGGCCATAACGTTTTTGGGGCAGGAAATTTTGGTGACATTTGGTTTTGGGTATGGCAAACGTTGCGTCATGCGGTCATTACAAATGTTGTTTGTAAAAGGTGACGTTTTCTATGACCTGCTCGAGGCGAGTGCTGAAGAAGCTCATACGAGCGTGCAGTCGTTGCTGAAGATAATGCGTGAGCCGGGCCAAGTGCCAAGTCTGGACGAGTTCATACGATCCCGGCGCAAGGAAAAACAGATTACAAGACAAATAACTGAGGAATTGTGCAAACGGTTTGTTACCCCTTTTGACCGTGAGGACATCGAGGCACTTTCAACGGCGCTTTACAAGATTCCCAAGACTGTGGAGAAGTTTGCCGAGCGACTCATCATCGGAGCCGACCTGGTAAAAGGTGTGGATTTTTCGAGGCACGTTGCGCTGCTGCAAGAGGCAACCGACACGGTGCTCGCGATGGTCAAGACACTGCGTGAGCGCACGCCCAAGCTTGATTACATCCGGGAACAAAATGCGCGCCTGCAGCAGGTTGAACGTGATGCGGACAATTTAATGACGGAGTTGATGCGGGAGTTGTACGGGGGCAAATTCGAACCGTTACAGGCACTGCTATTGCGTGATTTGTACGAGCTGCTCGAGAAAGTCATTGACCGGTGCCGCGACGCCAGCAACGTGATCCTGCACGTGATGCTCAAGAACGCATAAGAAGCGGCACACGGCCATGGACACAACAATTGTCGTAGCCCTGATAATCGGGTTGGCACTTCTGTTCGATTTCCTGAACGGGATGAACGATGCCGCCAACTCGATCGCGACCGTGGTTGCCACACGCGTGCTTTCGCCGCGCGTTGCAGTTGCGTGGGCCGCCTTTTTCAACTTTGCGGCAGTTTTCGTTTTCGGCACCGCAGTGGCAAAAACCGTTGGGAAAGGCATTGTAACGAATGACGTGGTAAACAATACGATGGTTGTGTCCTCGTTGTTGGGTGCAATAATCTGGACGTGGCTCTGCACGCGGTACGGCCTACCGATCAGCGTGTCGCATTCGTTAATTGGTGGCATGATTGGGTCTGCATGTGTATCCAAGGGATTGAACGGTGTTATTTGGTGGCCCGGTGTAAGTAAGATTGTGCTCTTCATATTCTTGGCCCCGATACTGGGCCTGTTCCTGGGTACATGCCTGATGATTTTGAGCCTTTTGCTGAGTCATCGGCATCCACCCCAACGTGTGGACAGGGTTTTTCGATCACTGCAATTGTTTTCGGCGGCTTTCTATAGTCTCGGCCATGGGTCTAACGACGCGCAAAAGGTAGCCGGTTTGATCACGGCAATGTTAGTCGCGAACAATTATCTGCCGGCCGACTCGACGGTGCCAACGTGGGTATTAATCATGTGTTACTCGGTTATAGCGCTCGGGACTTGGACAGGCGGCTGGCGTGTGGTGCGTACGCTAGGTGTGCGCGTGACAAAACTCCAGCCGATCGGCGGGTTCAGTGCCGAGACAGCAGCGGGGTTGACGCTTGTGTTTACTGCTGTGAGCGGTATTCCGGTTAGTACAACGCACACAATCACAGGTGCAGTGATGGGTGTTGGCGCAACGCGCAGGTTATCGGCGGTGCGCTGGGGTGTAGCCGGGCATATTATTGCGGCCTGGGTGACAACCATACCTGCTTGTGCGCTAATGTCGGCACTTGCACTTTGGTGTCTGCGATTTATTGGCAGGCTGCTCAGTGGTGCAGGTGGCGGATAAGTGTGGGCAGCAAACGAGGGCCTTCTGGTTACAGATGCGTTTTTTCGGGATAAAATTGCTTGACAATTGCATTGAAGGGAAGGAAAGTAAGCGCGTTTGCTTGAAGAACCGCTGGTGTTGGTGTCAATCAAGACAACCTGCCGGTAAGTGTCCAAACGAAAGTCACTCTGCAGGTGAATAGCTGCTTGTGCAGCGTCCCGTCGCCCGGTTTTTTGGCGGACAGACAGCAATATGAGCGAGACAAGGTTATATGTAGGAAATCTTTCCTACACAACATGCGAGAACGACCTGCATGATTACTTTTCGCAGGTCGGTATGGTTACCTCAGTGGACCTGATGTTGGACAGGGCAACCGGCAGATCGCGCGGTTTTGCGTTTGTCGAATTTGCATCTGCCGATGAAGCGGCGCGTGCAGTCGAACAGCTTAACAACAAGGAGTTTCAAGGGCGCAATCTGACGGTGAACATTGCTCGGCCGCGCGCCGAGCGGTCCGGCTCACGTCAACGGCGTGGTTGGGGCGGGCGTAGCAAACGCGGCGAGTAACCCGCTTCATCAAAAACATATTTGGCCCTGGGCGAATTCTAATTGCCCGGGGCTCTCTTTGGCCCGCGCACAAGGCACACTTCGTTATGCCGGTGCGGTTGTGCGTAGTTTAGAATTGCCTTGTATAACCCACTCCGAATTGGAACCGCCCGGCACTGCTTACGCTTGGGTCGTGTGTGATTGGGAAGCCGTAATCAAGTCGAAGCGGTCCGATTGGCAGGTTCAGGCGCAGTCCGATACCCCAATTATCTGCGTATGCACCGGTTGAAATGACGCGGCCTGTTTCAGGGTCGGTAAATCGTGCCTGTGAAAAACTGAACGGGTCAGGATACACCATTCCAATGTCGTAAAAGACGGCCAATCGCACGCGCTCGATGATAGGTATGCTATACTCGACCGAGCCGAACCAATAGGTGTTTCCGCCCACCGGCTCGAGGTAAAGATTGTTTACCAGTTCCTTTGGACCGATCGCACGGTATTTGTATCCGCGCAGCGAGTATAACCCGCCAAGGTAATACCGATCGTAAAACGGCACATCGGGCGTGTCGCCGAACGCGTCCGCCACACCGGCGCGTCCGGCTACTTCGAGCACGTGCCCATCTGCGAGTCCGCGAAAGTACCATGTGCTGCGCAATTCAAGTTTGTAAAAACTTTTGTCACCACCAAACGGGCCGCCTGCAATTTCGCCCAGCAATTCGGAACGCTGGCCCTTGTCGGGTAGAAAAGGACTGTTGCGAGTGTCGTACGCGAGCATTGCGCCAACACGCGAGAGCAGGTTATGTCCTTTTTCGGCTAATAGTGTGCTTGGCGCGTTTGTGTAGGTGAGGTGCGGATCAAGCAAAATGCCGATGTCTTCGATTGAATAACTGAGTCGGCCGATCAAGTTTTCGCGCCAGAGCGCCTTGGTAAGGCTGAGTCGGCCGCCGGTGCGAACTTCTTGGTAAAGATTGTGCAGACTCTGGTAATCAAGCCAGTGGTGGTAAAACTCGACCCCAAGTTCGAGCCGTTGGTCTAGAAACCACGGTTCGATGAACGTGACCACAGCGTCGCGTCTGCGCGTGCCGAGCGAAAGATACAACCGCGCCTTTTGGCCGCCTCCCATAAAGGTTGGTGGGTTAAACAGGTCAAAGTTTCCCTGTGTCAGCGTTACAAACCCCATTAGATAATCAATTGAACTAAACCCGGCCCCCAAGGTGAACGAGCCGGTCGGTTTTTCTTCAACACTCACAATCAGGTTCTTACGGGTCGGCGCGATGTCAGTCGGCTCAGGCCGCACATCTACTTTTTCGAAATACTGCAGATTCTCGAGTCGTCTCTGGCTGAGTTTGACTCTTACCATGTCGAAGGTTTCACCGGGTGAAACCGCTAGTTCGCGCCTGATGACGCGGTCCTTTGTTTTTGTGTTACCGCGGATTTCGATTTTTTCGATGTATGATTTTTGTCCCTCAGCGACTTCAAACTCTAGGTCAATTGTTCCCTTCTCGATGTTGGGAACTTTTTTGACGCGCAAGTTGGGCGAGCCAGCTCTTACGTCTATGTAACCTTTTGCGCCGTAAAAGTCCTCGACCGCCTCGATGTCTTTTTCCAATCCTTTGGATGTGAACACATCGCCTTCCTTCATTTTGAAAGCGCGGTTCAACTGCCTTGCTTCGTACCATTCACGGCGTGAAACCCCTTTAGGCGGTTTTGCGTGCGGATCGAACTGTGGGCTAACGGCGTTTGTGGGCAAAAGAGTTGTTCCACGGAAGGCAATTGACCCGACTCTGTAAGGATTACCTTCGAAAATGATAAACTTGACGATCATCTTGCGCGGCTCGGGATATTCCAACTGCACATCTTTTATCTCGAAATCGATGTAACCGCGATCCCAGTAAAACTCGGTCAATCGGTTCTTGTCTTCTTCGAGCTGGTCTTGCTTGAGCACACCGGTGCTAGTCAACCACGAAAACATCCAGTGACGCCGGGTTTTAATTGTTTTGCGGAGTTTCTTTTGCGGGATGGCCTTTGCACCCACAAACTGTACGTCGACGATCTTTATCTTTGGACTTTCCTTGATTTCGAATGTCACTGTGCCGCGTCCAGCAGCTTCATCTATGTTCAGCACATATTTGACCTCGGTATTCGGGTAGCCGGATTTCTGGTACATCTTTTGAATCTCGAGGGAGTCGTTGAACAATTTCCGTTCGTCCAATGGATCGCCTATTTTGGACGAGAGTTTTCTGCGTAGTTTTGCATCACTAAACTTTTTATTGCCGGAAAACTTCACGGCCGTGAGCCGCGGTTTACCCTGGAGCATGTAGGTCAGAACCACCCCGTCACGCGTGCGTTCTTCAGTGACGCGGATGTTGTAGAATTGGCCCGTTGCGTACAGCGTGCGGATGTCATCATCAATTGCAGCCGGCACATACGGATCGCCTTCTTTGACCTTGATGTTGGCACGAACGAGGGCGTCGGCAAGTGCTGGCGGGCCGATATGTTTGATCTGAATTTTTGCGACTTTGTTCTGAGCAGTTTGCCCAAAACACAGTCCGCTGCCCCCGAAGACCAAAGCGCAGACCAGCAAGCCAAGCCCAATCAGGCGGGTCACCCTTGTTTTCTTATGATGCATCCTGTGTATTACCCTTGGTGGCGCTTTCGAACCGCGTAAACGATCTGAAGAACGTCAGATCAATTTCGCCTGTCGGGCCGTTGCGCTGTTTTGCAATCAAAAGTCGCATGGGAACCACATTCGATTCATCGCTGCCGCCCAGCTCGTCGTCTGCGCCCGGTTTGCCGGGTTTGTATAGCAGACCGACAACGTCTGCGTCCTGTTCAATTGCACCTGACTCGCGCAGGTCCGATAGCCGTGGCGGGGCGCCAGATTCACGTTTTTCGGGCTCACGGTTTAACTGACTCAGCACGATTATTGGCACATTCAATTCTTTTGACAGCGCCTTAAGCCCGCCGGATATGTCGGCTATCTCCTGCTGTCGGTTCTCTGCGCGGCGCGAAGTAGAATGCAGCAGTTGCAAATAGTCAATAACGAAAAGCTTTATACCATGTTGTTGCCAGAGCCGGCGTGCACGTGCGCGCAACTGCAGAATCGAAAGCCCGGCTGCGTCGTCAATAAAAAGCGGCGCGGCCGAGAAATCCCCAGCGGCACCCGTTAATTTTGGAAACTCGGTATGTGGGAGGAACCCGTCTCGGAGTGTGCGCAAATTAATTCGCGCACGCGAACAGATCAGCCGCACCATGAGCGACACCGCCGTCATTTCGAGGCTGAATATTGCAACGGGCAGTTTCTGCTCCAAAGCGACGTGTTCGGCAATGTTCAGGGCAATGCTGGTTTTACCCATGCCAGGCCGCGCGGCAATCACGATCATTTCGCCCGGGTGCAGCCCGTCGGTCAACTTGTCCAGGTCAGCGTATCCTGTTGTAATGCCGCTAAATGTCCCCTTACGGGCGTGGTATTCCTCGATCACACGAAATGCGTCGCGTACCAATTGTTTGACATTTATGGAGGTGGCTTCAACGCGTTCTTCGCTTACACGCAACACGTCGCGCTCGACTTCATCAAGCACTTGGTCGGTATCACCCTCGAACTCGTACAAGCGCGTGATTATTTTCGAGCAGGTCTGAATTAGCTTTCGTAACACGTATTTTTGATGCACGATGTCGAGGTAGTACGGCAGGTTCGCTGCCGAAGGCACACAGGTCTGCAGTGTCATTAAATATGCCTCACCGCCGATCTGATCCAGCAGTTGTTTGTCTTTGAGCCGCTGCCGCAGTGTGATCAGGTCAATCGGCTGGCGCTGGTCATACATCTCCACCAACGTGTCGTAAATCGTCTGATGCCGAAGGTCATAGAATACTTCCGTCCCGGCTTTGATTTTGGCAACGCACTCGCCGAGGCATTCGTTTGGTGAAAGCAAGATGCACCCGAGTATGCCCTGCTCTGCCTCGAGCGCGTGCGGCGGGAGCCGACCCAGCAGCTCGGGGCCGGCCGTGCCGGATGTTTTGCGTTGCACCCGGGCATTTTTTAGGTCGGCCGTTTCAGTTGGCGCAGTTGAATTTGTTGCTTTGTCAATCATACGAACCAAATCAAATCGGATCCAGGTCGGGCCGACTACACAAAATTTTTCACGTCTGTCACCACAATATTCACAGGCGTGAATCCTACTTGGTTCGGCACCGTCCAGGCCAGTCAAACTTCGAGTGCCGAGCAGCGGCCCGGGGCTGTACCGAACCAAACACGGTTATTTAACGCAGAAACATTTCCGCCACTGCGTCAGCAAACCTGAGTCCTTGCCTGGTGAGTTTAAATCCTGTGGTTGTGAGGGTTCCCCAACCGCGTTCTACAAGCTGCTCGATTTCGCTCTGCCACTCGACAAGCAGGTCGTACCCTGTAACACGTTTGAACTCGTCAAATGACCAACCAATCACCATGCGCAACCCGAACGCAGCGATCTCACCTGCGCGTTTTAGGGGCGAAAGTTGCTCGATAAATTCAATCGGTCGCTGGCCTTTTTCCAGCAGCGCACAATAGCGTCGCGTATCGGAAAAATTCTTAGTGTGAACAAATTGCACATAGCTAGTGGCGCTTGGCCCCAGCCCGTAGAATTGTCCGCCGCGCCAGTAATTGACGTTGTGCAGACACGCAAAAGCAGGAACAGAATCAACCCATACAGCTTCGGGTAAAGCCACGTTAGCTTGAATCTGGTTCACTTGCCGATTAGCCGGTCCGAAGCTTTGACGCCAATTGCGTGCAAAGTTTGAAACTTCGTACTGTCTGTACCCGGCAGCAGCAGCGCGCTCGACTAGTTCGTCGTACATGGCGCAAGCGAGGTCTTCATCGGTATCCGATTTGCTGGCACCCATAAGCCGGAACAGCGGCGTATCGTCCTCGTAGGTGATCTCGTAGCAGGATAAATGCTCAGCTTGCATTGCGCCGACCTCGGCCAGGGTCTGACGCCACATTTCGAGTGTTTGGCCCGGTATTGCGAACATCAGGTCAATGTTGATGTTGTCGAACCCTGCTTTGCGCAACGTATCAAAAGCTCGGAACACCTGCCGGCGTGAATGAACACGACCAAGACGGCTCAGTAGTTCATCGTTCAAGGATTGCACACCCAAAGACACCCTCGTAACGCCAAAGGATCGGAGCAATTCTGCCTTCGCTTTAGAAATGGTGGCTGGATTACATTCGACCGTCCATTCGTTCGTTGCATCGAGAATGTGGAGCCGGCTCATTTGATCGAAAAGCCGCTGCCATTGGCGCAAATCAAGCGCCGTCGGAGTGCCACCTCCGAAGTACACCGTTTCGGGTTTCAACTCGCGCGCCACAAGCTCAAGCTCGCGAGTGAGCGCAGCGAGGTAACGCTCAACCATCGCGCCGGAGGCCGGTTCAGAATAAAAGGCACAATACCAGCATTTGCCGACACAAAACGGCACGTGCACGTACAGGCTGCCCACCGGTTGCGCCATTGAACGAACCGCAGTCAAAGTGTTTGCAACCGGATCAGTTTAGCCTGTCTGTGATTAAGATCAACCTCGCCGACGGCGCTTTCGAGCCGGACGGTTTACACGGCTTGACGTCTATGGGGGTGGATTCGCTGGACCTTCTCTGCTTTCGGCCCCTTGTCTGTCGAGATAATCTCGAAACTGACAATTTCGCCCTCACGCAGCGTTTTGTAACCGTTGCCGATTATGCTTGTGTGGTGAACGAATACGTCCTGTCCCCCTTCTTGGGCGATGAACCCATAGCCTTTCTTGTTATCGAACCACTTGACTTTACCACTCGCCATAACTTTCTCCTAAGCGGGCTGAGCTGCCAACTCGGCTTGGACCAAGCTGGATACCCTTAAACGGCAAGGGGTTATCCGGCACAACAGGACCTGCTATCTGCTCATGCCTGCATCGTAGCATATTAATAGCTTTATTGAGGTCAAGAATATATTTGGCGGAAGTTTCGCCATATTTAGAAAAACCGGTTTCCAGCCTAACTGTCGTTGGGTCAGCGGTATAATCACGAATATTGGCCGCTGGATTTTTTCGGCAGATTCAAGCTAATCTGGCCTTGTCGGCCCGGCCCGGGCTTGACTAGGCTTCTGATGTGCTTTTGATGTCCGCCAAAAACCGGTTATTCGGGCATGAGGCTCCGAATAGGTATTGGATGGTTTTAGCACAACGCGAGTCTAAAGCCCGTGGACCACTTTTGGATTCGGGATCGAGACAAGAGTAAACCGACCAAGTAAGGTTTAGTCATGGCTGAGATAACACTTAAATCGCTACATACGTTTTTGAGGCTGCTTGAAAACGCTTCCGAGCTTAAACGCAAGCTGCCCGGTACGTACAACCCGCGCACAATCAAGGAGGGTTTGTTCGAGTTGAGCAAACTTGTCGGGGTCGAAATGCCAAAATTGAAAGAAACCCAAAACCTGGCTGCAATGATCGGCCAACACAGGTTTGTGGTTGTGCTGGGTGAGCCTTCGGTTAGCGACGTGGTAAGCAAGGTGTTCGACAGCACACGTGTCCTTTTGACAATTTTACTCGACCCCACATATTTCGAGCGGACTGCAGCAGCAACAGGGCACCTTAGCCCTGGGCCCGGCCACGGGCCGGCTGTCGCAGCGGCGAAAAAAGAAGCCGAACACGCACCCGAAAGCATCAAACCGTTGCTGGCACAGAACACTGCTCTGAGCGCGAAAGTATTCCGTACGCTGTTCGAGCATTTGCTTTGTTTTGCGTATGCGCCGGGCTTGCTACAGCCAGGGGTGCTGCTTTTGAGCGAACTTGCCGGCAAACGCGAGCACGGCAGATCATTTTTGGCGTGCGTGCTGTACATTTTGGGCAACGAGATTGATCCGTCCAATCTGTTGCCGTTCATGGTCGAGCAAGGCGTGTTCAGCCTTCAGACCTTCGAACTAATGCTCCAGAACCGCGACTATTGTGAGGCGTACTACTGTTTCAGAAAACGCGAGCGCGCTTTTATCCAAACGCTGGACGAAGAGGAAACTCGCTTGCGGGCAAGGCTGGACAGTTTCACTGCGCAGTTTGGTGGCAAACCTTACAAGGCTGACCTGTTCGACGTGCAAGAGCCGGATAAAGTCAAAATAGATGCCTACGCAGCAGCGCTTGACCTGATGGAAGCATTGGCGCTTACCCCGTTGTCAACCTGTATGCACGCTGCGATTACTGCAAGCTCGCTCAACTGTGTCAGGGCGCTAAACACAATTATGACTCAGTTCGAGCGGTTCGGACGCGGCACAGCCCCAAAAGACTACATCAACAGGGAAATAACCGAGCTGTTGCTGGCCTTTGCAGTTCAGTTTGCACCGGCAGCTTGATGCACGAATCGTGCGCACAATTCAGGACGGACGCAGCTGGGTCTTTTGACTACGGCACCAGTATCTGGGGCCGTAACCTGCCCACGAACTGACTCGGCAGCCGCTTGTCAATTGAACCTTCGGCGGGTCTTTCGGTCCCCACATGCGCATCAGCGAACACGACGTTCGCGAGCTGTTTGTGCCGGAAATGCGCAGTCGCCTCGGTCGAGTTTGTGCTCACGTAATAGAACTCTTCGAGCATTGGATTTTCTGGTGATGCAGGTGGCTGGAAGGTGTTGACCTGAGCTGCATCAGCAAACAACGCAGTTGTTGCCGGACGTTTGATATTTGCCGAGTTAACCGGCGGTTTGGTGGGCGGCGCGGACAAACACAAGTTATAACCGTAACCGTAAGCGGGTGACCTAGCCTTGAGTTTAAACTGCGCAAGGGCGTAATTAAGCGATGGACATATCTCCACGCCGCGCCCAAGCAGATATTGATAAAGTGCGCCCTGGGTCGCGTCAAACTCGCGCGTGCCCTCGGCCCCGGGGCCCATCCAGCCGAACCAGTAAATCCGACCGAAATTTGTCTGGCCAAAGATGTACCGGAAACAGTTGCCGTTGTTATCAGCCCAGTAAAGGTGTGTTGCAAGCCCAAGCTGGCGCAGGTTCGAGCTGCATTTAACCTGGTACGCTACAAGTTTGCTTCGGGCTGTAGCGCTCAGCACCAGAGCTGCCAGAACGCCAACAATAGCCACAACAACAAGCAACTCGATTAGCGTAAAACCACGCCTAGTACAACTCGCCCTGCGCAAATCAACTGACACAATTCGTTTCAAACTTGGGCAATTTATGGCCTGTACGCTCGCACGCGGTAAAATGCACGGTCCACAGGCGGACTATTATCTCGCAAGCTCAGTATTGACCCTGTGCCAATGACATTCGGTGATACATCTATCCAAGTGACGAGATCTTGTGTGCGTTCGAGCACGTAAACCCAGTTTGTTTGGCTCTGGAACTGCATTGTCCAATTGCCCTCGGCAAAACCACTTACAAGGCCAGTCACCGGTGGTGGCGGGGTGACAATAAGCAAATTGTCAACTACACCACGGGCAAGAATACTGCCACCTGAGGCGGTGTCGTTGTAACTGCTGACGGCGATTGTGTTGAGCCGAAAATCGCCAAAACCCGGCGAAATCCACGCGGACGACAAGTTGGCATAAACCTCGCCATTTAACAAAACTACGGCCTCAATATTGGTTACGCCGGGGGCATGGTAAAGCCAGATGCGGTACGTGACGCCAGTTTCAAGCCCTTTAGGCACGTACCAAAACGCAAACCGACTGTTTGAATCCGTCATTGTGGCAGTAATTGAGGCGCCAAAACCCACATCTGGAAAATAGTCGAATTCAAACAAGTTTGGAGAATCCATCCCTGTGCCACGCAGGAAGTTCGGATCGGTGGCATCTTGAAGGTTGATGAAGCCCAGGGCAATTTGAAACCCCCAACCGCCGGCTTCTAACGAATCCAACCTCAGATCAAACTGTAATGTGAACTCATCTGCAAGTGTCAAAATGGTGTCTAGGCACCGATAGAAGTAACTGTTGGGCTTGCTTGAGTCCCAAGTCACTTCGAGATTTTGATTAGTCGGATTCCAAACAAACAGGTTTGTGTTGCCATAGACCCGCCACCCGCGCATGAACGGGTCATCGGCAAAGCTTTCGTTTAATGTCTCGGCCGTTGCAATGCAACATGCCAATGCAATCGCGCCTGTGAGTCCCGGCACCAACAAGTTGGTCTTCTGCATATACTGGTCTTTAACTGTTATGTCCAAATGCGCACCTTGTTTTCACGTGCGCAATCGGACGGGTTAACGGTTGTTTCCGAGACCAGTGCGGTGGGGTGATCAGGCTGTTGTACCGTTGAGCAGCTGAACCGCTGAGCTGTTAAAGCGACACACCAGTAAACTGGCGGCACATCGATCATTGAGCGTAACAGCCTCACGTTCTAAGCTGTAACGATCCAACAAAAAACCTTCACCCTCCGCCAATTGGAGAATGAAGGCCTTCTTCAATCCCGGCCCGCACACGCGGGACACGGCCTGGTCTCATCCTTCTCTATGGCGGAGAAGTTGCCCCGAAACCGTCATCGGAGCCGATGAGCACAGCCAAACCGGTATCCTGACTCCGGACTACGAGCCGCACTCCCGCCTTCCCATGCAGACCCCACCAAGTGTTGCTTTGGCCGAACCTGCACAGTGGCACATTGGGAGTTTGTCGTCCGTTACAGTGGCGCAACCGTCCCCGATTTCCACGGGGTTCCCAGTCATTTGGCTGCGAATCTGGGCGACGTATCAAGCCGCCCGCTCTGTCAAAGAACGCAAACCAATTACAACTCGAGCAGAAAGTTGCAAGCTAAATTTCACTGGGCTCGGGGACCTGAATCCTCAGTGAACTGGATCGTTGCGTACGGTTGCACCTGTGCGATGCCAAAACGAGACCTCGCATTCCACAAATACCAGACTCACCCGCCACTTCACCCTGTAGGCCACTGAAGCTATATATGCGGGTTAAGATTTCCTCTTTTGGTATCAAAGTCCCAAAAGTCTGCTTGACGGCCCTACATATTGATGTTACAAATTTGAAAAACCACAAAGGCCTGTAGGCCCGCTTTTTATGCGATGTCCTAAGTGCGGTTGCGTTGACGATAAAGTAATTGACTCGCGTACATCGCGTGAGGGAATAACCATCCGACGGCGTCGGCAGTGTAACAGTTGTGGCTACAGGTTTACGACCTACGAAAAGATTGAACGGGCCGAGCTATTGGTCGTCAAACGTGATGGACGGCGCGAGGAGTTCTCGCGCGAAAAACTTGTAAACGGGATAAGGAAAGCGTGCCAGAAACGGCCGATCAGCCCGCAGACAATAGAAACGCTCGTTGACAAGGTAATCGAGCAGTTGGCGAACAAATACGATAGCGAAGTGCCTGCTGAAGAAATCGGCAAACTTGTAATGGACCAACTGCAACAGCTCGACGAGGTTGCCTATGTACGATTTGCGAGTGTGTATCGGCGGTTCCAAGAGGCCACAGATTTTGTGCAGGAAGTTAAAAAGCTAGAGGGCCAAAGATGATTTTGCTTGCAGAAGATTGTCTGTTGTTCGAGCTGCCGAACGGCTCGAGCGTACCGCTGAGGCCTGAAATGATCAGGTTCGAAGTGCCCGAGACCGCAAACACCGTGCTTAATGCTGATACAGTTAATGAGGCTGCTGCAGCGGTGTTTTATTACTTCAAGCACGAGCTGAAACGGAGTTCAATTTCGCTGGGTGAGTTTACGCTTGTGCTGGAAAAGGTTCTGCGTGAACTTGAACGCGCTGCCAAAGATGCTCGCTTAATAAACCCTGCCAATCACCGGACCGAGTCTGACCTTGGCAAGCTCGCAGACAAAGTTGACGGAGTCGAGTTGCTTTTCTTTGCTGAATTACGTAGGGCCTTGCGCTCGCACCTGTGCAAATCGCCATCTGCATTGCATTTTTGCGGCCTGCGCAGATGCGTTAAACGTCTTTCAGGGGCGCGACGCTGGAACAACCGCTGCCAAACATTGAGCGACCAGATTGTGGCCTACATGCGCAGTTGTCTAGAAGCCGAAGTTGGTGAAAAGACCTGCACAATGATTGTTGATTGATCAGGCAGCCCGTTGTTCATCTAACAGGTTGAAATTGACGAGCGCCCAGCGGTTGGCACACTCGCCAACCAGTTATGTGCAAGACAATCTTCGAAAAAATAATCGCCCGGGAAAGTCCGGCCAAGTTTGTTTACGAGGACAACCTGGTGGCTGCATTTCATGATATCAATCCGCAAGCACCGGTTCACGTGCTTGTGGTACCCAAAAAACCTGTCCCGCGAATTGCCGAAGCCAAACCCGAGGACAAAGAAATCCTTGGACATTTACTGCTTAAAGCAGCCGAAGTAGCCGAGAAACTCGGCCTGAAACACACCGGCTACAGGCTCGTTATCAACAACGGCCCTGATGCAGGTGAAGCTGTACCGCATCTGCATTGTCATGTTCTGGGTGGCAGACGAATGCACTGGCCTCCAGGCTAAGTCGGATCATAAAACCGCATCGTTCGGCACGTAACTCATACTCAAACTGCTACTGCAAAAGGATCGCTACGCGGTAATTTTTGTCTTAGAGGCAGCCCTTTAGCCACCGAGGGACAGGGCCGTGTTTTTGGGGCAATTCAGTTTCAACTAGTACTATGAACGAAAGACCACATTTGGAGCAGCCAGTTGTGCGATATGCACGTGGTGATTTCACCGCG
Organism: uncultured Verrucomicrobiota bacterium; assembly: GCA_964555645.1. Lineage (GTDB taxonomy): Bacteria > Verrucomicrobiota > Verrucomicrobiia > Limisphaerales > DTLC01 > DTLC01. The sequence goes on from CAZKTA010000009.1 coordinate 80,319, forward strand.
TTAAAGCATGATATTACAGTAGCCGAAGCACTCGATGCGTTGCGTAAGCAGGACTTGGGTGAGCGGATCGTTTACTTTTACGTGGTAAAAGACGATGAACAGCTTGTGGGCGTACTACCCGTGAGGCGATTGTTGATGGCCGCACCAGACAAGCGCGTACGAGATGTAATGTTGAGCCGCGTGGTTGCCTTACCTGAAAACGCCACTGTGCTTGAGGCATGTGAGTTGTTCGCAATGCACAGGTTCCTTGCTTTGCCAGTTATAAATGCGCAGCGGAAGATAATCGGTGTGGTAGATGTGACATTGTTTACCGAGGAAATCTTCGACCTAACCGAGCGCGACAGGATGAATGAACTGTTTGAGGCTGTCGGGTTGCGTGCCGCTGCAATGCGCGAGAGCCGACCATTAGCAGCGTTCAGATACCGGTTCCCATGGCTCCTTGCCACAGTCACGAGCGGCGTAGTCTGCGCGCTCGTCGCAGGTGTGTTTGAAACCGTACTTTTACAGGCTATCATACTGACCTTTTTCTTAACAGTGGTACTCGGCCTCGGTGAAAGCGTGAGTATCCAATCACTGTTAATGACAATCCGGACGCTACACGGCCGACGCCCTACGTGGCGGTGGTTTGCTAGTGCTCTTAAGCGCGAGATACCAACAGCGCTTCTACTCGGGGGCGCGTGTGGATTGGTTGTCGGCGCCGTGGCATGGTATTGGCGCGGTGTACCCGTACCTTCAGCCGTAATAGGCGGCAGCATCATCGGCGCAATGACAATAGCATGTTGCTGGGGCGTGAGCGTGCCGGCAGTACTACATGCACTACGGTTGGACCCGCGAATTGCTGCAGGTCCTTTAACACTTGCTCTGACGGATATTTCAACCTTAGCGATCTATTTCAGCACGGCAGCGTGGTTGCTTTGAAAAACTACCTTCGGAATCGCGCAGTTGAACAAGGGCAAAAACAGTCCTGCTGCGCAAATCATAAGCACGCAAGCAGCGTATTGTCTTGAAGCGGTTTGACGATTCTGTGGGCATACGATGCAAAACGTGTTGGCGCAAAACACAGAGACTCAAAAATTCAAACATGCGCACCGGTCAGCCCGTCCCTGCCATTCGGCTTCTGAACCAGTTCTGCAAAAGCCATTTGTCCAGAGACGAGGCTTCCGTTAGAGCACCAGCTTGACACATTCAGAAACTGCCGCAGGCACAACACCTTGAAGGTTATGTGTGCTGAAACGGTGAGGCCGGTGTTGGAGCGGGCTGACTCAAGCGCCATTCTGGGTCTTGCTTCAAATAAATCGTCTGCGTCGGGAACGCAAAATTAATCCCCTCAGCATCGAACTGTTCCTTGACACGTAGGTTCAGCTCCTGAATGCCGGCAAGATACTCTTTGTAATCAGTGCCGGCCCACCAGTGAATTACAAGAATGTTCAGGGACGAATCCGCAAACTTGTTGAAACTAATCCAAACATCGTGCGTTTTGGAGTGGCCACGATAAATCTCATTCAACAACTCGACGGCGCGTTTGACCTTTTGCGCGGGTGTATCGTAAGTGATGCTGATGTTCATGAGTGTTCTGATATTTGGCCGGCGAGTGATGTTCGTGATGATGGTGTTGCCCATGGTTTTGTTCGGCACGGTGATGAGGTGCCCGTCTAAATTGCGCACGCGCGTGCTGCGCATGCCGATGCTTTCAACCACGCCGTCAATGTTTTCAAGCTGGATCCGGTCCCCGATCCGGAATGGTTTGTCAATGAACACCGCAACCGCACCGAACAAGTTTGCAAGTGTGTCCTGAGCCGCCAAGCCAATTGCTAGACCGCCAATTGAAAGCGAGGCAATCGCAGCGGTGACATCCACGCCAATGTTTGTAAGTGTCACAAGTACAGCCACAACTATGACGAACAGTTTCAATGCCTTGCGCACTAGTGGGAACAATTGCTCGTCGAATGCACGTTCGGTTTCGGCTCCACTCCGTAATCGCCAATACCCTAACAGCAAGTCCACAAACTTGAGCACCAGATACGTGATCGTGGCCGCAACAACTACGGTGAACCCCTTGCTAAGGTACTTCTGGACAAGCTCAGGCCATTCGAACACGTCTAGCCCTATCCGCAGGAAAAATACAAACGCAACAATCTTGACCGGACCACGCAACATGTCCAACAGAAGATCATCGAACCTTGTTTTGGTTTTATCGGCCCAGCGTCGCAGCCACACGCGCGTCAAGTAATCCACCAACTTCGACGCATAAAACGCCAGGAAGATGTACACAAACGATAAGATGTATTTCCAAAGCGCGTTTCCCCACACCTCCCATTTCAAGAACGGCAGTTTGACCGATAGCTTCTCAATCCACCCCGGCGCAGGTCTAGACGTGGATTGCGTATCTTTTTCAGTTGGGCCGTTGCCTTGCGGCGGATTGGGGCTGGGCTGGTCAGCATTTTGGATTGAATTAGAGGCAGGTGCCGTCGAGGCGTGCAGCGTAACCGAGCGCCACATGCACCAGCCAAGCACAACAAGCAAGGCGACAATGTAAATCCGCAGCAGTGTTTCAACCTTCGGTTTCATAGCCGCAACGATTACAATCAACTAGACCCGTTCATGGCAAGCATTCTGCAACGTAATCTGGACAGCCAAGCCTGTGCCGGCGCGTTTTGACTCCGAATGGCGGCTCCGGGCGGAAACGCGCCCGGCGATAAACTCAGCGCTTGGCAGCTTCGGGGCGAATATTAGCATAAGCGCATGCGACCGCTTCGTGCAGTGCTGATTTACATTGCGGCAATTTTGCTGTGCGGGGCGTTGGTTGCTCCGTGGCTGTACCACATTGCGCAGTCTGTTTCCGAAACCTTCCCTGCGCTGGCTCAGCAACCGTTTCACAGGTTCGTGAGCAGAACAATGTTGGCGACGGCGCTGGTTGGTTTATGGCCGTTTCTGCGCGCCACGGGACTTGCCTCGGCTTGCGCACTTGGCCTGGCGGGTCATCCGCACCAATTCCGATGGCTCAGCACAGGTTTTCTGGTTGGTGTTGGCACGGTAATGTTGATGGCTGTTTGCGTGCTCGCCACGGGCGCACGCAAGCTTGACCCGGGTCTGGCAGGGACAGGTTGGCTGGGCAAACTGGCTTGTATTACTGCAACAGCGGCAGTTGTGGGCACGCTCGAGGAGGTACTGTTTCGGGGCGCGTTGTTTGGTGCGTTGCGCCGTGTATGGCACTGGGCATTTGCTTTGGTGGTGAGTAGCGTGTTGTTCGCCTCGGCGCACCTTATACAAGGCGCCCGAGTGGAAGGCGCCGTGGGGTGGTTAAGCGGCTTTATTGTTTTGGGTCGCATGTTTGAGGGTTTTTGTTACTGGCACCGCCTGATACCCACGTTCATTAATCTGACGTTGGTTGGTGTTGTGTTGTGCATTGGGTATCATCGCACCGGCAGCTTGCACTTCCCGATCGGTCTGCATGCAGGTTGGGTCTTTGCATTGAAAATTTACGGTTGGCTGACAGCAAAGGCTGAACAGGCAAACACGGTTTTCTGGGGCACGCACAAATTCATTGACGGTTGGCTTGCATTTCTCGTGCTGGTTGTACTTTGTGTGATCCTGCTGCGTGTACTTGGGCATCGAGCGCATAAAAGTCCATATGCACAAATCGTTTTCTGAAGTACTACGCACGCATTGTCGCGCTTTGGTTGCCACAGCGATGGGTCTTTTGTTCCCGAATATATGCCAGGTTTGCCGGCTAGAACGCGCCACGGCTGCCGAAGGGTACGTCTGCGCAAAATGCCGTGCCAGGGTGCGTTTTATTGAGCCGCCATTTTGTGAGCGGTGTGGCCTGCCTTATCCGGGTGACATCACAACACCTTTCAAATGTGCAAATTGCAGTGATACAAAGCTGTACTTCAGCCGCGCGCGTTCGGCTGTGACAGCCGACGGGCCGGTACGCGAGGTGATTCACCGTTACAAATATCAAAGCGCATTATGGTTTGAACCGTTCCTTGCCGAACTGCTGATCAGTCGTGCTACGCCTGAGCTTGTAAGAGACAAATTTGATCTTATTGTGCCTGTACCGTTGCATCCGACACGAAAACGTGAACGCGAATTTAACCAGGCCGAACGGCTTGCTGCACGGCTTGCCGCTGCAACGGCTATTCCCATGAAACACAACATCCTACGCCGGGTCTTGCACACGCGCACGCAAACGCTGCTTAGTCGTGAGCAACGCACGAACAACATGCGCGGCGCGTTTGCCCCAGGATCAAGCCGGCGCTTGAACGGCGCGCGCGTTGTGCTCGTTGACGACGTTTTCACGACCGGCGCAACTACAAATGCATGTGCAAGAGTATTGCGGTCAATCGGCGCAAGCGAAGTTTGTGTTTGGACAGTTGCACGCGGTATTTAGGATAAGACACAAAAACTTTCTTGCGAGCGGGCTTGCATTTTGGTTGTGGCTCAGGTAAAAATGCTGCTCGTTATGGCCACATTGCGCTTCAGTAAAAAGCCAGTTGACCTCGAAGCGCTGGAAGCGGCTGTGGCAGCCGCGACAGTTGGCAACGGCAAAGTACGATTAGCTGAGAAACCAAAGCTGGCTACAGGCCGACCCAAAAAGCGCGAAATCCCAGAAGGCCTTTGGACAAAATGCCCAAAGTGCAACACGATGGTCTTCGACAAGGAACTGGACGAAAACCTCAAAGTCTGCCCGCGTTGCCAGTACCATTTTCCGTTGGGCGCACGCGAACGGATTCATTCACTGGTCGAGACCTGCACATTCGAAGAGATGGACGCAGAAATGACAAGCGTTGACGTGCTCAATTTTAACGGCGCCATCTCATACACTGCAAAGCTCGACGAGAACAAAAAGGCTACTGGCCACAAAGAAGCCGTCATTACCGGCATTTGCAAAATTGGCCCGTTTAAGGTTGCGCTTGGCGTGATGGACTTTGGTTTCTTGGGCGGATCGATGGGCTCGGTTGTTGGCGAAAAGATCACGCGCCTGGTCGAACGCGCAACTGAGAAATGGTTGCCGCTTGTGATTGTATCAACCAGTGGCGGCGCGCGAATGTACGAGGGCATGTTCAGCCTGATGCAAATGGCCAAAACTGCTGCTGCACTCGCATACCACGCAAAACAACGCTTGCCGTACATAAGCGTGCTCACTCACCCCACAACGGCAGGTGTTATGGCCAGCTATGCCAGCTTGGGCGATCTCATCATTGCCGAGCCAGGTGCAATGATCGGGTTTGCCGGCCCGCGCGTAATCAAGGACACCACACAGGCTGAACTGCCGCCCGGGTTCCAAACTGCCGAGTTCCTGCTCGAACACGGCCTAATAGACGCGATTGTGCCGCGCAAAGAACTCAAACAACGCCTGATTTATTACCTGGACTTTTTCACAGCCGGACTAAACAACCGCGCAGCCATAACAGATTGAATGGCGAAAAGCGCGATGGGCACCAGGTGCGTCCCCACAAAGAAGGATGCACATGATTCAAAGAAATCTGACGCCACACCGCGCACACGTGATTTCAACCCCGAGGCCGACGTCAAGACAATGCAAGCCTAGGCCATGTACCATGACCAAACACTGCTTGCGCCGGGCACTCTTTACCTTGTTGCAACGCCCATAGGCAACCTGCGGGACATTACACTGCGCGCACTGCACGTGCTCAAAAACTGCGATGTTGTTGCAGCCGAGGACACACGCCGCACCGGGTTGCTGCTAAAACATTTCGGCATAACAAAACCGTTGCTCAGCTTTTACAAGTTCAACGAGGCAAAACGCAGCCTGCAACTGCTTGAGCTGCTCCGGGCCGGAAAAACAGTCGCACTCGTGACTGACGCCGGCACCCCCGGAATAAGCGACCCTGGCCAACGCGTAGTCCGGGCCGTAGTCGCAGCCGGGTTACGCGTCGAGCCTGTGCCAGGGCCGTGTGCATTCATTGCTGCGCTCACAGCCAGTGGGTTGCCAACCGATGAGGTCCACTTTGTCGGTTTCATTCCACATAAATCGGGTCAACGCCGCGCCAAACTCGAGTCACTCAGGTCTGTCCCCGGCACACTCGTCCTTTACGAATCGCCGCACCGACTTGAAAAATTGTTGCGTGAACTGTCTGAAGTATTCCCGGATCGGCAGGTTGTGATCGCGCGCGAGCTAACAAAAAAGTTCGAGGAATTCATCCGTGGCACGCCGGCGGAGCTGCTCAAGAAAGCAACTGAACGCAAGCTCAAGGGCGAGTTTGTGATTGTGATCAGCCCCGGTAAAACCGGCGAGCCAGCCGGTGCGATAGCCCACAGTGATAAATTTGTGGATTGTAAAGGCGCTTGATAGCTCGCATGCAAGCGCCTGAGGCTGGGCGCTGTGGTTTTAGCTGACCTGTGTAGAAATCTTGGCCCAGCAAGATTCAACCACCAGCTAATGCTTCAAATTACGGCACATAAATGTTAAGCTTGGCCGAGCATTTCTGATATGACTCTGAACGTGATTGAACCCGAACCGACTACGCGCGAGTTGCGGTTGTTATATGAGGTAAGCCGGCGCCTAGATGAAAGCTTAGACCTTCGAGTGGTGCTTCCGCCTGTGCTCGGGGCACTGGCACATTACATGGACATGAACTATGGCACAGTTACGATCCTTCACGGCGACACCGGCCAAATAATGATCGAGGCGGCTCATGGGTTGACCCCCGCCCAAGCCAGGCGTGCACGCTACAGGCTCGGCGAAGGCGTTACCGGAAGCGTGATTCAAACCGGCGAACCGATCATCATACCGCGTAAAAGTGAATCACCACTCATCTTGGACCGGACCGGCAGAGGAAAACGGCCCGATACAGCGTTCATCTGCGTGCCGATCAAGATCGGCCAAGAAGTCGCAGGTGCACTCAGCGTGGACACGCCGACTAAACCTGAAACTGAGCTACGGAAGGACGCGCGCCTGTTATGCATTGTGGCTTCGATGATAGCGCAGGCGGTGCAATTGCGGCGCGTTGCTCTCCAGGAACAGGAGCGCCTGGCCGATGAAAACCGACGGCTGCGTGGTGAACTGCGCGAACGATTCCGGCCAGCTAACATGATCGGCGCATCGCATGAGATCCGGCACGTGTTTGAGCAAATCGCACAGGTCGCACGCACAAATGCAACTGTGCTGGTATACGGTGAAACCGGCACTGGTAAAGAGCTGATTGCACAAGCAATCCATTACAACAGCGCCCGCGCTGAGGGCCCGTTTGTCCGCGTGCATTGCGCTGCATTGCCGGAATCCTTGGTTGAAAGCGAGCTGTTTGGGCATGTTCGTGGCGCGTTTACAGGGGCTGTCCGTGACCGCAAGGGCAGGTTCGAACTCGCAAACGGCGGCACGCTTTTCCTAGACGAAGTAGGTGATATTCCCCCCTCAATTCAGGTTAAATTACTGCGGGTGCTTCAGGAGCAGGAATTCGAGCGAGTCGGCGATACGCGCACGATTAGCGTCGATGTGCGGGTTATAGCGGCCACACATCGCGACCTACCGGCAATGATCGCCAATGGCAGGTTCCGCGAAGACCTTTATTACCGTCTCAATGTGTTCCCAATTTACGTGCCCCCACTGAGGAATCGTGTCGCAGACATTTTGCCATTGGCTGAGCATTTTCTGAACTTGTATGCACACCAGCACAACAAGCCGGCGCGCATGCTCTCAGACGAAGTCCGGCGCAGGCTGCTGGCGTACTCGTGGCCTGGCAATGTACGTGAGTTGGAAAACATAATCGAGCGCGCTGTGCTGTTGTGTGAGGGACAAACCATACAAGTGCATCATCTACCGGCTGCGTTGCAAACCATTGGCGCATCTGGCGCTGACTCAGGCGAAGGGCTGGCTGCGCAAGTCGCTGCTCTCGAACACAAACTGATAACCGAGGCACTGCGCAAAACAGGCGGTAACATCGCCGCTGCTGCACGTGAATTGCGTACCACACCTCGCGTACTGGCTTACAAAATTCGCAAACTCAACATCGACGCCTGAGCGGTGCATTAACTGTTCGGCCAAACCCAACCAAAACACTTCAAAATTGTCGGATAAAGCCATTCAGGCCGACATTTTTGTCGCGTCTGGCGGGCTGAAACCTTCCCTTGGTGGCCAACGACAACTTTTTTCTCAGCCGCAGAAAACCATTGAAAAAACAGCAGATTCCGCAATACCCACCCACAGATTTGAACCGCTTGGCACGCGTCCGGCTTAACTAAGGGGCTGTTAAAATCTTTTTTGCGAACATGTACACAATAAACAGACTCGGTGTAGCCGCAGCGATCACGCTTGGTGTTTGTGGCGTATCTGCTGCTGATGAAAGCGGACCCGTACCAACTTTAAGCAAGCCCGCACAGCTGGACGCGGCTCTCAGCGAACAACCTGCTCAGGGATCCTCAGGGGCAGGTTTGTCCGGCTTCTTTACCAAGACAGATGTGAGCGGGTTTGTGTCGGTTTCGTTCTTTCATAACTTTAACGATTCTGAGCCGGTGGCAAACGCGTTCGTGACAAAAGATGACGAGTTCACTTTTCATAAACTCAAACTGGCCCTGGAGAAACCTGTCGAGCGACACACAGACAACTGGGATGTCGGTTTTCGCGTGGACGTAATCGCCGGCGAGGATGCCAAGGTTATTCACGCGGCAGGCTTGGGCACGGCTGACGACGTGGTTGACCTCGAGCAGGCCTATTTAAGTGTCAACGTGCCAGTGGGCACCGGCCTGAAGGTTGCGCTCGGCAAAATGGTGACCTTGATGGGGGTAGAGGTCATCGAAGAGCCGCTTAACCCGAACTGGACCATGGGCAATCAATTCCTTTACGTCGAGAACTTCACGCAGCTCGGCGGACTGCTCTCCTACAGTTGGAGCGACTCGGTCGAGACCGCGTTTGCCGTGCTCAACGGCTGGGACAAGGTCAGCGACAACAACGACGGCCTGTCAGTAATGGGCAAGGTGACCATTGCCTTGTCGCCGAGCACGTCGGTTGCGTTACTCGGTTACGCTGGGCCTGAGCAAGACGACAATACATCAAATTTACGCAAGGGCGCGGAATTGATTTTGACGCAGAAAGTTGGGTCAAAACTGGCGCTTTATGCGCAAGCTGACTACGGACATGAAGATAACGCTGCGCTTGTTGGCGGCGACGCCGAATGGTGGGCGGGCGGTGTTTGGGTTGTGTATAACTTCACAGACAAAATCGGTGTGGCATTGCGCGCGGATCACCTTATTGATGCGGGCAGCAGCCGTACCGGGTTCGACCCGTCAGGCGATGCGAGCCTGAGCAGTCTCACGCTCACGCTCAACATCAGCCCTGTCGCAGGCTTGCAAGTTCGGCCTGAGCTGCGCTTCGATTACTGTTCAGAGCCGGTCTTCGAGCGCGACAACTCGAAAAAACACAGTCAACTCATGCTTGGGATGGGTGTGACGTACAATTTCTAACCCGAACCAAAAATTGGAGGGGTGAAAAATGAAAATGCCTGGTCGTATTCTGATGCTTGCAACTGTCCTGTGCGCGGCCGTAGCAGCTTCTGCCGCTGACGCGCTCAGGGAGCCAACAATTGAGGAAAGGCTCGCCGATGTCGAGGCGTACATTAACAATGGCGCGCGTACGCCCGATGTCGCGAGCAAGGTAGCCGGCCCCGGTCCTGGCCACAACGGGTGGTTGATGACATCCGCGGCGCTGGTGCTTTTCATGACACTGCCGGGCCTTGCGTTGTTCTACGGCGGGCTTGTGCGGCGCAAAAACGTCTTGTCTGTGCTTGCGCAATGCCTTGGTATTGCCGGCCTGGTGACACTTCTGTGGTGGGCGGTCGGGTACAGTCTAGTGTTTTCGCCAGGCACACCTGTACTTGGGGGACTAAAATTCGTGTTCTTTAGCGGCGTGGACAGCAATCCGAATACTGACTATTCGGGTTGGGTCTCGCACAACGTGTTTGCAATGTTCCAAATGATGTTCGCCATAATAACGCCGGCGCTGATCATAGGCGCAATCGCGGAACGAATGAAGTATTCAGCAGTGCTGCTGTTTGTTGCTATATGGATGTTCGTGGTCTATTTCCCGCTTGCGCACATGGTCTGGGGTGTGGACGGGTTGATGAACGGTGCCTGGAATGCGAACGCAAAGATCAAAGCAATTGATTTTGCCGGCGGCACGGTTGTGCACATGTCAAGCGGCTGGTCAGCACTGATCTTGTGCCTGATTGTTGGCAAACGACTCGGCTACGGCAAAACCATCATGGCACCGCATAGCATGGTGCTTTGCATGGTCGGCACCGCAATGCTGTGGATCGGGTGGTACGGCTTCAACGCCGGCAGCGCGCTTGGGGCCGACTCGATTGCTGCAAATGCGTTCATGACCACAACGCTTGCGGCTGCAATTGCGGCTCTAACATGGGCAGGGGCAGAATGGGTCTTTCGTGGTAAACCCAGTGTGCTCGGATTCTGCTCGGGCGTTGTTGCAGGGTTGGTTGTTGTGACACCAGCATGTGGATTCATTACTGCAACTGGCGCAGTCATAATCGGTGTACTGGCTGGGTTTGTTCCGTTCCTTGCATGCGTGAAACTGAAACCATTACTCGGCTACGACGATGCGCTTGACACGTTCGGCGTGCATGCCGTGGGTGGTACATTAGGGGCGTTACTTACAGGTTTCCTTGCCACGCACAGCGCGAATCCGAACCTAGCGATCAACCTAAAAGATATTGTGGGCCGCACGCTCTGGCTGCATCAGCTTGCTGCGATCGGCGTCACGCTGGTGCTGGCAATAGTTGGCACTGCGCTCATTGCGCTGGTCGTCAAGCTCGTTGTGGGATTGCGGCCAACTCCAGAAGAAGAAACAGTCGGCCTCGATCTGGTGTACCACGGCGAGGAAGGCTACATATTCGAATAGCACAACACTGAGCAATGAAAAAAATTGAAGCCATAATCAAACCGTTCAAGCTCGAAGAGGTCAAAGAAGCACTCGCAGAGCTTGGCATACAGGGTATGACAATCACAGAAGTCGAGGGGTTCGGCAGACAAAAGGGCCATACCGAAATCTACCGGGGTAGCGAGTACACACAAAATCTGCTGCCGAAAATCAAAATCGAGATCGTGCTGCCTGACCAACAAGTGGACGCCGTGCTCGAGACGATCATCAAGACTGCGCGCACGGGAAAGATCGGCGACGGTAAGGTTTTCGTGTTGCCCGTCGAGGAAGCGGTTCGTATTCGAACCGGTGAACGCGGGCATCAGGCCATCGGGTAAACCGTTGCCACCGCACTATGCGATAGCCCTAGAAACACAAAGGCAACAATACGAGAGACGCAGAGCGGTGGCGAGCCGCGCTCTGCGTCTATTTTTATTGAACCAGGTATTTGGCAAAGGTTGCCTCAGCGGTCAGTACATGAGCACAAACCACACAGGTGCACGGGCATTGGCAAAACTGTGACTCCGCTATCGAGAAGCATAAGCCGCGCGTGCATTTGGTATCCGTGGCACTTACCAGACACAAAAACGTTAGCATTATGTAAAATAGAGTGGACAGGCATTTGCCTTGCAACTTGCAGAAGCAGCTTGGGGTAGTTGCGCAGGACCATTGAGGCCGAAAAGCGCAGGAATTTGTAGCTAAATTATAACCTTATGTCCCATTTGCCGAAACATAGACCCGTTAATTGGTTTGGTATGAAAGTGCACAGTGGCATGCACATAAATGGACCTCGCCGGCCTTGCACAAGGAGGCCGAGCGGGGTGCAGAATGAATTGCTAGAGCGGCTTAAAAACACTTGCCTTCGGCAATGGTTGGCGAAGGTTCACTCTCCGCACCTGCAACGGGCAGTTATGTGTGCTGCGGATGACGCTGCTGCTGTTGCGTGGTTGCATCCGTTGCCGCTGTTGGTTTTCCCTGAATTGTTTGAAGAAATGGCGCGTGCAGCTGTTGTGCGTGGGCTGCGGCAAGCAGACATAGCACAACGGAGTAAAGTCTTGCTCGCAGAGGTTGGGCTTGATTCGGCGTATTCCGACAGCCAGGACCGTGATCGTTTGGAAAAAGTGCTGAGGAGAAAAAGAGATTTGAATCCGCTCGGTATGACCGGCTGTAGAAGTGTTTCCCAGATGGTAGCAAAGGGCTGAATATGATTGGACCTGTTTGCAATGGTTTCTGTTTACGGATGGCCACTTTTTTGAGTGACCAGTGGGCGCGAGTCTAACGTCTTGTGGCCACGCTGAGACACACTGCTTGGACGCAGGAAAAGAAACCCATTCTCAGGTCGGTGTTTATGGCGCTGCTTGAGTTATCTACGTGCGTCAAGAAAAGGGGCTGGACACTATGCATTTTGTGTTCAGTCACGGCCCGAATGCAATTAGCTGGAGCAGTCGGCGTTGTGGTCAACGGCACCTTTGTGCTTTCGGGGAACTCGCTAAGGACTGTGTGTTGAGCTCGGCCCACTGTTTAGGCTTGTTCAGCAGTTCGCGCCAGTGGTGGGCCAAGTTTTAAAAGCCGCAATCTTATCGTTAGATCAGGTCGGAAGAAATTTTCTCCCCGCACAGCTTCAGAACAATGTGTGCTCGGTGCGCTGAATGATTTCGTCCTGCAACGCACGCGACAGGTCACAGAAGTAATCGCTGTAGCCGGCTACGCGCACAATCAAGTTGCGGTATTGCTCCGGATTGACTTGCGCTTTTCGTAGCGTGTCTGCTGTCACCACGTTGAACTGCACGTGGTGCGCATCCATCTTGAAGTATGCGCGGATCATCGCCGCCCATTTGGCGAGCGCTTCCTCAGTGCTCACAAGTGACGGCGAAAGTTTCATGTTTAACAGTGTGCCGCCCGCCTTGATATGATCGAACTTGGCTGCGCTTTTGAACACAGCAGTTGGCCCGTTGCGATCGGCACCTTGCACAGGACTAATTCCCTCACTCAACGGCTTGAACGCCTTACGCCCATCGGGTAATGCACCTGTCTTGCTGCCAAAGTACACGTGGCACGTGGTGGGCAACATCTCGACCCTGTAATGACCGCCGCGTGGGTCGGGCCGACCATCGAGTTCTTCTACGCAAGTGTTGAAGATACGTACCGCAATCCGGTCGGCGTAATCATCGTCATTGCCGTACTTATGTGTCTTGTTGAGAAGCCATTGCCGGAACAACTCATGCCCTTCGAAGTCTGAGTCCAAAATCCGCATGAACGCGGAAAGCTTCAGACCTCGCACAACTCCGGTGCTCTGCGCTACTTGCCTCAGACCACTCGATTGGGGAAGGGCGAGTTCGTCCGGTGCAGAGCACATGCCGCTGGCTCCGCAGGCGCTGTGGTGGCTCGCCAAAACTTCATTTTGTTGGCAACCCGACGGACCGTTGGGCTGTACAGACAAGCCGCGTGCGCTACTGGCGTTTTCAAAGCACACCAGTTTCAGTGCACTGAAGCTATCGGTGAGACTGCCCAGGCCAACAAACTGGACGTATGTGTTGTTGTATCGTGCGCCACCGGCGTTGTAGTCGCGGGCATTTTTAATGCAATCGTCAATCAACACGCTCAAAAACGGCGCCGGCATGAGCGCGGCGTACATCCGGCCGATGATCTGATTCCCCTTCAGCTTGATGTCCAAGAAATGCCGGAATTGCGCCCGATAAGCCGCGTACAAATCCTCAAATGTCTCGAATGAATCCGGGTCGCCGGTACGCGGCCCGAGCTGTTTGCCTGTTAACGGGTCAACCCCATTATGCAGAGCAAGTTCAAGGCATTTAGGCATGTTAAAATAACCGGTCAGAATGTACGCTTCTTTGCCGAAAGCGCCTACCTCCACACAGCCACTGCACCCGCCTGCGCGGGCGTCTTCGAGCGATTTGCCCATGCGCAATTGCTCCTCGACCACTGCGTCGGCGTTGAAAATGCTCGGGAACCCGTAGCCTTTGCGTACCACACGCAGCGCGTGCTTGAGAAGTTCATCGGGTGTCTTACGCGACAGTTGCAGATTCGAGCTGGGCTGCAACAGATGCATCTCGTCTATGATGTCGAGTATCAGATGCGAAAGGTCGTTCGACCCGTCTGACCCATCGCGCAGCAATCCGCCGATGTTAATGTTGGCAAAGTCCGTGTAGGTACCGCTTTCGGCTGCGGTCACACCCACCTTCGGCGGTGCAGGTTGATTGTTGAACTTGATGAAGAAGCACTCGAGCAACTCGCGTGCGCTTTCGGGCGTGAGCGTACCGTCTTCAAGTCCACGCCGGTAGAACGGCAACAAGTGCTGGTCCAAATGCCCGGGATTAAACGAGTCCCAACCATTCAATTCTGTGATCACCCCCAAGTGACAGAACCAGTAGTACTGTAGCGCCTCATGAAAGTTACGCGGTGCATGGGCCGGTACGTAGGTGCACACTTCGGCAATCTTGAGCAATTCGGCGCGCCGTTCAGGGTTGGATTCTTTAGCTGCGAGTTCACGTGCCAACTCTGCATGCCGCTGCGCAAATAAAATAATGGCATCACAGGCAATCTCGAACGACTTGAGCGTTTCGCGTTTGTCCCATGCAAGCGGATCGTTCAGTAAATCCAGCTTTGCCATTGCGTCGGCAATGTCGCGTTTGAAGTCGAGCATGCCCTTGTAGTAAATTTTGTCGTCGAGGACTGTATGCCCGGGCGCGCGTTGTTCCATAAACTCGGTGAATATGCCGGCTTCGTAAGCCTCTTTCCATTGTTGGGGTAACGCGGCAAATATCTTGTCGCGTAACGACCGCCCGCGCCAGTAAGGGATAACGATGTTGCGGTAAAGTTCGAAACATTCTTCGTGAACATCGTAGTGTGTCAGGGGGCGCGAGTTCAAAATCTCTAGGTCTTCGATGCTATGGCAGGTCAGCTCCGGATAGGTCGGAGTTGCTTTTGGACGCGGCCCGCGCTCGCCAACGATCAATTCGCCTGGGCCGATGTAGATTGTCTTGTGCTGGCAAAGGTAATAAAAACATTTCGCCCGCATTACGGGCACCGAATATTTCCCTTCATTGGCCTGGTAAAACTCGGTTACTAACCGGGCCCGCTCAGGTGAAATTGACGGACGCGCCTCAAGACTTTCCAGGCGCAATCTTTCGGTTCTGGGCGTCATGACAGGCACAAAATACCGCACTTTGTAGCCTGCAACAAGCGCACATACAGATGCCTTTGGCCATCGCAATTATTCAGCACGAGCACATTCCGGACATGGTCATAAAAACTGGCACTACTGTTGCTTTCGCATGAGAATTGCCTTGCAAACAATTTATGTGGCAAATGCTTGAAACATCCAGGGCTCGCGTGTCCGTGTGGGTAAAGCATAGTAAGAATGCACTCGGGGTAATTCTAGTTGTAGCTTGGGTGCCTATCATAGCCGAGGCCGGGGGCAGCGGGTTAAATGTTGCCGTGGTGGTAAACCAGAACAGCACGGACTCGCTCAGGCTGGGCAATTACTACTGCGAACGCCGGGGTGTACCACCGCAAAACGTACTGCGGATTACAAATTGGCTTGGAGGACGCGTCGTTTGGACAAACTCGGATTTCGAGAACCGCCTGCTCGAACCGCTCCAATCAATGCTCATAAACCGCGGCCTCACAAACCAGATCGATTACGTTGTGCTTTCGATGGACATACCATACCGCGTCACGTCAACAAACGGAGACAATAGCACCACCGCAGCACTGTTTTACGGATTCAAAACAAACGATTGTCCCACGTGTCCGTTCCCGGGCTGTACCTTGCCTGCGTACACTTCAAACGCTTATGCGGGCAGTGAAGACATTTTCCGCGACTTGGCGCAGTTCGGCAACCGGACCAACACGTTCCTTGTGATGATGCTTACATCGAGCAACCTCGCACAGGCAATGGCAATCGTTGACCGAGGCGTGGCCAGCGACGGCGCGTTCCCAACACAGACAGTCGTGCTTGGCAACAACCAGACTGACCCGTTCCGCACGATACGGCATGTGCTGTATGACGACGCGATCTTCAACACACGCTTACGCGGCAATTTCGACATGACAAGGGACAATTCGTCCCAGCCGTATGGCAAAACTAACTTGCTCGGGTACCAAAACGGCATGTACAGGTTCAACATCATGCCAAACACGTTTGTGCCTGGTGCTATCGCAGACAGCCTCACATCCTTTGGCGGCAGGATCTACGAGTTAAACGACCACACAACGCTGCTTGTGTTTCTCAACGCGGGCGCAACGGCAAGCTACGGCACAATAATCGAACCATGCGCATACCTTGGTAAGTTCACCACCCCGCATGTGTACTTTTACCAAGCGCGCGGGTTTAACATCGCACAAAGCTACTACCAAAGCATAACAAACCCGTATCAGGGATTACTTGTTGGCGACCCGTTAGCTGCTCCATTTGCAAAATCCGGTGTTGGCCAGTGGCTTAACTTGCCTGCAGGCTCGGTGATTTCAGGCACAACGAATCTAACTGTGCAATTCTTTGCTGCTGATGCAACGCGCCCGATTCAACAGATTGATCTGTTCCTAGACGGTCTCTGGTTGCGCACAGTCACAAACATTGCCCCAAGACAAGGTAACAGACTCCATGTAATGATTGATGGTTACAGCACTTCATACACGGTGCCGCCAAATGCCACCATTAAGTCGGTTGCCGCAAATCTCGCCCAAGCAATTAACAACCCCACATTTACAAATCAGACCAAGGTACGCGCATTGGTGCGGGGCGACAGAATCGAGCTGCATTCGTTTGACATGAACCGGCGTGGCTCAGAGACCGAGTTAGTTGTGAGCAATGCAATCGGGACGGCACCGGTGTTGACAACCTACGTGCATGCAAGTGGGACCAATTTTCTGGACACGATTACCTGCGGCGCGCGGTACAAATACACGGTCACCAACCCGGCGGTTGTGATTTCACCAAGCGACTATTTGCAGCTTGTCGTAATAAAAACAAATGGCCAGACAACAATTGTGGCTGTTACCAACAACTTCGGTGCAACATCGCTGTGGCAGTTCGCTGAGGCTTGGGTCAACACGGTTAACTCAAATGTAGATCTGCAGTTGCCAGACGGCGTGACAATTGAAAACCCACGATACAGCGATAAATTTTTCCCCACCGACATTTCATGCATCTTCAACATTCGCGCGCGTGCATCCGGCTGGCCTGCTGCTCAGGTGCAGGTAGCTGTGCGCGGGTCTACAAACTTCCAGATCACCCCAGCCGGCACAAACCGTCTTACGGAAAACATCGCCGACCTCGAACCGCGCGCGCATCTTTATGTGACCGCAGGCGTCACAAACCTTGTGGTGACCTTTCCGTTCAATACTGCGAATTATGCGGACGGTTATCACGAACTAATTGCAGTTGCTTACGAGGGTAGCCATGTGCGCACCCAAACGCGCGTAACTCGAGAAATCATCATCAAGAATTCGTCGCTCGCCGCCGAGCTAACCTGTACGCCGTGCGACTCGAACACTGCCGTTGAGGCCACACTACAATTCACCGTCACTGCAAATACAAACACGATTGCACGCACCGAGCTATTCAGCACAGGCGGATCGCTCGGGGTTGTCTCGAACCAGCACACCGCTGTTTTCGCTGTGCCGGGCACAAATCTAGGTATCGGCCTGCATCCGTTCTACGCGATTGCCACCCGGACAGACGGCAAACAATATCGGACACAGACGAAATGGCTCCGCTTAATCGGGCCGGACGAACCATTCCAGCTCAGTCTTACTGCGCATCCCCCTATACTGAGCTGGCCTGCAACAGCAGGCCGAAAATACGAAATACTGGCGACTGACGTCATCACAAACAGTTTTCAACCGCTCGACATCCTCGTGCCAACAAATACAGCCGGCGCATGGACTGATACAACTGCGCCTTACGAGCAACGATTCTATCGCGTTCGTACGGTAAATTAAACTGGGTCAGATCTGAGATTGTGCATTGCGCGCGTGTTGTTGTGCCTGGCTTTGCACAGGGATTTGATCACGACCGTTTTCGTCGTTTCTATTGCCGCTAAAAACGCAGGCGTGGTTAGCGTGCGCAGGGTTTCTTGTTTAACCACCAAATATGATGCTCTGGTCACGAGTATGTTCGCGGTTCACTCGGGCGGTTCAGGTTAAAACCCGACTACACCGTCCAGTTGGCCGAAATAGCTCGACCAAAAACCGATGATCTGAGTTGCAATCCACAGAACAATTCCAATGTAAATCAGCCGCGGTATCCATTGGGCGAGCATGTGCAGCTTACGCGTGCCTTCCTCTTGATAAATCTTATGCAACTGATGCAATGTTTCGTCGAGTTTGCCGCTTACCTCGCCACTGCTGTACAAATTAACGAAAAGCTCGGGGAACTGGGGACAGGCCTGGAGTATCTCAGCGGGTGTCTGGCCGGCTTCGAGCTTTGGTTTCCAGTCAAGCACAGCGCGTTTGAGTGCCGGTGAGCCACTCGCTGCTGAGGCAAGCACCCAAGCTTCGTATATTGGGAATCCGGCACTAATCAGTGCTTCAAGAGCAGCCGCAAGTCGCGCAAGGGCAAGCTCGCGCCTTGTTGTGTTAACTAACGGGATCAGGCTCGTAATTTTCTCGATGAGCGCACGCCATGTCTCACCGTGCCTGGCCTGTCCGGCGTATGCAGTGAGCACAACTAAAATGTAAATCGGAATCAAGATGCCGAAAGTTTCTGCCAGGTAACCAGCCATAGTCCCACCTCTGAAAAAGCGCGGTGTCGCCAGAATAAACACTGCAAAATGCAACAGGAAAACCGGGTACGCCAATTCGCCTATGACACGCCGCGCAATTTGCGCGCGGTTTAGGTAGTACTCAGATAGTAGCCGGAAACACGCATCAAGTCGGCCGCTCTGTTCGCCGGCGCGTAAAAGTGCGACGTCGAACGCAGGCATCCAATTGCCGGCTGCTTCGAGTGCTTCTGAAAATGTCTGGCCGGTGTCCAGACCTGCGAGCACGATTTGAAGCGGCTTGCGAAATGCGCGGCTTGGTGGGGTGCGTTCGAGCCGGCGGAGTGCTGCGATCAGGCCGATACCGGCCGAAGTAAGCTGTGCAAGTTGATGGTACAACTCGGCCCGCTTGGCGAAGTCGCGGGGCGTAACAACCAAACCCATAAAAACGCGCCCGGCGCGCGCGGGCTTTAACTTACGCGGCCACGCGGTCCAGGCTTTCTTTCAGCACGCGCTTGGGCTTAAGGCCGCGCATTTGCTCGACTACCTGACCCGCTTTGAAAAACAACAAGGTCGGGATCGCCGTCACACCAAACTGCGCTGCTAGTTCTTGTTCGGTGTCAACGTCAACCTTGCCAATCTTGACCCGGCCGTTGTACTCGTCGGCCAGTTCGTCCAGGACCGGTGCAAGCATTTTGCACGGCCCACACCATTCGGCCCAGAAATCTACCAAAACAGGCGTTGGTGATTCGAGAACTTCCCTGCCGAAGTTTTCTTTTGTCAGATTGACAATGTTCGGTGACGGCATTTGGAAAATGCTCAATATTTTGTCGCACCCGGGCTTGGTTCCCCGGCAAATCATCTAATACAGGCTGCCGACGCTATAACCGGCTCGCTTTCAAAGTGTCATCAAAAACAGCACACTTCCAACTACGATCAACGCGACTACAGCAGCACCAATTGCAAGTGCGTTATCGACCGGACTGAGTGCTTTTGCTGCAGCAACCGGTGCGGCTGCAACCGGTCTGGGTTGAGCAACCGGAGCCGGGGTTGCGCGTGTCGCAGTAGCCGCGGGCGCTGCGGCAGGTGCAGGTGCTGCTGCAGGCGCACTGGCAGCCATCGCTCCACCCGGAGGCATACTCGGCAACTTGATTGTCGGCGCTGCAGATGGTTTAGGCGGTAAATTGATCCGAACAGTTTCTTTCTTAGGCTGTACCTTGCCGGTTTCCTTTTTCGGCGGAACAGCGCCGGGCGGTACACTTGGAATGTTTTCAGCCATAACGACCTGTAAACTATGCACCAGCTAATCCGCTGTCAAACTTTTATTGGCTGCACGTTTGTAGTACGACCCTTTAGGCTGAAAAACCACAAAACCTTGTATTCGTGATCGCACTACGAGCCGGCTCGTACGGAACCGCAGCCGCCATTCCACCAAGCAGATGCGCGACTCGGTCATCTAGCCAGCAATTCAGGTCGGCTATAGAGCCGGAACCTGACGTAAAGCCCTAAATTTGAACTTTGAACGTGCCCGATTGAACAATACTTTTTTGTCGTGACCGAGCCGGTGCCCACTGTAAGCGTGATAGTTGCTGCGCGACCCGAGCAAATAGACATAATTGCGGTTGCTGCAGCCAGACGGCTCGATTACCCGAAACAAAACTTAGAGGTACTCGTTGCCCGCGGCCGGCAACCATCCGTCCAACGCAATGCAGCGTTGAAAATTGCTCGGGGCGACTTAGTCTACTTTCTTGACGATGATTCGGCGCCGGCTACAGACAACCTGCGGCGCGCACTGCCGCATTTTACTGATCCTGCGGTGCAAGTTGTTGGCGGCCCCAGCCTTTGCCCACCAGATGCACCTTTGCTGGAAAAAGTATTTGCGCTTGTGCTCGGCAGTTGGCTTGCGTTCGGCCCCAGCAGGGCGCGGTACGTGCCCGTTGGCACAGTCCGACATACAACTGAAAAGGAACTCATTCTGTGCAACCTAGTTGCGCGTAAACAAACCCTGCTAACCTTGGGCGGGTTCAACGAA
Organism: uncultured Verrucomicrobiota bacterium; assembly: GCA_964555645.1. Lineage (GTDB taxonomy): Bacteria > Verrucomicrobiota > Verrucomicrobiia > Limisphaerales > DTLC01 > DTLC01. The sequence goes on from CAZKTA010000009.1 coordinate 100,957, forward strand.
GCCTTGTATCCAAACGAGGAAAATGCGCTCATGGATGCTATACAAGGTACCGGGGGCAAACTTGTTTACGATCCAGACTTTATTGCGTATCGCAGACCGCGCCGCACACTTCGTGCGTTTGCTAAAATGCTCATGACATACGGGCGCGGCCGAGCTGAACAGTTCCGGGTTTACCCAACTTTGGGATCGACACTGAACTTTGTGCCACCGCTGTTCTGCCTTTATGTGGCAGTGCTGCCTTTACTTCTGGTTGCACGCGTTTTACCGGCGGAAATTTTACTTGCGCCACTAGCTGCTTACGTAGTGACGTTGGTTTTGCAAACGATCTTGCTGGTACCGCACGGCGGAATGCTTGCGGCCCTGTGTGCGCTGCCTTTGATTGTTCTGACGCATTTGCTTTACGGACTTGGGTTCTGGCGCGGGCTGTTTACCAGCCTCAAACGAAAACCCGCTGAACAACAACAAGTCAGCGTCCAGACCATACCGGTGTAACCGCCCGTGTCATATCCGGCAGATGAAAAATCCACCATTAACCAACGCAATTAAAACTGCGCCTGACCCAGAACGCGCACGACACTTCTTCGAATTATTGATGGACACGCAGGGTGCGTCCGCTTTGGCCGGGCTGAGTGAGCAACACTTGAGCATTTTAGCAGCGTTGGTCAGTGGCTCGCCCGTGCTCGGCAATTTGCTCATCGAAAACCCAGGTTGGATCACCGCGCTTGACCCCGAGGCACTGGAGCATCCGCGCAGATCCCAAGGATTCCAACGGGAGGTTGAGTTGTGGCTAAACCCGCTAATCGAGCTGCGCGACTACGACACCGCCCTGGCCAGACTGCGCAAGTTCAAACAGCGCGAGCTATTGCGAATTGCAGCACGTGACCTCGCGCAATTAGCAGACCCGATTGAAATCACACGCGAACTATCCGACCTAGCAGATGTGTGTCTTAGCGGGGTGTTAAGTGTCTGCATGGCACGGTTAACTGAACAATTCGGTCAACCGTTTTTCCAAGACCCAAACGGCCAATGGCAACCGATCGCTTTCTGTGTACTTGGTCTAGGAAAACTTGGTGCCCAAGAGCTTAACTACAGCTCAGACGTCGACCTGATGTTCGTTTATACCGAGGAAGGCCATGTGTTTAAACACCCGCCACCAAAGGCAAAACAACAAACCCAAACGTTGACAGCGCATCAGTTTTTCAATCGGCTCGCCGAGGCGTTTGTCACCGAGTTAACACGTGCGACACCGGATGGCACGTTGTACCGCGTTGACCTACGCCTTCGCCCAGAAGGTGATTCAGGTCCACTTTGTCGTTCACTACCGAGCTACGAAAACTACTATGCTCAATGGGGACAGACATGGGAACGTATGATGTTAATTCGTGCACGTGGCGTTGCAGGCGACAAAGCGCTCACGGCCGAGTTCATGGAGATGATCCAACCGTTTAGATTCCCCCGGTCAGTTGCGCCGGATGTTCTGTCCGAAATCGCTTCAATGAAAAGGCGGATCGAAACCGAAGTGCTTAACACAGATGAACTGGATCGCAATGTTAAACTTGGTCGGGGCGGTATACGCGAAATCGAGTTTATTGTGCAGGCGCTTCAACTGATGCACGCCGGCCGAATACCGTTCCTGCAAACCCCGCATACGTTGCCAGCGCTCGACAAGCTTACACAATATAATCTTCTTGCTGAGCGCACAGCACGCGAGCTCCAAAACGCATACTGTTTTTTGCGCAAGCTCGAACACAGATTGCAAATGGAACATGGCTTGCAAACCCACACCATACCAAAATCAAAACACGCACGGGACCGGCTGGCGCGGCTGATGGGATTTTCGTCAACGTCGAAATTCGAGACTGCCCTCCGTTTACACACCGGCAACGTAAGGTGCGTCTTCGACAAGCTCATCAAGGCCAAGGCGCCAAAAACCGATGCCGAGCTGCCGGCGCAGTTCGACGGCGCGGAAACCGAATGGAAACAATTGCTCGCAAAACACTGGTTTCGCGATCCCGATAAAGCTTTTCGTGTCTTGAAGGAGTTTGTCGAAGGACCAGGCTACGTCCATGTGTCGCCGCGCACGACCGAGCTCGCGCGCGGATTGTTGCCGAAGTTGTTTGCACTCTGCCGCAAAGACGACCCAAACGCACCCGCATTGTCGTTGCCACCTAAAACGTTGTCTGATCCAGACCGTGTCCTGACACGGCTGGAAAGCTTTGTTGCAGCTTACGGTGCACGCAGGACACTCCTCGAGTTGTGGCATGGTAACCCCGCACTGTTTGAGCTGGTGCTACTGTTGTTCGACAGGTCCGAGTTCCTCGCTGAGCTGGCAATTCGAACCCCAGACCTCGTTGACGTGCTTGTTGGAGGTGAACGACTCGCCCAACGCAAGACAGCAAAAGAAATACTCCGTGAGCTGCAGTTCGGCATCGAAGACGCCGACCAGTTCGCCTGGCTGCGCCGCTACCACGAAACTGAGCTGATGCGAATCGGCCTGCGTGACATCCTAGGTCTGGTGGATTTTGAACAAAACTTAGCAGAGCTTACAGCCCTTGCAGACGCGTGCGTCCAATATGCGTTGGAGGTAGTTTTGTGCAGACACAAGATCAAACATCCACCACTCGCAATCATTGGCCTAGGCAAGTTCGGCGGCTGCGAAATCAACTACGGCTCCGACCTCGACTTAATGTTTGTGGCGGATCCAAAAGTGAAAAACCTCGCAAAACTGCAACGGCTTGCAGTCGAGTTACTCGAGTTGCTTTCACGCCGCACTGAGCACGGTATTGTTTTCCACACCGACGTGCGCTTGCGCCCGGATGGCGAGAAAGGGTTGTTGGTCAACACACTAACCGCACACGAGCATTATTACCGTAACCGCGCACAGTTATGGGAAATCCAAGCCCTAACACGAACGCGATACGTAGCGGGTGACAATGAGATCGGCCACAAATTCCAACGTCTCGCCGCTGCCCTGACCGACTTCAGGCCGGAAAATGTCGCGGCGGGTTTCCCTGTCCGTAAAACGGCTTTAAAAGCTAGTGTTGCCACCCACTTCGAAGCTGTGGATACAGCCGGCCAACAGGAACAACTCGAGTCTGCTCCAGGTGTTGGCCTGGCAGCTTACAGACCCGATTGGAAAGCCGAAATCCACAAAATGCGGATGCGAATTGAGAAAGAACGCACGCCCCCAGGCAAAGACCATCTTGCAATCAAAACCGGCAAGGGCGGTTTGATGGACGCCGAATTTATCGCGCAAGCCCTGTGCATGGAACGTGGCTGGCAGCAAGCACATACACTGCGCGCCCTCGAACGCGGCCGTGCAGAAGGTGTTTTGCCCGATGCAGATAAGCTCCTGGAGAACTACAGCCAACTGCGTCGCGTCGAGGGAATACTCCGCAGATGGAGTTACGAAGGCGAAACCGTTTTGCCAGATGACCCTGCGCCGTTTTATCGCGTTTCTGTCCGGTGTGGCTTTTCTACCCCAGACGCATTCCGCCGCGCCCTTGATCAATATCGCACCGCAATTCGCCATGTGTA
>CAZKTA010000010.1:0-16230 GCA_964555645.1 uncultured Verrucomicrobiota bacterium
CCAGCGGGACTTGCAGCCAGTGTTTCACTACGATACGGCCCGCGTTGCCGGCCAAGGTCACGGCACAAAAGCGATCGCGCCGGGCAAGTTCGCGCTCAATGCCAGCCCAAGGGGAACGGATGAACTGCGCCACGCTTTGCGGGTCAGGCCGGTTGAGCAGGCGGGCGAATAGTCCGGAGGACGCTTCATTTTCCTGCGCCCAGAAGCAGAGGGTGGTTTGGCCCAGGCGAAGGGAATGATCGGCGCGGTCGAGTAGCCAGTTGAGGGCCACGCAGTAGGCGGTGGCGGCCTCGTCTGACGCCGGCGCGTTCAGGCTCTGGTCAAAACCATACGAAGCGAAGGCCGGTTTATCGAAGGAGACGATGGCAGCGCCGAAGGCGGGTGTGTTGGGCACGCCTTGGATTTTTGGGTTATGGGTGAGCGCCAGAGGAGTGGAGTTTTGGCCGGAGATGAGGCAGAGGCCTTTGGGAAATGCCTCGCGCGCGCGTTTCACCTCTTTAGCGTGAACCTTTCGCCAGTGGGCTCGGAGAGACTCGTCTTCCAAAAGCAGCCGCCCGTTGACGCGAAAGGTGAAGTTGTCCGGGCCGAGTTTGACTTCGGTGCCGCTGGCAGTGCGCAACCACCAGCCGGATTTGGCGTCCGCTGTGGCGTCAGGGGCCTTGCCCCAACGCAGCAGCCTGGGAAGCAGTTCGCTCATGCGACGCTTAAAGGCGAGCGCCGCTTTGAGGCCGGGATGGTCAGTCGCTTGTTTGGCTTCCTCGATTTGCCGCCAGAAGTCGGCGTGCTTGGCCGCGTTGTTGGCGTCGCGGTCAACGCGTTTCTTTTCCGACATCCGGGCTTCTGGGTCGGGATCAAAACCAAAGACCGCCGTAAGGCCGTCGGCCAGAAACTCGGCCACGCCGCCGGCGACTTTCGGGCGGATGGTTTGCGGGCAACTGAATTCCTTCCCGCGCTTATCGTCACCTGTAGCCTGCAGCCCTGCGCTGAGGAGATTCCCTTCGCTGTCCAGTTCGATGATCCAGCGCACGGCTTTGCGGGAGAAGGCCAGATCGTCCAGCAGACGGCGGGATCGTGCGAGGTCGTAAAGCAGTTTGAGCAGCATGGTCAGTTTCCTCCGGTGGCTGGGGTGAGGATTTGGACGCGGTCAGGGTGGCAATCCAGCTTAGATTTCTCGATGCGGGCGTGGAAGAACAGGGGCTGAGGGTTGATGAGCTTGCCGGTCCAGCGGGGCGGGTTGGCGGCGAATTCCTTCCGACGTTTGGTTTGCTCACCCTTCTTCAGTCCAGCAAGGGCGGCTTCGAACTCCCGTTCGCAGGCGGCGATCTCCTCCGGGCGCAGCCAGCGGAAGCCCTGGGCGCGATCGCGGTGATCGAAAACGTCGTAGAGCATCAGGCCGAGGTCTTCGTTGAATTGCTCCGGGAACTGGCCGAGCTCGGCGCCACGGCGGGCGAGAGCGGTGTCGGGATCGCCGTCCACCCACTCGAAGTCGGCGGCGAATTCCCTCATGCCTAACCCGGGGCGATGAAAACACTTGCCCGCACGGGCGCGGCGTTCGATTTCAGCGAGGTATTTTTCGAGGCGGTCTTCGGGCCGGTCGGCCAGCGGCGTGGTGCGGACTTCGGCGGTGATGAGGTATTCGACGTCTTGGAGGGCGAGCATGTTGCGCTGCGTGCCGTCCTCGGCGCCGCCACCGGCCTGGACGGGCGTCGTCTTCTCCGGTTCCTTAATCCAAGTTTTGGCGCTATCGAGGCTGATGACCTTGATGACTTCGTTTCGCCGGAAGGAGAACCACCGGCCCTTCTTAACGACGCGGATGGCGTCAATGAGGTAAAACATCTGCGGCTCCCAGAAGATGGCTTCGAGGATGCCGCGGGCGGCGCTGGGCGTCATGACAGGGTAGCTGACGCGCTCGACTTTCATTTCGGGGCGGGTGAAACAGGCGAAGTCGCCCCAGACGCGAATTGTGACGAGGTTGTTGGCTTTCATGCGATAAAATCGTCCAACGGGCGGTTGTCGATCACCAAGCCGAGGTTGGGGTGATAGAAGCTGCCGTCGAGCACGTAAAGTTCGAGGTTGGGAAGCAGTTCGTGAATGGCGTTCATGGCTTGCAGGCGTGCGAAGTTGTGGGAGCGGACGTTGACCATGAAACGTTGCAAGCGGCGGAGGTCGTCGCGCGTGAAGCGCGGCTGGCCGGGCGCGCGCACGCGGGCGCGAATTTCTTCGATGAGCGGCGCGGCGTAGGGCTTGCCGTGGCTGTCGTGCGAGATAACCACGGGCCGACCTTCGTCAGCGATGACCTTGGCTTTCGAGGCGACCTGGCGGAATCGTAGTTGGGCCCGATCTTCTTGGATCGTCGTTTCACCGCGCCTGGCGTAGTCCGTGTTCACGACCTGGTAAAGATTCTGGAAGTAGTCGGTGAAGAGTTGCGGGTCGGTGGCGAGGCGCTCGGTGGCGTCCGGGCTTTGGCCGAGTGAACTGAGCATGATGGCGGCTTGGTCGGCGGCAGCTTGGTAAACGCCCTGCGGCAGTTTGTGGTCGGCAGGGCGGAAGACATGCACTTGACCAGCAGCAAGGCGGCCTTCGCGATTGCAGCGGCCGGCGGTCTGGATGATGGAATCCAGCGGCCCGAGCGCGCGCCAGACGACAGGAAAGTCCACGTCCACGCCGGCTTCTACGAGCTGCGTGGAGACGACGCGGCAAGGCTGGCCTTGGCTCAGCCGCTGGCGAATTTCATCAATGAGCGCCAAGCGATGCTGTGGGCACATTGCAGCGGAGAGGTGGATGGGCGGCGGCTCATCTGGCCGCTGGCGGCGGAGTTCTTCCCAGAGCTCCTTGGCGTGGCGGGTGAGATTGACGACGCACAGGACTTGCGGGTGCGCGGCGAGGCGTTCCGCAACGGTGGGCCAGTCGAGCGTTTCGTCTACTGCAGGCAGGTGGTATTTCACGCGGCGCAATTGGCGGAAGAGCGCCGGGGGGTCGGGCGCAATTTCGCGCAGTTCGTGCGGCTCGAAGAAGTCATTCGGAAGCGTGCCGGCGCGCCGAAACGCAGGCTGCGTGGCAGAGCAGAAAAGGAAGCTCACGCCATAGTCCCGCTGTAGTTGGCGAAACACGTTGAAACAAGGGGCGAGCAGGTGCGCCGGCAAAGTTTGCACCTCGTCGAAGATAACGACCGAGCGTGGGATGCGGTGGAGCTTGCGGCAGCGCGCAGGCGCGGCGGCGAAGAGGGATTCGAGGAATTGGACCGAGGTCGTGACAATGACGGGCGCGTCCCAGTTTTCCGCGATTAGTTCGAGGCGGGATTTCTCCTCCTCGCTTTGGTCCGGCGGCGGGCAAACGCCGGAGTGGTTTTCCAAGACCACGTCATCGCCGAGGATGCGCCGATACTCCGCGGCGTTCTGCTCGATGATGGATAGATAGGGAATCACGACGATGATGCGGCGGAGGTTGTTAGCTTTGGCGTGGGCCAGAGCGAAGGCGATCGAGGCCAAAGTTTTGCCGCCGCCAGTGGGAACGGTCAGAGAGAAGAAGCCTTGAGGCTGAGTGGCACATTCGAGGCAGGCGTCGAAAATGCGGTTGCGGAGTCCAGACAAAGGACTGTCCGGGTTGGCCTCGCTTTTCCGCTTGCGCTCCGCTTGGACAGCTTGGAGCAGGCGGTCAGCTTCAAGCGGCTTGTCTGGCGGCGGAGTGTTTGGCCAGCAAGCAGTATCCAAGCGGTCTGCATCCACGAGACAAGAAAAGAGCAGCCGGGTGTAGAGATCGGTCGTGAACTCATCCCTCACCCAAGGTGGCGGAGTTGGCGCCACGGGTAGCGGGCCGAGTTCGCTGCCGAGCTTATGGATCGCGGTGCGGGCGGTTTCAAGTGGGCGAAGCCTTGGCGTGCTGACTAGCTGCTGCAGGTCTCCCAAGTCATGCAGACCTGCATGATGTCCTGCGACGGCGAACGCCGTGCCCGCGAGTTTGTCCTCCTGCTGGACGTGGTCAAAGGCCCAAGCCGCACCGAAGACCGCGTGTTGCGTTTCAGCGCTGCTGCCGCGCTGGTCTCGGAGCATTTGTTGGAACTCAGAGCGGTATTTCCCCAAATCGTGCAGGAGGCCGGCCAATTCGGCTTCGGCTTCGAGGCCAAGGGGCGCGGCGAATTGGCGGGCCATGGCCGCCACGTTGCGCAGGTGCACGGCCAGCGGTTGCCAATGTGATTCTGACAGTTGCCGGTCATTGGCGTCAACAGCAGTGTGAGCGAAGTATTTCACAGTCGCACCACAGTGCCCAGCGTGGCGCGTTTATTTAGCCAGCCTGTTTGCATTTGGCAAGTTGAATCAGTTAGCTTTCCGGGGTTGGCTGCCGGTACATCGAGCTTTTGAAAGATTCTACCTCGGAGTTGTATCCGGTTTTTCAAGTGTTTTGAGCCGTACCAGCGTTGCGCCCCAGGCGCCGTACTCGGGGTAGTCGAGCGTGAACGATTCAACTGCAGGGTGGCGCGCAAGGAGCGAATGCACAGTGCGCCGGAGTGTGCCTGTGCCTTTACCGTGAATGATCCGGACCTGTAATATGCCGCGTTTTTGGCATTCTTCGATGTACGCGTGGACAAGGTCTTTAACCTCACGCGGACTGAACGTGTGCAGGTCAAGTACACCGTCAATTGGCAATTCAACCGGCTCATCGGTCATACCGCAGCGATTAAAGCACAAAAAATCGTTCCAGTTAACCGAATCCGGCAAAATTTGCCCTTGGGAATTTGGCTTTGTTATCCTGCCTGGTCGTTATGAAAGTGCGAAGGGCGACTTTGGCCGACGCAACTGTTATTGCCGGGTTTAACAGGCAGCTTGCCTTGGAAACAGAAAAGATACGGCTTGATCCGAACCGGTTATTACGCGGGGTACGTGCTGCGTTGCGGGACCCGTGCAAGGGCATTTATTTCGTAGCGGAAATTGGGGGTGCGGTGGTGGGTCAGTTGCTAATCACGTACGAGTGGAGCGACTGGCGCAACGGCAGTTTTTGGTGGATTCAGAGTGTGTATGTGGCACCGGCATTTCGCAGACGCGGCGTGCTGCGTGGTTTGTTCGAACACGTGCTTGCGCTGGCGAGGTCGCGCAAGGATGTATGCGGGCTGCGTCTGTACGTCCACATGCAAAACCGCCGCGCGTGTCGCGTTTACCGGAAACTCGGGCTCAAGCCCACGAAATACAAAGTACTCGAGCTGGATTTCGTGTTGAGCCAGATAGAATGCGGGGCGGGCAGATCGTGGTCGGCCTCGATATGAGTGCGTGGACAGCCTCGGCCTTCGGGTCGTGGTCAGGCGGCTGAATTTTCGCAACGGGCGTTTTGGTTTGGCAGGCGCGTTTTAAGATTTAAGTGTGCTGCCGGTATTTTACCGGCGGTGTAAAACGGCCGTAAGGGCCGTCTGCTGCAGATGTTTTTGTTGGATCACAGAAGCGCCGGTTAATTTGCAGATCGCACCTGCCATTTTTCCAAATGCGGCAGCCGCGGGCCTAGCTGGCCTGCTTTGTCAATGCGCCTTTTGTGGTGGGCGTGTTTTCGCCTGGCAGAACTTTAGCCGGTTGTTGTCGCAGGGCGCGGATTCCCAACAGTACTGTTGCCGTGGCAAGTGCAAACAGAATCACGCACGCAACTGAAAGCGGCCAGTTCCGGTCCAGGAGGTTTTGTCGCAGGTTGATTGCGGTTGAAGTGAATGTGGTCAAGAACATGAAGATTGACGGGATAAGGGTAAATAAATACCTCCTGCCGTGTGCACGCAGCCATACTGTCACGATCAGCAGTGTCATGGCTGCCATCATTTGATTTGCGGCGCCGAATGCGCGCCAGAGAACTGGCAACACGTTCCATCGGCTCAGCACGTACATGCCGGTGACGGCTACGAGTGTGTTGAACCACGGGTTAAGCATGAACCGCGGTGCAGTTTTGAAGGCGATCTTCCAGAGTTCTTCCAACAGGTATCGGTTCAGGCGCACTGCAACATCGAGTGTTGTTACAACAAATCCTTCCAGCAAAAGGATACCGAAAACTGTCCCGCCCCACACAGGCAGATGAAATGCCTGATGCACAAGGTTCCCAACCGCAAGTGCAAGTGCGAGCACCGGGTTCTTTTCGCCGTGCACAATGGCGAGGTAATCCCGGCGCGTAAGTCCAACATACAGGGTCAGGAAAATCGTCACTGCCAGCAACGACTCCAACAGCATTGCGTTGTAGCCGACGCGGCGTGCGTGTGTTTCGTTTGCGAGTTGTTTTGCGCTTGTGCCGGTTGAGACAAGGCAGTGAAAGCCGGAGATCGCGCCGCAGGAAACGGTGATCAACATCATCGGCCAGAGCAATCCGACGTATTGCATACCTGCTGCGGCGTCAAACAGGGGCGTATCGTGCGTGATTATTGGTTGAGACTGAAGAGCCACCCCGCTGAGCGCGGTCACAACCAGACCTGCAAAGATGCAGATGATGCCCGCGTACAGAATTTGCACGTTCACAAAATCACGCGGCATGAGCAACATCCAGACCGGCAATGTCGAGATGCAGATCACGTACAATGTCATCCAGACGCGCCATGTCTCGGGCGATACTACAACCGGGTGTTTCATGCCGAGCAGGACAGATAAAAAACAAAGTGCGGTGGCCAACGGATAGGTAAACTTGGCAGGGAAGTTTTTACGGTAGATAAGCCAGCCCAAAAACGGGGCGCATATCGTGATGAAGAGCACGCTGGTGGAAGCTATGCCGCCTATGCGCGCAAGCAACGTGTATTGTACGGGTGGGGCGCTCACAGTCGTGGCGTTTTGCTCCGGGTTCGGCCCGACATTAGTTTGCCGCACAGATATGACAGTTGGCATCCACGGATGCACACGATATGAGATCTGCGCCTTGGCCGGGTGGTTGTCGGCCACGGCCTTGAGAACCTCTTCGGAAGGCGGTGTAAGCCCGACTTTTTCCGCTGGATAAACACTTGTGAGTGCAACTACGCTCAGGTTCAGGAACGTGGCTGTGACCATAAAAAGGGCAACAAGCACAAACCCGATCATCACGCCAAACCCGGCCCGGCCAAGCACAGTGCGGGCGACCTCGGCTATCGAGCGTCCGCGTTCGCGCACCGAGACCACAAGCGCCGACATGTCGTGAACGCCGCCGATTAGAATTGCGCCCAGGATCACCCAAACAAGCCCCGGCACAACTCCGTAAGCAATCGCCAGCGTCGGCCCAACGATTGGTCCTGCACCCGCTATGGCGGCAAAGTGATGCGCGAATAGCACATACGGTTTGGCAGGCACGTAATCACGACCGTCGTTTAGTTCTACTGCGGGTGTGGATCGGGCTGCCGAGACGCCTAATTGCCGTTCCAGAAACCGGCCGTAAAACCTGCTCGCGGTCAGGTAAAAAGTCACTGCCGCAGCCAGCACAATAAGTACGAACATAGCTCAGCCGCAAAACGTACGAAACAAACTTCAAAAAATTCGAGCAAGCATGCCGATTTTGCAAGCAGAGTTTCACCAGACGCACGTGCAACGAACCGGCGCGGTGGAAAAAAGCGCTTTCTGGTTCAGCACGGGCGGTGATGCACGTGCTTCGTCGTGCGCCGTGCAGTCGAGTCTGGCTGTTGGGTCGTGTTTTGTGCGGGAAGACAGGAGCCGACTAAACGAGCAGCTTAAGGCTGGGTTATTGAGATTCTGGCGAGGCATGAGGCGGTGCACCTCTGGCTTGGCGCAGTGTGACTTTTGCCACCGCTTGCGAACGTGAATGCACATGTAGTTTTTCGTAAATCCGGCGGATGTAGGTGTTAACCGTTGGCACGCTGATGCCGAGGGCGTCGGCTATCTCTTTGTATAGATAACCACTGGCGAGCAGGTCCAATACCTGTTGCTCACGTGCTGACAGTTCGACAGGGGGCTGTGCAACTGGCTGTGTTTGATGAAATGATTTGACGACTTGCCTGGCAATGCTGCTCGACATGGGTGAGCCGCCGGCATGCACGTCTTTGAGCGCAGCCAGCAGTTCCTCACGCGGCGTTTGTTTCAACAGGTATCCTGTGGCCCCGGCAGCTAGGGCATTGAAAATGTGGGTTGCATCTTCATAAACCGTGAGGATCACAAACTGTGTGTCTGGCATGAGCGGTTTGAGCCGGCGTACGCACTCGATGCCGCTGATGCCGGGCAGGTTTATGTCAACCATGACAACGTCGGGTTTCTCCTTCGGCAACTGGGCAAGTGCAGTCTCGGCGCAGCTATGTTCACTGACACACCGGAATCCTTCGGCATGCCGAATCCACTCTGCCAGTATCTGGCGAGCAGGGCTGTCATCCTCGATTATTGAGACCCTAATATTCATGAGTGTACACTGTTGTGAACAAAGTTCCGAGCGCTCGGCTGCGCCGGGCGTGCGCCAACGCCGCCGGCTCGCAAAGTGTACACGCACTTTGCAGGACCGTTAGTGGTGGTATTAGGGTTTTGTCTGGCTGTGTGCGCCATAATCAAAAATCAGGCTTTCGGCACGGTAAAATGAATCTCACCCGTGTTCCGTTGTCGGGCGCAGTTTCAATGATGCACTTTCCGTCTATCTCGGCCATGCGCTGTTGCATGTTGAACAGGCCGTTGCCTCCGCCCGGCTGGCCGGTTGCGGGTGCATGTTCGGTTGTGTCTTTAGATGCAGCGGGCACAAACCCACGTCCATCATCAGCCACGGCCAGTTCGAACCCGGTCTCGCTGAGTGTTAGGGAAACTCGCACCTCCGTTGCGTTGGCGTGTTTGGCTACATTATTGAGTGCTTCCTTGAACGCGAGGAATAGGTTGTGTCGCACCTCAGATGTTAACTGCCAACCCGGCAAGTGCACCGGCATGTCCAACCGACACCGAATGCCTGTGGCGGTGAGGAAATCCTGGGCAAACTTGCCGAGGTAATTCGCCAAACTGTCGAGCGTGTCGTGTTGCGGATTGACAGCCCAGACGATCTCGTCCAGGGCGCGTGTCATTTCCCGTGCTGTTTTATATATTCGCTCAAGCTCTGTTGCGGCCTGTTCGGGTGCGGCTAATTTGTCGCGCACAGACTGACTCAAGAGCGTTATTCGGGTGAGATTCACACCGAGGTCGTCGTGGATGTCTTTTGCGATCCGTGCGCGTTCGCGTTCGAGTGCGCGTTGATGTTCGGCCAGTTGAATTTTGCGGTGCAGACGCCGACGCGTGCCGAACCAGACGCCACCAGCGACTGTGGAAATTACAGCCACCCCGATCATGATGCGGAACCACAACGTCTGCCAGAATTGTGGCAGTACAGTTAACGCTATGTTTGCGCCTGTTTCATTCCAGACACCATCGTTGTTTGCCGCTATGACACGGAATGTATAATCACCTGGCGGCACGTAACTGTAGGGTGCCACACGCTTTGCGCGGGCGTCGGTCCAGTCCTGGTCGAGCCCATCGAGTTTGTATTTGAACCTGACCTTTTCGGGTGCAGTAAAGCTCAGGGCTGTGTAGCGAAACTCGAGCCGATTGCAACTCGGTGGGATGCGCAATGGCACGGTGCTGGAGCAGTTATTAAGCACAAGCTTGTCATTTGCCCATACCTCTTCAATCACGACTCGGGGCGGGAAAGGGTTCATTTTGATGTTGCGCGGATCAATTACAACCAGGCCTTTTGTTGTTGGGAACCATAATTTGCCGTCTGCAGTTTTGCATCCAGCAGGTTGAAAACCGCCGGTGCATTCGAGTGTGGGCATGCCGTCGCTGATGTCGAACACGGTGCATTGCACTGAGCTTGTCTGTCCATCGGTGCAACGTTCCAATTCAACCTTGCTTATGCGCACTAGCCCACCGTATGTGCTGAGCCAAAAATTGCCGGCTCCGTCGTCCTGGATATGGCAGATGACGTTGTTTGGCAGACCGTGCTGAGCATTTATCACGGAGATGCGGCCTTGGCGCAACCGGTTCAGTCCGCCGCCAAATGTGCCGATCCATAACGCACCCTGTTGCTCATCCAAGAGCAGGCTTTGGACGAAGTCACTCGAAAGACCGTCTTTGCATGTGAACTGGCGGAAATGCCTGTCTTTGAGCATGCCGAGGCCGCCACCGTACATTCCGAGCCACACTGTACCCGCGGAGTCTCGCGCAACTGTACGCACCTCGCGGATTTGGAAGTGCGCATTTTCACCCAGCCATTGAGTCCGACCGTTGTTGTAATGAAGCAAGCCCGAAGCGGTCCCCACCAACAGTTCTCCGACACCGATTGGGAAAATGGCCGGCATCGGCATGGCCAGTTTTTCTGTTCCGGGTGCGCGTTCGAACCTGTGGCCCTGCTGCATAAGCAAGCCGCCGCTCCACGTCCCCAACCAGAGCCGGCCCGCGGCGTCCTCAGCAATAGACCACACGTATAAGTTCGATATGCCGGCTTCTTCTGCGTAGCGAGTCCAGTTTCCATCCCGGAAACAATACAAACCTGAGCCCTCGGTACCAATCCACAACGCGCCGTCGCTGCCTGCGCACACAGCTAACAAAGCGCGCCCTTGCCAATGATCAGGTGCGTTCACTACACCCACCTTGCCAGCGCTTAACACAGCCAAACCACCACTGCCGGTGCCGATCCACAAATTGCCCTCGTGATCTTCGCACAGACTTCGGACCCAGTCATGTGGTAGGCCATTTGTATGACTAAAATGCAACACCTCACCATTGGTGCTCACGAGGTACAAACCGCGGTCTGGTGTGCCAGCTGCAAGCATACCCGAGCGCAGCTCCGTAAACACGCTCAGTGCAGTTGTACCCCACGGTGCCGGGCCGAGGTCCTTGTCCCACTTGATACCGTTCCATTTGCGGAGTGTGCCTTCAGCAGCTACCCAAATTCCACCACCACGAGCCGGGCAGACGCTCTGTACAAACTCAGGCGCCGGATCAGCACCACACTGCAGCGGCTTAAGTGCGGCGTCTTCCAGCACCGATGCAGTACCGTTTCGTACGACCCAGATTTTACCCGACCTCTCGTGAACAAGTGCAATTAAACCTGTTGCAGACCCAGCCGGTGAGGTCAGAATATACCCGTCACGCACCCGGGCGAGCTGACCTTCGTTGTTTAATGCCCACACCTGAGCCGCGTCGTCGGTTCCGATCCCGACAATTTTAGCGCGTACCCACGCGCCACCGATTTCCTGTGGAAAACACCTGCCGCTGCTGTACCGCGCGAGCTCACCTGTTTCCTGCCCGATCCACAGGTTGCCTTCTGAGTCCTCGAACAGAGCCGTTATTCGGCTGCTCTGCAACTGTGGTGTGTTGGCTGTGTCGAAAACCTTGAACCGCACACCGTCAAATCGTACCAGGCCATTGTGCGTGCCGACCCAGATGTAGCCGTCCTGAGTCTGGACGATTGCAGTGACACCGGTTTGTGGCAAGCCGTCCTCGACTTGCCACGTGCGGGTGAAGTAACTCGGCAACTCGGATGCACATGGGTTGAACACTGGGCACAGCATAACTATGCAAAAGGCTGCTAGAAACAGCTGCGTTGTATTGTGCCGTGGCAAAGGCTGGCCATTTGTATGGCGGCCGGTCTGCACAGACCGGATTTTGTGGATATGCGTGTCTGTGGCGCAAGCTTAACCGGGCGGATTAGACCGGTTTAGCGCTACGCATCGCATGCACTCTCATGAGATTGGCGGGCGATGCGTTTTCGGGCGGAGTGTCTTTCAAAGAATGCCCCAAATTTATCGGCGGCCATTATTTGTCCACGGACTCCACCATAGATATGTCTTACCGCCTGGCCCCGGCCCGATGCCATTGTGACTGAGCCCGGAGTTGCCTCATGGTAATGAAAATGACGCGGCCACCCACCACCAGTATCTGTCTGCATTTCTTACTGTGGAGTCTGCTGATGCCTTCGGAGTCGTTCGGGAAATTCGCGCCGTCACCGAACTCATTTGCATTCCACGTTCCCATCACAACCTCATCAGGTTCCCATAAAAGCTAACATGTTGGGCTTCACACCCGCGGGGATTTTGCGGGTTTTGAACCGTACCTGTTCGGTTTGCAGACGCTTTGGGTTAATTTTGCAAATTGCCATGGCCAGGCAAGTTGCGCGCCGAATGGGGCAAATACCGCTTGGAACCAAAATTGGCCACAAAAACCCTTTGAAAGCTCGGTTAACATTTCGGGCACCCAGAAACACCAAAAGCTTGTCAAATCGCTTGGCAAGCCTAGAAAACTATCGGTTTTTCAATGAGCTCCGAGCATTCAGCGCCGGAGAACGGAAACCTAATTCGGAGAATTTATCCCCACTTTGCAGCGTGAGTTTGGCAGCTATTTAGTATAGACCATGGCATTTGACAGGGTTGACGCTTGCGGTTGGAGGGCAGATAATTACAGTGGTTACAGTATTGGGAAAGCCTTTGGCCAAAGGCAAACTGAAAATGCCCTGGACAAGCAAACGTTAATTTGGTGGATTTTGCAAAACTGACAACCGTTATCTACTGATCGAAAAATGGCACAAGACAAGCAATTCCAAATAAAATCCTCGCCGGGTTTTACTAAGCCCCCGTGTGCGTTTACGCTCATAGAGCTGTTGGTGGTGGTGACTATCATAGCTATATTGGCGGCTTTGCTTTTGCCGGCTCTTTCTACGGCAAAGCTCAAAGTCCAGGGCACCAAGTGTTTGAGTAACCTTAGAAACCTCGGCCTTGCAGGAATAAATTACATGGATGACAACGGGCCGATAAACTACGGGACAGGCGAATTGTGGATGTACACCTTGATTGCTTACCATGCCAAGGTGCATCAGATACGGTTGTGTCCATTGGCTCAGGATTTGGTTCCGCCCCCACAAACTTATTTTAAGGGGACTGCAGCCAATGCATGGTCTTGGTCATCTATTACAACCAACGGCAGCTACACAATAAACGGTTGGCTGTACACGGTGGCAGGGGCAAATCAGTGGGCTGGCGACCAGCAGAGGTTTTTTAGGAACATCAACTCCGTCCAAAGGCCGGTGCTTACACCGATGTTTGTGGATGGCACATGGCCCGACGCCTGGCCGAGGGCAAATGACCAGCCCAGCGTGAGCGGCTCGACGGTGAACTTATTCGAGGGCCTAGGCGCGTATCCACAAACCGGGCCGATGCCACGTGTGGTAATCGCACGGCACTGGGGGAAACACCCAAGACAAGCGCCCCGAACGCACCCGGTTAACCAGCCAATGCCAGGTACTGTGCAAATAGTCTATGTGGACGGACACGCTGCCAAATGTAAGCTCGACGATCTGTGGTTCCAATACTGGCACTTTGGGTATGTGCCGCCTCCGAAACGACCGGGGCTGTAGTGATTAGGCAATCAATTTATGTGATAGGGCAGTTTACGCCGATCCTGATGCCGGGGCGCGGTTTTTAATTTAGCGCTTCCCAAAAAGAGACTTAATTACGCCGCGCACTTACAGACGTAAAGCGAGCCGACCACATGCAGTCGCCATCACTTGTGTGTCACCGGAACGGGTCTGGAATTAACGCAGTTTGTAGCTTCCAACTGTTTTTTCGGAATGTGATCCGCACAGAACCGGCCTGGCTAGTGTAAATGACCTGAAATGGCCGTTCAGAGAGTCGCTGGCGGAGTTCAGTTGTTGACCGGCGCGTGGCCGGAAATTCTGAATCAGCCACAATGACAAGCTTGGGCTTGACAATCTCAAGCAGTGAATCTGTCAGGGGTTGGCCATCGGCAGGCAAACCGGTTATGACAATGTCAGCGGCAAGCTCGGGGTAGCGTTCCATTAGGAGCTTTTGCCCTGACCGACCTAGGTCTGAGAGCAACAAAACTCGTGTACCCTTAATTTCGCCAAGCAATACTAGAGTAACGTCATCAGCCTGCTGAAATGAATCGTCAGCTTCAGGATGTAACACTGTCCATGGCCCGAGCCCGTCACCGCGGTGCAACCCGAGCCAGTGTCTTTGTGTTTCGGCCAATTGGGCGACTGTACGTCTGTAAACGGGCGACCTGAATTTTGCTGTGTTGGTTGCAATTAGAGCGGGTCTAAACTGTTCAGCGATGAATGGCGCGCCGCTGATCTGATTCGCATGTCCGTGAGTAAGTACAAATGTATGCAAACGGTCCACCCCGCGTGCGCGCAGAAACGGCGCAAGTATAGACTCAGCCGCAGAAGCGCTGCTGCAGTCAATTAACACGCCCCTGTTGCGCCCGGCTGGTTCAATATACACAGCGTGGCCGCCCCAGAGTGGTAGCACTGTCAGTCGCGCCATGTTTTGTTCGGAAAACCATTGAATGGCTGTAAGTACGCCCAAAATTGTGAGGCTTGGCACAAGCCACTTGCGCGCTTTTAGGTTTTTCAACCAGCCACTCAACAGGGCTAGTAACAGCCCGTAGTAAAAGACGAAAGCAACCGGTGGTGGGCTACGCACATAAAAATGTCCGTACGGAATGACTGCGGCTGTTTGGCTGATCTTACTCACCAGTAGCATCCAAAACCACGCGCTGTGGTTGAACAGTATCGAGCAAGCGGAAAACCAGCCTGCAGTAACGAGACTTGCCATTGCGCTTGCCAGCGCAAGCCCGGCCAATGGAACCACAACAACGTTCGCAAGTAATGTAACCGGTGTTACAAGATGAAAATACTGTCCAATAAGCGGCGCAGACCCGAGCCACGCAGCAAGTGATGTCGCAAGTGCCGCGCCCAACCAATAGCCGGCCCTGAGCAACCAACGTTGCCAGCGCGGCCGTAGTTCATCTGGCAGAAAAGGGTCAGGTTGAGTCCACCGCTGCCATAGCTTTTGAAAGTGCGGTGTCAGAAGTCCTAAGCTCAACACAACTGCAAATGACAATTGAAAGCTTGCTTGGAAAAGCTGGAACGGTTGCCAAATCAAAATCAGCAGTGCTGCTGCGCCGAGTGAGTTTAACAGGTCGGTAGGGCGCTTAAGCATCCAGCCCAAAATCACCACGCTCATCATCACGGTTGCGCGGATGGCAGACGCGTGCCAACCGGTTGCGGCTGTGTAAAACCACAACGCCGGGATCACGATCACGCCACAAACACTGCGCGGTATTTGCATCACGCGTAAAAGAGTCACCAGCATTCCAGCAATCAGTGCGACATGCAGACCACTGATGGCGAAAACGTGCATTGTGCCTGAGCGCATGAATGGAAGTGCAACCTCATCGGTCAACGCGGGTCGGAACCCGAGCGTCATGGCCCAGAGCAACTGCACCTGTTCATCGTCTTCGGATAAACCACGTGCAAGTGCGCTTCTTGCCCATACCACAAACCTGTCGCTCAATGGCGGTGTTTGGGGCGAATCTTTGCTCACGACTAGTCGCCAACTATTGGTGCTTTTGGTGCGCAACTGGTAGTAGATTCCTTGGCGCATCAAATAGCTGCGGTAATCAAAAATACCCTCTGCAATCGGCGGTTTAGGTGGCGCGACCACACCGGTTACCTCCACACGTGCTCCTGCAAAGAATTCAGGTCCTAAAACACCTGGTACACTAAAGGCTACACGGCCCAACGCGGGTTCCCAATCCGAGTTGTCGTGGCGGATTGATTCAACTTTAATCTGGCCGACCGTGTGCCAACTCTCGGTTTGATCGAACTCGTATAGCCGAGCTGAAGGAGTTTGCACCAGCCGGCCGCGCACAGTGACAAGCTCGGGGCGTTCACCGAATAACACCCGCAGATCAAATGGCGAAAGAATTGCCTTGTGAAGTGTAAGGTTTACCGCCCCCACGAGCATTAGCAGTGGCAGCAGCAAATACAGCCGCACCCTGGCCATCGCAAGTGCAGATGTACCAAGCGCAAATGCGCAGCATACCAGGCTGATCGGCTCAAACGGCACAAACTCAGCGAGCAGCAGCCCGCTCACGTACAACACCGCAACTGTCAACAATGGTCGGTTCATCCCGAGTTGCGCTGTCTAGTGTGGCCCCAAGCCAGGTCCGGTTTGAGTTTATCTATCAGACGCAGAATGAATTGTCGCGTCCAAAAAAACCAACAAGTGCGTTTGCCAAACGTATGATCGGCATTAGCCCCACCTCACTAGCCGATCATTAACAACACAACGTACCAGCTCAGCGGTCACACGAGGTTTTCGCCGTGGTACCGAGCACAATTTGAATTCGGCCCTTGCGCGCCCGCGCAGCCAAGGGTTTCCTAAGCGTTACAGGGCGGGTGCAACCAGCAAAGATGTTGGCAATACGCTGGTAGTTTCGGTCCTGTGATGGCGTAAAAGCCGGTGCCGGTTTTTTGGCGTTTGAGGAGGTTTTC
>CAZKTA010000010.1:16330-98510 GCA_964555645.1 uncultured Verrucomicrobiota bacterium
TGGTCAGCGGCATTTAGCAGTTCAAAGATTGGTTGCGGGGGGTGGATTTGAACCAGCGATCCCGCGCCTGCGGGATTATGAGCCTGGCGGCTGCAGTCCTGTGATGGCGTAAAAGCCGGTGCCGGTTTTTTGGCGTTTGAGGAGGTTTTCGAGTTTGCGTGCCTCAGACAGTGACATGGGGCCTATGTGCCAGACAAGGCGCCATGGACCTTTTGCCCTTGTCCATTTGGAGAGGCCGGCGTTGTGTTGTGCGAGTCGTTGATGGAGGTTTTCGGTCAGGCCGATGTAGTGTTTAGCGGTCTGGTTTTGGAGCACATAGACATAGTATTGTTTTGTGGTCAGCGGCATTTAGCAGTTCAAAGATTGGTTGCGGGGGGTGGATTTGAACCACCGACCTTCAGGTTATGAGCCTGACGAGCTACCGGGCTGCTCCACCCCGCGACCAGGCGAGGCTTATAATGCACCAAGGCAGCACTTGCTGCAAGTGTTTTTTTGCACACGCGCTGTGTGCGTTACTTGCGGGTCACTGGTTCATGTGCGAGAACTCGGGGCGCGCTGCCGAGCATGAACTCGAGAAACTGTGTGCGGATACTTTTTGGGCCTTTGATGGTCCAGAACCAGTAGTTGAAAGCGCTGCCGGCTAGTAATGGCGCCACAACCAGCGATGCCAGGCCGAGTTGGGTTAGAGCTACAAGTGCCAGTGCCAGGCCGAGGCTGCATATGTTTGTTACCACCGTTGGGAATACAAACGGCATTTTGTTCTCGGTCGAGATAAGTGTTGTCCAGAACGAAAAATTCATTTCCAACAAAGCGTTTAGCGCCAGCAGAATCATCCATAGTCGAGGTAAAATTGTTTTGTTTGACCCAAGTTCACGCAGTGCCCAGGGGATGAAAATAATTACCCCGGCTGCGAGCGCCGTGTAAGTGAGGAACTGCAGCCAGAGCCGTGGTCTGAGGATTCGTTGTAGCGCAGCATAGTCTTCCCTTGTGCGGTACTGACCAACCAACGGCCATTTAACCGTGGTCCATACCATCGCCATGCTGCTTGAGATGCTGATCAATTGGAGCGACAAGCCGTACTCAGCACTTGCCGCAAGCCCGAACGCAGTTTGGCAAATCAACATGTTTGCGTTGCTGCCCAAGTATGTGCTCAGGAACTGCAGACCCAGTCGCCACGTGTTCGGCCAGAGTATAGCAAGCAACTTTTTGACGTTTGTCGAGTCGGTAGAATCAGGCGGTGCACTGAGCAATGCCAGGCAACTGCGCCGTGAAAGCTGACGCTGCAGCAGGCTAGAAACAAATCCTGCGATTGGCACACTTAAAAGTCCGCCCCCGAGCAAGAGCAGGAGGCAGGCTAGACCAAGTTTCACGCCGTATGCGAGCGTGCCGAGCTGGGCGCTCAATGTGACTTTGTTCATGCTGCGTAGGAACACGTTCCACCAACCCGCGTACAATTCCCACGCTGCACTCACCAGTGTCACGCCCCATGCGATCCAGGTGACGGCGGGCATGGTCGTTTCGCTCACACGCACCTGTACCATGTAAGTGCCGAACCCGGCCAAAAACACAAATGCAGCCAGGGACAACCACTTGTACAGCGTGCGCGCTGTGTGCAACAGTTCCCAGAGCAATTTGTAATTTGGGCTGCCGGCATGCTGTGCTGGGACGTATCCTTCCGGTTTTAACTCGAGCGCGCCGCCCATGGCGTAGCTGACCGCCCGACCGATACTGACCGAAAACCCGAAGTCCAGCATCGGCACTACAGCGGCCAGGCTCAGGAATACGTAGTACATGCCGAAATCTGGTTTCGGGAGCAGCTTTATCAGCAACGGCAGTAACAGCACGCCCGAGGCAAGCCGTAGCACGTTGAAAAACCAAAACCATGCAACTGACGACCCGTACAGCCGCCTAGCGATTTTGGCAAGGTTCACCATTTTGAGTTGGACGATCGAGTGCGTTTCATCTCGGGCAAAAGGGTTGGCGGTTTCCGAATCGCCGGTCAACAACGAAGCTTTGTGCAGTTGTTTTGCACGCCTTGCACATAACAATTCAGACAATTAAGTTGGCCCTGGCGCTCAACTGTAAGGGCTCAGCCAGCCGGCTGCAACCAAGCTAAGTTGGCGCGTTTGGTGGGTTTGCTTTTGGTTCGGACAATGCGTGTTGCGATCATATTGACCGACAATCGTGAGGACAGGCGGCTTTACCACCTGCCAAAGCCGGTGTTTGGGCCCGCGCCCGAGGCGTTACTGGAGGGTTTTGCTGAGCTGGGGGAACCGGAGGTTCACATCATTTCCTGTGTGCAAAACCGGGTTTCGCCTTATGAGCGGCTTGCGCCGAACATTCATTATCACGCGTTATATGTGCCGAAGCTCGGTTGGATGCGGACCGTTTACCAAGGCTGTGTGCGCGCGGTGCGGCGCAAACTTGGTGAGTTAAATCCAGATATTGTGCATGGGCAAGGGACCGAACGCGAATGTGCACTAAGTGCTGTGTTATCTGGTTTTCCAAATGTCGTCACACTTCATGGGATTATGAGCGAAGTAGCGCGTGTGTTGAAGGCGCGCCCAGGCAGTTTTTACTGGTTTGCCGCCTTGCTTGAGCGATTCGCGTTGCGGCGTGTGGGCGGTGTGTTTTGCAACTCGGCTCACACTGAAGCTTTTGCCCGGCAGTATGCCTCCCGAACCTGGCGTGTACCAAACGCGATTAGAGGATTTTATTTTGGTTTACCACACCAACCGCAAGTGCGCCTTGGCAAAAAATGCGTGCTCTTAAACGTAGGCACAGTTTCCGTGCACAAAAGGCAGATTGAGTTGTTAGAACTGTGCAAGAGGCTGCGTGATGATGCTGGGCTTGATTTTGAGCTACAGTTTCTTGGCGAGTGCAACAATAACGACCTTTATGCGACAAACTTTCGGCGTGCTATCGAGTCGTCGAAAAACCTGGGTTGGGCCAGCTATCACGGGCCGACGTCAGGGCCCGAAATTGTTTCATTCTACGACAGTGCTTCTGCGCTTGTGCATGTGGCCGCAACCGAATCATTTGGGCTTGTTGTTGCTGAGGCGTTGACGCGGAATCTTAAGTTGTTCGCATTTCGTGTGGGCGGTATCCCAGATATTGCCGACGGTGTGGAAGGCGCGGAGTTGGTTGCAGATGGCGACTGGGCGGAGTTGGGACGACGCATCACCGCTTGGATACGAGCTGGCTGGCCACGGCCAAAGACGGCTGCGGCAGTGATGCGTCAGCGGTATCATCCAACTGAAATCGCGCGTCACCACATTCAAATTTATTGTGAAGTACTGGACGAACTGGGCGGCTAACCCAAAGCATAATCAATGTGAACAACGCTCCGGCGTATAGAGGTGCTTGCTTGTTAGGAAACGGTCACACGCGCGTTTCCTGAGAGCCAATGAACGTGAGCTATCAGCAACGGAACACAAGCCAAGACAATGCCGGCGGCATGGTTAACCGGCCGCTGCAAGTTGTCACCACATGTCGTGCACGGGACTTGCCTGTGCTCGAACTAGCTGTAGCCAGGCTCCCCAAGCTCATCCCGTTTGCCGGGCTGATTGTGCTTGTACCGGAAGATGACTGTGAGCTGGTGCAGCGGCGGCTTGGTAAAAGTGCCACGGTGATTTCCGAAAAAGGGTTCATTCCGGGCTTAAGCTTGTCTGAGCTGCTTGGGTTCAATTTGCCGGGTTTCCCCGCTGGTGCAGGGTGGTATTACCAACAGTTCTTGAAGTTGCAATACGCATTTGTTCAGCCAGAAGACGATTATTACCTGATTTGGGACGCTGACACCGTGCCACTGCGGCCGATGCGGTTCTTTGATCAGCAGGGCAGGATGTTGCTCACTCGAGCCACCGAGTTTCACGCGCCGTACTTTGCTACTTACCGGCGGTTGATTGGCCAAGAGCCAAACCGCGAATGTTCGTTCATTGCTCAGCACATGATTGTGCAAAAATCCATTGTGCGCGAGATGCTCGAGTTGATTGAACGGCGTGTGCCAGTGCACCACAACTGGGTCTTAAAGATCATGAGTGTGCTTGAGCCAGTGCACCCGAACTTGTTCAGCGAATACGAAACCTATGGGCATTACGTCAAAAACCGGTATCCGGATCGCGTTGTGCTTGTTGAGCGGGCTTGGGAGCGCATCATCCCGCGATTTTTTGGGCGCCGCATACCAAGTGAGTCACAATTAAACCGGCTTAGTAAGCGCTACGATTACGTGTCGTTCGAACGCGGCTATGCAAAATGGCGTGCGTTGAGATTACTTGTTACAGAAAGACTGTTGCGCATGCGCTAACATAGGCACCGGTTTAGGCAAGCGTTTCTTGCACGCGCATTGCCCACTGGGCCACACAGGTGAAGAAGCCAAACACGACCCTCAAGCAAAAGCAGGTGCCTGCTTTTAACAGGTCGTTGTGTGTTAAGCCAGCCAGAGCAATTCTTGCTTATCCGTGCCGATATGTGATGCGCGCTTTGCCAAGGTCGTATGGCGACATTTGGACGCTGACTTTGTCGCCCACGCTGATGCGGATAAAGTTCTTGCGCATCTTACCTGAGATATGCGCGAGCACAACGTGCCCATTGGGCAGCGCCACACGAAACATCGTGCCCGGCAACACTTGAGTTACTGAACCAATCAATTCAATCGGTTCTTCTTTCGCCATGCGAGCAAGGTTCATTTACTGCAAAAGCTGTCAAAAGTAAATGCCACGCTCACGGCTTAAAATCAACCACCTTTTTAAGCCCAAAGCCAGTCCTAGGGTTTTGCGTATTTACACGTCGGGTAAAACCACAGAGCTGGACTTGTACTTTGCGATTATTCATCAGGTTTTCATTGGTCGTCTTGTGAGCCAGAAAAACTGCTTGGCGTGTGTGGCCTGAGCGGGTTAAAGTCGTCGCCGAAACGTATGAAGACCAATCCACTAATAACTTTTTTGTTGGGCGTACTGATTGTTGGTGCTGTGATCACATTTGGGCTTGCGTTAGGCTACGAACGCAATTTCCGCCGGCTCAGGACGTTGGAAATGCAAGCTGCTCAAATCCAAAATACGGGCATGATTATTAGCTCGTTAATCAACGATACAATCGAGTACAGCAAGAAAAACCCGGCTGTCACAACAATCTTGCAACGCGCCGGTGTGCCACAACAAGTTCTTGCTCAACCGACTACGCCCACACGCGCACGTTAACCCCACAGCAATTTGTTCGACCTATGGAACCGTCACAAAATCAAACACCAGGTCAACAGCCCACCACTTCAAGCAACAACGACTTGCGAACGGAGTTTGCATCATTGCAACGGCTGTTAATTGGCGTGCTGGTAGCAAACCTGTTCATAGGCGGCGCGTTGGGACTGTATTTGTTGCGCCAATTGTTTGCAACTAACCGGCGTGCGGTCGAACTGAGCCGGTACGTTGAAAACTACCGGACAAACGCGCAGCCGCAGGTTCAAATGCTTGTGAACAGCCTGCAGGCATTTGCAAAGACAAACGCAGATTTCAATCCCATCCTGGCCAAATACAACCTGTTGCAAACCAGCCCGCAAACACAAGCCGTTCCTGTTGTTCCCGCCCCTGCACAGCGACAGTAGCCCGGCGCAACGCCAGTAAATCTGAGGGTGCACTTGCCGGGTTATGCCTTAGGGAGCGTGGTCGCCTGGTTTGCGGGCTTTAGCGCCACCCCGCAGGCCGGGCAGTACCGTGACCCTGGCGGACAGACGGTTTTGCATGCGGCACATTGCATGTGTGCTGCTCGGTGCCGTCTGTGGATGATCAAGTTCCGCGCGTACGGGATCCAAGTAAATGCATACGCGAAAATGAATACCGAATCCCTGCGCCAGACCGAGTAGGCAAATAACAATGACGCACCTGCCAGGCTCAGCCACCAAAAGGCTGCAGGCACAACCACTTGTTTACGCCGTTCGGTTGCGTACCACTGTACCAGGAACCGCGAAAAAAACACCGCGTTACCAAGCCAGCCCACGACCTTCCAGAAATGCCATGTTATGCCGAAAAGTTTGCCGTCGTGCCAAACCAAATTAAACAGCCAGTCCATACTGCTTTCAGCTTAGCTGGGTCGGCCAGCCCGCCGAAAGCCCAAATAAAGTCTGCAGGGGCTGCGTCAATTGTAGCAAACTACCAGCCAATTTTCCGGGGCACGGGACGACCCCGCCCTTAGAATCTTTTGTTATGTCCGTATGGTCTCACGCGTCCGGAAGGTAAACCGCAAAGACGCGGAAGCACAGAGTCTGTAAGGACTAAAACTGAACCGAACACGCTGGCCACATCTTGCTGACGGATGAAGCTTGGTGCTATTCCATCAAATCAGTCGCCCCAAACGGTGCACAAACAACAATAAAAACACAAGGACAACATAAAGCTTTTGCGATCTGTGCGTCCTTTTGTGGCAATTTACCGGCATACCGCGCAGACGCAGAGCCTATGCGGAGGGTAGGGACGCGCCGCCGATATGTCTGAACCGAAGTCTGCGCAGGGGCGTTTGTGCGGACGCCTCGGCAAGGCAGCCCTACCAAATTCGTTCAAAAGGTAGGGACGCACGGCCTCATGCGTCTGGGTCTTTCTGTCTCATGTTCCCGACTTTTTGTGGCAGACATGCATGGTCTCATGCATCTGGACATTTCGGTCGGCTCGGCGAGCCGACCCTACCACGCAAAATACAATGGTAGGGACGGCTGGCCCAGCCGTCCGCAATCCACTGGAGGGCCGACTTCAACGTCGGCCGAGTCGTTGGCGCGGGTGGAACCGCGCCCTCCAATGGAATCCACGACCGCGTAGCCACAGACGCCTCGGTCCCGCAGGTGCGGGACAGGTGTGTTCCCAAGCCAATTTTTGGGGTTTAGTAGGCTGGACAGTGCGTTGCCCACTGCGCATGGAGTTAACGCTCTGGCTTTTGGCAATGATGCAATTCCAAACCGCAACGGGTATTAACAAGCGGTTCTATGACTGGCCTGCGTGGATTAGTGCCGATCTGTTTTTCCATCCAAACGATGCAGCGCGCCGCACAGCAACCCTACCACCAGATCAGGATTAGCCCGGGCTTTTTCTCGCTGATACCGAGGACAAATCTGTGTTTGTCAGGCTTTTGGTTGTGTGTCCGGTACGCCGGATTTGGAAATGTCACTCGGCCAAAAGTTTTTCGACTTTTGCTTCGAGATCTGCACGTGCGTTTAGGTCGCGCAAGTTACCCTTTTTGTCTACAAGCCACATCGTCGGTATGCGGTGTATCTCGAATTCTACGGCGTACTTGTTCTGCCAGAATTTACCGTCGAAATACTGCGGCCAGGTAATTTTGTATTCTTTGATGAAGTCGTCGAGTCGCGCCTTGTCTTGTTGACGGTCGAAACTGATGCCGATGATTTCAAATCCCTTCGGGTGCAGTTTTTCGTATGTTTTGACTACGTTTGGCATCTCGACAACGCAGGGTCTGCACCATGTTGCCCAGAAATCTATGAGGACAACCTTGCCCTTGAGCTTTTCTAGGTTAACTTCCTGGCCGTCTAGTGCGGTGAACTTGAGCGGGATGGGTTTGCCCAGCATGTCGAACTTTTTAAGCGTTGCACGCGCTTCGTCTTTGACTTGTTGCGGTGCGCCGCCGTCAACGATTTCTTTAAGTAACGGCCGCGCTTTTTCGGGTGGATACTGGTGCGCAATTTCGGATAACATCTGCCATACCTCGGCTCTGTCCGGGAATTCTTTCTGTAAGGTGCGTACATCTTTCTCGAAGGCAGCAGCAGCTTCGATCGGGTCCTTGGTGTCGCGGGCCAGAGCTATGAACTGAATCTGGCTACTGCGGATTTCAAATTTGTCGTCTGGCGATAAGCCGGGTTGTTTGAGCAATTCGTCTGCGGTGGCGATTAATCGCACGCGTTGGTTTGTTGCACCTGTCAACACAGCCGCTGCCAACAGACCGTACTCAGCCTGCCGCGCTCTAAATGCATTTGTATGGTTGGGGAACCGCGTGTAAAACTCCTTGGCCTTGTCTGCGCCTGCCTCAGCAAACTGCCTGTATTTGGCCCTGAACTGGGCGATTTGTTCATCGGTGGGCTGGATAATCTGCCATTCGATGGGCGGCTGCGGCGCCTGGAGCGCGTTCTCAAGCTCGGCCCAGGCTGCATCAGCTGCATTTGTCTGCGGTTTATCGGCTTCAACTGCTGTTGCGTTGAGCTGACACACACAAAGTATAGCTGCACTAATTAACATTCCACCCAAACCGCGCATGGCGATTTGGCCGGGGAAAATTCGAAAGGTAAGCATTGTGTTTGTATTGGTTGGCCAAACAATACGCCCTTTGCACGCAAATGCAAGCGGCTTTCTTGAAAAACTTTTAACCGGTTAATCTACAACCACTTGCCAAGCCAAGAAAAATGTTGTCCACACCCATCAAACAAGTGAATTTATCGAGCCATGAATTACGTGTTGGCCGGCTTGATCGGGCTGCTCGGCGGTCTGAGCAGCGGCATGTTCGGTGTCGGTGGCGGTGTTGTTATGGTGCCGGCGATGATCTATCTCATGCGGCTGACACCGCACCAGGCGGTGGCAACATCGTTAATTGTGATTGTACCAACGGCGTTGGTTGGCGCGCTCAAACACAACCATGCCGGAAACGTTGTCTGGCAGATCGGGTTTGCCCTTGTGCCCACGGCACTTTTGGGCGGGTTCATGGGCGCGTGGCTAGCGCAATTTCTCAAGGGTGACGATCTCAAGCGCGCTTTTGGCGGATTCCTGATTTTGGTTGGGCTACGGTTGCTCTTTTTCAAGTGAACTGAGCGCACGGCAGGCACGCTTACGCTTCCTTTAAAGCAGGGAAGTCACCATAAACTGTTCTCTACCCGCCTGCTACCACCCTGACAATCTCGAGTTTATCACCTGCGTTAAGAATGCGCTTCGGAAACTCCGATGGTGAGACAGCCTCACCGTTGTGCTCGACTACAACACTACGGGGCAGAAACCCTTGCGCAACGAGGAATTCTTCGATTGTGCAAGGTACCTTGGCCTCCACAGGTTTGCCGTTTGCAATCACGGTTTTCATCCGACAATCGTAATCAAGCTGACTTCAGGCGGACAGTTTATACGTATGCCGAGTAGGTTGCCTACACCGCGCGTCACATGCACCCAGCGGCCATTGTATTCGTGCAAGCCCTCGACAAACCGCGCATCTTTCACAGGCGCAAATGGCGTGCCCAACACCGGCAACCGCAACTGACCGCCATGTGTGTGTCCGCACAACATCAAATCCCACCTGTACGGATTCAATTCTTCGATACTGTCCGGGTTGTGAACCAGCACGAGCCTTACCGAATCGTTGTCGGTGGTTCGTTGGAAGGCTAATTCAGGTTGCATGTCCCCCGACCAGTAGTCGCCCAAGCCCAGCACGCTAAGGTGCCATCCTTTAATCTGCACCGACTCGGCGGTGTTTTGGAGCAGTTGTACGCCGCCTTTGCGTAGCAAAGTGCTTATTTGGGTCGTGTCCGGGTACCCATATCTTCGTTTCGCCCATACGCCTCCGTCGTGGTTGCCAAGACAAGCAAACGTAGGCGCGTGTTTCGCCAGGGGCAACAGCATAGTCGCGTACTCGTCGAATCGGTCGTATCGGCGCGTGATGAAATCGCCGGTCAGACAAATCAGATCAGGTTTGTAAGCCAACCCAAGCTCAATTGCTTTACTGATATGCGCCAAACTCACCACAGCAGATGCATGGAAATCAGATAAATGCAAAATTGTAACAGGCGCCCGACTGCTGAATCTGCCAAGCCGAACTTGATGCCGTCTGACGACAAACCGCCCAGATTCAATCACGCCGCCGTAGCCGGCCACGCCAACTGCGCTCACCCCAAGCAGCGCAAGAAACTTACGTCGTGAATACTTCTTCTTCATTTACTCTAGGTTCATCTGACACGTTTGCTCTCAGTTACATTCAAAACTTATTTTGACCGTTGGCTTTTACTGTTAAGCCGCAGCTCACAATTGGCAGATGCGAGTTTGGATTTAGCACTTTACCGTTCCACTCTGTTGCAGCCTCTTTTTCCCAGCCGGCATTTCCTCGAAAATTGTGTCTAACACACCTAATTTCTGCAGTCCACAACTGCAAATAAGCTTCATCGGGCCCCGATTTTTGTACCGCGGTAATTCCCGCCGCATCAGCAACTCGGCGCTCGGCGAGGCTGATGCGATCCCAGTACAGCTTGTGCAGCAGTAAATCCTCGGCAGTGGCAATCCAGGCTGGGGCACCGAAGAATGCGACATTTTCGCGCTGCGCAAACATTTGTTGCTCAAATGAGTGCGGTTGCAGACGCCAGAAGTCAATTTTCAATCCGGACCTGTTGTTAATCGCACTAAACACGTATAGCGGGTGGAAATCTGCCCGGCCGGTGGGTTCGTCAATAAAGAACTCATGCTTAAATCCGTCCACTAAATTCGGTGCTGTTGACAGTGCTACCTCGATAACAAAGTCCAGGTCATCCGTTGTGCGGGCAAGACCACAATAGTTACCGGCCATTGATCGAGTTAACATACACGGCAGCTCAAGCTGGCTAAGCCAGCGTACGCAGTCCATTAACAGGTTTGGCTCTGTCATGTTGTCTTTGGCAGCTCAAGCTGTACCCGGAGTAAACGTTCAATCTGGCGCTCGTCTGATTGGGGATGCAGCGTGCGGATTGGCTGGCAAGTAATCTCGCATGCCAACTCATGCGGGCGCAGTGCTATGACAATGGGCTCTTCCTTGGTCATTCGCCGGTAGCAACCTATTTGATGGTCGAGAACTGCCTCAAGAGTCATAGTTACGCGCTCAGTGCCATGTCCCAATCTTTCCAAACCGGTTCGTAACCGAGTCGTCGGATCACATCGGCAATCTCGGCTGGCGACCGTTCATCCGCGATCACAAATTGTTCGGTCGCGCCTACCTGCGCTTGTCGTGCGGGCGCCCATTCGCTTGCACCGGAGGCAAGCTCGACTAACCGGCCACGAACTGTCTGATGCAATTTGTCGCGGCCAGCGCCGGTGTACCCACCGGGTTCGGTATGGCTGCCGGCGCTCATCAGGGTGATACCTAGCGGGATCAACCCGTCGCGTGTCTTGGGCGATTCACGCGTCGAAAGCACAAGCCCTACATCTGGAAACATCAATCGCAACGCGCATACAAGCTGCACAAGGTCGCGTTCGGTCATCTGCGTAAGCGGCTGGAACTCGCCTGCGCATGGCCGGAGCCGCGGAATTGAAATCGTCAGAAACGCTTTCCAACAATGGCGCTGTAGATAATCCGCGTGTGCAGCGGTGCAAATTGCTTCGAACCGCCAATCACCAAGCCCGTGCAGTGCGCCTATGCCAAGGCGCTTGAACCCGGCCGCATACGCGCGTTCTGGTGTGTGAAGGCGCCAGTCGAAGTCACGTTTTGGGCCGGCTGTATGCATCTGTGCGTAAATGTCGCGGTCGTAAGTTTCTTGGTAGATCACAAGCCCATCTGCCCCCGCATCAACTAAAACGCGGTATTCGTGTGTGTCAAGTGGCCCTACCTCAAGCGAAATACTCGGCCAATCCCTGTGCAACGCCGCAATGCATCGGCGCAAATACTCCACCGACACAAACTTCGGGTGTTCACCCGCTACAAGCAAAATGTTACGAAAACCTTGTCTCCTTAGAGCATCTGCCTCTCGCAACACTTCTTCAACTGACAATGTCACACGCACAATCGTGTTGTCGCGCGAAAAACCGCAGTATTTGCAGTTATTGACGCATTCGTTCGACAGGTACAACGGCGCAAATAACCGAATCACGCGGCCGAACCGTTGCAGGGTCAACACATGCGACTGCCGGGCAATTTGTTCGAGCAATTGCGGTTCTGCTGCAGCGGGCGATATCAAATGCGCAAAGTCAGCCAGTGTACGCCGCGCTTTGGCAAGGCTCGCACGCACTTCGTCAGTGCTAGCAGCCATGGCCCGCTGCATCAACTGGCCGATCGGCAGAGTATTTAGTTCACTCGCAAAACCCACGCGTTAAACTTACCAAACCTTGTGCAGTTGTCGAGCGGCAGCCCGGCAAGAGCCTAAGCGGGTTTGCGCGCCCGTCCATACAACGCCACAATTTTCTGCGCCAAGGACAGCCTTCGCCCACGTTACCTCCTTTTTTCCAAACACATCTCTTCACTCTGAGTACCACACGCCGCTGGACCCGCCCATGCGGGGGCGCCCGCGCAAAACACGTTTCACGTTTTTACCTCTGAACCGAGGCTACTTGTGCACCGTGTTTCTAGTGCTGACAATGAACAGTCTGACCTACTAGCAAATTTGTTGGCGGCGACGCACTGCACTGCCCCTGCGTTATCAAACCGACCCGGATTATTTGTTGGTAGGGACGGCTGGGGCCAGCCGTCCGCAATCCACTGGAGAGCCGACTTCAACGTCGGCCGAGTCGTTGGTGCGGGTGGAACCGCGCCCTCCAATGGGATCCACGACCGCGCAGCCACAGACGCCTTGGTCCTGCATATGCGGGATGTCCCTACCTTTGGAAAATGCTTGTAGTACATGCTTAAGCGTGTGCGGTATTTCTCGGTTAGGCGGCGTCTGACTGAGCTACCCTGTGAATAGACAGCACCGCACATTGCGGTGCTTTTGTGTTTTTGCGGCCGCAAAACTCGCAATCGTTCGCGGTTCAAACTCAACCACTATACGTTGTGGCCGCGGCACTGAGTCGTGGAGCGCCCGTTCCACCCGAATCAACTGTGGACTGTGTGGAAGCCGGGCTAAGACAGTAACACACATCCGGAGCGGCCTTTTGCTAACAGCCGGACACATTACATCACTGATGTGGTGACGGATTCGCCAGTTCTGTGCGCGACAAAACTTTTGCTCGCTTATCCCTGTGCCTGCGTTGTATCAAGTGCGCAATGTACGGGGCCAAAATGGCCCTAGCTCAAACCGTTGGCGTGTCATGACACAAAAACGTGGATTTACGTTGGTCGAGTTGTTGCTTGTCATAGCCACAATTGGCGTGCTTGCGGGGTTGTTACTGCCGGTGCTGACGCGTGCAAAACACCGCGTCAGAGCAAGCGCGTGCATCAATAACCTACGCCAATGGGGTGGTGCAACACGCATGTACACAGCTGACAACGACGATTTCCTTCCGTACGAAGGTAATCCGAACCCACCTGTCGAACCGAGAGCGGCCTGGGACACAAACAGTTGGTATGTGCTTCTGCCACGCACAATCGCACAGCCAATTTACTTCCAGATGCCGTGGCGAAACGATCCAAGTGCCGATGTTGGCAATTCGATCTGGATTTGCCCGGCTAACACACGAAGGAGCGACGGTACACGGTTGTTTCACTACTGCTTGAACCGATACGCAGACGGCACAGACGATGCCGATCATCCAACGCCTATTTCTGCAATTGCGAAGCCGTCTGTTGTTGTTTGGATGTTTGACAGCAAAAACATCCCTGCTGTTGGGCGGTGGACTTTCGTGCACACAAACCTACATTCAGGCGGTGCACATTTCCTTTTCCTCGACGGCCACGTGGCACGTTTCCCCCGCACCGAATACTGGTCGGACACCGGTCCTATCACAAATAACCCTGCAATTGTGTGGATTCCGCAAAAGTAAGCGAGCGGCTTGTAAAGTGGCACGCCTACGCAAGCTCAGTGGCGGCGCAAGCAGGTTGAGAAATGCGCTTGGACAAAGACCGCACCTGTACACAGTTCTGCAATGGGCAAATAACGCATCGGGCAAGAGTGCGTTTCTACATGGTCTCTCCGATAAACCGGCTCATAAATACGCAGACCTAGCCAACGGTTAGCAATTCTCATTTACCGTGCGAAGACCAGCAGCATACTGCTTTTTGCCCGTACATCTTTAACTTTGAGTTATCTGCATGTGTGTAGGTCAAATCAAACGATCTGATCAGACACCCTAAACTGCAACTAATAAGCTGGACTCTGGCGCTTGAACCGGTTTAATCTGCGTATCGAACTTGGGATGTGAAGGTGTCAATTCGACATTATGTTTCCACGGGTAAACTAGACATGGCGTGGTTGCGCCGCGCGGTATCTCTGCCTGTTGATAAGGTGCACAAGTTGATCGCAGCACTCAAAACAGGTGCTTTGCGTCAACATGCGTGGGCAATAACGCTCACGGTTCTCTTGTTGTTTGTGACATTTGTGCGGTTTCACCTCCGGGAAATGCCGCTCGAGCGTGACGAAGGCGAATACGGTTACGTAGCCCAATTAATATTGCAGGGAAAACTGCCGTACGAATCGGTCTATAGCATGAAACTACCCGGTGTAAGCGCCGCTTATGCGATTGCAATGCTTGTACTTGGTGAGTCAGCCGCAGCGATTCGAACGTTATTGTGGTTAGTCAACGTGGCCTCGATTGTGTTGGTATTTGTGCTTGGGCGGCGGTTGTTGGATACAACAGCAGGCATAGTTGCAGCAATAGGCTTTGGGCTAGTGTCACTTAGCCCGTCTGTGCTTGGCTTAGCTGCGCACGCAAGCCACTTCGTGGTGCTATTCGTTTTGATAGGTTTGTACGTACTCTTAAATGGGATCGAGTCGGGCAAACTGCTCACACTCGCCATCAGTGGGTTAATGTTCGGTATCGCATTCATGATGAAACAACCGGGGTTACTGTTCGGCTTGTTCGGATTAGCTTATCTAGCTTTTTGCCGGATTAACCCGGAGGTTTTTAGGAGCCGCCGAATCTTTCTTAGACGCATAATTTCGCTCGTATCCAAGCGGCCCGGCGGTGGACTGCTATGTGTGCCGCTGGGCACTTTTCTCAAGGAAACCAGCTTGTTCCTGGTAGGGCTGGGTGCACCTTTTGCTGCAACAAATTTATTGTTTTTGGTGGCGGGTGGGTTTAGCAAGTTTTGGTTTTGGACTTTTACATACGCACGGGAGTACGGTTCGATTATGTCCTTTGGCGAAAGTATTCGTGTCCTTTACACCATGCTGGGCCAAGTGGCTATAGGCAACACTTTTTGGGGGATACTCAGTGCAATTGGTCTGGCCTTGCTCAGTAGGGAACGCCGGGTTCAAAAAAGCAGAGTTTTTTTGATCGGGTTTGCGCTGAGCTCAGTTGCGACATTATGGATCGGCAAATACTTCCGGCATCACTATTTTATTTTTGCTTTACCGGCTGTTGCGCTTCTTGCGGGTGTGGCGGTGAGTTATAGCTGGAATTTGTTGCGCCGCGTAACGTCAATTGAATTGCTGCTTGCACCGTTTGTTTTGATTCTGTTCTTGGCTGCGGTTTTGTATCCGCCAATCGTACATGGTCAGGTCTGGTTTGCCAAAATACCTGCTGAAGCATCAGAATTGATGTACCGCAGCTCGATCTTTGTTGATTCGGTTCAAGTAGCTGATTACCTGCGCGGCGAAACAACCCCCGAAACCAAAATTGCACTACTAGGCTCGGAGCCACAGATTTACTTCTATTCACGCCGGCAATCTGCCACAGGTTATATCTACATGTATCCGTTAATGGAACCGCATGCATATGCAGCTCAGATGCAGGAGGAGCTAGTTCGTGAACTTGAATCTGCACAACCTGAGTACGTTGTTTTTGTTAATGAACACACATCGTGGCTACGCCGGCCAACTTCAGAACGAAAAATCTTCAATTGGTGGAACGCGTATTCGAAAACAAACTACATGCTTACGCGACTTTTTATGCCAACCACGGTTAACCGTAAGTTGGACTTGGAAAAATTTGCGCCGTATTTCTTCGGCGATTACAGCATACCGAAGCAATTATTCGCGCAAAGTATTCAGCCTGACGAAACTGTCCCTTTGGCAATTCACGTTTATAAAAGACAAAGCTCAACAAGGTGACCCGTTGTGCCTTGGCCAGGTCCAACAGCGGCTGCTACAATATGTACGCTCAACCCTACGCTTATCTTTGGTCGGCTGTATTTGCCCCAACCACACCCCCGTAAGTTGCGCAAAAGCTCTCCGAGCCCACGGTCTTGCAAATCCAATTGCAATGCATCGCTCGACTTGTTTTGACCTGCATTTTTCAACCGCAGCTATGCCGCTCAAATTTGCTGCAGGTGGGTAGCTTCAGGTATCTCAAATCAACCCCCTATCTCGGCGCTTTTTGCGGTCTAATTCTGCTAAACAGAGTCCGCTACGGCGAACCGTCGCAAATTGCCGTGCAAAGTACGCGTTGCCACTGTGCTGGACTCGCCTAACGAGTGGCAGGGTGCAGCTCATTCACTGCCAAAACAGCAACAGTAAGCTGGTTTTTTCGCGCCCACTGGACAATTGGAACTGCACAGCCAGTTTGCTGCACCGCATGGAAGGCTGATGGTCGCTCAGTGATTCCGACATCCCGTGCAGCCAACGGTTCTACGGTTTAACGTTTTGATGCTGTTGCATCTGATCGTCTAGTGCACTTTTTTCATGGTCGGCTGCAAAAATTCAAGCGCGGTTTTCTTTGACAACCACTTGCCAAATACCTATTGTACCGTTGGAAAAAGCCCGGTGAATTCCAGCTCAGCCTAAAATAGCGTTAACTTTATGAAGACGTGTGAAAAAATAACAAAGGTCAAAATATCCTACAGCAGGCTAATGCAGTTGGCATTGATGATTGCATATGGCGCCCTATTGGTTCAGAGCGCACAAGCTGAGTTAGTCCGAGAGAGCCAGATCGTTAGCTTCAGCACAGGTTATTTAGGCGACCCAGCGGTTGGGAACGCACGCGAGGGTTGGGAGCGAGCTGGTGCGTTCACCACCAACTCGCCGGCAGTTACAAACGGTGCAGGTAGTTTGGACGGCACAAGCCTCGGCCTCATAGCGTCAGAAGGCGATCGGGTGTTTTTGACTAGAAATTACGAGGAGGGCACGCGTAACCAGTTCGTTCCCGCTAATACGTTTCCACCTACCAGGGAAACCAACATTTACTATTCGTTCTTGTTGCGGTTCAGGAATTTAGCCGATGTGGGTGGGCCTGGAAATACGAATGGTCTATTGGCTCGTGTTGTGCGAGCAAATGCAGGGAACTTTAACCGCCATCACTGGGATTTATACGCCCGCAGGGCTGGCGGATACGTGCAATTGGGATTAACGAAAGGCACTGGCAACGTTACGAACTTTGCAACCACTAACATCAGCGTGGGCGAGACCGTGTTTGTTGTAATTAGGCAAAATATCATACCGGGCTCAGAGAATGATGTTTACTACCTGTGGATCAACCCGCCACGTGAGTCGTTTGGTACGAACGAAGCAAATCTACCCCCTCCAAGCGTGTCAATTGGGGAAGACCCAACCCACGGGGCAGAAGACACTTCCACTACCGGGCCGGGCCGGTTTCCTATTTTTTCGGGTGCAAACTTTGAGTTTGACGAGCTTCGGGTTGGTACCACTTGGGCGGATGTAACACCATGGTTTGGCATGTGCGTGAACCCAACGATTGTTGCACCGCCAACAAACATGACGATAGCGGCGGGTTTATCGCATACATTTAGAGTGTCTGCACTAGGTACAGGCCGGAAATATCAGTGGCAGTTGAGCACGAATTCAGGCGTCAGTTGGGAAAACATATCAGGTGCAGATTCAGAAACGTACATGACGCCGCTTTTGCGTGCTGCTGACAACGGCAAACAGTACCGTGTGATAGTGACAACGCCATGTAGTGGTGTATCAGTTACATCTGCAGTAGCGACCCTGACAGTTTATGAGCCTGCGCCGACACCAGTCGGGATAGTGTGCCACGACATTTTCGAGGAGGGCGAGCTGCGCGATGATGAACCTGTCACTGTTAGTAACTCGGTTTGGCGTGCTTCGACGTCAGTCAGCTTCGAGTCGTACCCGGGCCCTGGTGTGACAGCTACACCCGTGAGCGGCAGCTCAAGCTTGTGGATCGGTTATTTTACAGACTCGAATTCGCCCCCTGTTCATCTTGGGATTGGACGTGAGATCAGGGTTACACTGCCGTTTACCGTTGCCTCATACAACTCATTTACCAACAACGGTGGACTCAGGATCGGGTTGTACGACTACTACGATGGTGGAACACGCGTGCCGCGTGATGGGTTCAGCGGAAGCGCAGGAAACGGCACAGGAGTGCGTGGATACATGTTGAACCTTGACTTTGGCCCAACATTCAACGATAACACGCCACTTGAGATTTACGCTCGTCACAATCTGGACAGTCCTAATCTCATGGGTGCGATATCTGACTTTCGGTCATTAGGCAGTGGGCCGCAGCCGGGCACGTATTCGAATGCACCTGCATTCCAGGCTGGTGTCCAATACACACTTCAATTCAACGTGTTGCGGTATGCGGAAAATGCAACTCGGATTACCACAAAGATAAGTGGCGGGGGAACAAACTGGACATGGTCGGTCACGGACACAACTTACGCATATCCGCGCTTTGACGCGTTTGCAATTCGTCCGCCAATGCTGGAGACTTCATTTGATCAGATATTTATTCCTGAGTTTAAGGTCGAGGTGGCTGAGGTGGCACTGGTGACAAGTGTGCCGCCGTTCAAGGTCACCGAGGCACGGCTCATCTCGCCTACGCAACTGAGGTTGACGTGGGAATCCGTGGCTGGTGTGCGCTATGACATACTTAGTCGTGAGTCGCTCACGAGCGGTGGTTGGGTCACAAACGCGACTGTGACTGCGACTGGTCCTGTGACCTCGTACACGAACACGATCTCAGGCACTCAAACTTACTTCAAGATTAGCGTGCCATTACCGCAGTTGCCACCACCATAAGTTTTGGATCCAGTGGTCATTGGCTTGGGGCCAAGGGCACCGAAAAAATTCGGTGCCCTTTGGTTTTTCTTCGAGTTACACGAAATCCATAGCCCGGATATTCCGTACTCATTTCGTGTTAGCAGTCGGCTTCAGCCCGGTGGACTAGAGCGCGCAATTGTGGCGAGCGGTTTTAACGGTTTTTGCTGCCGCGCTCCTAAAGCTATCCGAGGCCGCTTACGAGGTTCTTTGGCGCAAGCGTTTTTTCGACATGGTTAAAACCCCAGTGCTAACAAAGGCACACGATGCTGAATGTGAAATATTCGGTTTAGGGACTTATACAAACGGCACACGTAATGTGTGAGATGTGTGGTAGGCTTTTAATTCGAGTCAGTTCAATGCCGAAAAAACCAAGTTCAATTTGTGTGGTACAATGTCCCAGCCCGACGGAACGGCGCACTCACGACACGAGCTATAGCTCAAAAAGTTCACATTGCTGTTCCAACGCCACGCTGCAAGCCCCGAATGTTTATCGGGGCAGGTTTTGGCCGCGCCACCATTTCTGGAATTCTAGGAGCCACCCGGTAATTCAGATCTACAATGCATGCATGAGCCTGCTTACCCGTAGTTCTTCAGATGTAAGCGTGCGGCTTTTTTCAGTCCCACCGCATGCGGATTGTGGACTGCAAATATGCGCTTGCCGGTTTGGACTTGCCACCCTGGACGGAAAATTCGGGGGTGCAATTGTGACACAACGCGCCTTTCCAACCCGCAAAAGGTTAGGGTGGGGAACAAGACAATTCCAAGCAAATCTACGTAGGCATTTGTTCCCGAGTGTCTTCCGGGCATGCAAGCAGTGTCCACTGCGCGAATCATATTGGTGGGACGGCTTCTGTGCTGTCCGGTTTGGCTAAAGGAACAATTTTCACGCCGGCAGTTTGGCCCAGGTTTGAACCAAGCCGACCCACGTTTGGCGCCAAATGAAGCGGCAACCAGCTACTGTGGGGCGGTCACGTACCTTTGGCACGTTGTGTTTGGCGTCTCGCTGAACATGTGCCCAAACCAGAATGACGCATTCGGTCACATACTGTACGATTTATTGCATCAAAACGTTGGCAGAGCAGCACCCTTAAATGGCTTTTTCGGACGCATTGCGCCATGCGTCGAGTAATGAGTTTCGGCAGAAAAAAACATTCCGTTCTCCAATCAGAAGGACATGCTCTGTCCTGAAAATGCTCCGGACAGCGTCGTGACCGGAAAACTGCCTGTTTTTGGTAGGGTCTCGCACGTCCACAGAATAAAGCTGACTGCACCTGGGCTCTATCATGCAACATGATGCGGGTAGCGAATTGATTTTTGCCCACTGCCGCCCATCGAGGTCTAGACCATATGCATTTCTGGGGTTTTATTTGTCCAACTAGACATGCACGCTCAGGGGGCAATGCGTCTCTGCCACAAAAAAACAACGTGTGCACGTATCAGCTCCGAAAGTTAAAGCATTGTGGAACCGGCTGTCTCTACGCCCGAAACCGTACTCACAAAAGCAAACGCGCCTTTTACCAGGCGCGTGCTTGAAGAATAACTTGACCAGCGCTGTGGTGGCTGAGCTGCGCCGGGTCATGGGCGCCACAGGGACATCACGTACCTGAAATTGCTCGGGTTGTTACCAATATAGTCTGGGTCAGAACTGCGCTTCCAGAGGTTGATGTCAAAAGCAGCAGGTAATTCGCGTGAGCTTTGGTACGCTACGTGTGTATCGCCGAACATGGCGTGCAAACCGGGGGCGCCCTTGTTCTTGTGCGGCAAGGCTTCAAGGTTCTGAATGAGGTCTGTCAAAATGCTGCGTTTCTGGTCAAGATCGGCAAGTCTAACTGCTGGTCTGGGTGCCAGTCTACCTCCACCGATGCTTTGCAGTGTCTTGCTTTGTGGATAGTAATTAAATCCGGTCCTGACCTTGTCGTCCCCTGTACCTGCCGGTGTAGATGGCCAAGGAAAAGAGGTTGCGTAGTACTCATAGGTGCGAATGACGTCTGTTTTCTTGCCGCTTGGGCAATAGAAAACTTTCGGGTCTGGACACAGCTTGTGTTCAAATAACAGTCCCAAATTCCATGGTCCAGCTTGCGGACAACAACCGCAACCGGTTTGGCCGCTACCCAAGATTTGGCTTGTACCGGGTTGTACACGATAAGCTTCGTATGTGCGCCATGGATTTGCTGAGCTGTTATTTAGGACAAGCTCACCCCAGTGATTTCGCATCAACTCGTTAAACTGAGACGAATACATTGTCCAACCTATGCCTATTTGGTGCATGTTGCTCATGCAAGCAGCACGCAGCGCACGCTCCTTAGCAGCCGATAAAACTGGCAAAAGCAATGCAGCCAAAATTGCAATTATCGCAATCACAACCAACAGCTCGATTAATGTGAAGCCTGGTTTTGCGCCCGGTTTCAATTTCCGGTTAAGCGGTTGGCCTTTGGCGATGTTGAAAATGCGCATTGTCAAGGTCCTTTGTCTTTATTGTACCACTTAAAACTAGCACGTGCGTTGGCTGCGCTACAACATGGCGTTTTTGCACTTTAGCATGAAAAAAGTGCACCGGCCCTGGGAACGTGTTGAACCGCCAACGTAAAGGCTATCGGCACTAAAATGTCAGACGCTCGAGATGTTGAAGCAATTGGGCTCCGGTTAACTCCCAAAAAAGTGCTGGCTAAGGTGGGTCGCACCTGATGAACAAAGCCTTCGGCTCATGCTTTCACCGGCACGCACCTAGCCGGTAGTTAATTCAGCGCGGCACCTTTGGTGTTGATGATGTACACATGCGTTGCATTTGTGATTATGCTGGGGTTTGGCGCAGACTCAAAAGCACAGTTTGCAATTGTAACTGACTTGATCTTTCCAGTTTCGGAATGGCCCTCGATAAAAATTGCACGGCGGAGTAACCGTTCGAATGTCGAGTTGCGAATGTCAATGTTGCGGACAACAGGCATATAATCGCCTTCACGCGCGCCACCACTACCGTAACGCATCGTCATGTGGATACCGACCTTTGCGGTTTTGACAGTGCAATTGCGCAGGTAACAGTTCTCGATGTAACCGCCTCGGGCCGGATTGGTTTTGAATCGCATTGCCATGTCGAGGTTTGGGCTGTCGAACCTGCAGTTCTCAGCAAACACATTTCGCACGCCACCTGCGGTTTCACTGCCGACGGTCACGCCGCCATGACCGTCCTTGAATATGCAGTTGCGGATGACGATGTTTTGGCTGGGGATACCAACCCTGCGTCCGTCATGGTCGCGGCCCGACTTGACCGCAATGCAATCGTCGCCGTTGCTGAAGTAGCAGTTCTCAATCAGCACGTCCATGCATGAGTCGGGGTTACACCCGTCCGTGTTGGGGCCGGTGGCTTCCACTGTCACAAGGCGCACCGTCACATTCGTGCAATAGACAGGATTGATTACCCACATCGGTGAACCAAGGATTTTGATGCCTTCGATCAGAACATTTTTGCACCGCACAAATTGAATGAAGTTCGGCCGTAACAGGTGCCCTGGGCCGAAAACACGCTCTGTTACAGGCGCGTTGGTGCGCGCCAACTCGGCCAAAAGCAGGTTGTCTGGGCGGCCAAACCGTGCCCATTGGTGCCAGACTGCAGCACTGGCACGCGCATCGAGTGTGCCGCGACCAGTCAGCGCTACGTTTTGTTGCTCGAAAGCGTAAATGAACGGCGAAAAATTCATCAGTTCAACGCCTTCGTACCGGGCAAACACAACAGGCAAATATTTGTTGGTGTCGGCGCTGAACAAGATCGTACCGTGTTCAGTCACATGCAGGTTAACGCAGCTTTTGAGGTGTATTGCACCAGTGAGGTATGTGCCAGTCGGTACAACAACCCTACCGCCACCGGCCTTGTTGCAAGCGTCAATGGCAGCCTTAAATGCGGCTGTACAGTCGGTTTGGCCGTCGCCAATAGCACCAAAGTCACGTATGTCGAATTCGCGCTTGGGAAACTTCGGCGGGACTATACGTTTCAAAATCCGGGGTACTTCTGCCCAGGCGCGTTGTGCAGCGCGTGTAGCAGCCGTTATCTGGGCTTGGTTCGGTTGAGTGATTACATCCTCAGCACGGACCTGAAGAGCAGTTTGCGAGCAGACACGGCTCGGTTGCTGAGCTGATACTACGACTGCAGTTACCAGAACAGCGCGAATGAATTGATGTCTCGTCATGAGTTAAACCGTAAACCACACATTGCACAATACAATGCTAACTTTTTAACCCCGCCTAGGCTTGGGGGCACTGAACAGTCTGCGAACCACTGTCTGTTTAGCTGGAATGTTCCAGGGCTGCTGCCGATCAAATTACGATGAAATATCTGGGCAAAATAGGATGACCGTGTGAGATACTAACTGCTGCCGCTGCCAAATCCAGCTCCTAAAACGGCGTCAACGACCCGCTCGACAGTTATGTTTTTCATGCACCTATGGTCGATTGGGCATGTACGCCTGAAACAGGGCGCACACCCAACAGCCGACATCAGAAAACGATGCCGATTATCGCCCGGCAAACCCGGCCCGGTCAGCCCCGGGTCGGTACTGCCGAATGGAACAACCACAGGCGTGCCAACTGCCGCAGCAACGTGTGCAGCGCCGCTGTCGTTGGAAAGCAACACCCGGCACAAAGTAAGCCCTGCAATTAGCTCGGTCAAACTTGTGCGGCCGCACAAGTTAATCGCTGTTGGCACTGCCATCGCAATTTCATTGGCGATATGGGCATCAAGTGCCCCACCGAAGATCAACCATCTACACCCGGTCAGATTGCTGATCTCATTTGCCGCAGCAGCGAACTTCTCTGCTGGCCAGCGTTTTGCCGGGCCGTACTCAGCGCCGGGCGCAAGCGCAGCCAGAGTCGCGCTGGGCGCCAGAGCTGTGCCGGGCCGAACAAGAAACCGTTTTGCAAAAGCTTCTTTTTCGGTTTCTGGCACAACCAAAATTGGTGCTACAGGCTCAGTTTTCGTCCCTAAATAGCCCATCAGGTGTAGGTAATCATGAACCTGGTGCGCTGCAGTGGGCTGGCTGGACCCAGCACGATCGCCAGCGGGTTGTGCGAGCAGCCTTTTTATTTGCCGCACCGGCCGTTTTCGAACCTGATAGGCGTCGGGACGCGGTTCTACACGGTCCGTTAAAAACAAATTGCGCCATGGCCGCGCGTAACCTATGCGGATTGGAATGCCAGCCAACCACACCTCCAGAGCCGACCTGGGCGAGTTCGGTAACACAACTGCAATGTCGAATCGTTCTAACCGTAACCTGCGCGCAACTGTAAATAGGCCATCGCCATGATTAAACTGCACCACATGATTCACTGCCGGTTGATGCGTCCAAAGCTCGACCAGCTTGGCATGCGCAAGCACGGCCACGTAGCTTTGCGCAAATGCTTCCCGTAACCGTGCAATAGCCGGCATGCTCATGACTGCGTCCCCCAACCAGTTGACGCCGCGGACCAAAATTCGATGCGGTTTGTCTGGGGCGAATCTGAGCTGCGCCACTGTCCTATGAGTATGCATGTTATTTTGGTGCTGGTTGTTGCGCAGGTTCAGCTCGTTTGTGGGCAACGAACCGACGCGCGCGTCCCGTTGTTTTCCAACGGTTGTGCACCCAGAACCAGTTCGCAGGGTCACGTCGTACCGCAGCCTCAAAAGCGCGATTGACATCCAGCATTATCACGTCAGGCGTACGCGCTTTACCCTCTTGACGCACAGGGATTTCGTCGCCGGCTTCGAGTCGCCACCTGGCCAACCCGACCCGGTAACAATAAGCCGTAAGTAACCGGCAATTGTATTTTAGTGCAAAAATTGCCGGCGCAGGCGAAGTCGAACAGTCACGACCCAGAAATGGAAGCCGAAGCCCTGACTGGCCTGCGTGTTGGTCGGCAAGCAAACCAAGAATGATATTACCCTGACGCATAAGTGCGCGCAATTGGCCGCCCTGCGTGCGGCGCTCGAAAAATAAACAGCCTGATTGCGCCCGGAGTTGTTGGAGCAACTTGGTTAAGCCGGGCTGGCGCAATGCGCGATATGTTGTGGCGCATTTGTATCCGTGCACAACTTCGCTAAACCGCGCGTAAAGCTCGAAGTTACCAAAATGACCAATTGCAACTACAACACTGCGCGGAGGTTGATTAGGTGGCACAAGCTTTTCACCGCCAACAATTTCGACGTACTGGCGCAGCTCTTCCCAACGCATTGATGCTGTTTTAACTGCGCAAGCGAAGTTTTCTCCTATCCGGCGGAAGTTCTCGCGCGCAAGCGCACGAATCTGCACACCTGAAAGCTCGTTACCAAAGCTCGCGGTCAGATTTGCGAGTGCAACCTTGCGATGCCGATTGTCAAACCAGTAACAGATCTGGCCACA
The DNA here is from genome assembly GCA_964555645.1 of uncultured Verrucomicrobiota bacterium. Lineage (GTDB taxonomy): Bacteria > Verrucomicrobiota > Verrucomicrobiia > Limisphaerales > DTLC01 > DTLC01. The sequence goes on from CAZKTA010000010.1 coordinate 41,456, forward strand.
GGCACGCCCGATCCGTGCAACCACCCGCAACGGCAATGCCTGTATCGCACGCACCAACACAAGCCCGGCGTAATAAAGCACTCCCTGCATACGGTCACTTGAAACAAATCCTGCGCACGCAATCCTGAAAGTCGGCGGCACCGCTTATTATCTTGATTTCGACCCGCAGGAAGTAAATCGGTAGATCACGCCTGTCGAGCTTTGGGAACCTGACGGCATCTTTTTGTGTGGTGATGATCGCAGTAGCCTGACGTTTTTTGCTTCGATTGATGACGTTGATGATTTCCTGCTGAGTGAACCTGTGATGATCAGCGAATCGTTTTGCGTAAACAAGTTTCGCGCCGAGAGCCACCAAGCTTTCCTCGAAACTTTGCGGCTGCGCAATGCCGCTGAGAGCCGCCACGTTCCGGTCCTTCAAGTAATCTAGCCCGACGCGCTGCCCGGTAAACACATCTTCCAAGTACAACGGATGATGTACGCACTCGATTATGCTCGCCTTCGGATTTAGCTCGGCTAGCAGTTTGCGCAGCTCAGCGGTGTTGCCATTGCTTTTTGTGATGAAAATAGTGTTGGCGCGGTTCAGCCTCGATGGTGGCTCGCGCAAAGTGCCGCGCGGCAACAATCTGCCGTTACCAAACGGCTCCTGACAATCCACAAGCACAATGTCCTGACGCCGCCCGCGCAACTTCCAATACTGAAAACCGTCATCCAAAAGCAGGGTGTCACATCCGAATTTTTCAATCGCGAACCGGCCGCTCTTGACGCGGTCTTTGTCAACCAAAACAACCACATCACGCAGGTTCGACGCCAACATGTAGGGTTCGTCTCCCGCCATCTCCGAATCCAGCAACAACGACTTGCCGTCAGACACAATTCGAGGTGGTGTTGTATCATCCCGGAAAAGGACTTTGTTGAGCAGCCACTGGTGGAACGGCGGCGGTTTGGCCCTGTAACCACGAGACAGTATAGCAACCTTCCGGCCCTGGTCCTGGAGCGCCCGCGCGAACTTTTCGACAACTGGCGTTTTGCCTGTGCCACCCACCGTGAGATTGCCTATTGCAATAACCTGCACGCCAAGTGTTGTGTCGCGAAACAGGCGCACTTCGTAAAGGAACCGGCGCACTGCGACTGCAAGCTGAAACAATTTTGAGCAACCGTGCAGCAAGACCCTTACAACAGCAGCAAGCTTGTCGCGCCGTTGCTCGGTAATGACCTCAACGACAAATGTCTCAACCGACTCAGCCCATGCACGCAGTCGTTCCCACATGCCAGCTCAAAGTGCCAGGTTATCGGGAGCCAAGCAAGCGCACTCAACAAAGATGTTGCATGCTGCAAAAGGCTGCTTTTGAAAAACCGGTTGCGGGTTGGTTCAGTCTGGCTCCCCTCCGTTGATGCAGACCAGACCATGTGCAATTGCGACCTTAGTAAGCCCTGCTGCGTTGTGCACTTGCAACTTGCGCATGATGCGTTCGCGGTGTGTCTCAACGGTGCGCACGCTCAGGTTAAGTGCACGTGCGACGTCCTTGTTCGAACAACCCTCAGCAATAAGCTTCAAAACCTCGCGTTCGCGGTCGGTCAACTTTTCGATCGGCGACGGTGTGACCCGACCGCCTGTGGTTACGTATTGCTGCAATGCCATCTTTGCTACATCCGGACTGAACGAGACATCGCCAGCATAAACCGATTCAATCGCATTTATGATTTCGTCCGGTGAAGAGTCCTTAAGCAGGTAACCGCGAATGCCGGCCTGTACAAGGCGCTGGAGCGTCTCGACGTTCCGCCGCATGGTCAGCACAACAACCTTGGTGTTTGGCGATTCCCTTTTGAGCTGTTCGGTCACTGCCACACCGTCCATATCGGGCAACCCGACGTCCAACAACACAATATCCGGATTCAGCTCCTTGGCTTTGCGCAATGCTTCACGGCCATCGGACGCCTCGCCAACAACTTCGAGATGTTTATATTTGCACAGGCAGGCTTCGATGCCCCTTCTAACCACGGGGTGATCATCTGCCAACAACAACCTTATCTTCCTTGCCGACTGATCGGCTGAATCTGTCTTCCGGGCCATAAGGCAAGTCACGCACGTACAACGTGCATCGTTATTTATATTTTTGCAAGCGGCAAATTTATGCATTGCACGCCTTTTCCGAAAACGCACCCGCTCGCCACATTCTGGTGGCGCGCATTCGCAAACAGTGCGCGCCGCTATGCTGGTCCGATTTACATGCGTTTGGGGCGCTACCGAACGCGTGTAATGAGTACCACACCGCTAAGCCCGAACAAAGAGTTGGGTAACCACGCTGCCAACAACGGCGGTACATACCCCCCAGAGCCGAGCGCAAGCCCAAGCTGCATCAGCACAAAATATGTGAAACACAATCCTACACTGCTTGCGACGCCAACATAAACGTTTCGCGAGCCAAGTCCGGCGCCGAATGGAATCGCAATCAGCACTGCCACAAGACATGTCCAAGGTGCAGCAAGTCGGCCGTGGAATTTCGTATAAAACCAGGCGCGGTCGCGGCCGCTCAACTCGGGATGCAACTGGATGTAATTGTACAGTTCGATCAGCGGAATGTCGGCGCGTTTGCCGATACGCTTGCTTAGTCTGGTGCTGATTTTTATTTCGCTGCGAATTTGTTGAGGCGTTTCCGTGAAAGCCGGCACGGGCAATGCATCGAAATGATTCCGGCTGATTGGCGTGGTGCTTTTGGCCGGGTCCGCCGAGTACACGTTTTGCCACACGTCGTAAAATGTCCACACACCTTGTTTCCAGCTCGCGCGCTTTGCGATCAGCTCCACAAAAGTTCCGTCGGGTCGTTCCCAGTCGATCTTGGGCTCTGTCATTTCGGTGGTGTACGGGTTATAGGTGCCAAATTGCCAAGTACGCTTTTGGCGTGCATTTGTAAACCCGTAATTACGCACAAGCACTGCTGAGACTGGATTGTCTCCAGGTGCAATTCGTCTCTTTAACACACGCTCGGCCTTTTGTTCGGTGTCAGGCACCCACAATTCGTTCAGTGCAAAGAGCACAAAACTAGCTGCAACCCCCACAATTATATGTGGTGCGCAAACGCGCCATACACTTAATCCGGCGGCGCGCATTGCGATCAGTTCATTATGTTTCGCGTGCCTGCCAAGCGCGTATAAAACAGCAAGCAAAAGCGCAATTGGCAGGACAGTCACAATAAACTCCGGAGAACGCACTGCGTAATATTCAAGCACGTCTATGCCGCGCAGCTTATGCGTCTGCAGATCGCCAAGCTCGGTTAACAGTTCAAATGATATCCAGAAAAGTACGAATCCGGCCAGGCAAAAGCCAAGCGGCACGAGCAACTCACGCAGTATGTAGCGATCAAGCACGCGCATCTGCACAGTGAGCCTAGCCTGCCGCAGCCGGCCATCGCAAGCATAAGCCCCGACTCATTTGTGGGCTTTGCGTAAGGACGGACACTAAACCGGTTGCAGTAATTCAAATTGCGTTTTTTTGCGTGTTTCGGCAAAAGAAACTGCGCAGTGTGAAGTTGCAAGGTCCATTTTTCGACCTGCAAAACCCCCTCATAACATGCCGATTTTGGGAGTTTGTAGGTCGAATGTCACCGTGCGGGTTGATCGGTTTTGATAAACCTATCGTAGCCGGTTTCTTCCAGTTCAAGTGCAAGTTTATGGTCGCCGCTCAGTACGATTCGCCCGCCCACAAGCACATGTACGTGGTCCGGCACGACATACTCGAGCAACCGCTTGTAATGCGTGATCAACAACTGCGCATTATCAGGTCTGCGCAAGCTGTTGACCCCGTTTGCAACCACGCGTAATGCGTCAATGTCGAGTCCCGAGTCTGTTTCATCCAACACGGCTAGACGCGGCTCGAGCACGGCCATTTGAAAGATTTCGTTGCGTTTTTTTTCGCCGCCTGAGAACCCCTCGTTTACGGACCGTTTCAGCAATTGATCGTCCAAACCGAGCAGCTTGACCTTATCCTTCACAAACTCGAGGAACTCCATGGCATCCAGCTCCGGCAAGCCGCGGTATTTACGAACTTCGTTGAGTGCAAAACGCAAAAAATACGTGCTGTTTACGCCCGGGATTTCCACCGGATATTGAAACGCTAGAAACAACCCGCGTCTGGCGCGCTCCTCGGGACTAAGCTCGAGCAAGTTAGCGCCTTCGTACTGCACTTCGCCGCTTATTACTACGTACCCGTTGCGCCCGGCCAATATTGCAGCCAGTGTACTTTTGCCGCTGCCGTTTGGCCCCATTATGGCGTGCACTTCACCTGGGTAAATGGTCAGACTGACGCCATTGAGGATCTGTTTGCCCTCAACACCGGCACAGAGATTTTTGATTTCCAAGAGTGGCTTGTGCATCTTCGGATTTCACTGTCAGCGCAGAATAGTAATTGTGGTTGGGCCAGTTTGCCAGTGCGCAAAAAGACTCGAACATAGTCGCGCCAGCAGCGGCTCACCCGACGCTGCCTTCGAGGCTAACGCCGAGCAGCCGCTGTGCTTCAACAGCAAATTCCATTGGTAACTCTCTGAAAACCTCCTTGCAAAAACCGTTTACGATCATGTTCACAGCGTCCTGAGTCGAGATACCGCGTTGGTTGCAGTAAAAGATTTGGTCTTCGCCGATCTTCGATGTTGTTGCCTCGTGTTCAACGCAAGCGCTGCTGTTGTGCACCTCGATGTGTGGGAAGGTATGCGCACCGCATTTGTCACCTATCAACAGCGAATCACAACGGGTGAAATTGCGGGCATTAACTGCCCCTGCAACAATTTTAACAAGGCCACGGTAACTGTTCTGGCCGTGCCCGGCCGAGATGCCTTTGGAGATAATCGTACTGCGCGTGTTGCGGCCTAAGTGAACCATTTTCGTGCCTGTGTCAGCTTGTTGATAGTTGGTTGTGAGCGCCACTGAATAGAACTCGCCAATCGAATTATCTGCCTGCAAAATGCAGCTTGGGTACTTCCACGTGATGGCCGACCCGGTCTCAACCTGTGTCCATGATATCTTCGAGTTCCTGCCTTTGCACAGGCCGCGTTTGGTGACAAAATTATAAATGCCGCCTCGACCATGCTCGTCGCCCGGATACCAGTTCTGGACTGTTGAATATTTAATTTCTGCCCCCTCGAGTGCAATAAGTTCTACCACCGCAGCGTGCAACTGGTTTTCATCACGCATTGGTGCAGTGCAGCCTTCGAGATAACTCACATACGCACCTTCGTCCGCAATGATCAACGTGCGCTCGAACTGGCCGGATTTTGCCGCGTTGATGCGGAAATAGGTCGAAAGTTCCATCGGACACCGCACGCCCTTCGGGACATAACAAAATGAACCGTCGCTAAAGACAGCCGAGTTGAGCGCAGCATAAAAGTTGTCCGTAACAGGCACGACGCTGCCGAGGTATTTGCGGACAAGCTCGGGATGTTCCTGCACAGCTTCGCTCATCGAACAGAAGATTATGCCTTTTGCAGCAAGCTGTTTCCTGAATGTCGTGCCCACGGACACACTGTCGAAAACCGCGTCCACAGCCACACCAGCCAATCGCTCGCGTTCACGCAATGGCACGCCAAGTTTTTCGTATGTCTCGAGCAGCTTTGGATCAACTTGGTCCAAGCTTTTCGGCCCGTCAGCAACCGTCTTAGGTGCAACGTAGTAGGTTATCTCTTGGAAATTGATGGGTGCATGTTTGACCTTCGCCCAACTCGGCGGTTGCATGTTCATCCAGTGTCGGTACGCCTTCAACCGCCACTCGGTTAGCCAGGCTGGCTCACGTTTCTTAGCTGAGATAAGCCGGATGACATCCTCGCTCAGGCCGGGCGGGACAGACTCGGTCTCGACATCCGTGTAAAAGCCGTACTTGTAGGCTTGTCGGACTAGGCCAGCAATTGTTTCAGGTGCATCAGGCATTTTGTGCGGTTGTGGTCGCTGTCGAGTTCAATCATTATTTGCCGTGCCCATGTGCATCACGTTTGCGCCGGATCTTTTGCGCAACGCAGCTCCGAGGGCAAAAAAACCTAGCCGACCCAACCGGCTTGTCAAACGTCTCAGCTCGAAAGACCTGCCGATTACGATTTTGCTGGCAGTTTGAACAGCCGCTAATCGAAAAAACCTCCAAGGCAAATAAAACCCTATTCTGAGTTGGGCGTTGCCATGGTAAGCACCAGCTGGGCAATTCATTTTATGCATTGCCAGCCCGTGATTAATTGGCCTTGATAGCCTTTTCGTAAACGTTAACCCGTGCAGGCGGGACATTGCGCCAGACGATCTCCCAACCTACAAGCTTAAGACAGTCGGTTGCAGGCGGATGCAAACTGCGCAGGTGATAACTGAACTGTATCCATCTGCCGCCTTCCGTAAGCACTGAGCCAATCTTGTTGACCAGCGCAAGTGTGCGTGCGCGTGAGAAATTCCGTAAAGGGAGGCTCGATACAACCGCACCCAACCGCCCATCGCCCGGCACATGGTCTTTGACTAACCTATCCAATTCCCATGCATCGCCTGTTATTACGTTCAGTCTCGGGAATCTGCACCGCAAAAGCTCGGCTAACCTCGCCGACTTCTCTATCACAATGAGCTGCTCCTGTGACAGGCCGCGTTCGAGCATCGCACGCGTAACTGCGCCTGTGCCAGGCCCAAGCTCAAGTATAACCTGCCCAGGCACGACTGGTATCCACCGTGCCATTGCATTTGCAAGAGAACGCGAGCTGGGCAAAATCGCACCAATCTGCTGCGGCCGTAGCACTGCTTCCTGCAGGAACAACGCCGTGGCACCTATTTGTGTGCGCAAACGCGTAGCCATTCAAACCACAAAACAATTACTTACACGCCGGACTTTACTCCACGCCCAATAACAACTGCCAGTAAAATTTTTTTACCTCGCCACCAACAGGCTAAGTAGGCACTCGACTTTTGTGCGCCCGCCCAAATAAAGTCCTCGCATGCAACACGGAACCCTAAAAGGCAAAGTTGCACTTGTAACAGGCGCAAACAGGGGGCTAGGCAAGGCAATCGCACTTGCCCTGGCACAGGCAGGCGCAAAACTCGCATTGGTGGCGCGCACTACAGAGCTTCTAACCAAAACTGCCGATGAACTCCGCGTGCTCGGTGCCGATGTTGAGGCGTTCGCCACTGATATTTCAGACGTCACCCAGGTATCTGCCCTCGAGGAAGCGTTCCGCAACCGTTTCGGTACGTTGCAAATCCTGGTTAACAACGCCGGTATCAACATCCGCAAACAAATTACCGAGCTTACACTTGAAGACTGGAACAGCGTACTGGCAACGAATCTGACATCGGTATTTCTTATGTGCCGCACATTTGTGCCGTTGCTCAAAGGCCAACGATACGGCCGAATTATCAACATAGCTTCGATGCTGGCGCACGTTGGGTTGCCCGGCCGAACAGCTTACGCAGCAAGCAAAGCCGGCCTGCTCGGGTTCACACGCGCATTAGCACTCGAGCTTGCCCAGGAAAAAATCACCGTCAACACTATCTCGCCTGGGCCGTACCCGACCGAGATCAACCGCGCCATTCTGGAAAGTACTGAGCAGACACAATTTTTCCTGTCGCGCGTGCCATTAGGCCGTTGGGGGCAACCGGACGAAATCGGACAACTTGTTGTGTATCTGTGCTCCGACGCCGCCGGGTACATCACCGGTACCGACATCGTCATAGACGGCGGCTGGACAGCTCAGTGATGCTACCGTCAAAGTAGTAGCGCATAGGTTCCAGAACTGGAAAAAAGCATGAAACTGGTCGCCTCTGTTATTGCAGCCTCAAAATCTGGCATTGCAGAATGCGGCTAAAGCTGGCAACTTATAGGGCGCTTTTGTTCGGGGCGTAGCGTAGCCTGGGTAGCGCGCCTGGTTCGGGTCCAGGAGGTCGTGAGTTCAAATCTCACCGCCCCGACCATTTTGTGTGCAGAGCAATAACCGCATCGCCCTTGGCTGTAGAGTGTTCCAACTTGCATGTCGGAAAGCCTGATTTACGAACTGACTTCAATCACGGATCGGCTGGACTTGACACGATTGTTTCCCGAACCGCAGCCGGTCGAGGTCGAGCTTGGGTGCGGCGACAGCACATTTATCGTCGAGTACGCTGCGCGTCATCCGGAGCACAATTTTATTGGGGTGGAACGGTTGCTCGGCCGGTTGCGTAAACTGGATCGAAAAGGCCGTCGGGTAGGTCTGACGAATTTGCGCGGGGTACGGATTGAATGCGGTTATTTCCTTGAGTACCTGTTGCCCCCTGAATCTGTCTGGGCGCTTCATGTGTACTTTCCAGACCCGTGGCCGAAACGCAAACATCAGCATAAGAGGCTTGTAAACGAGCGGTTCGTGCAGCTTGCACAAAGTGTGCTGGTTTCAGGCGGCACAGTGTACCTGCGCACCGACAACCCTGATTACCACGCTCAAATGAAGAGTGTATTCGGTGCGAACAATGCGTTTCGGCCGATTGAAACGCCGCCTGAGCTACGTGCATTCAAAACCGATTTCGAGAGCGACTTTGCTGCCAAAGGCGTGCAGACGTTGTACGCGGCCTATCAACGCGTGCAATAACACAAACGGTGCCCGAGGCGTGTGGACTTGCCGATGCCCATACCGCGCTTCATCATACATCAATAAAGTCGTTGCTGTTGTTGTCGTTACGCGAAACGTTGTGGCGCCGATGCCATTTGAGAACGAACCGTGTACGGCGAAGCCCAGCCAAGGCGTTAATTCCCACTGATACAACGCTTATGATGAGTCCGCCGAAGAAAGCCGACCAAAACCCGGCGACACTGAACCCCGGCAGCATGTATCCCACCAAGTAAAGCAGCAGCGCGTTTACAACAAGCACGAACAACCCGAGTGAAAAGATCACAAGCGGCAATGTAAGCCACAGCATCAACGGCCGAACAAACGCGTTCAGCGCACCCAATAACAACGACGCAAGCAACACATCGGGAACGGATTCGTAGTCAATGCCAGGCACAATCACAACAGCAACCAACACGCCGAGTGTTGTCACAAGCCATCGCTGCAGAAATGTTTTTAGCTCGCCTGACATCTGGACCGAAAAATTTGCTTTTGCTACCGGTAAATTGTTCTACTGCATTTGTGGCCGATACAAGCCAGTGTGGACGTGCCCTTTTTACGATGGGCCGCTTTTGCCTGGCATTATCTTGAGCAGGGTCGCGTCGGCCTTTGCACTTGTAACGGCGCTCCCCAAACAGGCCGGCAAAAGACAAAACCGCCCCGGCCTAAGCTGGATTTGCACGCCCCCCGACTCGATGACAATCTCGCCCTCCACAACGCCCACAATCAAGCAGGTGCGAAACAACCAACGAACTGTTCCTTGAGTGTTGAGCTTGACGAGCTCAACAGTAAAAAGCTCGTCACTGACAAGTGTTTTTGCTGTGCCATGTTCGATTTGTCTTGGCTGCGCGTCAATCAGATGCGGCTCAAAATCGCTGAAGTTGATGCTCTGGAGCGACTCGGCCAAGTGTAACTGACGCGGTTTGCCGTCCAGGCCAACTCTGTTCCAATCGAACACACGGTATGTGGTGTCGGAATTTTGTTGAATCTCAAAGATGACAATCCCGGCGCCAATTGCATGAACCCGGCCAGCAGGCAAAAAAACTGCGTCTCCGGCACGCACACGCACCCGGTGGAAACAATCCGCCACGGTGCCATCGCTGAGTTTGCGCTCAAATTCTGCCCGGGTTACACCCGAGCGCAATCCGATAAATAATTCTGCGCCTGGCACAGCGTGCGCAACGTACCACATCTCAGTTTTTGGCTCACCTCCAAGCGCAGCCGCCACACGTGCTGGTGGATGAACCTGGAGTGAGAGTTTGTCTGCTGCATCAAGGATCTTGATCAGAAGTGGGAACCTGGCATTGTGCAGCGTGGCTGTACCGAGCAGTTCGCTCTTGTAATTCTGCATCAACCAACGAAGGTCGTTTCCTGCCAAGTTGCCATTGGCGATCACACTTACGTCGCCCGGCCGGTCGGTGATCTCCCACGATTCACCGATGGGAACCTCGGGTGGCAACGGTTTATTGTAAAGCCGCTCGAGGTTGCGCGCGCCCCAGACACGTTCCTTGAAAATCGGGCGGAATATCAGCGGGTAAAACATCTTTTGACACCTTGGTTTCGCTTTTTGCCGGGCAATGGCAAACCCGGCGCTTTATGGTACTTGTGCGTTAGTGCTGTTGCCTTAGGAGGCAATTGGTTACCAAAGCAGTTTGCCTGCGTCCCAAGCTGTGCAATATACTCAAGATGATTGCTGCGACTCGGCAATCTGAACCTGGCCTGAGTGTGGTTGTTGCTGTGGCCGCAGTTCTGTAGAAAGACCTGTCTGGTTTTGTGGTTCAAAAAACTTTCCGATTGCACGGTATTTCGCATAACGCTTTTTTACCCGTTCAGCAGGGTCAAGCTTCAAAAGCTCTTCCAGGTGCCTGAGCAGGGCCGCCTTCAGGTTTGCCGCTGCAGTTTCAGGGCTGCGATGTGCGCCCCCCAAAGGCTCAGGAACAATCTCGTCCACAAGCCCGAACTCGAGCAGGTCTTTGGCAGTGATTTTGAGTGTCTCGGCTGCGAGCGGTGCGGCTGTGCGGTCTTTCCACAAAATGGCCGCGCAGCCTTCGGGGCTGATTACAGAGTAGTACGCGTTTTCAAGAATCAAAATCCGGTCGGCAACACCGATGCCGAGTGCGCCTCCAGAGCCGCCTTCGCCAATCACAGCCGCAATGATTGGCACTTGCATTACCGCCATCTGCCGCAAATTGACGGCAATTGCCTCGGCAATGTGCCTTTCTTCGGCGCCAATGCCAGGGTACGCACCCGCTGTGTCAATGAGCGTTACAATGGGCAGGTTAAACTTGTCCGCCAGTTGCATTAGCCTGAGCGCTTTCCTGTAACCCTCCGGGTGCGCACAACCGAAATTACGCCGTATGTTTTCCTTTGTATCTCGGCCCTTTTGTGTTCCGATGACCATCACCCTGTGTCCTTCGAGCTTCGCAAAACCACCCACAATTGCACCGTCATCGGCGTATAGTCTATCGCCGTGCAGCTCGCTAAAACCGGTAAAGACAAGTCGAACGTAATCCAGTGTAAACGGGCGCAACGGATGACGCGCAATTTGCACACGTTGCCAAGCGGTGAGATTAGAGAAAATCTGTTTGCGCGTTTCTGCGATCTTCCTTTCGATCTGCTCGATCTCGGCGCTCAAATCGACCCCGGACGCGTGGTCTTGCTGATGCTTTTTAAGCTCGGCGAGCTTGTTTTCAAGTTCCAGAATCGGCCGCTCGAAGTCCAATTCGTGCTTCATCGCTCAGTACAATAGCTGCCTGTACTGCGCCGGGCAATCCAGAATTATTGGCAGCGGGCTGTCTTTGCGCGCCACTCGAACAGTCAAAAATTGCACCCGTGGGCTTACTCTTTCGCTACGCAGTCCGGCAACTCGTTCTTGTCATCAGGCAAGCGCGGGAAATGCGCAGCTAACAGCTCGCCGATTTTCTGTATCGCACAAACAATGCCTTCTGTGAACCTGGCAGCTTTGAATTGGGTAGCCATCTGTTCGGCAATTTCCTGCCAAAACTTTTCGCCACAGTGTTCGTGTACCGCCTTGTCACCGATCACGGCAAATTGGCGCGCGCGCGGCGCCACGTAGATCAGCACTGCATTTCGCAAGCGCGTACGTGCCATGCCCAGCTTTAGAAAAGCTTTCCTTGCAGCTTCAATTGCGTCTTTAGGCTTGCGCCGACTTATTAGGACACGAATTTCGCCCGATGTTTTCTGTTCTGCAGCGCGAATGGCCGCTGTAATGTCAGCTTCACGAAGTTGATTGATAAACTTGCCTGCTCGCATATCTTACCATCTGCCGCCTGCGCCACCACCACCAAAGCTGCCGCCGCCACCGACAAATCCGCCACCGCCACCGACAAATCCGCCACCGCTCCGACCACCACCAGAAAAACCACCACCAAATCCACCGCCCAACCAATCGTCCCAATGCGATCGGCCACCCGGCCCATAAATCACGCTTCGGCGCACCACAAACAATATAAAAACGATGAGTAAAATCAGGGCCAACGCTAAAATGGCTTGGACTTGTTCGCGAAGCTCGATCTGGCGTTTTAACCTTGTCAAAGCGCCACCGGTCGATTCAGCGACAGTCCGGCCTGTTCCTTTGTATTCGCCTTTTGCAGCGGCGATGATTGCCTCGACACCCGCTGTCAAACCTGCATCAAAATCGCCCTTGCGGAAGTGCGGTTTGATGATGTCTTCGATAATCCGTTTGCATAGTGCATCTGGCAATACACCTTCCAGCCCGTAACCGACTTGAAGGTACAGCGCCCTGTCTTGCACAAACACAAACAATACTGCGCCGTTGTCCTTGCCTTTCTGGCCCACACCCCACGACTGCGCCACGCGCACAGTGTAATCCTCGATTGATGAGTCGGACTGCATCTTTGGGAAAATGGCAACAACAACCTGGCTCGAGGTGTCGCGTTCGAACTGTTCGAGCGTTTTGTTCAGATGTACTGCTGTCTGTTGTGACACAACACCGGCGTAATCATTGAAATACTGCTTGGGCGGTGGCGGAATAACCTCAGCCGCAAAAACAACTGCACTAAAAATGAGCAACAGCGCTTTCAGCAACCGGTTCACAAGTTCAATTCTGTGACTGACTCTGAACAGGTGCGCGTGTGCCGAAATCGAACTGGACCTTTGGTGGTGCATCTGCACCCGTCGTAGCCACGAAGTACGGTTTTTCTTTGAACCCGAGCCAGCCTGCGTACAGCAACGCCGGGAACGACTTGATCGCAGTATTGTAAGCGCGCACAGAGTCATTGAACCGCGCGCGTTCGACTGCAATGCGGTTTTCTGTGCCTTCGAGCTGTGCTTGCAGATCGCGGAAGTTTTCCGTGGCGCGCAGCTCGGGGTAACGCTCAACAACAACCAGCAAACGCGACAACGCAGTTGAAAGTGCTGCCTGCGCCTTCTCGAACTCGGCAAGCTTCGCTGGGTCAGTCGGGGCACTGTTTGGATCAAGCCGCAGTTGACCGACTGACGCACGCGCCTCGGTGATCTCGGCGAGTGTTGACTTCTCGAAGTTTGCTGCGCCGGACACAGTACTGACCAAATTCGGTATCAGATCAAGCCGACGCTGATAAACGTTCTGTACTTGCGCCCATTGGCTGTCAACAGCCTGTGCAAGTTTGACTAGTTGGTTGTAACTGGCTGCTGCTCCCAGCACGATTATTAACACCACTATCCCAATCACAACCAAAATGCCGCATCCAAGCCCGAGCTTTTTCATATGCTTGCCTTCAGACTAATCAAGACCACCCAGTTGAGCAATTGTTTCAAATTGCTACGGGCTGAGCTTGACAGGGAGATTCTACCGGCTTTAAACGCGCCCGTGCAGTTTTTGTTTGAATCTGTTTCAGAAAAAATCAGCCGTTCCCACTCGGCCTCAGTACCAGGGTTGCTTGCCTAAGATGGCAACGGCTGACAAGTTCAACCAACCTACTTTTAACTACTTTTAATTTCCGCCAGCTTGTTGTCGCGCTTGTTGTTTTTGGATTTCTTTTTCGACGTCCTCAGCTTTAATGACCTCGATTTTTGCGCCTTTCTTGAGCTCTTCAAGAGATGGTACCTTGATGATATCGCTTGTAACAGGTGGCGCGGTTGAACTGCTCGGTTGCGTCTGCGGCGGTGAATTCGTGATTAGCTCGACCTCGAATATCAGCAGTGAATTTGGCGGTATCCCGGGCCTACCAAATTCGCCATATGCAAGTTCAGGGGGTATATAGAGTTCCCATTTGGAGCCGACCTTCATCATCTGCAATGCCTCGGACCAACCTCTAATTATGCCGCGGTTGACCGGTGTCGTGAACGGCTGCCCGCGTTTGTAGCTGTTATCGAACTCGGTGCCGTCAAGTAGTCTGCCAACGTAGTTAACCGTAACAATGTCATCCGAACCAGGCACCGGTCCATCGCCTTCTTTAATTACCTTGTATTGCAGGCCACTTGCGGTTGTGACAATACCGGGCTTACTTTTGTTTTCAGCGAGAAACGCATCTGCTTTCTGCTTATTTTCTGCAGCTTGTTGTTTGCGTCGCTGCTCCATTTTTTCACGCGCACGCTGCTGCGCTTGCATCATGGTTGTGCGCATTTCTTGCTCGCTAAGCAACGTAGACTTATTGGTGTCGAAATAGTCTCGAATCGCACGGCTAACAATCCCCACGTCAGGTTCAACCTCGAGTCGTTTGCAATACTCGGCTATGCTCATGCCGATTGCATAGCTGAGTTTCTCGTTCTCATTTGCGAAAGGCGGTGCATTTGTTTGCAGAGTGCCTTCCTGACCGCACGAATGGAAAATGGATGTTGCCACAACCAACGGTAGCAAGAGTGTCGGTTTCATAATTGGCCAGATTTTCCAGCAATCAGTTCAAAGTTTCAACTCAATTTCATGCCCGCCGCTTGGTCCAAGCAACCTTCGGCAGTTTACATCGAGGTTTTGTTGTATTAAGCGCGTGTTTTGCATTAAATGGGCTATGTGCAAGTTGTCAAAAATGTGATAGTGTTTTGACGCTTTGAAGATGCGAATCCGATACTTGGCTTTTCTGGCAGTTGGCGTGGCTGCGTTGTTGCTTGCGGCTGGCGGGTCTGCCTTTGGAAAGACCGGTGATCCGACCGGACAACCAACCAAACCCGAGCAGAAACCCGATACAGCGCTTACGGCAGCCGTGCAGCTCAAGCCCGGTACAAACGACGCATACGTTATATTCTGGGTGGGCAAACTGCTCGAAAAACAGCATTACAACCAGGAGCCGTTCGATGAAGCTACATCAAGCAGGTTCCTTGACAGGTACATTCGCGATTTAGACCCGCAACGGCTGCACTTTTTGCAAACCGACCTGGCTGAACTTGAAGGCTACAGGTTCAGGCTACACCGGCTGAGTCTGCGGTTGGGGGATACATCACCGGCATACGTGATTTTCGCGTTGTTCATGCGCCGGCTCGAGCAGCGTGTGCAGTATGCACTGGAGCTTCTAGAAACGGAAAAGTTTACGTTTGATACTGACGAGCGGGTTTTGTTGATCCGGCGTGAACAGCCGCACCCGCGAACCCTCGACGAGGCCAGGGCACTGTGGCGCGACCGGTTGCGTGCTGAATACCTGCAGGAAAAACTCGACGGCAAAAAACATGACGAGATCGTTGATATCCTCAAACGCAGGTACAACCGCACTCTAAAATCGTTCAAAGAATGGGATAGCGAAAATGTGCTCGAAGTGTACCTGTCGGCCCTTGCACATGCGTACGACCCGCACTCGGATTATATGAGCAAATCGTCTGCGGACAATTTTGCAATCAACATGAACCTGTCGTTGTTCGGCATAGGCGCCACTCTCATGTCCGAAGACGGATATTGCAAGATAACCGAGCTTGTGCCAGGCGGTCCGGCTGAAACGAGCGGTAAACTCAAAGTTGGCGACAGGATCGTAGCCGTTGCACAAGGAGACGAACCGCCTGTTGATATAGTTGACATGCCTTTGCGCAAGGCCGTGCAATTGATCCGCGGCCCGAAAGGCACAACCGTGCGCCTAACCATAATTCCCGCTGGCGCAACCGACACCTCGATACGCAAGACAGTCACGCTAGTGCGCGATGAGATCAAACTCGAAGAGCGCGCAGCCAAAGGCAAAATCATCGACCTACCCAAAACAAACGGCGGCCGGATTCGGCTGGGCGTGATTGACCTGCCGTCGTTTTATGGTCGGGTTGACTTCGGTGCGGGAAACGCGCATCCGGAAGGCCGAAGTGCGTCCGGTGACGTTGCAACACTGCTGCGTAAATTTAAGTCCGAGGGCGTTGATGGAGTAATCTTGGACCTGCGCCGCAACGGCGGTGGCGCACTCGAGGAAGCAATTAAGCTAACCGGGCTTTTCATCAAGCAAGGACCAGTTGTTCAAGTGCGCGACTTCGACGGCACGGTAATGATTGAGGCAGATAACGATCCTGAGGTCGTTTACGATGGGCCACTGATCGTATTAACCAGCCGGTTTAGTGCCTCAGGCGCCGAGATTGTTGCCGGTGCATTACAAGACTACGGCCGCGCATTGATTGTCGGTGATTCATCTACATACGGGAAGGGCACTGTCCAAAAACCGTTTCCACTCGGTTACCTGTTACGCCAAACAACGCAAACAATAACAAATGACCCGGGCACATTGCTCGTCACAATCCGCAAGTTTTACCGCCCAAGCGGCAAATCCACACAACTGAAAGGTGTCGTACCGGACATTATTCTGCCGTCCGTCAACAACGTAGCTGAGATTGGTGAATCGTCACTGGACAACCCGTTGGAGTGGGACATGATTCAAAGTGTACAGTTCGAGCGATTGAATCTTGTTGAGCCTTATGTGCCGGAGTTGCGGGCACGCTCGAGTGCTCGTGTAGCAAACGACCCTGAGTTTGCTTTTATCCAAGAAGACATCGAGCGCACCAAGAAACTGCTTGAAGACAAATCGGTGTCCTTGAACGAAAAGCAGCGTCTCAAAGAAAAACAAGAAGCCGAGTTGCGCGAAAAAAAACGTCAACAAGCGCGACTGGCCAGACCACAACTCGAGCAAACTGTTTACGAGATAACACCAAAACTGGCTCAGCAGCCCGGATTACCAACCCCGGTTCCAAAGACAAATGGCTTGGCTACGGCAAAAAACCGGACCAAAACCCAAACAACAGTCTCGGAAACAAACGCGCCAGGACGAGGAACCCTACAGGTCAGCTCTACTTGGCCCGAAAGCAGGTTAATTGCAGCAGTTCAAACCAACACCACACTTACGGCGACTAACCATGTCCACAAGTCAGAAAAAAGTGGTCTGCAAGGCTTATCGGACAGCGAACCGGCTGAAGAAGAAAAACCTTCTGCGCCCGATGTGCATCTTGAAGAAGCACAGCGGATACTGGTTGACTACCTCGGTTTATTGGCCAGGCACGCAGTCGTTAGCGTTAAAGCCGACCAGGAAATGCCTTTGCAGACTCAGGTGTCGGCTGAACTTAGCCCGGTAACAGCCAAACCATAAGCCCGGTTTTTAGTCTCGATTTGCCGAGCTATAGATCGATAATAGCTCGGAAACACGCTCAGGCAGGGTAAAAGACCCTCAAAGAACTCAACTCGAACGGTTATGCAATACAAATTGCAATTTCGAGATCGGCTCTTGCTAAAGCCAATCACAGTATCCGCACTGATTCTAACTGCTGTGGCTCCAACACACACGCGGGGGCAAACGAATGATGTCATACTGCCATCGGTGGTAAGTATTCGTGCAACCGACCCGCTTGCACGTGAAACTGGTATGTTGACGGTTATAGACCCCGGCGTGTTCACTGTGCACCGAACCGGACCAACCAATATCGAGCTGACCGTGCACTACACTGTAATCGGGACGGCTTCAAATGGTGTTGATTACATTAGATTGCCGGGCGCGGTCGTAATACCACAGGGCGCTTCTGAAGCCGACATAACAGTGTACCCACTTTCGGATGGCCTGACCGAAGGCGTTGAAACAGTTGTCGTGCGATTGCGCCCGGTAATGTGCATTGACATTTACCCGCCACCACATTGGTGTTACCGAATTGGCGAACCCGGCGAAGCCACAGTTTACATCCTGGATTTTGAACAAGGTAACCAACCGCCATTGATTCGAATCACCAAGCCGGCAAACGGCGAAATTTTTCTGTCACCCGCAAACATTAACATCCGAGCAGACGCAACCGATCTGGACGGGTGCATTACAAAGGTGACATTTTTGGCAAATGGGCGCCCAATAGGCTCGGTTGGCAATGCTTGCAACACGCCAGACCAGGCACTACCGGTCAGGTTTGAGATGCTTTGGACAAATGTGCCGCCCGGCAGCTACAGGCTCACCGCGCTCGCTACCGACAACCTCGGCGCATGCAGCACGTCTGCGCCTGTGTGCATCCTAGTGTATTCGGAGGACCAACCGCCAACGAACCTCCCCACGATTGTCTCAATTTTTGCAGTTGATCCTGTTGCAGCCGAGGGCACAAACTGCTTCGGCTGGCCGCGGTTCATGCCGTGCTTGAGCTTCGACAGGGTCGATTTGCGTTGGGTCACAAATGCAGTTCCACCTAATACAGCCACATTCGTTGTGCGCAGGACAGGCCCGACAAACGATGCGCTGACAGTCTTTTACCGAGTTAGTGGGACAGCTTCAAACGGTGTTGATTACATCGCGCTGCCGGGGTCAATCACAGTACCAGCCGGCCGGCGTTGTGCAAAAATTATCGTTGTGCCGATTGACGATGGATTGGCTGAGCCGATTGAAACGGTTGTAGTGCGGTTAACGCCCTCGCTGCTGGATGTATACCCGCCCCTTTACTATGTTGGCAGGCCGGAAAAAGCCGCTGCAATCATCGTTGACAATGACAAACCGCGACCGGCTGTATGCCCGTTGCCCGACGGATGTTTCCACGTCTGCTGGCCTGCGACGAACGCGCAGTGGTTTCGAATTGAGCGCTCCACCGATCTCGTCAACTGGGTACCAATTGCAACCAATATTGTTGCGGAGGGCGCATTGCATTTTGTTGACCCGGATGCTGAGTCAAGCACAGCCAGATTCTATAGAGCTGTACTGGAAACAAACCCACCCGAACCTGCTGCGTTGATCGAATGAACACACCCTCACAAGCCGGTTTGCAGTTCAAGCAGGCCAACGTCAGCTACCTGGTCTGAACCCGCGGTGGCCCACAGATCATTGCTCATCGAGTTCGATCGGTCGCACCAATACACCGACCGGCACACCATCCTCATTCCGAACAACACGTTCGATCGCGCGCAGGAAATGCTTTTCATGTTCACCTAGACCAAGCCCATCAAGCAATTCAACCTCCGCTTCTACGATCGGGAATGACAGCGACCTGAGACAATCACGCACAAGCTTGCTGAGGTGCGCGCCCACAGGAACACCAAACTCAACCTCGATCACCTCGTCTGCAAACGTCACAACGCCGTGCTCATCCCAAATAACCACCCCATAACCAAGTTCGGCAAATGCGCGTTGGAAACAGTCAACTGCGTGGCGCAACTGTTTGTTGGCTTGCTCGGCCTGCACTGTGCGCGCATGTAGTTCGCGATTTAAACGTTCGGTTGCCGCGCATGCCAACTTGTTAGCGCGCTGAGGGTCGATGCCATGTCCAGACAATAACTCATAAAGAAGCTCTTCGAGAGCGCCATGATCAGTTTTTGTTCGGGAGGCGGGCTGTCGTACGGGTCGTGTTGTTTGAGCAAGATTAGCTAATTGTTTTACTTGCTCAGGTGTGAGCCCTTTCTGGACCAGCAACTCACCGATGCTTTCTACAAATTTTGCTACGGAAACATCTTTAGGAGCGAATTTCCTAAGCAGGCGCGCCACTTGACGCAAATCTTGTTCACCCTTGAGAAGTTCTGCAGAAATTTTTTCGGCTCTTACCTGGTCGGCATATCGTGTGATTGTAGCAAGCAGTTCGTTGATAAACCCAACAGCTGCTTCTGATGACATGAGCTTTTTAGACCGGGCGCGAACTTCCTTTTCCAGAGTCAACAACGCATGATGCAGCTCGGCAGCGTCGCCGGTGGCGTCACCATGCGTTTCAGACATGCTTTGGCAAACAAGCTTAATGTTTTCAAGTAACCCTTCGATTGTCTTTTCTGGTGTTAAACCTGCCTCGGCACGAGAGACCGCAAGCTCGATCCCATCGGTTATGAGCTCGGCCATTTTAGCCGGGCTGTTTTTGATGCGATTAATCAACCATCTGCGTTGCTCGGCTTTTTCAATAACTTGCTCGACCATGTACTCGACAATCTTGCGATCGGCAAGTTCAGGGGGCACAACTGTATTTTCCAGAACTTCAGCATCGCGTTTGACGACTTTCTCATCCTCATGCACCAGCACGTAACTGACACGCTGGATGTCCACGTTTTTAATGCCTTTCTGGTGCAGTAACGCTGCCAAACCACCACCGGCGTTAATTACCTTTGCGCCCTGTAATAGCACATGGAAAAACTCTTCGAACTCGGCCAAGGTCAACCCCTTGTTGAACACAATGTTATCAACGTACAACTGCCGAAACGAATTGATGAACCGGCCCACAAGCGGGTTGCGTTCTTCAACCGGCAGACCCGCAACCAAAATTTTGCCCTCTACCATCGAGATTGGGACTGAGCCGGTCAAATCCAGTAACGGCACAAGTGCATTAAACGCCGCCTCGACGGCGGCCTTGCCCTTTGGGTGTGCGACCGAATAAATCCGGCCGAGTGACTCGGCAAGGCACAACCGCTTGATAAACTCGGCCGTCGCTTCGAGCTTCGAGGCAAACGGATTCGTCGCCGGTGTACCAGGCTGCACATCAGCCATAAGCGTCCAGCATACGCATTACGCGTACGCAATTGTCTAATTGTTGGCCAGCCGGCTGGACTTTCCGCGCTGCGTTTGCCGATCCAACCTGCTCAATTGCACGGCATTGTCAGCCGACCAATGTCAGGTGCCAGGCTAACGTTCAATATACCCCAGCCTGGCCAGCTCACTTTCTAGTGATAGCTGGAATTGTTCCATGTCGGCAGCCGATGGTCTGTAACCTTGCTTTTCCGGCACAACGCCTAGCCGGCCCAGTTGGTCTAAATACCAAGTCGCCCGCTGACCGTCGCTGAATGTGACCTTACCACTGACAAGCGCGCCGGGTTGCGCAAGCTGATCTACTGTGACCGTGACACCGCCGGTTTGAGCCGGCTGTGCAGGCGCGGGCATGTCTTGTTCAGGCTGTTTTTCACGTGGCACCGGCTCGGGTTCCTTCGGCACGAGATTGAGGTCGGCAAGCAAAAGGCGCACTTCCATGTAGGTAAGGCGCAGGCCAAACTCAGTAGCCAGCTGCTGTTGAATTTCCGACAATTTCAGCCCACTGGTAACCCAGTCGGCCACTTGTTTCTTTTGCCATTCATTCAGATTCATACGTTTGGCGATGTACACGACCACTATCCGATCCCAAATTGCCTGCGATAAACTAACCGTGAAATCACTTCGTGCCAAGCGCAGGTTCAAGCCTGAGCTGCGGCTTCAACCATCGCTTCAATTGTTTGGAGGGCGTTCCCCTCGAATCGGTTATTTACATATATGAACGCTTTGGTCTGTCCTTCCCCCGCTGCAGTTTGTTTAATTAACTGCGCGCCAGCAGCGCGGCCGTCCGGATTGATTTGCCGCACACGGTCATACGGACTAAACATTTTGACGGCATCCTCATACCGCCTACCGGGCGCAAGCAGAAACCGAGCAACATAAAAGCCTTTGCTTGTACGGTTCCCAGGCATAATTAGCTGTTCACTCACAGGCGGCATCTCGGTCCAACTGTTGTACACATGCGCAACATCGTGCCGGGCTAGTACAGCGAAATATTCCGGATGCAAAAATGTCCGGTTCCGAATCTCGACAGCGTAACGCCAGCCCGTCGGCAGTTTTTCAAGAAACTTGTCAAGCACACTCACAAAATCGCGGCCACGCGAAAAATCGCGCAGGTGAAATAGCGAAAACTCAAAGATCAACACGCCAATGCGCTTCTTGAACGGTTCACATGCTGAAAGAAAAGCCGAGCCAAACAACTCAGCGTTGAGAAAGTTCTCATTTGGTTTGCCCGCACGAAGACCGAATCTGCTCAAATTCGGATAGGTCTTGATCGTGATTTCGTCAGTGACCTTGAGCGCAAACAAAAAGTCAGGTGGTACTTGGGCAACCAATGACTCAAGCTCTGCGCGCGTCGGGAACTTGTAGTACGCTGAGTCAACGCACACCGTTTTGAAAACCGCAGCATACTCACCCAGACAAAGCCGCGTAAACTGCCTTTTTGAGAATCTGCCGTGCACCTGATAACGCTCGTCGCTGTATAGCATACCGCGCCAACCCAAGTACCGCCACGACGATGTGCCAATGTAAACACCACGCTGCGCAAGTGCAGCCGCTGCAAGTTTCATTTTGGATTTATCGAATGACACCGCAGTTTCACTCCTACGTACTGGCCAATTCCGGCCCTCTGCACGCTGAGAATCTTCTACATCGAGTAAGACGGGTTCGGCCAGCGCGAACTTTCAGCTCGAGACCAATGCAGGATTTTTCTTGCGTTGGCTCCAGAGACGAATCTCTACTTCAGGACACAAAATTCCTATGAAAGGCATACCGGTCTTACACGTTGAAGCAGACTGCATCGCGCGAGCGTGGGAACTGTCCTTAATCGAGCTGTACAACCGCGGCTGCAACGTCAAAACCGAATACGACAAGCCCGACGACCCGCCAAGCAAAGACGCAACGATGATCATCACAATTACCGATCCGTTAACCGAACCGATGATACACAGGGATTTTCCCGGTGGCCCAGTCGAGTTGCAGGAGTACGTGATGGAAGTCTGCGACGGTATAAAAGACCATCTGGTCCGTGACCCGACAAACCCGCAGGACACACGTTGGGAATACACCTACCACGAACGATTGTTCAAGTACCGTGTCCCGTCACTCAAAGCGTTTGACCAGATCGAAATTGTTTGCCGCAAGCTCGCTGACACACCACACACACGCCGCGCGCAAGCTGTCACTTGGAAGGTGTGGGAAGACAACGATTGCTCAGACCCACCATGCATGCAGAGCATCTGGTGCCGGCTCACCGAGGAACAAAATCAACCGGTACTAAGCATGAACGTGCGTTTCAGGTCGAACGATGCGTACAAAGCAGCTTTCATGAACATTTTTGCCCTCGTCCAGCTCCAGCAACGAATCGCAACCAAAATAAGCGACCTGCTCGGCAAACCTGTTGCAATAGGGCGGTATTGTCACATGGCCGATAGCTACCACATCTATGGCTCATACTTCAAAGAGTTCGAAGGCCGCTTCCTTGGTATGCTTCAAAAACGAACCTTCGAGCAGCGCACAATGCGATACGAAGATGTCCGCGAGATGATGGAATCTGCCCGGGCCGAAATTATTCAAAAAGCGAAAACCATGGGCCAATAACGCGTACGGTCTGCACTAGGGGGCGGTTATTACGCGCGTCCAAAAAACTAGATGGCCGGGCTTTTTGCCCGGCCACTCTTCAATGAGAACTAGCGCTTCAAATGTTACCCGCGCTCACCTGCGGCTGCGCTTTTCGTTTATCCCAAACTTTCTCGGCGTCACACTCACACGCCATTTACACACACGGAAAACTGCGCTTTTTCAACTCGCAATTACGCAGCTATCATAACCTAAAAACCACGCCTAACTAGTCACCAAAACTGGTGATTCTGGTTACCTGTGACAAAACGTCCCTTGGTTTAACGTAACCCTCAGCGTTTCAGGAACTTAGCTACAGCTTCGGTCCGGGTACGCACCTGTAGTTTCTCGTAAATGCGGCGGATATGCGTATGGACAGTCTCGTAGCTGATGCCGAGTTTGTCGGCGATTTCCTTGTAAAGCAATCCTTGAGCAAGATAATCAAGCACTTCGCGTTCACGCGGCGTCAGCTCCTCGGTAGCCTGGGCTGTCATCACAGGCTGCTGAAACGACTGAACAACCTTGCGTGCGATCTGCGATGTCATAGGTGAGCCGCCATTATGAACGTCGCGGATCGCCTGCAACAACTCGGCCCGCGAAGTGCGTTTGAGCAAGTATCCGGTTGCCCCTGCGGCAAGTGCATTATAGATGTTGTCTGTGTCCTCGTGCACGGTCAGCATTACCACCTGCGTCTCTGGAAGTAACTGTTTTAACCTGCGCACGCATTCGACGCCGTTCATCCCAGGCAGGTTGATGTCCATCAACACCACGTCAGGTTTCACTTTCGGCAGCTCGCGCAGTGCGTCTTCAGCGGTCGGATACTGACCAACGCACTCGAATCCATCGGCTGCTGACAACACACGCACGAGTGTGCTGCAAAATTGCTCGTTATCTTCAACTATTGAAACTCGAATTGGCATCGGCTTCAATTTCCTTGGTCAATCGGCACTTCAAATCTGGCCGCCGTACCGCTGTCATGGGTGCTGGTTAACGCAAATTTGCCGCCAATATTCTCCATTCGTTTTCGCATGTTGCGCAAGCCATTCCTGCCACGCGATTCTGCGTCCGGGGGCAAACCGCGCCCGTTGTCTAGCACTTGCAGTACAAACCTGTCCGCAAACAACTCCAACCGTAGGCATACCTCGGTTGCATGCGCGTGTTTAACCACATTCGTAATCGCTTCTTTGACAGCCAGGAAAACGTTGTGCCGCACCTCTGGTGGGATCTGTATCACAGGCAAAGATGTGGGCATTTCAATCCGAAGGTGCAATCCTGAACTGGCAAGGTACTCTTGTGCATATCTGCAAGTGTAACCGGCCAACCCTTCCAAGGTGTCATAAGCCGGATTTGTTGCCCAAACAATTTCATCCAGAGCACGTGCTGTCTCACGTGCAGTTTGCGAGATTTGTCGTGCGTGTGCTTCGACCTTGGCAGGTGAGTCCTTTTCTTCCTCGGCTAACTCGCTGAGCAAGGCCATTTGCGCTAGGCTTGCCCCAAGCTGGTCGTGCAAATCACGCGCGATCCTGGTGCGTTCTTTTTCGACCGCCTCGCGCTGTTTAATCACCGCAAGTTGCCGCTGAAGTTTTTGCGTGGAAAAAAAGTGCACGGTGCCAGCCACAAGCCCAAGGAAAATCAACCCACTCAAACCAACAAACCAACGCGTCCGCCAAAACGGCGGTTGCACAACGATGTTCAACCGTGCTCCAATTTCGTTCCACACACCGTCCTCGTTACATGCGGTTACAAAAAAGCTGTACCGGCCAGGTGGCACTCGGCTGTACCGCGCAGATGGACGCTGACCAGCCTCGCTACGCCGTAGCTCGACCCAGTCGTGCTCGTGGCCTTCAAGGCGGTACCTAAACTGTACCCGTTCAGGAGCCGTCAAACCCAAAGCTGTGAAAAAAATCTCGACTCGTTCCTTGCGCGGCGGCACAACCACGTCGCTTAGCCTGCCAACCCAAAGTTCGTTTGTGAGTTGTTCCTGTCCGTCAATTAAAACCGACTCGATCAACACCGGCGGCGGATTCGTGTTAGGTACGAGTGTCTCCGGATTAACCCAAACCAACCCCCTTATTGTTGGGAACCAGAGCCGGCCATCAGGTGTTTGGCATGCTGCCGGCTGCGAACCTGCAGTGCATTCACTTGTGGGTAAACCATCAGCCCTATTGTAAATCCGCATCGGGACGAAGTTTGTCAATCCGAGCGCAAAATCGTTCAGTGTTTTTTTCGCGGCTCGAACAAGGCCCGCGTTTGACCCGATCCACAAACAACCACGATCGTCCTCGAGCAGGTAACTAACGCTGTTTGCCGCAAGACCATGCCGCGTTGTAAAGGTCGTCATGTTCGTCCCTTTGAGCCGCACAAGACCGTTGGCTGTGCCTATCCAAAGCACACCTTCGGCGTCAGCCACCAATGCGGTTACATTGTCGCTGGGCAACCCATCGGTGCGGCGTATATGGGTGAAGCGCCCGTCTCGAAGACAGTTCAAGCCACCTCCGACTGTGCCGATCCAGATGTTGCCTTCGGCATCATCTGCGATCGCCCGAATTGTATTGGCCGACAAACCATCGTTTGTTGTGAACACTTGCCACCTTTGCCCGTTAAAGCAGCCCAGTCCGCCCTCGGTACCGACCCATAACCTACCGACTTTATCTTGATGGATAGCAAGCACGTGTTTGTCGAGCACATCTGTGCCTGGAGCAGGCTCGAATCTGTTGTCTCTGAACCGAAACAGGCCGTCACCGCGCGTGCCAACCCAAACACGGTGTTCCTGGTCCACAAATACTGCCCAAAAGTTTGGCTTTGCATTTGGTAGCGGACTTAACGTTAGACCTTCTGCAGCGCCGAAATCGCGGACGATGTTCCCTTGCCAATAGGTTGCCCCTCCCGCATTAAATCCCATCCATAACGCGCCATGTGCATCTGGCCAAGCCGATTGCACAACCCAACCACGCGATGCTTCTGCGACAAAAAACGACTTGCGCCGGATGCGGTTTAAGCCGCCACCATCGGTACCAACCCACAGGTTCCACTCCCGATCAAACCGCAGCGATAAAATCCCGTCGTGCGACAGTCCGTTTGCACTTGAAATGTGTTGCACCTTGCCGTCTGGCCCGAACCAGTAAACACCGTCGTTTTCGTTCAATGTACCCACTACGATGTTGCCCTCGGCATCCTCACAAGCAACAGACGGGCGCGCTGTCGGTTTCCATGGGTACAAACCTAGATCACGTTCGAGCCTATTTGTGTGCCACTTTTGCACACGCCCATCCGCAAGTAACCAATAACCACCTGAATGACTTGCCAAAATGTAATCAACCTTAGCTGCGGGTATCACATACTCGATGGGCGGCAATTGCCGAGGTTCGACATTCGATGTTTGCTGAAAGCCGTAGATACCCCAGTCAACACCTACCCATAGTGCACCATATCGTTCAGCGATCACGCGTCTGCATGCACTGAAAAATTGCGACCCAAACTGCCAAACATCAACGCTGCCAGATTTGTGCCTGCACAATTGCCCGTCAGCGGTGTAAAGCCAGACGGCGCCTGTTTCGTCTTCACAGGCAGATACCAACCTGCTTTCCCTGCTGCCTCTGCCAATATCAAGCGGCTTTAGCACACCATCTTTCACCAACACAACCCCGGCGCTTTCCGTTCCAATCCACAGATTGCCTGTGCTGTCCTGAAACAGGTAAACTATCCGACTACTGCCAAGTGCAGGTGTATTGCCTTCATCGAACACCTTGAATCCCACACCATCGAACCTGACAAGACCGTTAAGTGTCCCGAGCCATAGATAGCCGTCTTGCGTTTGCTCGATTGCGATTACTGAACTTTGCGGTAAGCCATGTTCATTCCCCCAGACATCAATTATGAAACCGGCTTGGCCAGCTCTCGCATACCACGGCAACACCTGCCACAAAAACCAAATGGCAGGTAAAACACACCATGCTCTCCAGCTGCAGCCAATCTGCGCCACGCCCAATTTTTCAGCCCACACGCACCCGCTGTAAAGCCCTTTAATGCAGAGGTTCAACCAGTACCTAGAATATCCCGATCAATCGCATCGGCTTTGTAAAGAACGCTGAAATTGCGCTCGGCACATCCGCACCACTGAAAGCAGCGAATTTTCAGGTAAGAACGTCGCGCGCGCGCTCGCCAGGCCGTCCCACGTATTGCACTCATGCAGGTAGGATGCCGGTAACAAACTTTTTCTCACCGGCTCATCCACATTTGCCTCTGTGTAACGGCGGTTTTGCGGGTTGACTCCCGAGCGCAAAGAGTTGTGCCGTTGTACAACGGCGTGGTGGGGCCAATCACATTCAGTACAGGTGGAACTAGTCCTTCCGGATCGTCCGCCGATATGCCAGCTGGGGATTGCCATGCATTTAATGCTGATCAACAGCCCGGCTCTTTTCTTTCGGGTCGCCCGGTAAGCGCTTGAGCCGCCCGTATTGCTAAAGACTTGTTGGTTCCTGTGCAACAAACGGCGTTGCTTTCCTGGCTCTGGTGCGGTACGCATAGTTGGGTTTTAACACATAGCCCAAGGACACTGAGTATGCTGATCATCCACGTACATGCACATGTGAAGCCCGAGTGCGTCGAGGCGTTCAAGGCTGCGACCATTGAAAACGCGCGTCAGAGCGTTTGTGAGCCCGGTGTGGCCAGGTTCGATGTTCTACAGCAGGCTGAGGATCCGACCAAGTTCATTCTGGTTGAGGCGTACCGTACACCGGATGCGCCAGCCAAACACAAAGAAACTGCCCATTACGCCAAATGGCGTGATACAGTTGCCCCGATGATGGCCGCCCCACGCACAAGCGTGAAGTTTACGAATGTGTATCCTGAAGACACCGGGTTTTGAATGACGGCGGCACATTTTCTCTGCCGCGCCAGCCGCTGGTTGTGTGTTGACGCACAGGGCCAAACGCGTGCAGCCGTGACCTGGTCTTGGGGCGGTGCAAATGCTCAAACGTTATGGGACCGAGTCAACTGACTCAATTTTGTAAACGTCCATTCCCAGACACAGGACGCAGAATGCGCCAGGTGCATAACGCACAAAAACAAGGGGCGGCTCAACGCCACCCCTCAGTCCAGAATTCAGGTTTGACTACCGAAGCACCAGCCTGAAGAACACGTTTGTCTTGAGCTGGTCAATGGTAATGACCACGCGGTTGGTGTCGCGTGAGCCTGTGGTTGGCGGGTAATCGAACCATTGGTTTGCGGCAGCGACACTTACCGAATTCGATTGCAGCGTCCAACCGATGTGGCTCGGTGGCCAGCTTAGCTCCAACGTGTTTGCAACCCGCACGAAAACGATGTTGGTCGGCGTCGGATCTACCATCGGCGCGACTGACTGGACAGTGATCCGCCCGTTTGAGGCGGTTGTATCCGCCCAAGTATATCTTACTTTGTTGACGACATCGTTGGTCGGGAGGATAACCGTACCGAAGCTGCGGCCTGTGTTGAACAGTTGGAACGAATCACCTGGCACTAGCGCAGGACCGATGTTTGTGACAACCAACCTACCCGTGCTGGCATTGAACGTACCGTTAACAGCCAGTGTGTCGTTCTTCTGGCTCGGCTGTGACCGGTCGAGTTCCATTAGAAGTGTACCGGCGAGATTGAAGTCGCTTTGGACGGTGAGTGTGCCGATTGGCATGCCGGGTGCCAGCACTGCGCCTGCCAAAACTGTTATCGGCCCAGAATGCACGCCTGTGCCAGCGAGTGTGCCAGCGCTGACCGCGTTAGACAAAGCATAGTTGTTACCGTTGACGTACAAAACGCCTGGACCGGTCTTGATCAGTTCGCCGTTTGAAATGTCACCAGTCAGAATACTGCGAGCTGTATTTTCAACCTGGATGGCTTTGCTTGAACCCCCAAGGTCAATTGCACCTGATAATGTCAAGTCGTCAGCACCCTTGATTACGAGTGCTTGACCACTTGGGTTGAGGTTGATCGGGTTCGCCACTGCGCGCGGGCCGCCGTGGGCAAACACTGCAGTGTAAGTGGCGGTGTCCTGGTTCAATGAACCGGTGCCGATCGGCCCCGACACGATTGATCCCCACTGATCCACAATCGAGCTTACACCAAACCCGATGCTGCCTTCACGGAGCATTGTATTGCCCGAGTAAGTATTTTGCGCATTAAAGATCGTGGTACCCGTATTTGCCGGGTTACTGTCTGTCCATCTCCGTTGGTAGGTACCGGTGCCAGAAATTACACCATTAAACACCTGGTCGCCTGTGACGTTGTACGATTGGAGCGTCCCTTGGATTTCTATAGGACAATTAACAGTCAACCCGGCGGCATTAAGTCGAATTGTGCCGGACAATGCCAGAGTGCCGGCCCCGGCAATCGAAGTGGTATTGAGCTGCAGTGTGCCGCTGCTGCTGATAGTGCTGTTGGCAGTAACATTGATGGTGTTACTGATGCTCAGCGAGCCGGCGCTCAACGTGCCGCCTGCAAGAGTTAACGCGCCAGAACCTAAAGCCGACGGAGTTGTGATGTGAATAGTGCCGCCGTTGCTGATGATCGTGCCTCCAGTGTAATTGTTGGCGCCGCCCAGCACCAGTGTGCCTGTGCCGCGTTGAACCAACACGCCTGCGCCTGTGATCGGCGAATTGTTCGTCGTATTATCCGGACGATTGTAAGCCAGGACGGCGTTGTTTGTAACATTGCCACCACCAAGCGAACCCACGGAATTCACGCCGTCGCCCACCTGCACTGTGCCGCCTCCAATCACAGTCGGGCCGCTGTATTTGTTATCGCATGCAAGTGTAAGTGTGCCGACATTTGACTTGATGAGCATGGCTGAGCCACTGATGCCAACGCCCGCTGATGAAGTGAATACGTAGTCCCTTACAGCGTTTACGAAAACAACCGCAGGGTTAACCTCGACCGCGATGTTGACCGGCACGTTGTTTGAGCCTGAGTTATCAAAAATTACATTGTCACCGTTCCTAAACAGCGTCAGCGTGCTACCATTCCACCAATTGGCTGTGGACAAGTCCCAATTATTCGCACTGCCGTCTCCGCGCCAAACCAAGTTTGCTGCCCCTGGCACATCCTTTACTTCGAGGTAAATCTGTTTGGCAATGGTGTCGTTCTTAAGCGTAAGCGTGCCCTGCTGGGCTGGATACTCGAGCAACAGGTTCGCAATGTCGCCCGAAAGCGTGCCACCCCAACGAATTAGAGGATAAATCCCGTTTGGAATCACCGGCCCTGTGGGCAAGACCCGCACGACGACCGTGTCTGCAATGGTCAAGTTGCCAGCCACGATTATCAGATCGTTCACGCCTGGAGCCGTTATCTCGAATCTGTTGGTAACCGTAGTAGTACCGCTCATGGACAGGTTATTTGAGAAGCTCAGTGTTCCGATGCCTACACCGGGACTGATTGTTCCTGCCACAAGCGCAACGTCACCGGTCACAACCCCGTTGCCGCCCAGTATTTGTAAGGCGCCCAAGCCGAAAGGCGAATTAAGCCCAGAAACATCAAACGTAGCACCTGCCATTACGGTGATGTAGTTGGTCGGCCCCGTCAGTGCCGCGCCGCCGGCCAGCGCAAGCACGCCGTTGCTGACTACAGTTAAACCAGTGTAATCACTTGAACCTGTAAGCGTGAGCCTACCGGTGCCGACTTTAACAAGGTGGCCAACGCGGTCCACCATACCATTGTAGTTCCGGATGGTGCCCTCGAACGTGGTCGAAGTATTTAGATACCCGATTTCCCAGTACAACGAGGTACAGCCGGATTGTTCACTTGATTGAAGGCGCGAGCTCGGGCCACCTGACAACGCACCAATGAGAACCCGCGACGGCGTCGTGGTAGTTCTAAAAGAAAATCTGCCTGCGTTTGTTCCGCAGTTTAGGGTGACATTACGCATGTCATAAATTGCGCCACTGCCGAGGTTGACGCGCGTGTTGTTGCCTGAAGTGCTGTCGGTTAGGTCAATGGTCCCGGTAAAGCCGGTAAAGGCTGCAGCTGAACCGCCGCCAATTGTGAGGCGCGTGCTTGAACTGACGTAAACTGTTCCTGACCCAATAAACAGCCCGTTATAACTGTCATAGTTCCCGTTCACACTAACGACAGTGCCGCTGGTTTGAATCTGGTTTGTAAAGCCCAAGGCCGGACCACCATTGTAAACGCGCACGCCGCCGCCGTTGAAGATCACAGCACGGTTACCAGTGCTGATAGCGCCTGCGTTCATAGGATACAACAAGCCTTCGTCAATTCTCACCGAGCTGCCCAAAATATTTGAAGCCATCAATGTCAGTGTGCCTGCGCCTTTTTTCACAAACCCTTGCCCACTGACAATGCGCGAGGAAATTTGGACGTCGTTTGTCGGGTCTGACCAAGTGCTAATCGGGTGTACTGTAACCACAGGTACGGCCGCGGGATTTGTGAGGATTAAGTTGTTCCCTGTAACAATCCACCCGCCCGGGGTTGATGCGGTATCAGCATCGCCAAAGTGCACGTTCCCAATTGTCTGGTCTGCGGTGAGCGTGATCATGCGGGGCGCAGTTATGTCGTTGGTGAAGTAAGCGGTACTGCCCGGGCCGTCAGCCACGGTGTCCCCAAGCCAGTTACCGGGTGTAGTCCAGGTGCCATCGGCATCAACATTCCAAGCGCCATCTGCTGCAAGTGAACGTGCAGCGCTTCCCGCCAGGCATACAGTTACACACAATGCCGCAACAGCGCGGCTGTTAAACAGACAATTTCGAGAGTTCATTTTCACCGTTAGTCTTTGGTTTGATTAAGTTGCACTGAATTTCTCTGGTTTGCTTGACCACTCGAACCGTTTGTTTTGCGCAAAGCTTTAGTATGTCGCAGTGCGCCAGCCCATCACACACTGCCTGAAAGATTCAAGCTAATCATAGAGAAACCCACCGCGAAAGCAGCCTGTCATTTTTTGCAAAATGCTTTGAAAAAACTGCAGCCCAACCCCTGTGTACCTGTTAGGGGACCACGGCGTATTACCCAACAAAGCGCGAAGCAAACCTACCGGGGGCGCGTCCCTTCAGTCAAAGGTTCGCCGCTTTTTGTCGGCAAATCAGCCTGGTTAGCACCGTCGGATGCCGAGACGTTTTTTGCATCGGCAACTTGTTGTTTTTGTGCTTGCCGGTGCCGACCCCGTAGCGCCGCAAACCGCGCTGTGCAGAGCATGTTATGTGTTGAGATTAGGCGGGTTTCATGCTCCAATTTGCCGCCGGTTACCAGGAATGTTAGTGCGCAAGTTCAAGACGTGGTATTTCGTGATCGAAGGGGTTAACTCCTTCGTGACGACGTTCTTTTTTTACTATCTGTACTTTTTCATGCAGGCGCACCATGGGTTCGACACCAAAGCCAACCTAAGCTTGGCTGCTTTTACCGGGCTGGTGTATGCGGCTGGGTCGTGGCAAGGCGGTCGGTTTGCTCAACGCGCAGGTTATTTTACCGCGCTCAAGCTTGGGCTAGGCATAATGCTCGGTGCAATTGTGTTTGGTTGGGTTGGTGGCTCAGCGGCAGCTAGAGTTGTCTCGATGGCTGTTGCAGTTGCTGGGATGTCACTGACATGGCCCGCCTTGGAAGCGTTGGTCAGTGAAGGCGAGTCAATGGCCGGTATTCAACACAATGTAGGCATTTACAACATCGTATGGGCCAGCACGGGTGCGCTTGCGTATTTCACTGGAGGCGCATTACTTGAGAAACTTGGCATGGCAAGCCTTTTTTACGTGCCGATCCTGCTGCTGATCACACTATTGTTGTGCGTGATTGTTATCGAGCGAAAAGCTCTGCCTGCCAAGCTCGCCGGTGCAACAACTGCTGCATCAAACTCAAATGATACGGACCAGGAAACGGACAAACCAGCGAGCCGCGCCAAGATTTTCCTGCACATGGCGTGGGTTGCGAATCCGTTTGCTTACGTGGCGATCAACACACTTGTCGCCGCAATGCCAACTGTAGCAATGCGGCTTGGGTTATCTCCGATGGAAGCTGGGTTTTATTGTTCAGCATGGTTGTTTACGCGCGTGATAGCATTTGCGCTACTGTGGGCATGGCCGGGTTGGCATTACAAATCGAGTTGGTTGTTTGGGTCGTTTGCACTGCTTGCAACTTCGTTTGCGGCGATCCTGGTTGTGCCGAGTCTTTTTGTGGTGGTAGCGGCGCAGTTGGCTTTTGGGGGTGCATCAGGTTTGATCTACTATTCCTCGCTATTTTATGCGATGGACCTTGGCGAAACCAAGGGTGAACACGGTGGATTGCACGAGGCTGCAATTGGACTAGGGAACTGTGCCGGGCCCGCAGTGGGCGCAGCCGCACTCCAATTCATGCCGCAACATGCAAACAGCGGCGCATTTGCAGTCAGCGTGTTGCTACTGGGCGGGCTTGGTGCACTTGGAGTGCTCTGGCGCCGACACAAACTCGGACAGGCCTGAACAACACGGTTTCGCAAGGTTATCTGGAGCCAGCCCGTGCGTGCTTTGAAAAAGTTGCTCGGGTGTTTTAACCCGCCGCAACGGCAGAGTGGCTTTCACCAATGACCAAGCCGGGTCCAATTACACCAGCCTTGCACAATCTAGCCTGCAATCACATTAAACAGCCAACAATGCGTCTGACGGTTTGGGTGGCTTTGTTATGGCCAGATGAGCCGATAGAACATCTGCGGCTGGCTTGCCGGAACAACGTACGGGCTTACTGCGCCCGGTACATTCGTGTACGGGCCGGTTACTGCCGGTGCCGCCTGTAGCTTGAATACCGGGTTTGTCCAGGCAAGTGTGACATTGCCACCTGCAAATGCCAGGTTCAGTGGGATTCGAGCCGGCGTAGATTCTGTCACTTCAACAAGGAACCTGTGGAACTCGAACTGGCTGGCTGATGCTGCTGCACCGCCGCACCTGATGGCGAGGCAATCGAACCGCGGATACGCGTAAGTCGAGTCTGTCAAGGTGTGCGACCAGTTTGTACCGCCGCCTGAGACGCGCGCGGTAATGTCCACTGCGCTCACTGATTTGCGCGTGACGCTTAACTCGAAGGTGTAAAGTGTGTCGTTTTGGAATGCAGGCTGGCCCGCAAGGTTTGCCGGTCCGGACCCGAGGGCCAAGTAATCGCCTATGGTCCACATCAAATCAGACCCTGCCAAATTGTTCCGTGCGTAAAACGCGAATGGGCTACCTGAGAAATTCGTGCCGAAATTAAGCGCAACCATGTATCCGCGCACGTTCTGGCCGCGTGTGTTGTTGCCGAAGCCGTCGGCAGTTGGCCGGGTTCCACCATCAGCGTAATTGAACAGCCCGATGCGCACACTGCCATTGCTTGCCACAATATCATACGCTTTGAACAACAGGCTGGCCTTAATCGTTTTGCCAATGTCAAGATGCACCGGCAGGTTCGTAACCGAATCATCAGTAAAGAACCCGAGCCAGTTGACAGTCGAGCTGGGTGTGGTAGCAGACATGTACTCACCGCTTGATGCATCCAGCGAACCGGCTACACCGGCGAACCAGACTGAATTGCTCACCCCATACGGCAGGTTGTTATACCAGTAATCGTTAAACTCGTCGTCTACAACCACGCCGACAGGAGTCGGTGCCGCAGGCACAACCGTGATGGTTGCAACTGAGGATGTAGCCGATAAACCGCCCCCGCAAGTAACGCTGACAATCACACGGTACTGAATACCGTTGTCGGCAGGCAGAAGCGGGCGCGTCCAATAAACTGGGCTTGTCCCACCGATGCCATCGGTCACATTTTGCCACGAGTTACCGTTGTTAGTGCTAACCTGCCACTGGTATGTTGGGGCCGTGCCGCCGGCTATTACTGAAAGAATAGCTGCGATTCCCTCGTTGACCGTTTGGTTTGTTGGGTTTACAGAAATGGTTGGGGGCACACAGAGTGCCTGAGTGGGCGTTACCTGTGCCCAGTTGGTTGCGATCCTGAACTCGTCCAGAAACGCGCTCGCCACTACCTCAGTCCCGATATGGTAAATCAACAGTGATGAGAGCGACGATACGTCTGTGCCACCGGTGATTGTGAGCGTTGGCTCCGGCACGTTTTCCTCAGATACGCCCAGTGTGGACGCTGGCGGGTCCAACCATAACGCGACTTCGTCGTCAGAATCACCAGGGTTAAACTTGTACCTCAGCACAATTAGATGTGTACCGGCTGGCAGTGCCGACTGAGTTTCCGCGCCGATGCTTGAGTTGGACCGCTTGCTGATCCCGAGTGTTTGGTTTGTTGTGATCCAGACACCAGCCATGTTCTCTGTGCCGGTATAGTTGCCAGGTGTGCTGAGCGCATCCAGCTTTACTAGCAGACGATGATACGGTGAGACTGTGCCATCCGGCGCCGGCCACTGCTGAACGTTAAGCAAGAATGACACATACAAACTACCCTCGGTGACGGTCGGGAACAAAATCCCACGTGTCCGGTTTGCTGTTGTGTTGTTGGTCCGGATAAACAGGCCTACGCTCGGACCTTCGCCAGGGTAAAGCCCTGGATATGTTAGGGCGGCGTCACCCCCAACAATCACGGCACTACCGCCGCCTGGCGAGTTGCCAAGCACCCACAGCGTGTCGCTTGGGCTACTGCCAAGCCTCAGACCCGGGTAGTTCGCGCCCCCAGCAGGTACTTGGATGGTCTCATTTGGACTGTTCGTGTACGATCGTGGGAACGGTTCATAAATTGGCAATGGCGTCTGTGCGCGAACTGACCCAAAAATGAGTGCGCACAGCAACACACCTGGTGCAAACTTGCTAATCGTCCGAACTGTGTACCGTTGATTCATTGGGCTGATTTTCATATAGCTGGGTTGTCTTATGTTGAAAGGTCGTTTGTTGCGGAATCTTATCCATTCATGGCTGCCACATGTTCATCGCTTTGCGGTACTTGAGACCGTCGTTTCCGATGCCATCCCATAACGCGGGATTGAATGCCTCGGGCATGCGACGCGCGCTTTGAAAAACTATATGGCCATCGCCAAACAGTGCATTAATACCCGGCATGTTGCCCTCTTTATGCGGCGATGCAGCGGCACTGGTCAGGTTATGCACAAGGTCAGTGGCCATGCTTTTGTTCGGGGCAACCTGGGTTACCTTCAACGGTACAAGGTAACTGCCTGAGCCTAAGGGTTTGATTTCCGGCAGCAACAGCCCTGGCCCCATGTTTTGTAGTGTGCGCGATTGAGGAAAGTAACTATACCCACCTCGTACCTTGTCCTCGGCGGTGTTCTCCACACCGAACGGCCACGCATCTTTGAGAGTGTAGTAGGAGTACGTCCAACCGCCGCCGTATTTTTTGCCGCTTGCACAGTAAAACACCTGTGGATCAACGATCTGTTTTGTGGACCAGAGCAGCCCGAGGTTGTGCGGTCCTTCAGTCAACTGTTTTGCGGCGGCGTTCATGCGGGCAAGCTCGTAAGGATACCACGAATTTTGGTCGCGAAACTTGACGACAGGTAACGTGTCGTTGTTACCCTCGGCATACAAAAACAGGCCTATACCAATTTGTTTAAGGTTGCTGGCGCAGTTTATGCGCAGTGCGCGTTCCTTGGCTTTGGCCAGCGCAGGCAAAAGCAATCCAGCCAGAATTGCAACAATCGCGATCACGACCAATAACTCAACCAGTGTGAACGCGTTCGTCAACGCGTCCGCCCACCGGAATCGTTTTGGCGTGTTGGATTCGCTGAGCAGGTTCATCGGTTTTTTTGCGCCTAACTCACGGGCAAAGGCCGCCCACGCAAAATTTCCGGCGGTAAGTTTACCGTCGCGGAATCTGCGGATGGCTAGCCATACATTCGCATAATTCTGACCAAATTTAATACATAGGTCTGCGGGTGCGTATTCTTATTTCGTGCAAACTTGTTTGAAAAATGTGCATGAAAACAGCTTGTGCTGACTGCGCCGGTAGCAATTGTACGCTGCGGAGGTTAAGAACATCGCTGCCAGACCGCGGCTTTAATCAGGTCTTAAACTTGGCGCGGAACTCCCCCGGGGCAATCCCGACAGCATTTTTGAATGCCACGGCAAAACTGTTCAGGCTCGAATACCCGCACATGGCCGAAATGGTTTCGACCTTGTTATCGGTCTCAAGCAGCAGCTTCTTAGCATGTTGGATTCTGAGGTTGTGCAACTCGGCGCCAGGCGTGCGCCCAAGATGTTGCACAAACGCGGCGTGCAGACTGCGTCGTGACATACCTGCGAGCCGTGCCAGCTCGTCCACACCGATTGGCCTGTTGAAATTTCCCCACATGTGCTGGAGCGCACGCGCCACACCTTTATGTTGGACGGCGAGGATGTCTGAGCTTTTGCGCACCACCAGCGCCTTGGGCGGAATGCGAACCGGTTCTGCGGGTGCTGGCTCACCGCGCATTAGCTTGTCCAGCAACGCGGCACCCATGTAACCGAGCAGCTCGAGGTTTGTATCAACACTGCTGATCGGTGTTTGCATCGCCTCAACGGCGAGAACTGAGTTGTCAACGCCAACGACGCCAACCTGCTCGGGCACCTTTAATCCTGCCGTTTCGCATGCCTCGAGCACTTCAAGCGCACGGTCGTCATTAGCGGCGAAAACACCCAGCGGTTTCTGGAGCCTTTTGAGCTGCGCTGCTAGCCACCTGCGTTTCTTTAGCCACTGAAGCTTACCCGTGGTGTGTTCAGGCGATTCATACCATTTCAGCCAAAGACAATCCAACCCGTGCTGCCTCACAAATTCATTGAACCAGAGGCCGTTTTCGTTGAACGCCCAGTTGTCAACGTCGCTGTAGTAGGCAAAATGCTTCAGGCCGCGCCCGATGAAATGGTCTACAACCAACCGGGCAACTTCCTTGTGGTCAACAAGCACGCGCGGGAATGCCAGGTGTTTGCGCCGGTAACTGAAGTCAACCGTGGGCTTGCGCGCCTGCACAACAAAGTCGGCAAGATCATCCCCGGTGCCGAGCCATGCCAAAATACCATCGCCTTCCCACCCCCATGGAATGACCTTCTCCTTGGTTACGTCCGGGCACAGATGCCAGCCGTGTTCGAGTGCGTATTTCTCGATGCCACGGTGCAGCCGGTAATCGTACCAGCCCATTGCCAGCAACACTCGCTTGGGCCGTTTCACGCCTCAAAACATGCACTCAATATGGCCCAGATTCAATACCACGAGACACGCGCGTGCAATTTCTTCAAATCGAATTGCAAAAAGATTGGGTTCCAGCCCGCGCACACCGGGGCTAAGTTGAAATGCATGTTTCGGCATCGAAATCTGCGGCTGGCACTGGCTGCACTTGCACTGTGTGTTGGCGCGTGCACTGAGCAGTGTGCGGTTGGTCAACTGGCGTTTCCGGGTGCCGAAGGCGCCGGTGCAAATGCGCGTGGCGGGCGCGGCGGCGACGTCTATTACGTGACTAGTCTTTACGACTACACCAGCTCAACCGATCCGAACCGGTTTGGAACATTGCGCTACGGGATAAGCTCAGCAACCGGGCCGCGCACAATCCTGTTCAAAGTGTCAGGCTACATTGACCTGAGAGCGCGCTTGGCAATCAATAAATCAAACCTCACAATTGCCGGGCAAACTGCGCCGGGCAACGGCATCTGCCTGCGAAATTACGACGTTACGATCAGCGCCAATGACGTTGTCGTTCGTCATCTGCGCGTACGACTCGGCACAAATGCGCTACAGGAGGCTGACTCGATCTGGATAACTGGCGGCCAGCGGATCATGCTGGACCATTGTTCAGTCTCGTGGTCTGTGGACGAAACATTGTCGGCCTCGACAGACCCGCGCGATTTAACTGTCCAATGGTGTTTCATTACTGAATCACTCAACAACTCGATCCATAGCAAGGGTGCGCATGGTTATGGCTCAATAATCTCCGCAAATCAGCTCACCACATATTCGTGGCATCACAACCTGTACGCGCATCACAACAGCAGAAGCCCACGAGCTGGTTCAGGCGTATCAAACCTGCAATGGACCTTGGACTTCCGAAACAACGTAATTTACAACTGGGGCAACCGCGCCGGCTATAGCGGCGGCGAAACCGAGTTCGTCCGGATGAATTACGTCGCCAACGCGCTTGTGGCTGGCCCGAACAAGGCTTACAATTACGCTTTCCAAGGGGGCGGTTCAACAACCTGGATTTATCAGGAAGGTAACCTGATTGACCTGACGCGCGATGGCATGTTTAACCCGACTAACAACGGTTGGGGCATGTTCAGCGGAACCTACACACCAACAAATACGCCCTTCGCGCACCCGTTCGTGGCTACCGACCCGGCACACATCGCACTGCTGAAAGTGCTGGTCGCCGGTGGCGCGCTGCCCTGGCGCAGAGACACTTTGGACCGGCGCGTGGCAAACGACGTGTTCAACGGTACGGGTCGGGTCATAGATTATCCCGACCAAGCCGGTGGTTGGCCAGTGCTCGAGAGCGAACCGCCCCCAGCCGATACCGATAACGACGGCATGCCAGATTTTTGGGAACTGGCATTAGGCCTCGACCCGATCAATCCGTCTGATCGGAATTTGACCAACAGCGCCGGCTACACGCGACTCGAAGAATACTTGAACTGGAAGGCCGGGCCACACGCGCTGTGCAACAGAAACGGATTCGTCCAAATCAACTTACAAGACTGCTTCGGCGGCCTGACAAACCTAGACTTTTACGTGTCCGGCGGCTCCAATGGTGCAGCAGCTCTTCTGTTGGATGGCAGAACAGCTCGGTTCATTTCGGCACCCAAATACACCGGGCATGCAAGTTTGTCCGTGACCGTCACAAACCGCCAATGGCAAATCGGGTTTGGCCCTGTGCCGGTTTCGGTGCTCATCACAATCACGAACGCCCCCAATGCTCCGCCAACATTTGCGCGACCGACTGACGTCGAGGTAATGGCGGGGTTCACAGCCACAAACATGTGCGTTGCAACTGACACTAACCTGCCGGCACAAACAGTCACGTTCAGGCTCCTCAGTGCGCCTTACGGCGCCACAATTAATCCGCTCACGGGAATGTTCACTTGGCATGTGCCAATTACGTGGACGCAACCCACAAACCTTGTGCTTGTAGCAGCCGAGGATGACGGTGAACCGTCCATGACAACAACGCAGTCTTTTTGTGTGCTCGTTTTACCTTTCCCGAAACCGGCGATCAGTAAGTGGACTAGTGTTTCACCCAACCTCACCCTCGAGGTCAGCGGTGTCCCGGGTGTCCAATACAGAATTCAAAGCTCGACAAACCTTGTTGACTGGTTTGATTTGTACATCACAAATCCATTTACGATGCCTTTTGAGTGGACCGATCCGGACATTCGCTCTCATCCAACGAAATTTTATAGAGTCCTCGCTGGGCAATAGCTTGCACAAGAATCTCCCACATTGCACAACTCACCACCCCGGAGGTTAGGGTTGTCCACTGTCCTTTGGCTCACCAACCAACATCGTGCCTGTCCACGCCCGACGTCCTGACTAAATCCCGTCTCGCGGCACTGAACCGAATCATTAGCAACGCTGTCGAGTCCAGCCTCTGTTTGGTAAACCAAGGCACCTGGCTATGGGCTGCTTTGTCAGTGCTGCATACACGGGTTCGTAACGTGCCACTGAGCCTGTAACTTTTCGGCCCAGTAAGGCACACAACTGCCCTGCTAACAATTAAACTATGGGCGTGAGAGCCGACCCTCCGAATGGCAGTGGTTCAACAGCACCAGGTGGGTTATGCGTTTTTTCTTGCACGGCGCAGGCTTTACCGTATGATGAGAACCGCAAAAACCGAACCAAAAACGATCCAGGTTACCATGAAAAACATACGCAATTTAATTCACTGGTCATCCATTTGTATTGTTGGCGCGCTTGTTGTTTTCCTCTCAGCGGGCTGTAAATCCAATCGTGAGCAGCCATACGAAGGAAAGTTGGCGGAGCCGCCCCAAACGGTTACTGCACCTGCAACGGTTGAACCAAGCCCAAAACCGACTGATACAGCCCAGTTCCCGCCGCCACCAGTCCGAATCAAGGCTGGGCCATCTGATCCGTTCAAGGACGCCGACGGCAATCTGTGGCTCACCGAGCGCGGCTTTGTGGGCGGCGACACGGTCGAACGGCCTTATTTGGAAATTGCCAACACAAAAACACCTGCCATCTACCACAGCGAACGCTACAGCATGGAATCGTTTTCGTACCCAGTCCCGAACGGCAAATACATCGTGAAACTCCATTTCTGCGAAACCTTCGAGGGCATCGGCGGCCCTGGCGAACGCGTGTTCACGTTCAATGTCGAAGGCAAAGAATTCAAAGATTTTGACGTATGGGTTAAGGCGGGTGGACCGCTCCGTGCCTACGTTGAAACCGTTGAAGTAGAAGTAACGGACGGAAAACTCGACATCACCTTCACCCACCAAGTCGAGAACCCAGAGATAAACGGGATCGAAATTCTCCCTGCAAACTGAATTGTGTAGTTTTCGCGCCCGGGGCGAACACGCGTTTCGCCCCGGATCCGCTCCAGGCCACGTTAAAAGCTTTGGCCGTAAACCACAATGCAGCCCGCGTTCTCATTGGGCCGACCCATTCTTACAGTTCGCAAGCTCCATTGTGGTGTTTTATGCGGTGCGGAAACTGGCAGATAACCGGCACTGGCATCATCCAACCATAAGATTTTCTTGCCCCGGGACGTCTGCTTCTTCTTGCCCGTATTTGGCCAACTTCATTCAGGACGCAAAACCTGCGCAATTCAGTGGCTGTGACAATGCACAAATCTAAACGCTCAATACCCTTACCTGAGACGTCTGACATGGCTCATATTCATGACCGGATTGATTTTGCAGTGGCAGTGTTTGTAGTGCATGGGCGGTAGTTGTTGTTGCGCCCAATCGTCAGCTCAGCAAACCACGGCCGCTACACAGCCGCACCGACTCTTGTGGAGACCAGCCTCTGGTTTCAGACCTGCAAGGCCCAAAATTTGCATATGCGCAGCAAGGAAACATGAAAAACTCAGCCCCAGACAGTAGTCTGGCGACCAAACATGCACTTGACTTTATAATAGTCGGGCGTATATGAATTACACATTGTGTTTGGTCGTTTTGTACAGACGGTTTGGAAAGAGAAGTTTGCAGCGCCATACGTCCATATCGTGTTTGGCGCGCGGCAGACGGGTAAATCCACACTTTTGAAACGGCTTCTGCCGCAGGCAGCCATCTGGCTCGACTTCTCGCACCCGGCCGTCCGGTCGGATTACCTGCGCCACCCGGAGCAATTGATCGAACGCTGTCGAGCTTTGGAGCAGGGCGAATCTCCACATGTGGTGGTGGTTGACGAAGCTCAGAACGTTCCGGCGATTTTCGATGCTGTCCAGCACTTGTACGACAGCGAGCCAAAACGCTGGCGATTCGTTCTGTGCGGCAGTTCAGCGCGCAAGTTGCGTGTGACGGGTGCCAACCTGCTGCCAGGCCGCGCATTTGTTCATCATCTTTACCCTCTTGTCGTGGCTGAGCGGGCGTTTGCCGAACGTGGAAATCAAGGCTGGCCGGTGTCCTCGCCACTGCCATTGGCGATGGCGCCCGGTTTGGAGGAAGCGCCCTTTCCTGCGGCTCGACTTATGGAACGGCTGATCTTCGGCGAGTTGCCTGGCATAGCTGTCGCGCCCCCCGATCAGCGGTCGGATTTGCTGCGGGCGTATTGCTCTGTTTACTTGGAAGAAGAACTGCGGCGCGAGGCGCTTGTCAAAGATTGGACGGCTTTTGCGCGTTTCCTGCAGCTAGCAGCTCTAGAATCGGGACAAATGCTTAACTATGCCAAAATCGCGAAACACGCCGGTGTCGCTATTCCAACAGTTAAAAGTTACTACCAGTTGCTGGAAGACATGTTTATGGGGTTTCGCGTGACTGCCTTTTCCGGGAGCCCGCGCAAGAGCCTTTTATCCACCGAGCGGTTTTACTTTTTCGATGTGGGCGTGCGCAACGCAGCGGCTGAATTGCCACTGCAGTCGGCTACTGTTCTGGCAAATCCCGGGCCGGTTCTCGAGCAGTGGGTGGGGACAGAACTCTGGAAACGGCTGAAGTATCTCGGCTCGGGCAAACTCCATTATCTGCGCACCAAAGCAGGTGCAGAAGTGGACTTCATCATTGAACGAGATGGAAGACTGATCCCAATCGAGGTGAAATGGACGGATAATCCTTCGCGGTCCGACATCCGTCATCTACTCACGTTCTTGCGCGAACATCCGGAGCGTGCCGAACGCGGTTTCCTCATCTGCCGCTGCAATGCGCCGCTGCAGTTGCACGATAATGTGACTGCGCTCCCGTGGTTTTGCATGTGACAACACCGCAAATACAACCCGTAACAAATCATCACGAACCAGTGACTCTGTTGCTACGACAACAGCACCCAAGCTGCAAAGGTTTCAGCTCGTTTGCCTATTGACGCTTGCCGTGCTGATCTTAAAAGTCTGACATGGCTCATATTCATGACCGGATTGATTTTGCAGTGGCAGTGTTTGTAGTGCACGACCGTAAGGTGTTGCTGGTGCACCATCGGCAACTTAACAAATGGCTGCCGTTGGGCGGACACATCGAGCTTGACGAAGACCCAGAAAGCGCTGCGCTGCGCGAGGCCAAGGAAGAAAGCGGCCTCGAAATCGAGTTGATTGGCGAGCGACCGCCAACCACCGGCTGCGGCACGCGCGCATTAATTGCGCCACGGTTTTTGGACATTCACCGTATCTCGCCTGCACACGAGCACATCGGCATGATTTATTGGGCGCGGCCTAAGGGAGTGTCGTCGCACCCAGACAACCAGACGGCTGAGCCGGTACGAGCTCATGACTCTTACCAGCCACGGTTAGCAGGCGCCGAACATCACCAGATCCGCTGGTGCACAGCGGGTGAACTTGACACGCTGCAGCCGGCGTTGGATGCGGCAGTTAAATGGTATTGTCTCAAAGCAATCGAAGAAGTTTCAAACTGTAAATGGCCTGTTCCGCACCGAACAGCATGCGGGCTCACATTTGGCCTGGGACCGGAAGATTTGAATTCGGATAACCGTTCCAAATGACGCTTTTCACTGGATGATCCAGCCTCGTTCGCGTTGGAAGCGTTTCCAGCGCTATTGAT
Source organism: uncultured Verrucomicrobiota bacterium (assembly GCA_964555645.1). Classification (GTDB taxonomy): domain Bacteria; phylum Verrucomicrobiota; class Verrucomicrobiia; order Limisphaerales; family DTLC01; genus DTLC01. The sequence goes on from CAZKTA010000010.1 coordinate 85,592, forward strand.
GCCATCAACTTATGGGCAGTGGCCTGTTAGTATGTTGTGGGCTATAAGGCTTTTGACGGTTGGCTTTCTTGATTGATAACCGGCGCATGCCGTCCCATGTTAACTCCGAGTTAAGATTGAACGGTTCAATCTCGAAAGCGCTCGTAGCCCAACAGTTTAACAGTGTAGCGTCGGAACGATTTAACGGCTTAACAGCTCGACATGGCATTGCTGGACGGAAAATTCGGTATCGTATTTGGCGTGGCAAACCAACGCTCGATTGCGTGGGCAATCGCACAGGCATGGGCAAGTGAAGGTGCAACACTGGCGTTCACATACCAAGGCGACCGCGTCAAAGAGACGGTCGAAGAATTGGCGAGGACATTCGGCACGAGCACGCCTGTGTTGTCCTGCGACGTAACCCGGGACGAAGACATCGCAAACACGTTTGCACAGATCAAGAGCCGTTTCGGTAAACTGCATTTACTGTTGCACTCGATTGCATTTGCGCCAAAACCAGCTTTAGAAGGCGCGTTCATCGATACAACGCGCGAGGCCTTTCGCATCGCGCACGATGTGAGCGCGTATTCGCTGGTTGCATTGGCGCGTGCAGCGGCGCCGCTCATGAGCGATGGTGGCAGTATTCTCACGTTGAGCTACCTCGGGTCGGAACGGGTCATCCCGCATTACAATGTGATGGGCGCAGCCAAGGCGTCGCTCGAGGCATGTGTGCGCTATTTGGCTTACGACCTAGGACCGCGTAACATCCGCGTCAACTGCATTAGCGCAGGACCGGTCAACACACTGGCAGCACGTGGGATCGCCGGCTTCGCAAAAATACTGAAACACTATGAAGCAAAGGCACCGCTAAAGCGTAATGTGCTGCCCGAGGAACTGGGCGCGGTTGGATTGTTTCTTGCCAGTGACGGTGCTGCGGCCGTCACAGGGCAAGTGATTTACGTTGATTGTGGCTACCAGATAATGGGTATGTGAAGAGAAGCCAACAGCCCCGACACGCTTGATTTTGTGGCTTCACCTCAGCAAAAACGCTTTGCATACCACGGTGCAGCGGCGCAGTTACTCATTCATTCTCAGTTCATTCTCAACGCGCGCATTTTTTATGCATGCCGCAGCCGCGCTACATACGCGCCGTCCACGCGGTCTTTGAACGGCAACAATTCACGTTCGCGTTCGAGTTTAAACTCGGTGTGGTTTAAGAGAAACTGGCGTACCACTTGTTGATTTTCTTCAGGTTCAAGACTGCACGTGCTGTAAACCACTACACCACCGGATTTAACGTACGATGCTGCACGCTCGAGCAGCTCGAGTTGTGTCTTTTGCAGACGCGTTATTTCCTCGGGCTTGACCCGCCAACGCAGGTCGGCGCGCCGGCGCATTACGCCTGTGTTTGTGCATGGCGCGTCAACAAGAACACAGTCAAACCCAGTCGCAAATCGAGCTTCGAGTGTCGCTGATAAAGCTGTTTCTACGCAGGTTACACCGAGCCGTGCGCAGTTTTCTCGAATTAGGTTCAATCTGGCTTCTGAAACATCTGTGGCGAGGATTTTGCCCTGATTTTGCATTACTTGGGCAATGTAGGTTGTTTTACCGCCAGGTGCTGCGCACAGGTCTAGCACTGTCTCGCCCGGGTGCGGGTCGAGTTCACGCACAGCCAGTAACGTGCTCGGGTCTTGCACATAAAACCAACCGTCACGGAAGCTCGACAGTTTGGCAAGCTGCGGGTGAACTTGCATTTCAAAGGCCAGGTTTTCTTCAAGCCAATCGCGGTAAATGAAATCGTACTCGACGCCTTCGTCACGCCACCGTGCGAGTAGTTTGCCAGGATCGGTTTTCAGTGTGTTGACCCGCGCACAGGTTCTCGGGGGTGTATTGTTCCAGTCCAACAACGGTCTTGCATTTTCGTCTCCCCAACGGCTGCGCCAGCGTTGCCAAAGCCACTCTGGATGCGAGTAACCAACTGCAGGATTGGTTATCTTCAGTTCGGCAAGTAATTGTTCAGTCGCATTCCGTTCGCGCGCGTAACTGCGCAGCACGGCGTTGATGAACCCGGCGTGTTTCCCGAAACCACATTGTTTGGCCAGCTCAACAGCTTCATTCACGATTGCATGCTCGGGTACGCGTTGCAGCCAAAACATCTGGTAAAGACCAAGTTGCAATGTGATTTGTACAAAAGGCCGTTGCCGTTTGTCTTTGGTTTTGCGGTTTATCAGCCAGTCAAGTGTTGCCTGCCAACGCATCACACCACAGACAAGTTCATGGCATAATGCGCGGTCCCGGTCGGAAAAACGGGCCTTTGCAAGCTCGGCATCAAGCAGTTCTTCAATGAATTTCCTGCTTTTCTGCCATTGGCTCAGCACTTGTAATGCAATTTGTCTTGGTTTTCGGGGGCGCATTAAGTTGAATATTGCACTGCTGCATGTTCAAGGGCGAGAACTTAGGCTTATGCGTGAAGAATTTGTTAAACTGGCTGCAGCCGGCAAAATCGAAGGCCGGCACATCGAACCGCTGACAGCGCTGGCTCAGAGTGGTTTTTGTCTGCACCGCAGTTGGGGCTTTGGCCGGATCAGAAGTATTGACCCGGTCTTCGCACGATTCACGATAGACTTTCCAAATAAACCAGGCCATACCATGGACCTTGCGTTTGCAGCTGAAACGCTCAAACCGATCCCAAAAGACCATATCCTGGTCCGCAAGGCAACAAACCTGGCCGAGCTGCGGCAGATGGCTGCAACGAATCCGGCCGGATTGATACGGCTCGTACTCGAAAGTCACGGTGGCAAAGCAACCTTGGAACAAATTCAACAGGTGCTCGTGCCGGATGTCATCGGTGAAGATTGGAAAAAATGGTGGGAAACAACAAAAGCACAACTAAAAAAAGACGGTCATTTTTGTCTGCCACTCAAAAAGACCGATCCAATCATGTACCAAGAGCGCGAAACCTCGTTGCAGGAACGGCTGCTCGAGGAGTTCCGCTCTGCTAAAGGATTAAAGGCGCGGATCTCAGTTGCAACTGAGCTGCTCAAAAATGCGCACGAGCTGCCTGACCTGGCCACTGCAGCAGCTGAGGTCATCGAGATTTTCAACGCTGAAATTGCAACGCACCAACGCACACAACCTGCGGTTGCACTCGAGGCAATTTTTCTACGAGATGACCTGCGCGCAGCCGCTGGCTTGCCCCGCATTGAAGGCGAACTGACCGCAGAAGCAATCTGGACCCAGGATGTCAAGTTCGGCCAGGTAATGGAACAAATCCCGGCGACAAAACATCGCCGCGCTCTTGAATCGTTCAAGGCGGCAAACCCCGAAAAATGGGCCGAGGTGTTGCTGGGCGCAATCAATAGCGTGTCGGCGCGGTTGTGCCGCGAGTTCGCACAGGTGTTAATCGCTGATGGTAAGCTTAACCAGCTCAAGGAAACCTTGAGACGACTCATCAACCAACACATGGCAAGCAGTGAACTGTTGCTATGGCTTGCAAAGGACAGAAGTGACGTGTTTGCCGATATCGTTGGTCCGGAAATGTTCCACGCAATGCTCAGCGCAATGGAAGACGACCTGTTCAGCAACAAACGCGGCAACCGGCTCCGGGATTACATCGTTGCAGACGCAGATTTGCTGGCTGACCTAATTGGGTCGGCAGACCTCGAGGTTGTGACCGACCTGACACGTGCGCTGCAACTTTCACCGTGCTTTGATGACGAACGCGACCGCCGTTCGTTGCTGGGTCGGATATTGAAGATTTGCCCCGTTATCCAACCAATTGTTTCAGGCGAACAAGTCAAACAAGACGCTGCGCTGCTTGTTTCGTGGGAGAGCCTCGAACGCAGAAAAAAAGAATACCAGGAACTCGTCCACAAAAAGATCCCCGAAAATTCCAAGGAAATTGCAATTGCGCGCAGCTACGGCGACCTTTCCGAAAACTACGAATACAAGGCCGCCAAAGAAATGCAGAAACTGTTATTGCAGCGCAAAGCTGAGCTCGAACTTGAACTGAGCCGAGCACGCGGCACCGATTTTTCAGATGCAACCGGTGACACTGTCAGTCCAGGCACAGTTGTCCAAATTACCGAGCTTGAAACAGGTCACACCGAAACTTTCACCATCCTCGGCGCTTGGGACAGCGACCCTGAACGCGGCATAATAAGTTACCTATCCCCCGTAGCACAAGCGCTGATGGGGCGTAAACCCGGCGACGAAGCTTTGCTTGAGCTTGAGCACGGCGAAAAACGTTATAGGATCGAAAGCATCAAACCTTACAAGCAGACACAATTGACCGCACCTGCAGAATCGGGGGCTCCATCAACACAATCTACATCGCAACCCAACACCGAACACAAAGCCGAGCCAACCGCACAGCAGATGCCCAGACAGTTACAGCAGTCAGACTCGCCTTCACCTTCGGCGGAGTGCGAAGTGCACCAGCCGAACTCGGCCAGCACATCAGATACTCAAGCTTACGGTTGAGTGAGCGGCACTTCGGCCGCATCGACAGGCCGAACACTCATCGGGGCAACTGCAGGAGCAAACCTAAAGTGCAAGCAGGTTCGGAATACAGTCTTTAGGCACTTTATCCATCCTGCGGTCGGGTGACATAAACGCTCCCAATCCAGCGCACACAGCGTTCAACAGCCCGCAGCATGCTGCTAATCGGACGCCGTAGGCGTCACCACCATGGACTCGGCGTCAAAGGCGGAATAGATCGGCCAGGTAAACCAACTGTCCTTTTGCCGTATACACGCTCCTACTGCTTATCCAAGAGCAGCTTTCTGTGCGGCGAAAAGTTGTTGTATGCCGGTTTTGCCAAGCGCAATTAACTGTGCCAAATGCGCTTCGGTGAATGTGGCCTGTTCACCTGTAGCCTGGACCTCGATGAATTCACCCGCTGCATTCATCACAAGCACAAAATCAACACTGGCCTCCACATCTTCAGTGTAACACAAGTCAAGCAGTACACGATCGTGTACCAACCCTACACTTACAGCGGCAACAGGATGCAACAGCGGATTATCAGCTAATTTACCAGCAGCAATGAGATTCCGCACAGCTAACACAAGCGCAACATACGATCCTGTGATTGCAGCAGTGCGTGTGCCACCATCAGCCTGTAAAACGTCGCAATCAACCCACAACGTACGCGAGCCGAGCTTCTGCAAGTCAACCGCTGCACGCATTGCGCGCCCGATCAAGCGCTGAATCTCCTGAGTCCGTCCTTCGAGCTTGCCGCGAGTGACCTCGCGCGGTTTTCGCTCAATCGTCGAGTAAGGCAGCATCGAATACTCAGCTGTGACCCAGCCGCCGGCTACATTCTGGTCGCGCATCCATTTCGGCACGGCTTCTTCGATTGTCACAGCGCATATTACGCGTGTATTCCCCCATTCGATCAGAGTCGAGCCTGCAGCATACGGAGCGATATTATTCTGGAACCGGACCGGCCGGAGCTGCCCCGGCTGCCGCCCGTCCGACCGCAAAAAGACCATTTGGCCAATCGTAAACTCGCCCATAGATTTAGTCGCTAATTCTAGTGTTCAGCAGTGCGCTCCGCAACGGCCAAAGCAGCGGTTGTTAACTTTTTGCTCCAAAACGCATTCGGGCTATACAAGAAAGTGTGCTTTGGCTAGATTCGGACCGGTATGACTACGGACGAGATTTTGTTGGAGGCCGAAGAAAAGATGCAGAAAACAGAGCGGTTCGTGCAGAGCGAGTTCGCAACTGTGCGCACCGGAAAAGCGTCTCCTGCGTTAGTGGAAAACATTCTTGTGGAGGTTTACGGCGCCCAGATGCGCATACGCGAGCTGGCAGGAATCACAACACCTGAACCGCGTGTACTGGTAATTCAGCCTTGGGACGCCAGCACGCTGCATCCGATCGAGAAAGCTATTCAAAAGGCAAATCTTGGCTTAACCCCCACTGTCCAAGGCAAAACAATTCGCATCTTTTTCCCAGAGCTGAGTCAGGAGCGACGGCTCGAGTTTGTGAAGATTGTTCGGAAAATGGCCGAAGACGGCCGCGTTGCGATCCGGCACGTCCGGCGTGACGCAATCGAGACCATCAAAAAAGAACAGAAAGCAGGTAAAATCCCCGAAGACCAGGCAACGGCAGCCGAGAAGGAAATCCAAAAGCTTCACGACAAGTACATCGCAAAAATTGACGAGCACCTCGCACACAAGGAAAAAGAAATAATGACCGTCTGAAAAAACAAGTCCTTGGCTTTGGCGCCCCACCGGGCTGGGGCAACGTTTCTACGGCTGAACTGGCGTGTTTGTGCCCGGGACAAACCTGATGATTGTTTCGCCCGGCTTTGAGTAGCCGAGTTTTTCGCGGGCAAGGCGCTCGATTGTCTTCGGGTCGCGACTTAGAAGTTTAACAGAGGCGTCGAGTTGTTTATTTTCCTGGCGCGCTTTTTCGATCTGCGAATCGAGCCGGATCAGTTCTTTGTGGAGCCGTTCTTTTTGCCTGAAAAGCGGTGTAAACAATACCACCACCCCAATCACACCAGCCACAACCAAAAGCCAAAGTGCAGCTCGGTTCAGTTTATCCCAAATGCCCAAGTCAGGCTTCATCGCGCGCCAAGTCAAGCACGTCTGAAACCGAAAAGAAAGCCCAATTTAACGGTAAAGCTTTTTCCAAGCCTTAAGTTTGCCGTCCGGGCCGAATGTAAGCCGCAGCAATCGCTCTGGGCCTGAAGTTGTCACGTAGGTCGGCTGTGTCCACCAATACCCGTACCCATACGTGTAGTTGAGCCAGACCTGTGAACTGCCGCGCCCGGTTATCCACTCGGCCACAACGGTCTCATCGGTAAGCTTTGCGTATCGGTCCGGTGGCCCCAATTCTAGCACAGCCTGGTCGTAGGTGTAACTGCCAATCCTACTCTGCCAATCAATTTTTGGCGTCGTCCTGCAACCACAAACCACCAGGCAGATCGCAAGAATCGCCCACAACGCCACGGACGGTGCCCCGGTAGAACTGAAGTTTTTCATAACGCAGACCTCGCTCATCTGTTGCAAGTGCACAAGTTGTCTCCTGGTCAATCCGCGCGTCGCGCACTCAGGCTGTGCCCGACCGCTCGCACGCGCAAATTGGTTGTCATTTGCACCTACAGCATGTATGAGTTGCGCGCATGATCAAGGCGATTTTACTTGTGCTAGAGCCAACACGTACTTGGGACAAGATCGCCCGGCAAAACCGCGGTTATTTGTCGGTTCTGCTGGCGTTTCTGCTGCCATTGCTTGCGATCATCTGTGCTGCTGAAGGTTACGCGCTAGTTCGTTGGGGAAAGGCACACGGCCCTATTAAAACGATCAAAAAATTCACCCCAGCTAGCACCGTTGCCTACGAAGTGTTTCATTGCACGGTTAGCATTCTGCTAGTGTTTTTGGGTGCAAAACTCGTCAAATACATCGGCGAAACATTTCATGGCCGGCACACGTTCGACCAAGCTTTCAGGACAGTTGCTTATGGGCTAAGCCCGTTGTTTGTCATGCGGTTACTTGATATGTCCCCGTACATCACACCTTGGATACCGTGGGGTATTGGTATGGCATTATCTATTGCGGTGTTGTACCATGGTGTGCTGCGTCTAATGCAACCTGATCCGCCTCAAGCATTCGGGTTGTACATTGTGAGTGTGATTGTTCTGACGATGGCTGCAGGTGCGGCAAGGTTCGTCACTGCTTGGGCACTGGCGGGCAGGTTCAAGGACATTCACATTTTGCTCTGGGACGCAGCCAAACGGCTCGGGCTCTGACCGTATCTGAGTGTTATCGTCGGGTAAACTTCTCGATACGTTTTCAGCCGCCGTTTGCTAAATTTGCCTCCAGCAACTGTCCGAAGATAATTTCTGGGTGATGTTGACCGATACAATCGCTGCAATCGCAACACCGCTCGGTGAAGGCGGTCTGGCAGTTATACGGCTCTCTGGCCCTGATGCATTTGTGGTTGCTGATAAGTGTTTCAAGCCGCTCGGTAAACACTCGAAAAAACCATCTGAGGCTCCCTCACACACAATCCAGTACGGTAAAATCATTCGAAACGGCCAGACTATTGACGAAGTGCTCCTTGCCGTAATGCATGCGCCTCGCACTTATACGCGCGAGCATGTGGTCGAAATCACCTGCCACGGCGGCCTGTTGCCGGCCAAAATGGTCTTGGACACAGTCCTGCAATGCGGTGCGCGATTAGCTGAGCCGGGCGAATTCACCAAACGCGCGTTTCTCAACGGCAGGATTGACCTTGCCCAAGCCGAGGCAGTTATAGATTTGATACACGCGCGTACGGAGCTTGCTGTGCGCGCAGCTAACGAGCAGCTCGAAGGACATCTGTCGCGCCGAATCAACAAATTGCGCGACGAATTTCTTACCATCTTGGCCCATGTGGAAGCACAGCTTGATTTTCCAGAAGAAGACATTGAGCCAAACACAAAAACACAACTGGTCGCAAAGCTCGAAACAGGCATGGCCCAGATTGACCAACTGTTGCGCACGGCAAATGAAGGCCAGATCTTAAGGCGTGGTGTACGCGCGGTAATCGTCGGCAGACCAAACGTCGGCAAATCAAGTCTGTTGAATCGGTTGCTCGGCCACGACCGTGCCATTGTATCCCACATACCAGGCACAACACGCGACACAATCGAAGAAACAGCTAACATTCGCGGATTGCCAATCGTGCTGATCGACACCGCCGGTCTGCGCGAAGCAGGTGACCTAGTGGAACAAGAGGGCGTTAAACGTACGCGCGCTGCACTCGATAGGGCTGAGCTACTATTGCACGTGCTCGATTGCTCGGAAGAACTTACCCACGAAGACAAACTGTTTCTTGCCGAGTTCGCCGGGAAAAAACGGATCATTATCATCAACAAAATAGACCTGCCGCGTCGGCTGCACCTACAGGAAGAACTCGTGCAAAAACCCACGGCATCAGAAGCTTCTTCGAACCAACCTCCTCGTTGTTCACCTGTGGTTGAAGTTAGCTGTCTAACCGGCGCTGGTGTTGAACTGCTCAAAGACACCATAAAAGACTTGATCTGGTCAGGTCAGATCACAGCCGAGATGCTGCAAGTGGCCATCAACGCCCGCCATCAACAAGCACTCACGCGCGCTCGAACAGCAGTGCATGGTGCGATCGAGTCGCTTCAAACTAACCGCGGACTTGAACTGGCCGCAATTGACTTGCGCGATGCAATAAACGCGTTGGGCGAGATAACCGGCAAAACCGTCACAGAAGACCTGCTGGATGTAATCTTCAGCCAGTTTTGCATCGGCAAATAATTGCATCTTCACTCTGTAACTGCGCCATTCAGCCCAAATTACTTAGTTGAAGGGGGAGTGCACACGCCTCGCGTCCGGTTTTGCGCGCCACCGCGCAAAACCGCGCGTCAAAACAAACTTGTTCCCGAACCGACCAGCATGCCGCCCATATAATTGCAGGACACAAAGCTTCTCTGCGGACGGACACGCCCAGGTAGGCGCCTCCAGCGATACCCGAGGGGCGCGTGTGCTCCCCGATCCAGTTTTTCGGGTTCTGTGGGCTATCCAGTCTGTTGCAAGACCAAGAACATCTCTGCCCGCTGCGCACGATACGCTGCGCACACAGTCCGCGTCTTACCTTTTAGCAATGATGCAATTCCAAACCGAAACTGGTATAAAACTGTCCGGCATGATCCAACCCGATATCCGCAGCATCGCTGATGAGACGCAGGCCAAAGCTTCCCAAACGCGATTTTACATATCGTTGAATTCATGCTTTTTTTTGGTGTGGGCAAAAAGGGTATGCCTTTTTGCCTAGGCTGGAGTTTACCTGACGTGAAAAGAACATTTTCACTGCTTTTACTTTTGCTGGCCTCGGTTTCAGACAGCGGGGGTCTTGTTCTGTTAACGTACAACGTCGCCGGTAACGGTGTGGAAGACTGGAGCACAAACTCGCCCCAGGTACGGGCCATCGGCAGGCAGATGCAATACCTGCAGCCTGACATAATTACGTTCCAGGAAATTCCGTTCACTAACACATGGCAGATGGCAAATTTCGTAGCTGCGTTTCTGCCAGGCTACTACCTTGCCACCAATTCCGGCACAGACGGCTATATCCGCAGCGTTATCCTCAGCAGATTCCCGATCGTTCGATCCAGAAAATGGCTTGATGGGGTGGGCTTGACCAACTTCGGGTACAACGGCACATTCACACGCGATCTGTTTGAAGCAGAGATCAATGTGCCTGGTTATATGCAACCGCTACACGTGTTCACAACACACCTTAAAGCCGGCACAGACACAAACAGCGTTGCCAGGCGTGCTGCCGAGGCCAGCGCAATATCGAACTATTTCGTGACCGGATTCTTAACCACCAACTCAACTCGGCCATACGTGCTAACGGGTGACCTTAACGAAGATGTTTTCCGAACAACCAATACCGCTATTCAACGCATCGCAAACCCAGCAACTGGCCTTGTCTTAACCACACCCCGTAATCCTATCACCGGTGACGAACGCACCATCTCAACTCGCACATCGCTTTTCGCGCGTTACGATTACATCATGCCTTGCGCACTGCTTTGCTCGAACATTGTCAGTAGCCAGGTGTTCCGTACCGACCTCATCACCAATCCGCCGCCGCCTCTGCTGACAAATGACTCGCGGACCGCTTCCGACCATTTGCCCGTGCTAATGATATTCGCGAATCCATACCAGGCACCGTTCAGATTGCTCTCGCTCAATCTAAGCAACGACCAGGCAAACCTGAAATGGGAATCTGTACCCGGCATGAAATATGGTATCGAAACATCATCAAACCTGATCTTCTGGACCCGGTTGGCCACGAACCTCTCGGCTACAAGTATGATACTCAGTTTTCGCACCAACGTAATTGGACCGATACAGTTCTACCGCGTGTATCGCATACAATAATAATCGTGCTTTCCAACAAACACAGTCTGATGCTATTGTTGACAGGTATCATGATGCGGTTAGCCGACTTTTTGTTCCGTGATTCGCCACCTGACATACGCCAGCGCAAACTGCGCGTGCTTTTAATTGTGGTGGTGGCGTGGATCCTTGTCAGTTGTACGCTGGTTGGGATCCTGCTCATTTTCAACAAACCTATCTTCCGCTAATGGCTGGCACGTAAATCTTACATACCCATCAAAAGCTCACATACCCCATCCCAAACAGATAAACCTGTTTCGCACCAGCCCGCCAACTAGCGTGGTTTTGCTAAACTCAATCGACGGAAAAATCGGGTTCACGCCCAAAGCGCACCATGCTTTAACCAAGCAAATGCTAAAGCTGCCGTTCCACACGCTAAGCTCCAGCCATCTGAAAATCTGTCCCATGCAAAACGCAAAACTTGTTCGCCACAGCCACACAGCAACGCCGCCACACCAAAAATCGGCGGGCAAAATAAAGTTAAAAAATGCAATTATCAGTGCTGTAAAAAGTGTCCGCTGCACCTCTGAAAACCGAGCCTTCGCATATTGAAACCTAAAGGGCAGATCCACTCACCTGCTAATCAACAACCCGAAACAATCGTCACCCACTCGTAAGCCCCGTATTCAACTCACCTTAACGCCACTCGTGTCCAAAAATCGAAGCTCCCAAACGCTAACCCAACCAGCTAGACCACCTGTTAACCAAACCAAAAAACAGTTTTACCACGCCAGCCCCCATCCCCGCGCTTTTGATTGCTAGAAAACATTCAGCTCCGCGCACAAAACCCATGATAAAGCAGACCGCCACAATCACACGGTCAAACTTATGGAATCATTTTTTACCCAGTTTTATCCGCCAACTAGCCTGAGACACATTCTCGAGACCACAATTACACTCATTCATCTCTTCAGGGCATGCAGACCAACAAACTGTGGACAACACCAGCCTCGCGTCCGCCCTAAGGCACTATGCTAAACAGCTCGCATAAATTCTCGGAATGGCTGCGAATTTGAGGCACCCGCAAAGCCAAACCACAACACCAGCGCCTGTGTGAGCAGCTAAAGGCGTTAAATAATAGCCATTTCAACACACCAGCCACGCTCAAGCTGTACCATCGCTAACAATAATTACTCTCAATCCTTTCACCAAGCACATCAACATGCGTAACAGGGAAATCCCCACAGAATCCATAGAGGTTTACTCCGATACCATATTCGCCGACCGGATCCCTGCTTATCCAACTCTGCCAGGCTGGCGCGTAGAACCGATAGCCGTAGTATCCCGCATTATGCGGGACGGTGGACACGTCGCGCTCCCCGCATTGGGTGGGACTGCCGGATTCGCACCCACACAGCTCATCTACAAATGCCAATTGCCCAGTGGCACGCAACTGCGTGACTGAATAGCCGTAGGTTGTGACTGTTGTTGTTCCCTGCTGAACCAGCACAATGTCACCCAGATGGCCTGCTCGCAATTCATCGGAGTTGTGATGAATGTAGAGCGTGGCACTTATGCTGCAGCTAGTGTCATGGTCACAGCAATCGGTCCCGCTACTGCGGAATCGCCAGCCAGCCCCACGCCCGGCCTGCCCTACGAAATCCCCCGCAATTGCTTACCTCATTCATCACTGCCCCAATCCCATCCGTCGCAGAGCTAAAGCCATTTCTACCTCAATCATTAAGGTTGAGATAAAACTTGCAATTTGTGGCGAATTTATGTCTGCGCCAATTGTCTGATAAACGTATTGCTGCCATCACCAAGAACGATGCCCGGCTCAAACTCCAATTCGTTGCCAGCTCAGACCATTCAGTCTATGGCGGGCTTGTCGCCGTCAATGCCATTGCACGGCGCGATCTATAGAACAAGCTGCGCCAACTCACCCGCCTTGACCCGCTCATGAACAAACTGCACGGCTACGTGCCTGAGGTCAGTTGATCTATGCGCTGTGCTGTGGCTGTGGTTGTCTGTCCGACAGCCAGCCGCTCAACGACAATCCGCTGGGGTGT
>CAZKTA010000011.1:0-96609 GCA_964555645.1 uncultured Verrucomicrobiota bacterium
CAACGCGCCCTCGAGCCGGTCCAACGCCACGGCCAGCAGGGCGGCTTGCCGCGCCAGCCGATCGGCTTCAGACAGGTCAGACGACTCCGCCGCGTGCTTGGCCGAGTCCACCGCGTGCTTGAAGAGGGCTAACTCGCTGATATGAATCCGTGTCTCGAAAGCGCGCATGTATTCGGCTAGTAACGCACCGAGGAACTTCACCTCATCACTACGGCGTTTGACATCGGCTTTTAAAGCGTTGAGTTCGACCAGTTGGTTTTCCTGGGAACGTTGGGCGCGCTCCAATTCCCGCCGCTTGTCCAGCACCTGTTGCTCAAGCTCGCGTAGCCGTCTGGCCAGCGGGAGGCGCTCGGCTTCGACCTGCTGGCGCGTCGCGTTCAACTCCGCCAACGCCGCCTGCAAGTCCGCCTGCGCGGTCACGACCACTGTTTCCAACCCTGTGGCCCAGCTAAGCCAACCGCTAATCAACAGGCTCAAGGCAACCAAGCTGCGGTTCATCTGAGCAAATAAACTGGGGTTCATTGAATGCGCACCGGCAACGCCACGAACGCAGCAGGTGCAGCGTTCTTGTAAATTGCGATTGCTTTGCGCACCGGATCAACCAGCTCGCGGCGTTCGGTCCACTGCCAACCCTGTGGCGTAGGCACGCCCACGCCAGCGTACTGGCCGGCCTTGTCCACGAAATATGCCTGTGCCAGCCCTACATAAATCGTCTCAACCTGCACTTCAGCGCCGGCAGGGTTTTTTCGCACCTCGCTGACCACTGTCACAGCAGCGTTAAACTTGTCCACCTCGTTGAGCAGCGCCACAATCGTTTGCAATCGTTCGACCGGGCCAGCCTTGGTGGTGGCGGGGTCAGCCGGGATGCGATTTAGCAACGGCTGAACTTTCTCTGCCAATGGAGGCGGGAAGGCAGGCGCAAGCGCCCGCACACGTTGTTCGAGCGACTCGGCCAAGGCGCGCGCCAGGTCTAGAGCGGCGTTGAGTTCGCGCTGCTGAGCAACCGCCGCATCGCGTTCCTCATCGGCGCGCGTGCGATTGGTGGACACGCCAACCAACTGGTCGTTGAGACTCTGCAGTTCGCGCTCGAACATACGGATGCTCTGCTCGAGCAGTTCCTTGTCGGCCTGCCAGTCGCTGCGTGTCTTGGAAATCAACTGCCGGGTTTGCACCCATTGCTCCAAAGTACTTCGGGCACCATCCAAAATGTCGGGTGCAGCGTTCGCACCACCACTGCTCGCAACAAGCATAAGCAACGCACCGGCGAACCCGGCGAGTTGTTGAAACGACTTTAGCGGATCACAAGTTTTTCGACGGGGTACAAAGATGCGTTTGTCCACGCTAGCCGCGCCACACAATTGCCGGCCATTTAGGCGGACTGCTGTCAAACTGCCCATTGACGCAATAGGCAGCAAGGTGAGCTTCGCCTTGCTATTTGCCGTCACTTTGTCTAATGCCAATTGCAGTGCGCTCATCATAATCGGTCCGAAATTAGACCTCAGCCTACAGTGTTACAGCTTTGTGCTTCCCGGAATAACCGGTTTCCAACACTGAAAACTTGGAACCGATTCATTACGAAGCCGTTGCGGCCAGGTGACAATTGTGTGACGTGTCTCTTGAGCCTACACTAATCTGGGAGGAATCTTAGGCAGCAGAAAAATCTTTTCGTAGCGTCGCGGCCAACAATCCCAGACTTTGCCGATGACCATGCGTTTGACAAAAAGCTTAGCCACAATTGACGCCAGCCCCCTACTCTAAAAGCGCCAAATCTGCCCACAACGGGAACGGCATCTGCGCCAAGCCTGCTGGATTTACCCCGGGGCCTGCCTTTGACACACCAATAAAACGGCAAATGCTTTGCTAGACTCTGCTTAACCAAGCGCTGCCCGCACTGGCCAAATCTGTTAGGCCTAAATCTCTCCCGCCAACCACGCCCATATACGCGTTGAGCGGCATTGCGTTAATTACTGTCCTAAGTCCAACCGAATGAAACAACACCAATAGCAACACTGCGACAAGCACAACAAACAGTTTCCAACGTTTGCATGTTGATTTTTTACAGATGCGAGTTCGCTGGCCTCTGCATACCCGTTGTGCATGTTCGACAACCATAAACAGATACTAAACTCGGCTTTGACCCAACAGACATCCAACGCTCAACACTGCTGCGGCAAGTTCCGGTAATACTACCAATAACCGATGGCGGCTAATTGGCTGCGGCAAGTTGTAGCTCGAAATCCATGATTTGCTACGTTAGCCAGGAGACCAACGGTTGATCTATGTCAGATTGAAGATCGCCTCCGCACTGAAGCCGACGCGCAGTCACCGGCGCATCTAGAAAATGCGCTCGGCGTTGGACATGCTGCAAAGTGTAGTCAATGACACCCCACGTGTACATCCCCCGACAAAGTGTCTCCCCCGCCATAGACGTTGTCGCCGATGCGCCAAGGTTTATGGCGGCCATCCAACCCGCTGCAACCTGTATCCGACCAGCGCAGGCATTGGTTGGGTTGGGGATTCTCGAATGTGCACGCTCCGACTATGCTTAAACCGACGCTGTTTATCCATGTGGTCAGTACCGGATCGGCCACTGAAATTTCTTGAGGGCGAGTCACGGCACTATCACACGGTAGAACCGTCTCTGTACTGTGCCAACGTTATCGGTCTTGGACGCGGTCGGTCCCGAAGCTGGTACGTCTCCGGGCACAGCCAACCAAGTTGGATCAGTGAGATTTGTCTTGTATTGGAGCCTGTAAACTGTACCAGCGATCGAAGTCCATGTGACCGTGACAAGTTCATTGGACCGTTTGATCGAGGTGATGAACGGCCGGTCCAGCACGGTAATAACGAAGCTGTTCGTGCTGCTCAGTGGAGGCACGCCATTGTCTGTGACGCGAATGGCGACGGTGTTTGTTGTGCCTGCGTGCGCGTCTGTGGTCTGCCACGTGATGATACCCTCTGTGCCAACGGTCAGACCGGTGGGGCCAGACAACAGTGCGAAGCCGAGTGCATTAGGTGGAATGTCTGGGTCCGATGCCGTTGCGTTAAGCGAAATGTAGGTGCCTGCGTGAACTGTCTGATTTGCAGGTAGAGTAAGCACCGGCGGGCTATTTACTTCGTTGACAACCACGGTGAATGTGTTTGTTGCGTGCAACTGTTGGGCGTTGAGAGCGTTTGTGTTCAGGTCGCTTACGACAACCGTGATAATGTTCGTGCTGGGCCCTTGGGCTTCTGTGGGTGTCCAAGCGATCAGCCCCGAATTTGTATTGATGCTCATGCCTACTGGTGGCGAGACCAGACTGAATGACAGTGTGTTTGTGGGGATGTCTGTGTCCGTGGCTGATACTGTGACCAACAAGGTTGCAAGTTCATTAACGTTTGTGTTGGGCGGCATGTTCAGCACAGGCGGACAGTTAACCTCGTTAACCGTCACACTGAACGAGTTAGTTGCCGAGAGCGGCGGTGTGCCGTTGTCGGTGACGACGGTTGTGATTGTATAGACACCCGGGCCTTGAGCCTCGGTTGGTGTCCATGTGATGACGCCGTTGGTCGAAATTGTCGCGCCAGCTGGCGGGCCCAAAAGCTGATAACTCAGTGTGTTTGCCGGGATGTCACCGTCGGTGGCTGTGTTTGTAACCACCAACAACGCAAGTTCATTGATTATTCTGTTGGTTTGAACAGGCAATACGGGCGCGGAATTGACCTCATTGACAATCACAGTGAATGAATTTGTGGCACTGAGTTGTTTGTCCACGAGTGCCCATGCGTTCGAGTCGGTGACCCTGACCACGAACAGGTTTGTGGACGGTCCCTGCGCCTCGGTTGGTGTCCATGTGATCTGGCCCGTGTTCGGGTTGATGTTCGCGCCAGTGGGGGCTGAGACCAGCCCGAAGGTAAGCGTGTTAGTTGGTATGTCCGGGTCAGTGGCCGAGGCGTAAACCGACATCGGAGTCAGCTCGTTGATGACCTGGTTTGTTGGTACGCTGAGGACGGGCGGTCGGTTCACTTCGTTGACGATCACTGTCAGGGTTGTCGAGCTGGACAACGGCGGCACACCGTCATCTGTGGCGATTACAAAGAATGTATTGGTGGAAGGGCCTTGTGCTTCAGAGGGCGTCCACGCGATCACGCCTGTGACTTGGTTGATAGTCATGCCGCTGGGTACCGCCCCGGCCAGTGCAAAAGAGATTTGGTCATTGGGTGCTTCGGGGTCATAGACGGTGTTGGTGAAACTGAGTGTGGTTTGTTCGGCAACAGTTGCAATATTTGGCGATGTAAACACTGGCGCGTGGTTGCCGGGGATGATCCTGAACGTATGTGTGTATTGGTTTGTGTGGTAATCATTCAAAATGAGCAAAAGCTCACCTGAGAGGTTGCCCCAGGTAACTTCGATATCGCCGCGGATGTAATTCCCACCGATTAGTTGGTTTGCCGAGTTGAAAATGAGCCAGTCTGCGTTGACCCATTCGGTGATAAGCGAGTCGAGGTACAATCGCGCCTGATTCGTCACGTAAAACCTGAACAACCGGGCTGCCGTCCCCGGGTTAACGATGCAGGAGTTTGTTACGTCCAGTGAAATGGTGGGTTGCGCGGACACATCAAGGACGCGGAAAGTGTACGGGGCGATCTGGTCCGAGTAATTGTGCAGGCAAAGTCTGTATGTGCCAGATTCAGTCAGAAGCAGAGGCGGAAATGAATCGTTACAGTAGTAGCCAACCCAGATTTGATTACCGCTCGGGGCGTAAAGTTCAGCACCCACCCACCAGTACCCTGAGTGGAACGCAACGAGTGAATCAAAATACACTTTCTGTCCCGGGGTTCCGGCGAAAGTATACAAGTGTTCCTGACCGGGTGTAAGTGAATTTGAGTAAACAGTGCCGAGCACCAGTGCGTTTGTAGCATGTACCGGCACAAGTATGCGGAATGACCACGTTTGTGTATCCTGTGTATCGTTTCGCAAGATGACAAAGTTTGTTCCAGACACAAGAGACCTTGATTCGAAATCGCTCCAGCCGCCGGCGGTGATTTGATCCGAACCAGCCATGATGTAGTCCCAGCGTGTCCACCAATTGGGAGCCAGCGCGTCAAAGAACAACGCAGCGGGCGGATTCGTGAAGTGTAAAATCACACATTCGAACGGCGGGATGCTATTTGTGTAGTTCGAGCTGAGATTGACCCGAGCGGACACGGCCGTAGTCAACACCCGGAACTTGTATTCCGGGGTTTGGTCTGAGGCGTTCATGATCACCAGATAATATGTACCTGTGTCGGGCAATCTGACGGGGCCGTGATCTGAGTTTGCTGATGCACTCCCCCAGTCCGAAAAGCGAATCCCACCCACAAGCGCTGCGCCATTTTGTTTTAGCATGGCCAAGTACACAGAGTCACCGCTGCCCTTCAAAGCGTCATAGAGCAGCATTTGCGCACCGGTACCGTTTATGCGGTAAACATCCGTTTGAAACGCGTTTGTGAAAGTCACTGAGTAATTCGATCCAAGAGTCAACAGAGGTGCGTCGGTCAATAGGTTCATTAACCTGAATGCGTAATCGCCCCCATTGTAGGCCGCTATCTCAAGTGTATAAGTGCCACTTGAAGGTAGGATGCAGAACCCCGGGTCCGGTACGCCGGCACCGCCATAACCGGGGGCGGTTTCAAGCACCACTGTGCCGTTTGTGTCCAGAAGCCTGAGCGTGATAGAAAAGTTGTTTGTAAGGCTGTCAATATACACCGGTGTGCCCGCAGACGCGTTGAAATAGAGGTAATTTGTCTGGCCCGGATTAATGTAGCCACTGAAGAAACCAAAGCCTGCCGGCGGCATTGTGGGTTCGGTCAAATCGGTCGCTTGGATCTGATAGTTCAGGGTTTCGGACTCAGAACCGTAGCCTTGGATTATCAGCGCATAAGTGCCACTTACAGCGAAAAGCACGGTCCCAAGGTCAGTCTGGATGTTCGCCCATGCAATCGGATTGTCAAACGGGTCTTGGATCAGCCAATTTGCCTCATACGAACTGGCGGAAATGCGCTGGAAATGTATTTTTTGACCTGCTGTAGCTGCGATACGGTAGATGTGAGTTTGTGTTGCTGGGTTAAGCTGGGCCGAGATCGGTGAGCCTAAAGTCAGAGCTGGTTGTGCGGCAAGGTCGAGGATCCTGAACTTGTAACTGACAGCGCTGCTGGAGCTGTTATGGACCCGCAGTGTGTACGTGCCCGAAGCTGGCATTGTAGAAAGACCGGCGTCCTGGTTTTTGCCCCCGTTCCATATCCAATGTAACCTATCCAAAGAGTCCATGTAAACCCACACATCGCCCAAACTCTGGTCAAGTGCGTCGAAATACAATCTTTGACCGGCAACTGCGTTAAAGGTCAGGTAGTGTTCATTCCCTGCATCAGACAGGTAATTCGAGACCACTGTGCCTATCGGGATTGCGTTGGTTGTGCGGGTGGGTTCGAGGACACGGAATTGGTATGGGCACGGCTCGGCAGAGCCGCTGACAATCAGGAGGCCAGTGCCTGTGCCGGTTGGAGTCGGCTCCATATCGAACGCGAGGCTGTTACCCGTAAGCAGTCCATCGTTTGCATCAAACATGGACCAGCTACCCGACCATGTGGTCAATCTACTGTCGCAGAACAACTGTTTGCCCGCGCTGATCGGCACACGGAAGACCTTGGCATGGTATGGGTCATTCGTGCCTGTGACGATCGTGTTTAAGCTTAGAGCCGACGCCGGTGGCTGGCTCACGTCAATCAGTCTAAATGCGTAGGAACCTGTGGCGTCTGACCGTCCCCCAAAGACCAGCACGTATATGCCGTTTTGATTCAATGTAGTTGGTCCCGTATCTGCGTCATGATTCCAATTAGCTAGAACCTGGTCGCCATTTGGGGCTATGAGTCTGACCGGGACCTGGCTTCCACCGTATTGAAGCGCGTCGTAGTAAATGCGCATGCCGATTGCACCATTGAAAGTGTAATAATGTTCTTGGCCAACGGCGGTAATTGAATTGGAGTATCCAACACCGAACACAAGCGCGTTTGTACTGGCGGTCATGGTGACGATTCTGAACGAGTAACCAACATTTGGCGGGCCATCTGAGACCCATGGACCAACTGCAAGTGCGTATGTGCCAGAGGCAGATCGTTCTATCACGGAATCCGAGTTAAGATGCACCCACGCGGTCTCGTTGCCGTCCGGATCGAAGAGTTGCCACCAACCGTTCGGGTTGCTGCACTCGAAATCCACAAATATCTTTTGGCCGGCAACCAGGTTGAACCGGTAAACGTGCACGACCCGCACCTCTGAAAGCAGGTTTGTAACGGTGGTGTCAAGCGATACGGGCACTGCCGGCGCTTGCTCAAGCGATATGATACGGAACCTATAGGCAGTTGTGGGATCGCCAGTTCGACTTGCGAATATGAAGTAAAGTGGTTCAGGCGAACTGGCTGTTGTCAAAAAATCCCATGAATCTAGTCCAAAATAGTCCCAGATGCCCGACGCTGATGCGCGCCATAAACCGAGACGGACATCGCGCCAGCCGACCAGTGAATTAAAGAACAGCCTCTGACCAGGGCTGGCCGTGAGTCTGTAAATGACAGTTGCATTGGTTTCGCCAAAAGAACCCGAGTTTGTCACACCGTAAGTGACAGACAACGCATTGCTCCAGAGATTCAGGAGCCTGAATCTGTAATATCCCCCAGAGTTACCAATTACCCGAATTATGTATGTGCCTGACCGCGGCAGCACAACCGGGCCGTAATCAAATGTTGCGTTTTCCCATCCAATGGAGCCTGAGTTCTGACTGACGATTATTTCGCCATCGGGCGCCGCTATTTCGAAACCGATGTCGGATTGGTCCTCTTGGACCAGTGCATCGTAGTATGCCGGTGTACCAGCGGGGGCTACGAACGTGAACGAATTTGTTTGGCCAGGCTCAATGTTTCCGCTCCTGACAGTGTTGAATCCGGATGCGGCAACCGGCGTCTCGGAAACGTCGCGAACCCTGAACTGGAAACTCAACGACGGTCCCCCTTGGACAGTGCCACTGACAACAATAAGGTACGTACCCGAGACACTGAGCAAGTTGGTACCAAGATCATGGTGAACTCGGCCTTGAGCAATGACCTCGTTTGCCGGGTCAACCAACATCCATTCGGCGTCTGTACCGGTGTATGAGAGCGGTTCAAGCACGACTCTTTGGCCAGCCGTGCCAGTCAACCTACGAATAACCGTGATTGAGGACGGTGAAATGGTAATCGAATTTGTCGTGTTGGTGGTCACAGTCGGCTGAGTCGCAATATCAAGCAATCTGAAAGCGAAGCTGCCAATCGCGTCACTCTCCCCGTCAATTACAAGCATGTAATTGCCGGATTGAGGCAGATAAACCGGAGCGGTTTCGGCATTCAACCTGATCTCAAGAATTGAGGCACCGGCCGGCGTGTAAAGGTTGGCGCTGAGTTGACTTTGGTCAATAGACATCGAGTCCAAATATACACGTTGTCCCTGGTTACCTGCGAAGGTGTATCGAACCTGCTGGCCGGGTAATGAAATCGCGCCACTGTTTGTAGCATCAAGCGTCAGCGTTTCTACCCCAACTGTCTTTTGCCAACATAAGCCGAGGCAAACGACCCATAAGGCGAGCAAATGTCTGCTTTGCATTTAACAAAAATTCCGCCTCCGAAGCCGATTTGTCAACTCTATATCTCGGACTCTAAGCTCAACCCAGGGGTAACCAAGGTGCCCGGTTCACTGGTTATGGTGGGCCAAACCTGCCCAGACTCGCCGCGCGTTTATTTGGGTTTGAACCCACCTGAACACGGTAACGCCGGTTTACCGAGGCATACTGGAACCGACTGTAAAAGTCATAAGTTAGATTATACCCCTTGCACCGGATACTGAAACGCTGTTTGGGCGTCCTCGGGCGATGTGGTCGGCTGTCTCAGTGGTAGTTTGAGCCTGTTTGTAACGCACGTGCGAACGCAAAATGAGCGATTGGACCGCGGCTGATTGATTCTTGAGGCATTTGGTAGCCCCTAAGAGGCATATATTGAGTGTGTGCGCCTGCCCGGTGCCGACGGCAACGCGTTAGAAAGCTTCCCAGCATGCGGCTGTCGTAGAGCGTGTCACTTGGTCGGGTTTGCGCCTTTGACGCGCAGCCGGATCGAATAAAGCGATTTACTTGCCGTAATGAAAAGAGTCCGGTGGTCAGGTCCGCCGAAGCTGACGTTTGCTGTCCATGGTTCAGGCACATCAATGTGCTCGATCTTACGTCCTGTCCTGTCAAAGATGGTCACACCTTTGCCGGTGAGGTACAGATTGCCCAGCTCGTCGAGTGTCATACCGTCCGAGCCAAGTTCGCAAAACAGAGTTTTGTTTGTGAGCGTGCCATCGGGTTGAATGTCGAACACCCAGGTGCGGCCGCCGCCAATGTCGGCTACAAACAGTCGCTTCCCATCAGGCGTACCTGTGATGCCGTTGGGTTTCTGCAGGTCGGTAACAACTCGCTCGATGCGTTTATGGTCTGGTGAGACAAAATACACGTGCTCGCCGTCCTGTGGCATTTGTTTGTGCTGCCCCCAAGCGCGTTTGTAGAACGGGTCGGTAAAATAGAGTGCGCCGTTCGGCGCGATCCATACATCGTTGGGACCGTTAAACGGTTTGCCAGCGTACTCACTTGCAATGACCGTGACTTTGCCGTCGGGCGCAATTGACCAAAGTTCATTTTTCTCTTCTGCACAGGCTACGAGGTTGCCATGAGCGCCAAAACACATGCCATTTGCGCGTCCTGCGGGGGCCATGAAAGTGCTTAGCTTGCCCTCGATGTTCCATTTCAAGATTCGGTTGTTGGGTTGGTCGGTGAAATACACGTTACCTGCTGAGTCGCAAGTTGGTCCCTCAGTAAATGCGAACTCGCCGGCGCGCTTTTGCAGTGTTGCACCTGGCTCGATGAGACTGTCAGTGCCTGCGTGCGTGATACTCAAAAACGCCATCAAAACCATACAGCCAAGTTTCAACGGGTGATTATTCATCTGTTAGAGGTCATTCTATTCGGTTTCGCGCCACCAGGATGCAGACTGTGATTTCAGTTCCATGACAAATCCTCTGGTGTTTGGGCGAGGATTTTGTTGCGCCAGCCCCCTTTACGTAGCAACACGGTTTGCCAGAGGCGTTCGATTGGTGTGTCGAACACGAGCTCAAGTGACGCCGGGTAAGTGAGCCATGCTTTACGGCGCAGTTCGCCTTCAAGTTGGCCAGGACTCCAGCCTGCGTAGCCTGCGAACAGCTTGATTTTGCGTGTCGGCGAGAATGATTCCCCAAGCTCGATCAATGTGTCGAGCGAATGCCCCACGCTTAGATTTGGCATCACGTTCGCGTCAGGTACGAAACTGTCGGTGTGCAGATAACTCAGCGCACTTGTCTGCACGGGCCCGCCGATGTAAACGGGGCAGTTTTTCAAAGATGCGGGCAGATCAGCCACAAGCAGTTCACCAATCGTGTTGCCACTGGGCCGGTTCAGTACTAGGCCAAACGCACCCTCGCTGTTGTGTTCGCATATTAACACGACGGTGCGTTCAAAGAATGAACCGCCCAACTGGCCACCGTCAATCAGCAGGTAACCCTTCAGGTATTTGGGTGTGCAACCCATAGTAAATTACGGGTTAAATTGCACAAAAATTGTGAACCTGACAATCCCAAACAAGGCAGGTGTAATGGTACGGATCGAACGATGCACCATTTGCATTGCTAAAGCGACTAGGAGAAATCGCTTCCGAAAAGCAGGCTGATCTTGTTCGGACCCGAGCATCGGTTGCTTTTAGTCTGCTGTCGCATCAGCATGCAACTTTTCGAAGCCGGTCTTGCGTTTGGCACGTTCCCAAAGCCTGTCGAGGCGGTCTATGCGTTCTTGTGTGTCTGGGTGCGTGCTGAAGATTTTAGGTGGCTTTGGAGCCAAACCACCACCAAAAATTCGGGTGAGTCTTGCGTTAATTTTTGCTTCTTCGACCTGCAATCTGCGGAGGAAATTCGCTAAACCACGCGGGTCAATATTTGCAGTTTCTAGCAACCGCCAACCAACTTCATCAGCCTCGGCTTCGAGCCTGCGCGAGTATTGCAGCGTCACGAGCAGCTCGGACCCTGCTAATACACCAGCGATGAATCCGCGCCTGTCACGAATAAAAAGCCGGAGCATATAGTAAGGGCCCTTAGTTGAAACAATCGTGCGCAGACTGTGCCGGCGCGTGACATGCGCCATTTCATGCGCGAGCACACCGGCAAGTTCTTCCGGCGTTTTGGCCATGTCGAATAATCCCTTGCAGATTACTATTCGTCCCCCTGGTAATGCCAATGCATTCGGTATTGGCAGATCAGTAAACTCGACCCGGAAGTCGTAGTTATGTTCTGGCAACGCAGCCACAAGCCGATCAAGCACGGGCCGCACCTTGGCTTCGAGAGCAGGATCGTTGTAGAGCGTGATTTTTTCCTTAAGCTCGGCGTAGGCGGTTTCCCCCAGGTCTTTTTCCAGTGCAACGGGCACCTGCATGACAAGGAAACTGACCACAAGCGAACTCAGTAGCCATCCTGCAACTGCAATCACGCAAAACGCTGCCCCGCACACGCCGGCAAGCTTTAGCATGCGTTTGCTTTCTCTGCGCTGGCGAATTTCCCGAACCCGACTTCGCAGGCTGTTCCTGCGCAAAATGAAATAATCCTTGAGAATCCGGTCGTCGGTGGTCGTAACTAGACAGCAAGGTTCAGAGGCTACCGAAAAGGCGATTTTCCCGTGTTCGCCTTCTTCAATGAGCAAAACGTCGAGCGGAAGCGTCACCGAACCGTTATTGGACTTGAACTTCAAGTGGTACAACCCGACACATATTTTGCCCGGGACAGGTTCCGTGCCCAGGCTCGGATGCATTGCACAGCCGTCGTATTGGCATTCTTCCGGGTGCACACTGTTTATTCATTACCTGTAGCTGCGCTGTAAGTCAAAAGTCAAAACCCCAAGCCTACCTCTTACAACTGTGGCACAAAAGGCCGCGGGTGTAGCAACTGGCCGCCGAAGAAAGCGGCAGTCGTCAATGTGCGGGTCTTGCAGTTAGTCAAAGTCCAACAACACAAAACAACGTGAATTGGACCCGACTGATTTGCATGTTGGCCCTGAAACGTTTGCAAAAACAAACGCTTCTTTACCAAGCCGAGAATTTACGTGAAGGCCGCCTTTTTACCGGCTCAAAATGCTTACAAGTTAAGGACAAATTCCAGGAACCACGGTTCCGGCGCAACAGTGTATGAATGGTGTTTGCCCTGCCAGTCGAACTCAAGCTGCCACGCATGCAACGCGTGCCACGGCAGGCGCAACCGTGCCTGCTGTTCGGTCGTCAACTGGCCCGACACAAATGCCAGATACGCGCCGTCCACGCTCCCGTAGAGTTTGTCGCCCACGATGGGGTGTCCGATATGCGCAAGATGAATTCGGATTTGGTGTTTGCGACCTGTCTGTGGGTGAACTCGCAACAGCGTAAATTTGTCGCCTTTGTTAAAGAACCGTTCCAGCACGTAACATTCAGTCACAGCAGCGGCGCCGTCTGGCCGAACGCAATCTTTTATTGCCACATCGCTTCCATTGGCAGGGCCGATTGGCCCGTCTATATGGACATGGTCACGGCTCACCCAACCTTCGACAATTGCCAAATAGGTGCGTTTGATTGCGCGGGCCATGATCAATTTGCCCAACTCGGACACCGTTTGTTTGTTTTTGGTGGCAAGTACAAGGCCGCTAGTTTCTCTGTCCAAGCGATTGACCAAGTACGGCCCACCGCCGTTGGCAAGATAACCCCTTAATTGACCTATCAAGCTTGACGAGTCACCGTTTTTCGTCGGGTGACACGGCAGGCCAGCCGGCTTGTGAACCACCAACAGATTTGCGTCTTCAAAAACAACCCTGAACGATTTGCCGTTGCCGTTATGCACTTTCATAAAATTCATCTCAAACCGGTCCAGCGCTCTTGCTTGGACTGGGTCTGACTGTTTATTCTGTTCCGTAAAGAAAACCTCCAGTCGTTGCCCAAATCCAGCAATTTTTCTGTGTCGGAACTTTCCCGCCGGTGGAACCGAAACAGTAGCCGTGTCAAACCAATTGGCAAAGCGCCCACTGTGTATCTGTTTGACAGCATTCCGCTCCTCGCAACAACACAGTTTAGTCGCGACCTGTTTGGTCTAAACCACGTGACCATCTATTTCGCTCGGCTTTGGTTTCAACTTTCAATCTGACTGCACGTCTATTACACTGCTCGCGGTGCAATCGTCGCCCATTTATATCGTATCACTGCACGCACCGACGGACACAGCGGTGGCAGCTTGTCTGGATTATAAAAATTCACGTCAAAACTCCAGTTTCGCCTGGGTGGATTGTACACCGAGCCTGTGCCCTGCCAGCGGTTTGTGGCAATTTGGCTCGGAAACATTACCACCATCGAGCCGTTGTAAGTGTTAGTTCTACCGGTCCAGTCTTCCAGGAACCGCGGGAAGTTTTCCAGTCCACCACTGTAATTGTTCCCCACCGTCTCGACTATACCGGCCATGAACGCTGCATTGACGGTTGTATCTGTGGCTTTCCTGGAAGCGATACCCTCGGAACTGTTTGTGTCTTTCCAGTTCTCCGAAAGTATGGTAATTGCGTCTGCTATCAATGCAGCGGGTCTTGTGTTGGCTGTGTTTGTCGAGCCAAGCGACGAGCCGGATGCATTGTAATGGCCCCATACGTAAAGCGGATTTGGTGTAGCTACGGTTAATCCAGATGGCGGCAGAACCGCGCCGTTGACAAGCCGCACAGCGGGCATTCGTGTTGAAGTACGCGCACGCAGGTCGGCCACGTAAATTGAGTTTATCTCACGGTTTTGCGTGTTGCGAATCGCCTGCCGAATCGGGTTTGAGGAGTTGGTCGCCCATTCGGCAAATTTGCCGATATCGATCTCCGTAACTACGACGGTTTTGTTTTCGCGTAGGTCTGTGAACGTTTTGTTTGTGCTGATCCAATTGCTGGCAACGTTCCAATTGACGACTGGACCTACCCCTTGAGAAATCCCACCACCGCGAACCGATACATCGGTTTCGGCAACCAGTATTACCACGTCGCAGTTATTGTAAAACCGCTGCGAGTACATTGGATCATTCGGGCTTTCCGTTATTGGTGGAATTTCAACGATCTGCCGCACTGCCGCAGGCGAGTTGTTTGTGCCAATGGGAAGGTTCAACGTTGAAACGCCGATCTCTCTACCGCCATTATAAACGACGTTTCCGATGTTAGTGTATGGATACTTCCGTTGCCTGAAAATTTCTCCGACAGCCGTAACCCAATCCCAAAAAGTAAGCGTGATGCTACTCTCGGGCGCCGTGTAAATGTTTCTGTTGGAGTGCACCCTGCCGCGGATATTCATCGTTGCGCCGGGACAAATTTCCAGGTCAAGGTTGTAAAACACCGCAAACTGGAACACAGGCACAAAGGCAAGCTGAACATCCTGATACACGGCGGCTTCTGCGTTTTCGGCCAAGTCAGTTGCATTTGCTCGAATGCGAAATGTTGCCGCATACCCTTTCAGGCCTCTGTACTGCGACAAAAGCGGCGTGTTAGCTGCCCACGGCTGAATGATTTCAACTGAGATTTCATCATCCAGGCCGCGCCCATTATTAAACTTGTACCAGCCCCATCTTGGATGCTCGTTCGGGACTGGTATGTGCCGCTTGTAAAGCGATATGTTTTTGCCAACTGTTGGGGCGCCTTCTTTGGCAAAGTCGGTGGCCATTTTTGATAGCGCCTTTTCCGTTGCTGCTTCAGCAGCCAGCACTGCATTCTGGTAGGCAATATTGCGGTCAATCAAATTCGCATTGGTATTGGTCCAGCCCAGTACACCCCCAACAATTGCTATTGCAACACCTCCAAGACCCATGACAATCAACAATGCCATGGCCTTTTTTGACCTGTGCCAGCGCAGTATTGTCAGTTTCATTGTGGCCCTCCTCTATTCGATTGTCCGCCGGGCAACTTTGGTGCGCACCTGGTAAAAATCAAACAAACCGCCTCTACCTATTGCCGCACTCGGGAACACAAGCTTGTTGTACCGCAACGTTACACCAACCACACGTTTGTCGTTTGAGTTCGTCAGCACCTGGCCATTAAAACTCTCGACAGTAAAAACGTGCTGGTTTGTGATCCCCTCGACGAGTATCCGTGGCTTCGGGTCACTGCTTGTAACACGTTTAACCGCCAAATCGCTAGAATCCCAATAATACCTGACCCATACATTTGTATTTGTCTTGTTTGGATAAATCATAACTGCATTGCCGCGCAGCGCTTGGTTTGTGCCAGGTTCAACAAATGTTGTGGCGGAGCCTTGACCCACCTTAACATCGCCGCTGTGCCGAATGTCGGTCATGAGATCCGAGATTACATCTCTGGCCTGGTCACTTGCGCCCAATTTGACCGCTGTAATATGGTTCATCCTGATCGAAAAAATGTGAAGTGCCAGAAACCCGGCCAGGCATAGACTGAATATGGCCATGGTGACCATCACCTCAGGCAGAGTCATTGCGATCTGCCGCACACAAACATTCGTACCTGTGACATGCATTTTCATTGGTCAGGTGAGCGATATGTTATGGCCGAATTCGTGTAAAGCCGACCTTTGAACGACCACACCACGTTTGCTGTGATCATTTTTAGGGGCGGGTTCGATGACAGTGTCGTTATCTCAACCCGACTTGTTGCGTACAAAAAGTTCGTGCCAATAAACGGTACGTCCAGCAGCTCGACTGCGTCTGGGTAATTGCTTTGGACGACCTGATCCACGGGCTGGGCCGATTGCGTGTCCCATTTGGCCGCGCGTGTCTGCTCGATTCGTTGCCATGCCAACGACTGCGCTGCAAAGGAAAGCGCCGACCACTCAGCCCTGTTCGCACTTTGGATATACGAAAGAATTACACCACCAAACATCATCGTCCCAACTGCAATTGACACCACAACTTCGGTCAGCGACATCGCCAGACACGAGGCACTTTTCTGGCCACCTCCAAACATCCCGTAACACACACCTGATCCTGGAATGCGTTTTTTGAGTCGCATGGTCTACGATTACGTTTGGTTCAAGTTTCCTCCTTTTCTCCTCGCGGAAAAAGCTAGCCCTTTGCCAACAGCTATGTCAACGCGCTCAAAGCAGAAAACCCATTGGATTTATTACTGACTCGCTTGTCGGGTCTTCACCCTAAACAGCAAGGGGACTAAAGCAACGGGCGTGCTGTGGCAAACGCTTTTTCACCGGCAAAAAACGGCCTTTTTCGTTTCCGGTGTGTTGGGCAAAATACGGATACGCACCCTACATAACGGGTATCCCCCCTGAATGTATAGAATTTGGGCTTCTGTCCTGTATTGATGGTACACACGGCGCGTCCGTAGAACTGATTAAACGTGACTTTGACCACCCAAGGTAACACCCCCGTAACCCGAAAAGAAGCAGTAATCAAAGAAATTGCAGCCCGCATCCAAAGGGCGCTTTAGGACATTAATTATTCCGCCTATTTCAAAACGCACCGGCAGTTATTCCAGAGTACATGAACACGAATGATTGCAGTGGTGAGGCGTTTGCGTCTCTTTTTTACACACGACAGGCGCGCGCCATTCCCGCAGGTGTAAGTGAGAGAACACAAATAGAATGCGTGCTTACGCCACGACCACTGCCATCGGTGCCGAGCGCGGTCTTAGGCCTTTAAGGGCTTAAAACAACTTTGTTCTCCGCTGTGATGAAGAGACGCAGCCGGATTCTAATCCTAAACAATCCGGCCCTTTTTGTTTTCTCGAAACTGAGGTGGTCCCCCACTGAGTCGCCGATGTTTTCGAGCAAAGAAGTTGCTAATTTGACCAGCGGATACTGTACTTTGGGTACCGCAAGACACGGGCATTACTCCGATTCACGAAGCAAACCTGCCAGCCAAACGTAAGTGGAATTGTCCACCTGGATTCGGACAATTGGTGCTCATATTCTGGCCTAAAGCGAAATCAAAAACCCGTTTGCGCCTCCCGAGCTCTTAGCCCGATAGCGCCAGCTGTTGAGCTATAAAGTGGTCATCTGACAGAGCACCTGGACTTTTTCCGCGCCGTTACGGTTAATTCCAAGTCTTACAAGCGCTCGCACCCGTATTCAAGTTACCGTTTGGAATTGCATCATTGCCGAAAGGCATGGTGCAAACTGCGTGTGCACCTGTTGCATGCGCAGCGGACAGAGATGTTCACTGTCTTGCAAAGGACTGCTTACCCCGCTGAACCCGAAAGACCGGATTTAGGCGGCACACTCGGCCCACTGCTGCGGGAGTGTGGCTAGCGACGCTTGCCTGTGCGTGCCCGCACGCAGACAAGCCTTGCGTCCAACACATTTCGGCGCGACATGTTGGTCGATTCGAGGACAAGTTTGCGTTGAGTGTGCGCTACGCGAGGGTGTGCAAAAACCACACGCGGTGCGCGCCGCCCATTCTAACCAAGTAATCCGGGCAAAGTGGTGCAGGTTTAAGGTGAAAATGCCATAAACCCGGTCCTGCTATAGAATAACACGCTTTAGGTTCTGGTACCGACTACGTTTCAAACCATTTAGGAGGTAAGTTTATCTCTGCTTAATCCTTGGTCACTTGAATGTTAGCGCTCTGTTGTGGCACCAAAAGTCTTCGGAGGCTTGGACATAGCCTCGCCCTGTATTTCAGCCGTCGGCAGGCTGACGGAAAGAAGCTTGGCCCGAAAAAGCAAACCACAAAAATCATGGTTTTTTGACGTTTTTAACTCTAAATCAAGCTTTCCAACAGCATCTTTGGTGTTTGCTTAGGAACCGGGCGTTTTTAGTAATACGCAAATATAGTTGACAACCTGCAAGCCGGTTGTTCTAATTAAGGTAACTTTTGCATGGGCGCGTGCCCAAAGCGAAATAGTTTATTGATTGAATCTCTAAACCTCGACTAGGTAAGCCATGACAGCCAACCTCAATCAGTTTTCAAAAATAGTCCTATGTGTTGCGGTAGCGCATGTGATTTGCGCTTTTGCACAGGAACCAATTACTGCAACGTGGATCGGGCCGGCCAGCGGCGGCGAATGGAATACACCCGCTTTTTGGGACACAGGCGTACCACCACTTGACCCGACAACAAACGCATTCATCGGGTTTAACACTAACGTCAACTACAACACCCAAATGACCCCCGAACGGTTTGGGCAGTTGATACTGCATGGTGTGCTGAACGTGAACGCACCCGGGTTCAACTGCAGCTCGAATCTAATGATCAGGGCTGGTGGTGGTAACAGGATGTTCATCAACTCGGGCGGTGTGGTTGATACCAGCGGCAACTTCATTTTTACCTCAAACGCATCCGTTACAATAAGCGCCGGCGGGACACTAAATGTAGCTGGGGAGCTGATGGTAGGTAGCGGAGTAACCGCGCCCGGTTATACCAGTGGCGGTACTGCAGGCGCCAGTGGTTGGATGACTAACAATGGGGGAACAATTAGAGCAACAAGCACTGCAATAAACCGCGCAAACAGCAGTGCTACTTCACTTCTTTTGATTAACGGCGGCACGAATGACCTTGGTGCAGTTACCATCCGTCGCGCGGGACCGGCTGGCGTGTCTGCTCTCGGCGCCGAGGGACTAGTCATCAGCAATGGGTTAGTGCGAATGACAAGTCTGGACGTGGGCGGGCCGAATGGCAACTCGTGGCTTACGATGTATTTGGGCAACGGCATCGTTACAAACACTGGTCCGTTCAACGTGCGGCAGATCACGACTGGCCGCGGGTCACGTTTTATCCAAACCGGCGGACTGTTTGTTGGCACAGACGCAAATGGCGTAAACCTTAGGGGCAACCCGACCAACAACCCAATCGTGATCTACTCGGTTCTCGGCGGGACGAATCTCGTTGAAGGATTTGTGCTCGGCGCCAGCGGTGACACTCTAGGCACGGTAAACTTAACCAATGCAGCCAAGCTCTATGTTGGCAGTGGTGGGTTTTCGCAAAATCCGAATGCTACGCTTTCGGCAATTAATATTGCCTTAAACAGCGGCGGCGTGTTCGGCGCGCAGGCCGACTGGACAAGCACTGTGCCGATGATTTTGGCTGGGGGCGTATTCGACTGTGCAAATCTCGACGGTACACCGTACAATATCACACTTTCGGGTGCCTTGAGCGGGGCCGGGGCGCTGAGGAAGTTTGGCGCCGGCACGCTGACCCTGGAGGCGGCGAACACTTACACCGGCGACACAATCATTCATGCAGGCACGCTGGCGCTGGGGCCGAACGGTTCAATCGCCACCAGCCCGCAGATCATCGTCGGGCCGGGCGCAACGCTAGACGTGTCGGCCGTCAGCGGCGGGTTTGTCCACAGCGCAAGCCGGGTCTTGGGCGGATTCGGCACCGTTGTTGGAAACGTGACCATGGCCTCAGGCTCAATTCTTAACCCAGGTAGTAACGTTATTGCCGGCACGCTGACCATCACAGGATCGCTGACCCAAAACGGCGGTGCGATCAATCATTTTGACCTTTCGACTGATCCACTCGGTGCAGCCAACGATCTTGTGGTCATTGGAGGCGACCTGAATGCCAGTGATACAAACATCATCGAGGTCATTGGAGGCGGACCAGGAGGGAGTGTACACAAGCTGTTCAGATACGGCGGCAGTTTCAATGGCTCACTCAACAACTTCAAAGTGGTGGGTGTCGAAGGCGTCCTTAGCAATAACCCGGCGTTAAAGGAGATTTACCTTGTAATCGGGAAAGCCATCCGGGGGCCAACAAATGTAACTTGGATCGGCAGCATGCTGGCCAATAATTGGGACACGTTGGTTTCGTCTAACTGGCTTAACGCAGGTGTGCGAGATGTGTTTGTGCCGGGTGACAATGCACGGTTTGATGATACGGGTGCAGCAAACCCGATTGTGAATGTTGTTGGCAGCGTAACTCCAAGCTGGGTCACAGTTGATTCAACTGCAAATTACGCGTTTGTTGGCCAGGGCACAATCAGCGGGCCCGGCGGGCTGACCAAGCTCAATACCGGCACACTTACGATCCGAACGACGAACCTTTACACTGGCCCAACGCTTATCATGGGGGGGACGGTTGATGTGGACTATGTCGCTGCAGGTGGTAACCAGAGTGGGTTGGGTGCTGGCGGTGTTGATCCCGCTAACCTCGTAATTAGCAATGCAACACTCAGGTACTCTGGCGCAGCGGCAAGCACTGATCGTGGCATGACGCTCGCGGGCAATGCTGTGATCGAGATTGCAAATGACATAGCATTTACCTCCTCCGGTCAACTGACCGGGTCCGGCGCGTTGGTCAAAGCTGGGGCCGGCACTTTGGACCTTCAAGGCAATAATTCGTACACAGGCGGCACTGTCCTCAACGCTGGGACCGTAAGAGTGGACGGCATCCAAACAATAGGCCCGGGCCAAATCAGGTTCGAGGGTGGGACCCTGTCACTCGCAAGCACACCGTCGCAACGACTTTATCCGAACGCAATCAACGTCGTTTCGACTGGCACGATAATCTTTAACGGTGCGAATGCTTTTAATGTGTTGAGCGGCACCTGGAGTGGGTCTGGTACAATAACCATAAGCGTGGTAAACAGCGCATGCTACTGCACGCTAAATGGGGATATATCAACATTTAGTGGGACCTTCCGGCTGACCGATGATAGTGCGGGGTACTTCAGGTTCAACAGTGGCGGTAGCGACCCGTGCAGAGGCAGTTCATTTGCGATGTTTGACCTGGGCAACAGCAGCGCAATCTTAGCAAACCGCAATGGGAGCACTTATGGCACCACGAATTATTATCTCGGCGCACTTGCAGGTGGACCAAACACACGTGTCCGCGGCGCACTCAACACCGGTACAGGCAACACTTATGTGATTGGGGAGAAGAACCTCGATACAACCTTCGAGGGAATCATCGAGAACGGCTCTGGTGGTAGTGGTGCAGTAGTGTCAATGGTGAAAGCGGGCACGGGCACTTTGACGCTGAAAGGTGCCAACGCATACACCGGCACGACAACAGTCAGTAATGGTGTGCTGGCGTTGGCCGACAGCGGCAGCATTGACCAGAGCCGGGCGATCCAAATTGTTGTGCCGGGCATTTTGTGCGTAACCGGTCGGTACGACGGCACGTTGTACGTTGGTAATTCAATGGCGCAACAATTGAGCGGTAATGGCACGGTGCGCGGCAATTTGAATCTTAGTTGGGGCGGGACACTGTCGCCCGGCATCGGCATCGGCACGTTGACGGTTACCGAAAATGCCACGTTCAGCTCCAGCAGCACTACATGGATGGAAATTAACCGGGCGGCCCCACAGAAGAGCGACAAGCTCGTGGCCAAGACGATCACATTCGGCGGAACGCTCGTAGTTACGAACGTCGGCACGTTACTGTATCCTGGGGATACGTTCGATCTGTTCGATGGAGCGATACCGGAGTTGAGCACCTTCGATACGGTTGTTTTGCCGAACTATTACGAGTGGGATACCAGCCGGTTAACTGTAGACGGAACAGTCAGAGTTGTCAGATCGCTGATGCCGCCATTAAGTGTGAGAAGGGATGGAATAAACCTTGTGCTTAGCGCCACAAATGGCATACCGGGCGGGCCGCTGAGCATCCTTAGCTCGACGAACATCGCGTTGCCACTGAGCGACTGGTCGGTGGTTATCACGGATTCGTTCGACTGGGAAGGCAAATACAGTCTGACGATCACAATTGACCCGGCTGAACCGCGGCGGTTCTACTTATTGTTGCCGTATTGATTTAGATAGCCGGCAGAATAGAAAACATTTACCCTCTGGGGAATTGATTCCGGCTCGTGCATGGAGCTATGTAGTGTCGGTTGGCACGAGCCGGTCAATGGTGCATCATTAAAGAGCTGGTGTAGGCCAGGGGCGTCCAACGTGCTTTGCGACATGTCCTTATAGAATGATCTGAACAGCCGGCAAGCAATACGAAGAATGCGGGTGTAAAAACAAATTTTGTGTTGCAAAGTTACGGGTACGCAGGTCTAATGATGTCCGGTTTAGGGAATTAAAAAAAATTCAAACTTTTGGTTGACACAGAGCCGTTGAAGGCGTAAAAAAATAAGCAAATAAGGCGTAGGCGAACCTACAAACAACAAACGGAAACGCGATCATGAAAAGAATAATTGCTTCAGCCGGAGTGGTAGCGCTTGGCGCTGCCGGTGTACAAGCTATAGATTATGCCCCGGGATTCGGTTCAACAGACATGGCACAGCCGTGGAGCGTGGGGTTAACATTGCGCGGCTTTTACGATGACAATTACCTGACACGGCCGGCGAACGAACTGGACAGTTGGGGGGTTGCAATCAGGCCGTTTGGTTCGGTTGCAATGTCATCGGCCCTGACGGATGCTGGGGCGCGATACAGCTTTACTGCCTACTATTTCGATAGCCGGCCAGACGAAAATTGGGATTACACACATCAGTTCGACG
Source organism: uncultured Verrucomicrobiota bacterium (assembly GCA_964555645.1). Lineage (GTDB taxonomy): Bacteria > Verrucomicrobiota > Verrucomicrobiia > Limisphaerales > DTLC01 > DTLC01. The sequence goes on from CAZKTA010000011.1 coordinate 22,503, forward strand.
GGTACCTAAACCATACATTCAGCCAAAGATATAACCTTTTCATAACCGACTCGTTCGTTTATGCGCGCGAGCCCGAGTTGTTTGAGTATAGCGTGCCGTACAGAACCGAGATGGATAACATCCGCAACATTGGGACAATAACGCTGAACGCGCAGTTGACCCAGTTGCTGACACTTGTGCTTGGTTATTCGAATTCCTACTACGACTACGAACAGGATGGCCCCGGCAGTTACTCAGCGCGTTTGGACAGAGTCGAGCACTTGATCACGGCGAATTTGCAATGGCAAATGTTGCCGCAGACAGTCGGCGTGGTGGGCTATCAGTTTGGCATGATAGATTTTACGTCTGACGATTACTTGGTTCCGGGCTACACGAGCGATCTCCGGAACAGCTATAACCACTACATTTACGTGGGGGCTGATCACGCGTTTAATCCGGACCTGACGGCGTCTGCAAGGGCGGGCTTGCAGTATGCCGACTTTTACAATGACCCGAACGGCTTCGATCAATGGGCGCCATATGCCAACTTGAATCTGCGTTATCGGTACGGGCTCGGCAGTTTTGTCGATGTCGGCTTTATCCAACAGTACACACGAACCGATATCCGCGCGATGAATGCGTCGTCGTCAATCGGGTATGCGTCTGTTCGCCACGCCTTTACTCCGAAACTCGAGGGCAGCGTAATCGGCCGCATTCAATACACCACGTTCGAAGGCGCTGTCGGACCTTACAATTTCGACGACCTGGGGCAGTTCCATTATGCTGTGGGGTTGAACCTTTCATACGCGTTTAACCGGCATGTGTCGGCTGAAATCGGTTACAACTTCGACAAGTTGGAAGCCGACCAAGGGTTGAGTCTCGACAGGTGGGATTTCACTCGCAATCGGGTTTATTTTGGCGTGACAGCGAAGTATTGAGACAAAGAAATTGCAAAACGGGGCTGGACCGGAAAGCGATCTGGCCCCGATTTTTTTGACATATGGAACCACAGAAAATCGTTACACAGCCCGAAACCAGACTGCACTTTCTTGATTACTGGCGGATCATCCGGATTCGCAAGACTGTAATCTTGGCTGTGTTTCTGCTGGTGTTGATCACAGCCACGGTCGTGACATATCTCCTGCCGGAGTCTTATGCAAGCGTTGCGCGGATCCGAGTCGAGCGCGAAGGCTACGATATCGAGCCGATCACGGGCAGACCGTATCAGCAAGGGTATGACCCGTATTTCATCCAGACCGAGTTCGAGGTGATCCAGTCGTCACTCGTACTTAACAAGGTCATAGACAGCCTCAATCTTAATGAGGTATGGCAAAAAAAGTTCGGGTTGCCAGAGAAACTTAGTACCGAAGAATCATTCGCATTGCTTAAACGGATGATTGATCTGCGGCCTGTCAGAAACACAAGCCTGATCGAAATTCGTGTTTTTAGTGATAACGCGGAAGAGGCAGCAAAGCTGGCAAATGCAATTGCCGAAGAGTACCGAGATTACAGGCTTGAACAACGCAAACAACTAGCGCTGGGTGGTCTCAAAATTCTCAAGGAGCAATTCGATGCACATGCACAGAAGGTGCGCAATGCACAGGAAGAGCTTTTCAAACTCAGAAAGGAATTGGGCATAAACGACTACGACCCAGCCAGCATGGCGCCGAGTCCGCAGCTTGAGCCCGAGACAATGCGCCGGCTGGAGGCGCTCCGGATTGAAGCCGAGGCGCGATACACTGCGCGTGAAAAACTTTTAAACTCACTCACGCCTCTGACCAAGGAAGAACTCAAAAAGGTGTTACCCACTGCAGTTCCGGATCAACTGCTTACAAGCCTGCTTGAGCAGCTCGCTTTAGCAGAACAACGGCTCATTGTGCTCAGAAAAGATTATGGTGATGAGTACCCTGAAACTGTGCGTGTTGCGGCACAGGTTGAAGACCTTAACAAGAAGATCGATGATCGAATCGTGGGGATATTGGAAGGGCTGAAAAAGACCGTCGAATCGGCCAAGGCCGAGGTGGAAAACCTGCGCGCCGAGGTCGAGAAAGCGCGCCAGCTTGATCAAGAAAAGGCGGACTCAAGCCGGCCGTACTATATCAAAAAACAGGAGCTCTCTGAGCTAATCCGCTTTAGAGACATATTGGCCATGCGGATTGCAGCAGATCAAACTGATATCAATATCCCACGGAGCAGCGTTGTTGAAATTGTCGATCCAGCGGTACCAAATCCTGTAGCTGTACGTCCGAACAAGACACTCAACATCTTGCTCGGCGCCGTAATAGGGTTGATCGTCGGGGTAGGTCTGGCGTTCTTTATTGAATACCTTGACACCAGCGTAAAGACCATAGACGACGTCGAACGCGCGCTCCAAGCGCCCGTGCTTGGTGTTATTCCGCAAAACGTGGGTAACTTACTCGAAGAAGGCGCTGAAAGCCCGCATGCAGAAGCGTATCGGGTGTTGCGAACCAACCTGTTGTTCTCGCGCAAAGACGAACGGCTCAACACCATGTGCGTTGTTAGCGCAGGTGGCGGTGAAGGTAAAACAACGACCATTTTCAATCTGGCTGTTGTATTTGCACAGGCAGGCCAGCGCGTGTTGTTGTGCGACTCTGACTTGAGGCGGCCTGCATTGCACAAATTGTTCAAAGTCAGCAACAGCATTGGCCTGACAAGCTATCTGCTCAAGCAGCACTCGTTGGAAGAAGTCATTCAAACGACAAGTTTGCCAACGCTCGATTTCATGCCCAGTGGCAAGTTGCCCAGCAGCTCGATGGGCTTGCTTAGCTCGACGCAGATGAAAGACCTGATTGCAGAGCTGAAACAGCGGTATGATTTTGTATTCTTCGATTCGCCGCCGATCATGGGCGTGAGCGACGCTGCCATTCTTGCCAGCTTACTTGATATGACGTTGCAGGTCATTCAGTATCGGCGGTATCCGCAGCCAATGTACATCCGCGCCAAACAAATGATTGAGAAGGTTGGCGGCAACCTGGTCGGTATTGTGCTCAACAACATCAATGTCGCCCAGGAAGAAAGCTATTACTATTACTACAGTGGGTACTACCACGATTACTACTACTCCAGGAGCCCGGAATCTAAACCCGAAGAAGAAAAGATTCCCGAAGACAAACCCAAGATTAAACCCAAGTACTAAACCTTTCCTGCGTCTCAGAAGGGAGTCAGAGATGAAACAAACCGTTGTGCTGTTGCGGTCAAAGGTTGGATTTCTGCTGTTTGCAAGCGCGGCGCTTTTGTTAACCGGCTGCCGGCTTCCGCCGCCGCCACCGAGCGCTGGATACACGCCTATCACCAGCCCTACTGGAACGAGCATGCTTTCGCCCAGCAGGCTGCGCGTGGGCGAGTTGCTATCGGTTACGTTTACCGATGTGCCAAACCCGATTCCGCCATACGAAGGCCGAATTCGTGAGGACGGCAAGATCACCCTCACAATGAATCAGGAGTTTGTTGCCGCAGGCAAGACTGTTGCCGAGCTTGAGAAAGAAATCCGTGATCGCTACGTACCAAAGTACTTCCAAAACCTCACGGTGACAGTACGCGCGCCGGAGCGGTTTTTTTATGTGGACGGCCAGGTGCGAATACCGAGTCGCCAGGCTTACTTGGGCGAGATCACACTGCTGGGCGCAATTGCGGCTGCGGGCGGCTTTACCGATTTTGCGCAGCCCAAAAAGGTCCGAATACTGCGCGCAGACGGCAAGGTTGAGATGGTTGACTGCAAACGCGCTCAACGCGATTCGCGGTTTGACGTACCGATTTATCCGGGCGACAGAATCATCGTGCCGCGCAGATTTTGGTAATGGTTGAGATTGAAGTGCTTTCTGGCAAACTGGCGGGCAAGGTTTACCTTGCCCGCCAGTTTCCGTTTGTAATAGGCCGCAGCCAAAACGCCGATCTTTCGTCCGCCGACCCGGGCCTTTGGGACCGGCACGCCGAAATTGATTTCGCCCGGGGTGAAGGATTTATCCTCACGGTACAGCCGGGCGCTACAGCAACTGTAAACGACCGTGTGGTAACGCGCACACGGCTCCGACCGGGTGATACAGTTCAATGCGGCACACTCAGATTTCGGCTCTGGCTTAGCTCGCCCAGGCAAAGTCAACACAGTATGGCCGAGTTATCGGTTTGGGGTTTGCTGGTGCTAGTGTTTGCAGTCCAGATGCTGCTGTTGAACCTGTTGACTGAGTAACGGGTTCCTGCGCGACTGGTTTTTTGTGGTTAACCGGCGTTGTTCAATGCCGGAAATGACGAACCCCGGTAAAAACCATCGCCATATTATGCGCATCAGCGGCAGCGATTACGTCCGCGTCGCGCATTGAGCCGCCGGGTTGAATGGCTGCTGTTGCACCTGCCTCGGCCGCAGCGACCAACCCGTCAGGAAATGGAAAGAATGCCTCACTGCAAACCACGCTGCCATTCAAAGACAAACCCGCTTGAGTAGCTTTCCAAACGGCGATTTTCACCGCGTCAACTCGGCTCATTTGTCCGGCTCCTATCCCGAGTGTTCGATCTGGCGCAACAAAAATAACCGCGTTTGATTTGACGTGCTTGACAACGCGCCAACCCAGAAGCATCGCTTTCAATTCAGTTTCAGTCGGCTGCCTGCGTGTGACGACTTTTAGATCAGCAGCTCCGATGGATTTCAAATCTTGTTCTTGAACGAGAAATGAATCCGCCCCGACACTGCGCACTTCCAACGTGGAGGCTGATCGGGTTGGCGAAAGCATCTTGATAAGGCGCAGATTCTTTTTCTTCTGCAAAATCGCGAGTGCTTCTGGGCTAAATGAAGGCGCGACGATTATTTCACTGAAAATCTCAGCTATTGCTTCTGCGCATGCTTGGTCTAGCTCGCAATTTACGGCTATTACCCCACCAAACGGCGCTTGTGTATCAGTGGCATAAGCCTTATCCCATGCTTGCCGCAATGTAGCGCCTTGGCCGATACCACACGGGTTTGTGTGCTTGAGGATTGCAACTGTAGGTGGTTCACATGCGAACTCGGTGATCAGCCGCGCCGCCGATGTCAGGTCCAAAATATTGTTGTAGGACAGCTCTTTGCCGTGCAGTTGTGTGAAGAATTCGCTGAACCTGCCGTACAATGCAGCCGTTTGGTGTGGATTTTCTCCGTATCGCAAGTGCTGCACACGCGGTGCGCAGATCAACAATGTGTCCGGCAACACATTGGCACGCTCAGGTGTGAACTGACGCGTGAGGTACGACGCAATAGCTGAGTCGTACGCGGCAGTTCGACTGAACACTTTTGCGGCCAGCCGTTGTCGCAGTTCGAGCGTAGTTTGCCCGGTTGCGCGTATCTGTTCTGCAACCGCACTGTAATCTGCGGGGTCAACCACAACCGTGACAGATTGATGATTTTTTGCGGCTGCACGCAGGAGCGTTGGCCCGCCAATGTCAATGTTCTCGATTGCATCTGCCAATGTTGCATCCGGGCGCGCAATCGTCTGCTCGAACGGATAAAGATTCACCACCACAAGGTCTATTGGCTCTATGCCGTGCTGGCGAACTGCAGTTTCGTGTTCAGGGTTGCCGCGAATGTAAAGCAGACCACCATGCACCTTCGGGTGCAGTGTCTTGAGCCTACCGTCGAGCATTTCAGGAAAACCTGTGTATGCACTTAGGTCTGTCACGGTTAAGCCGGCTGTGCGCAGGACATGGGCAGTACCGCCGGTGGAAATTAGTTCAACATCGGCAGCAGCGAGTGCTTGCGCAAACTCGACAAGGCCGGTTTTGTCCCACACAGATAACAATGCGCGTTTGATCTTCGCCATAGACGTTGCTTAAACTTGCGAAAGGCGCTGTTCGCGCTGGCAAACTAAACCGAACCAAAAGCGAACTTTACCCATGTTGTTGAACCTGCCCACATGCTGGCCCCTGCAACCCCTACGCCGGCAGGCTGTTCTTTTTTTGAGCGGCACGCTAAAAGTTCACTAGAAGCTGATGCACACCCCTAGGTTCAACGCGCTCATGCTATAACCATTACGCCCGAGCTGCGTTACAAAGTTCACGTAGGTGTTGATGCTCGGATTCCACTGCACGCTCACGCCTACGCTGGCCACAACACTGTCGCGGCCCTGTTTTGGTCCACGGACCGTGAACGGCTCGCCTGCAGTGCTGGGGAACTGAGCCTCGATTTCAAGCTCCTGGTCCAGAAAATCGTGTTGCCACCCTAGGTACACCTCCGGCATCAGGAACGTCATCGTATGCTCGAAATTATGCGTGTAACGCACGCGCATACCCAGTTGAGTACGTAATGCATCCTCAGTTTGCGATTCGAACTGCAGCGGTGCCAACGAGCCTGTCTCGGTAAAGCTGTCGATTCTGGCTGACATGTATTGCACAGATGCCTGCGGGCCAATTGTCCAGTTGCCAGATCGCAAATCGTATCCGCTGCTTAGCATTGCCGTCCACGAATACCCGTCCACGTTGCCTTTTGCTGTACCGTCGATGGTCTGGCGACTGGTGTTGTACGAGTTGTAACCACCACCAACCATTGCGCCTACGTGCCACGGCCAGTTCAACCAAATGCCGTAAAGCTGACCTGCAAAACTATCCGCCTCGATCTCACCACCGTAGGCAAGGTCGGCTTTGCCCATGCCGTAATTGGCAGCCAAGCCAACCACAAATTGCCGACCAAGCCGGCGCTCAACCCCAATCACAACACTGCTGTTGTCCAGATCGTAACCACCCGAGCTAGTGCCTTCCCCAACATCACCCGTGCCACCTACTAGTTCACCGTACAAATTCCAAAGTTTGTCTTCAGGCGTGGTAAAGACCTGGGTTTGCTGACCAGACTCACCTTGAGGTGCGCTTTGACCGGCCGGGTAATACATGTTCAACATGTCTGCGTAGAGTCGGTTGTAATCCACGCGCAATTCACTCACACGTCTGAGGAATCTGTACCCATGCGCGTCCATCTGTGCAAAAGCGATGCTAAACAAAGCAGTCAATTCATCGGGCGCAATCAGGTCCAGTCCCGGCGGCAGGTTGTTCGTCAAGTTTGACACGTTATCCAGCCGCGCAAGCAGCATGACAAGATTCGAATCGGTAGTGCTTGCTATTGAGTCAAGGCCACGCGCAACAGCGAACTGGTTGGGTGTAAGTAATACGCCCGCGTTAGTGAGGTAGTTCACAAATGACTGCTGCGCCCATTTCAACGTTACGTCGTTTGTGTTGTAAATCAGTTGTGCGCTTAGCAGCGGGCTGGTTGCTATTTCATTTGTGAACATGGCAAACTCGCCTGTAACGGCGCCGCCGGCAACAATGAGCCGCATCGAGTCATTCGGCTGCGGTACGTAACCCATTAGCGATGTAACCAGGCCCGTACCGTTCAGGGTTACGTCCCCTGCAACATTCAATTGGTCCAAGTTTGTGGTTGCTGCAATTCTGAACACAACTGTGCCATCGGCGCCCTGAGTGTAGTTGCCACCGATGTTGATAATTAAGCCGTTGGTCAGCGTTGGGTCGGCCCTAAGAGTACCGTTCAGCAACTCGAAATTGCCGTTGCCGAGAGCCGAGCTGTTTCGCGCTATTAGCGCGCCGCCTCCATCAACTCGCAACCCGCCCGTGAACGTGTTTGTCCTTGCGAAAGTTAACTCGCCCGCACCGGCATGACGCACGCTGCCAAGTCCGCTGATTATGCTTGTGACAATTACGCTGTTGCTCCGGTTGAAGACCAAAGAACCGAAATTGTAAATCTCGTTTGTCCCAATTGCACCTGAACCACCGCCGTTGCCGACCTGCAGGGTTCCATTTGTGATCGCTGTTATACCGCTGTAATTGTTATTTGCAGTTAGTGTGAGAACACCGTCGCCCACATGAGCTAGCGTTCCACTGCCACTGATGAGGTTGTTCACCACAATGTCATCGGCACGGTTAAATACAAGTGCGGTGTTGTTTGTGACACTGCCAGTGCCGAGCGAACCTGTTGTGCCGCCGTCACCAACCTGTAGGACGCCATTGGTAATCAACGTCAGGCCACTGTAACTGTTTGACCCTCTTAAAACCATCACGCCGGCGCCGGCTTGTACGAGCATGCCGGTCCCGCTGATTGCATTGTCCACGACAATATCATCACCACGGTTGAAGACCAAAACTGAGTTGTTTGTAACATCTCCGGTGCCGATCCAGCCCGTGCTACCCCCTTCACCAACCTGCAACGTACCGGCACTGATCAACGTACCGCCGCTGTAAGTGTTGTCAGCTGTCAGGACGGTCGTTCCACTGCCGGCCTGTTCGACCTGGCCCGACCCTGTAACCAAATTGCTAACAACCAGAGAATCGCTGCGTTTGAACGCAAGCATGCCGTGATTTTCGACAGTGCCGGTTCCGAGTGTGCCTGTTTTGCCGCCGTTGCCAATCTGCAGTGTGCCGGTGCTGATGGTCGTAAGGCCGCTATAACTGTTTGTGCCTGTGAGAATTACCGTGCCAATGCCAACCTGACTGAGCGTGCCCGAGCCTGTGATTGAGCCGGAAACCGTCAGGACATCACTGCGTTTCAACACTAGTGCGCCGTCGTTGTAAACTGGACCCGAGCCTATGGCACCCGTCGTACCGCCGTTTCCAACCTGTAACGTGCCGTTTGAAATAACGGTACCGCCACTGTACGTGTTGTTACCCGTAAGAGTGACCGTACCAGAGCCGGCTTGGATCAAACTGCCGGTGCCGCTGATCGAATTATTTACCTCGACATCGTTGCTGCGGTTGAAAACCAGTCTGCTGTAATTGTTGACATTACCTGTGCCGAGCGAGCCGGTCAGACCGCCATCACCGACCTGTAAAGTGCCGTTGGAAATGACCGTACCACCACTGTAAGTGTTACCGGCAGTAAGGATCAATGTGCCAGCACCAAGCTGTTCCAGCACACCCGTGCCGCTGATTACGTTGTCGAGCTGGACGTCGTCACTGCGGTCAACCGCAAATGTGCCGTGGTTATTGATGTTGCCTGGGCCGACCGAGCCGGTTGTACCTCCGTTGCCGACCTGCAATGTGCCATTCGAGATGACAGTTGGACCGCTGTAGGTGTTGTCTGCCGTTAAAATCACGGTGCCAGGACCGGATTGCCTTACTGAACCCGTGCCTGTGATCAGGTTGCCAACCACAACGGTGTCGCTCCGATTAAATGCAAGCGTTCCGTTGTTAGTCACACCGCCGGCACCGAGTGTGCCAGTTCCACCGCCATTACCCACCTGCATTGTGCCGACTGTTATGGTCGTGCCGCCGCTGTAAGTATTGTTTCCAGCAAGCGTCAGTGTGCCTAGACCACCCTTAACCAGCCCGTTTGTGCCGGTCACAGTACTATTAACCACCATATTAATGCCCCCAGCCATTTTGATTGTCGGGTTTCCACCAGTCAGTTCAAGTGTGCTGTAAGCAGTGTCGGCATAAGTCCCGCTTGTACCAACGCTGAGTGTGTTGACTGAGACAGTGCCATAATCGAGCTTAAGCGTACCCGGCGTGCCGACCGTGCCGATTGAAATCTCACCTTGAACGGCGAGTGTACCGGGATCAATATCACCGACCTTCACTGTACCGTTTTGGATGTAAAGGTTTGCTGCAGTTGCAGCGGTTGCGCCTTGAACAATCACAGTCGGCCCGGCGTTGTTCGCTACATACGCGTTGTGTGCTGCGGTTGGCACACCGGCAGACCAGTAAGCCGAATTAAACCAACTACCGGTTGCATTTGTTGCCCAAGATGTATCCACTGCAGCACCAGGCCGTACAAAGCCCAGTTGCCCGATCAAAACCGTTCCTAATAACAAAACGCGTGGTTGAAATTTCCGAGTCGTCATTTTTGCCGTGGCGCTATCTGGCCGTTTCATTCCAAAGACTTGTTTTGGTTTGTTTTTTCCCGACTAAAAAGGTCTGTTGTACCTGTTTTGGTTGCCGGGTTTGTATCAGCAGTACGGGGTCGGGTCAAGCCACATCTGAACATGATAAGGGAAAAATTCGTGCTTGCCAACCGACCGATTTTGTTGCAACTGTTTGAAGGTTGCGCGGTTAGCTCAGTTGGTAGAGCACTACCTCGACACGGTAGGGGTCACAAGTTCAAGTCTTGTACCGCGCACCAGCCGTAAAGTTTATTTCCCGCGCTGTTGTTGCGGTTTACTCTTATCGTAAAAGCTCACAAAGTTCAGTCAATTGGCGGACTCGCTCGTTTTCAATTCTGGCGCCCGACCTGTCCAACAGCAACGCACTGAACCCGGCAGCGCGTGCACCTGCAAAATCTTCTTCTGGGTTGTCGCCCACATGAAGGATCGCCCGAGCCGGCAGTTTTAACATCGCTGCAGCGATGGCAAAAATTCCAGGGCTCGGTTTGCGTGTGCCGACCTCGAACGAAATTACGATCGGGTCAAAATGTCGGCTTAGGCCGAGCCGACCAAGCAGTGGCCGAAGGCGTTGGTCCCAATTTGAGATTATTGCCAGCTTGAAACCGCGCTCTGTCAACGTTTTGATTGTGGGCATTACATCATCATAAACGCGCCATGCGTTGGGTTGATCAAACCGTGCCCACAACTCGTCGAAGAAAGTCTGGCTTGGCGGTATGGGCGCTAGTTCTCCAAAAGTCCGGTCAACAAGCTCAGCCCAATCATCGCGTGAGTAATCGAAACCTTGGCGTGTGTTCCAAACCTGCGTAAACCTAAGGTCAAGCTCTTGCGGCGAAACGTTTCTGATTCCGTGTTTTCTTGCGACCTCAGCGTAAATGTGTCCGACCGACGGCCACGGATCAATCAACGTGCCACCAACATCAAAACACACAGCTTTGATTTCAGTGAACTGTTGCATCCTGCAAGACCGCACAAAAAACGATCACGGCTTTTCCGGGCGTGGCCCTTGAACCTGGCTGGTCCACTCGTTAAGCGGTTTTTCGTCGCTGTTCGGTGCGGGGGTAAGCCCCAATAACTCCATCGCTTCACCAACCAGATATAGCGACCCTGCCACAATAACAAACTCATCTGCTGTAGTTAGACTGAACGCTTCAGCAAGCGACTCGCAGGCACGGACTTCGGCAGTCGGGTTGGTCCGTTTGCAGGCTGCACATAGTTTTGCTGGGTCTGCACTGCGCGGGCTGTTTATGCGTGTACAGATGATCCGACCTGCTGGCGGGGCAAGTATCTCGCACATCAAGTCCCAGTCTTTGTCCTGCATGATGCCCAGCACGAGCGTCGGTTTTGTGTCTGGAAAATATTCCTCAAGCGCCGCGCGTAACGCAGTTGCGCCTCCTGAATTATGTGCACCGTCAAGCACCAGTTTCTGACTCGGGCCACGCTCGACGAGCTGCATTCGGCCGGGCCACTGCACTGTGGCTAACCCGTTACAGATTGCCTCGTCTGCAATCGGAAGTTGCGCATGTAAAACGCGCACAGTGGCAAGCGCAACGGCGGCATTCATGCGCTGGTGCCAGCCTAGCAACGGCAACTGTAGTTCACTCAGCGGTGCATGCTGTGTATGCGCCGGCGTTACAAGCGTCAGTGGACTGCCTTGAAGCAGAGCTGTTTCTTGAATCACAGCCAATGCCGCAGGTTCATCTGTAGCTGTAATGCATGGCACGCCCGGTTTAATGATACCAGCTTTTTCAGCCGCAATTTTCGCGTGTGTATCACCAAGCCAGCGTTGGTGGTCGAGTTGAATGTTTGTGATCACACTGGCCAACGGCGTCACAATGTTTGTTGCGTCCAAGCGGCCACCTAGGCCAGTTTCCCATATCACAAGCTCGCAGTTTTGCTCGGCAAAGTACTGTAACGCCATGACTGTTACCGCCTCGAAAAATGTTGGTTGTTCGGTCGGACCGAACTGGGCCAACAAAGGTTTAAGCCATTCAACCAGTCGTACAACCTCGGCCGGGCTAATCGGCTTACGATTGACCTGGATGCGTTCCCGAAATGAGACAAGATGCGGCGATGTGTACAATCCGACGCGCAACCCTGCAGCACGATAGATGCTCTCGAGCATCGCGCAGGTTGAGCCTTTGCCGTTTGTGCCGGCTACATGGATGAACCGCAGTTTGTTTTGTGGATTACCCGCCAGCGCAGCAAGCCTGCGCGGTATCTCCAGCCCAAGCCGCGCGCCAAACCACTGCAGCCCGTACAGGAACTCAATGGCCGCTCGATATGATGTGTTGTTGTTCGTAATGCTCATTTATTGAACCAAACACGCATTGTAATTATCCGGCTACGACGCGCCGGTGGTCATTCCGGGTTGAAAGCTTACGGTTGCGAAGCTTGTCTTCAATCGGAAAAGCCAAGCAACAGACAAAATTGCTACCAGCCCCACATGAGCACACATGGCATACACTGGTTCCAGGCCGCGGAGTTCGAACATAAACTACCGTTAATGCAAAAATACCTGGCAAAACAAATGAAAAATCGCCACGCCCTGAGTTTGCAAAAACGCAACCCAAAACAAACGGTAATACCCACAGCCCAAACAGACCGAAAATCAAATAACCCAAAGCGGCCCGCCTGAAAGACAAGTGTGCCCAATCCGAGCGCAAAAGTTTACCGACCGCAAAATAGGTGGCGTTCCGCTGCTCAAAAAAGTGGGGCGCACTTGGTCCGCCATGGAACGGCCGTCAATCGAACCACCCCCAGGCGTCATCTCTCGACAATGAATGTGATATTGTATGCGTTGGTGTTGCGAGCCGGTCTTTCGCGGCTGCTGTCGTCATTGCCATCATTGCCGACATTGTAAACCACGTAGCATTTTTCTGACCTTCGGTATCGCAAGGTTGCACTGTCAAACGGTTCAGTAGGCACAGCAGACAATAGCTCAAGTACCAAAGGGCGTCTTTCGGCAACCGGTTATGCTTGGCGCGGAACTTCTCGATAGCCATGGCTGTGCGGGTAAGCCGAACCTGCGCAAAGGCTTCCCCGGCACGCGTGATTGCAACCAAATCAGCACGCAATACAACACCAGAGAAAATGTAGTACCTGCGTTTCACCACACTGCTGAATTGCTCGGCTGTATCTGCTGCAACCAAGCAAGCGGGCGGTCAGGTCCGTATTACTCACAAGATGCTGTGTTCCAATGCGGCAGCAATGAACCCTTTGAACAGCGGATGCGGCTGGTGCGGTTTGCTCAAAAACTCGGGGTGAAACTGGCACGCGATAAAGAACGGATGGTCTGCAAGCTCGATCACCTCGACGAGCTTACCATCTGGGGACAGGCCGCTGAACCGCATGCCGGCCTGCTCGAACCGTGTACGGTATTCGTTGTTGAATTCGTACCGGTGCCGGTGCCGTTCATTGACGACGAACGCACCATACAACGCCGCCGTTTTGGTACCCATTACCAATTGGCACGGCTGCGCACCCAGCCGCATGGTACCGCCTTTGCGCGTGATCTTACGCTGTTCATCTAGCAGCGCAATCACCGGGTGTGGTGTGTCTACATCAAACTCAGTCGAATGTGCACCGGGCAATCCAAGCACATTGCGCGCGAACTCGATACAGGCAACCTGCATACCAAGACAAAGCCCGAAGTACGGCATGCGCCGTTCACGCGCAAATTGCGCAGCGCGTATCTTGCCTTCGATGCCGCGCTCGCCGAAACCACCCGGCACAAGCACGCCATTGACGTCGCTTAGCAGTTTTGCCGGCCCGTCTTTTTCGATCTGCTCAGCTTCAACCCTGACTATGTCTACGCCACAATCATTGGCGATACCGCCGTGGCTGAGAGCTTCATAGACAGACTTGTACGCGTCTTGCAGCCCAATATACTTGCCAACCACACCGATCCTGACCCGGTGCCGTGGATTGACCAGTTTGCGAATGATTTCCGCCCAATGGCTCATGTTGGCCGGCGGTGTGTCAAGCCGCAACAGCCTGCAGATTAACTCGTCAACACCCTCACGCTGAAGCATTAGTGGCACTTCGTAAATGGTGTGTCCAACATCGCGTTCTTCCACCACGGCCTCAACCGGCACATTGCAGAACAGCGAGATTTTCTGGCGCGCGTCGCGGTCAAGCGGCCGTTCGGTTCGGCAAATAATGATGTGCGGTGTAATTCCAATTTCGCGCAGTTTCGCCACCGATTGCTGTGTGGGCTTGGTTTTTATCTCACCAGCAGCTTTAATAAACGGCACAAGGGTCACATGGACGAAAATTGCGTTGTTAAACCCGACCTCAAGCGCAAACTCGCGGATCGCTTCCAGAAATGGCAGGCCCTCAATGTCGCCAGTCGTTCCACCAATCTCAGTTATGATTACGTCGGCCCCGGATTGCTCGGCAAGCAACCGAATCCGGTTCTTGATTTCGTCGGTCACATGAGGGATTACCTGGACGGTTTTACCCAAGTAATCACCGCGCCGTTCCTTGTCCAAGACCATTTGATAGACCTGGCCGCTGGTCAGATTGTTTAACCGCGTGAGTTTACAGTTAGTGAATCGCTCATAGTGTCCGAGGTCGAGGTCGGTCTCGGCGCCGTCATCCAACACATACACCTCACCGTGTTGGTACGGATTCATCGTGCCCGGGTCAACATTCAGGTACGGGTCAAATTTCTGCAGCACAACTTTCAGCCCCCGGTTCTCGAGCAGCGTCCCAATGCTGGCTGCAGTCAGCCCTTTGCCCAGTGAACTGATCACTCCACCCGTGACGAAGATGTATTTCATATCGCTCGCCACAAAGACACTCAAAAAACGTGAAACCTTTTCTCGCCTCTAATGCATTTTAGCGGCTATTTCCTCAGCAAAATGTGTTCAACCCGCGCCACGTCCTCGGGCATGTCCACGCCAATACTGTCATACTCGACCTGCACAACTACGATCTCGATGCCGTTTTCAAGTGCGCGCAACTGTTCAAGTTTTTCGGCTGATTCAAGCTTCCCCACTGGCAATTGCACCAGCCGCAGTAACACGTCGCGCATGTACCCGTAAATGCCCAAATGTTTCAAAAAAGGAAACGCCGCCAACTGCTCGGCTACAGGACGGCTGGCGGCCTCACGCAAGTACGGTATCGTACGCCGCGAAAAGTATAACGCACGCCCTGTGGCATTGACAACCACTTTGACCACGTTCGGGTTGTCGTAATCTGCGGTGTGTTTAATCCGCGTGGCTGCAGTTGTCATTGGTGCGTCAACGAGCGCCGCCGCTACCGCGTCTATTACGGCAGGTTCAATCAGCGGTTCGTCCCCCTGAACGTTCACAACTGCATCGCAATCAACTCGTGCTGCGGCCTCGGCCACGCGGTCGGTGCCGCTCGGGTGATCTGCACGCGTGAGCTCAACTCGGCAAAACCACTTGGCTACGTCGGCGATGCGTACATCGTCTGTGGCAACAATAACCTCAGCCAAGGATTTAGCCAGTTTGCATCGCTCAATCACATGTTGGATGAGTGGTTTACCGGCAATGTTGGCTAGCGGTTTGCCCGGGAACCGCGTGCTTGCAAACCTAGCTGGTATAATCCCGAGAATTTTCACACAGCTTTTTTACCCTGCCCGAACCAAAAATGCACGGAAGAAACCGCAATTGCGAATTGCGTTTGGCTGATTGCTCGGCTTTGACCGGGCTGGTGTTAACAGGTTAAAGTAGATGCATGCGAAATGTTTGGGCGACCGCACTAGTGTTTTTCGGTGGGTTTGCAATCATGGTGCTTGAGATTGTGGGTGCGCGGTATCTGGCCAAAGACTTCGGCAGTTCGTTCTACGTTTGGATAAGCCAGATTGGTGTGATCATGATTGCGCTTGCGCTCGGGTATTACATTGGCGGGGTGTTGGCCGACAAATTCAAACGGGTTGCGTTTCTGGCTGTTTTGCTATGTCCAACCGGAGTGATTACATTCATAATACCCGATTTTGCCGGGACCGTGATTGACGCGATCATAATGCGGCACGCGGCTGATCGTGCCATCCCACTTTTGTGGCAGAAGCTTGATCCGGTGTTGGGTAGCTGCCTCATATTTCTGTTGCCGTGTTTTGCGCTGGCCACATTGTCACCGTACATGATCCGACTCAGCACAAGTGCACTTGGCCACGTCGGCCGGATGAGCGGCTGGATTATTGCCGCAAGCACAGTTGGCAGCATTGCAGGTGTGTTTGTATCAGGATACGTGTTGATTGATCATATGCGCCTGACGGAGATATTTCGTGCCACCGGCCTGCTTACATGCGCACTGGGGGTGACTTGCATTGTTCTTGACTCGAAATTTAAACAGCAAATCCGCACAGTTGAACCAGGTGTTACGGTATGAAAAACGCCGGGCTACACGTATTAAGTTGCGTTCTGTTGGTGGTAGGCATTGTCTTCCAAACCGCAGACGCAGCAACCATCTTCGAGCATACAACCGTTTATCATCATATCCGAGTTGTTGACCAGGGCACAGAACGCATTTTGTTCTTCGACGATGCGCAACAGACACGCATGTCGCTGCGTAACCCGGCTGAAGGACACTTCGAGTACACGGAGTATTTTCACATGCCATGGCTGTGGAACGACAAACTCACAAATGTACTAATGATCGGGCTTGGAGGCGGCAGTGTGCAACGCGCTTTCGAAAAGTTTTATCCCGCGGTGCTAATTGACACGGTTGAAATAGACCCGGCGGTGTTACGTGTTGCGCGTGACTTCTTTAACTTCAAGGAATCGCCGCGTCAACGTGTACACATCGAGGATGGCCGTGTGTTTGTGCGCCGGTCAACGGCGTCTTACGACCTAATTGTGGTTGACGCATATGTCTCCAGCAGGTACGGCCCAGCTATACCGGCGCACCTAGCAACAAAAGAGTTTTTTGACCTCGCAGCAGCGCGGCTCGGCACAAACGGACTGCTCGCCTACAACGTAGTCGGTTCACTGCACGGTTACCAACGCAGCCTTGTGGGCAGCATCTACAAAACAATGAAAACGGTTTTCCCACAGGTTTACCTCTTTCCTGCGTCAAGCTCGATGAACGTGGTGTTGATCGGCACAAAATCAACCGAAAAAATGACAGCACAACAGCTCAATCAACGGGCAGAAGCTTTCGTTAAAAGCCGTCCACAGGTGCCGCCCTGGTTCATGAAACGTGTGGGTGCATTCCGCGCTGAACCACCCGCAAATGTGGCAAGCTGCCCCGTGCTGACAGATAACTATGCGCCTGTCGAAGGCCTTGCACGCACACAACGATAGATGCATTCGACATTCTGCGGCAGATGCAAACTGCCACAGGTAACCCGACGCCCCGCGCGCACAGGCCACCACCCTGTGCGGCAGTCGTCGCAAGAACTGTGAACGAATGCAGCACCGACGAGATCGCACCTTTCACTCACAGTCCAGGTCGGCGTTCGTGTGGCCAAGCTATTTCTCGGGCTGAACCCCGCACTGCAAACCCTTGGAATTAGGTCACTCACAACCCGCATGATACTTCATACAACACCGCTGAATTGGTGTGCACTGGTAAACATCCAGCTATCTGTTGTTTAACCATCGCTTTTTCTTGAAAACGAACAAAACCTTGTTCGTAGTGCAGCCTTCATGGCCGGAATGTCCACTACGCACCGGCCGGAACAGAACCTTCAATTCATCTGCTGAGTAAAGTTTTCATTCTACTGGGTAACCATCAAGTTTGGTTTCGTTTTTGACTCCAGCGGTTGCACGGCTAACTTTCAGCATGCAGTTACCGCCGGATTACCACTTGCACACTGCGCTGTGCCGCCATGCCACTGGCGAGCCCAGCGATTACGCAAGACGCGCAACCGAACTCGGCTTGACTGAGATCGGATTCGCCGAGCACGCACCCATGCCGACCGATGACTTCGACGACTGGCACATGCGGGCCGAAGAACTCGACCAATACGTCGAGCTTGTCCGCAAAGCACAAATTGACTTCCCGAACCTAAGCATCCGGCTTGGGCTTGAAATGGACTACATGCCGGACATTGAGGACTGGCTCCGCGAGCTTGCAGCACGCTACCGCTGGGACTATTTGATTGGCTCAGTGCATTATGTTGGCGAACACTGGGCAATTGATCACCCGAAACAGCTTGCACTTTGGGAAAAGCACGACGTGTTCGAGGTGTGGGCAGAGTACTTTGACCGGCTCACTCGCGCTGCTCAAACTGGTCTGTTCAATATCATCGGGCACGCTGATCTACCAAAAAAATTCGGCTTCAGGCCGAACCGCGATTGCACCCGCCTGTACGAACGGTTCGTTCAAGCAACACGAAGGCACAACTGCGCAATCGAGATCAACACAGCCGGCCTGCGCAAAGACTGCCGCGAACTTTACCCGACCGACGAGCTGCTCAGATTGGCGCACAGTGCAGATGTGCCAATTGCCTTTGGCTCAGATGCGCATAAGCCCGACGAAGTCGCACTCGATTTCGCCGCAGCCATGCGCACCGCCCAACATGCCGGATACAACAATTTCAGCGTATTCGAAATGCGCAAGCACCGCCTCGAACCATTTGGTAGGTAATCGAGTCTGACTCGGTCGAGGTACGAACGCAAAGCCGTGCTTGGATTTGTAGTGTTTTACCCCACCACGTACCGTAAACCCGCGTCTTGCTTAGGGTTGTGGCACCGCACCCTATTGTCCAACCCAAAGTAGCGCCATTATGATTGTGTAAGCACGATCGACAGGCTCCGGGCTTGTTCACCAAAGGATTTTCGATTGGGCATCGCATAAACGATTTAGTGCGCATCAGGATAGCGCATGCTCCGGAGCGTGCGGTTCTTCGGCGTTTCCACAAAGACTTTTTGTATTCTCATCATGTTCGCACCGGTTGGCACGGCTGATGCCGCAGTCAATGAAGCAGGAATCTGTTGCAGACTGAGCACGTCTGAGCCTCACTAACTCAAAAGGCAGCTCAATCATTTCAGTTAGTAAACCCGCGCAATGCACCGCGCGGCAAGATGACAAGACACAGGAGCGAGCCGGCAACGATCTCTCGCCCAGCTTGATCGTACAATCCCAAAATAAAGCTCGGTCAGCGCTGACCCAGTGGGTATAAATCGCCCTGGTGCAGAGCGCGCATGATTACCAAAATCAGATTCAAGAACTTCAAAGTTCTACGTGATGCCGAGTTACCGCTGGGCAAATTCACGTTGATAGTCGGGCCGAACGGCACCGGCAAAAGCACTGGTTTTCAGCCGCTTCAGGTAGTCTCAAAGCCGACGGCTTACCCACGTGAAATGATAGAGAGCGTCGGTGCCGAAGACGATGTGGAGGTAATAGTATCCGGAAACGATAGAGTCAACATTGGGGCACGCTGGAATAAATGGGGGAGATCGCATGATGTTTGGCAATACCATGATCAGCCAGATGTTCCGATGCCTCAAAATCCCATCTATGATCTGGAAAGAAGGATAAAAGCTTGTCGCGTGTTTTCTTTTGACCCGGGTGCGATTGCTGCGCCTGTGACATTGGCACCTGCCATTGAATTGACAGCGCAAGGCGGCAATCTTGCAGGTGTGTTGGATGGGTTACGAGACAAGAATCCAGAACGGTTCGAGGCATTGAACCGGGAATTGAACCGTTGGCTACCTGAGTTCGACCGTGTGTTGTTCGATACGCCAAGCACAGGCAAACGCGCAATTTGCCTTCGCACAAGTTCAGGTGAGCACAAGATCAAAGCGAGCGACCTTTCCTAAGGCACATTAATAGCTTTGGCACTACTGACGCTGGCATATTTACCCCAGCCACCGCCGCTGGTGTGCCTCGAAGAGCCTGACCATAGTATGCATCCGCGCTTGCTCCGGGAAGTGCGGGACGCAATCTACAGGCTTGCGTATCCAGAGAGCTTTGTCGAAAAACGCGAGCCGGTGCAGGTCATCGCAACAACTCACTACTCGTACTTCTTGGACCTTTTCCGCGAGCAGCCGGAGGAAATCATGATCGCCGATAAAATTGGGCTTGAAACCAAATTTACGCGCCTGACCGACCGCGCTGATCTGGAAGAAATTCTCGGCAGCGCGCACTTGAGCGATGTTTGGTACAGCGGCGTTCTTGGTGGCGTGCCTGCTGGGACATGAAGGTAGCCATACTTTCCGTGTCACTGGTAGACAAGGTGGCTGTCCACATCCTCGTGGAAAAACTCCTCGGCATCAAAACTGCCTCAGTTCAGCACGAAGGTTTACACGCGCGTGGTTGGCCATCGGTTCGCAGCGTGTTTCCAACTGTGATTAAGCAGTTACATTACCGCAGCGACGCAGCGGGGTTGGTTCTTGTGGTGGACTCGAACAACAGCCCGATTCACGAACAAGCACACGAACTGAGCCACTGTCATAGTCCCAAGTGCCGACTGAGCGAGCTTCGCAAGACCCGCGATGATGTATCGGCTCAGCTAAAGCCGCGGGTTGTGTTGCCCAAGTTGAAAATAGCCACTGCTGTTGCAGTTCTTACAATCGAGGCGCGGCTTGTATATGGCATTGAGCCGGATGTGAATGAGACGGCGTAGGCCGCCGGGTTGTGCACTGGCAAACCGCCGTATTCAAAAGCCGACCTCAAGAAATGCCTGTACGGAACAGATCGGCCATCGCTCGAGTTGGAAAAGGAACGCATGAGCAAGGCAGCCAAATGGTTAACTTCGGATTTAGCTTCATTGGAGCGTGTGTTCCCAGTTGGCTTCGGCGTCTTTGCCAAGGAACTGCGGGGTTGGATCGAAAGATCGCCCAACTGAGGATGTCCCTGTACCTGGACACACAAAGCTGCATCTGCTGGACATGCGCATGCGGGTTTGACAAAACTTCTCGCCGAGTGAAACAGTCGGTGGTCACATTGGATATGGAGGGCGTGCTAACGCCCGAGATTTGGATTGCCGTAGCTGAAAAGACCGGCATAGCCGAGCTACGTCGCACCACCCGAGACGAGCCAGACTACGACAAGCTAATGCGCATGCGCCTGGCAATCCTCGACAAACATGGCCTGAAACTTTCCGACATACAAAGTGTCATAGCCACATTGCGGCCGTTGCCAGGCGCAAAAGAATTCCTCGACGAACTGCGCGAGGTTGTGCAGGTGATTATTTTGTCAGACACATTCGAGCAATTCGCTGCGCCGCTGCTGCGGCAGTTTGGCTGGCCAACATTGCTGTGTCACAGGCTCGTAGTCCGGGACGATAAGATAATTGACTACGCACTGCGTATCCCCGACCAGAAACGGCAGGCTGTAGCAGCGTTCAAGCGCCTCAACTACAACGTGATTGCTGTGGGCGATTCATTTAATGACACCGCCATGCTCCTTGAAGCTGACGTTGGTTTTCTGTTTCACGCGCCTGAAGTTGTGAAACGCCAATTCCCACAATTCACTGCAGTCGAGACGTACCCAGAACTGCTGGCTTTGATTAAAGCCAAGCTGGACTAACCCTAGGCTACCATCTCAAACGCTTGGGAGCACAAATTTCACAGTTGGTATGACATTTTGAGCTTTTCTCGCCTCTCTGCGCAACGTAGGTACTCGTAAGTCAACAGCCGCATTTTTCGGAATCCGCAAACGGCAACATTGCTATTCCGAGTTCATTCAGCAGCCTTGATACAACTGCCGCCCACAACATACCTTCTGCCTTATGCACGCAAAAGGATCGTACGCACTATCAGCGCCGAAACATTGGTAACCACCGTTGGCTTGCAAATCAATGGCTTACACTTCTGCTCCCAAAAAGCGAAATAATCAAAACCCAGTCCGCAGCCCGTGCAAACCTGTCATTTGCATTGACTGCTGTTACTGGGGTAGTGCTGTGCCAAAAAACGCCATTATAATCCATCCGTGCTTGCTCCAGTTCGAATCCGAGTGCTTGGCCGGGCAAAAAAACTTGGAGCTTGACAGGATACCGCTAAGCTGCCCAAACTACAGCGACCCTGAACACATGTTGAAAATCCCATGAGCCGCGGCACTCACCAAGATTGGTCACAGGCAATTCGTTGTGAATCGGACGGGAACGAACTGCGGTACGAGCTGCCGGTACGGCCCATTGGCTTGGCAAAAGTTTTTGGGGTGCTTTTGGTTGGTTTTGGTCTGCTATTTGTGGCTGGGCCAGCCGAGGCTGTATTGGAGGCAATCCAAGAACTGCTACAAGGTTCACCAAGCCAGCTGGAGACAGTTTCCTTGATGTACATGTTGATGTTTGTGTTTGCTGGATTATTGCCGATTCTTTTTGGGTTGCTGATTCTGTTCGGTCGTTGCCGGCTAAGCTGGCAAGACGGCCAGCTTAGCGTCACCGAAATGCTCGGGCCACTGCGATTTACACGGCGTTTGCCGCGCAAGCCGATCCGTGCGCTCGAAGTCGGCGCTGCTCAATCCCACAACACACGCACCTCAGCTCGTGAATTCCAACGATTCTCAGCGCTTGCCGCTGTTTTCGAGGACGGTTCAAGAAAACTTGTAGCGCTTGGATACCCGAAAGACTGGTTGCTCGGCTTGGCGCATGAGTTGAGCGGTTACATCGGTGCCAGTGCGGCATCTGTGCCGGCCAAGGCGCTTGAAGTAATAGACAAATACCTCACAGAGGCAACGGCCGACGATTTGGTTGTGCAGCCCACCAATAGCAGTGTGGAACTTAAACAGTTCGTCACCGGGCTGCAGATCACTGTTCCACCGCTGGGCTTGATACGCGGCGCAAAGGGATTGTTTTTCTTCGCCATAATGTGGTGTGTGTTCTTGGCATTTTTTACCGCCATGGCCACGTCACTCAGCCCGAGAAAGATCGATTTGGGCTTGGTGATAATGCTGGTTGTGTTTTGGTGCGTTGGCTTCTGGCTACTCGTCTGGGCAATCCATATTGGCCGGCGCACTGTTGTGCTTTATGTGGAAGGTGACCGACTGCGCGTTGAAATTAAGGGCTTGTTCGGAACGAAAACACGCGAATGGCTGCAAAATGAACTGGCGGCCATCAGGGCAGATGCAAGCGGAGCCGAAATCAACAACCGGCCAGTCATCGAACTGCAAGTTCACTTGCGTACGGGAAAGAAAGTAGGGCTGTTGGCCGGACGCGACGAAGCCGAGCTGCGCTGGATTGCATCACGCCTACGCGCGGCGTTGCGGGTCCCATCCTCACGTGTTTAATTGCAAACGCAAGTGCCAAACTCTAAGGTCGGCATTTTGAATCTGGCGCAGGCAACAAATCCAACAGCACCACACATCACCCACCACGAACCAAGAAAGTCGGGGGGTTGTTTCCCACACATAAAATTTCACTTTGTAACCGAACCGTTTGTGCAAGCCGGTTTACACCGCTCTTGATGCGCCTTTCACCTAAACAGCGTATGCAAAACGCTGTACGCTGCCGCAACTGTGATAACGGCCATCGAAAGGTAAAGCGCCATGTCAAACCACAGCCGAGGCCTAAACGGATCATCGCGTTTGCGGCGGATCAACAGAACCGCCAGACCAAACACAGGCAGGAGCAATGTTTGTACTGCACCGCCAGCTACAATGAGCCACTGCGGTGTCCGATTGAAACAAATGCACAGCACAAAATAAATCACAGCTAGCACCCCCATGATCCAGTTGGTTAACAGCCGATGATCCACCACACCGCCTCGAGGTGAAACCAATCGAACGGTATCGGCGCACAAACGCGCCCATGTGGCCATTGCAACGAAGAATGTCGAGTAAAGCACAAAAAAAGCCCCTAGTGCGAACACGTAAAATATCCAGTCACCAAACGTTTTTGTGTACATCGCCGACAGGGTCCTGACCAGGTCCACCCCACTTGGCACCCGGCCTACGCCGTGGAGGATCGTTGCCCCGAGAATAAAGAACGCAAGTGTGGCGAATGTATAGACCAAAAGCGCTAGTGCGATGTCCAAGCGCATTCCCCGAATTCGTCTGTCAACTACGGCCGGGTCACGTGGCCAGCCTTTCTGGAGATCTTTGGCATACCCTTTTTCGAGGCACCAATACGGATAGAACAACAGTTCAGCTGTTCCAATACCTGTCACGCCGAACACGGCAACTGCATCTGCAAACCCGCGTTCAGGCATACGAAACTTCAGTCCGTCCAGAATTACCCCTGGTGAAACGGCGAATTCGGTCTGTTGCAGCAGCACAAGCGCGATAATTGTCATTGAGGTAAATCCAGCTACCAATGCCGCCGAGGTACCCTCGATGAACCTGTATCTACCCGCAATCAGAACAGCGGCTGTACCCCCTGAAATTAACGCCGCCAACAGCCAGTCTGGCCATTGCACATGCAACAGATGCAATGCCTGCACGATCGTGGCAAGTACACCACCGAGTGCAATTGTTGCGCCTACCAACAACAATGGCCAGCACCAGCCAGCCCATGAGAGCCGCCAAACAGGCCCCGGCACACGATTAAGCGCTTCCAAAGTGGTGTCACCAGTGAGAATTGTGTGTCGGCCAAGCTCTTCCTGAAGGAAAACTTTTACAACGCAGCCGAGTATGATCAACCACAGCGCACTCATACCAACGGAAGCGCCAAGCCGCGGTGCAATGATCAGTTCCCCTGTACCAACAACGGCAGCTGCAATGATAATTGACGGCCCAAGGCTATCTCGAATTCGGTTACTCACAACTGTTCAGACTGGCAATGCCTTATTCTTTGGGCAAGCTGCAGTTTGCACGGCGCTCTGGACGTTTTCTGAATGAGTTGAAGCGAACGGACGAGCATTTTCTTGTGGAAAAACAGCCTACGGCGCGGCTCCTCGTGCGCCGAAGACCTCGTTAAAGAACAACAAACGCAATTCTGTCCGCGCCACTTTGGCGCATTATCATGCTGCTGGAGTCACTTTTGAGTTGTGTGTAATGCACAAACGATCCCGGCCCTTTTGCCAACCACCACAGCAGTAAAGCGCACCAGTGATCGCACAAAAATTCGTTTGCGAAACCTCTCTGCGCTTGGTTAAAAGCGCACTTGATGGCATATTCAGCCACCGGGTTTGTATGAGCGAAATTCCTGAGTCAACCGGGCTGGTTAACCGGCGCAGCCGATGGCCGCGCAGAATTGCGATTGTGCTGGCCGTGTTTGTTGCGTTGTTTGTGTGCGTGTATTTTATCGTGACAAGCGCACCGTTTTTCAAGGGTGTTATTTTGCCGCGGATAGGTCGTATACTCGGAGCCGAGCTCACGGTTGCAGATGCATCAATCAGCCCGTTTAAACGCGTTGTTCTTCGCCAGCTTAATGTCAGACCGCTTGGGCAAGACCCTTTGTTAACGGCCAGTGAAGTGCGTGCGCAGTACTCATTGCTGGACATAATGCGCGGCAAGATCAGCGTGGACGAGCTTGCAGTTGAGTTACCCGTGCTGACCGTGGTGCAAAATGCAGATGGTACATCGAACCTTGATCCGATCCGAAATGCACTAGCTGCAAAAGCTGCTCCGCCCCGAGAACGGAAGCCATCAAAGCCAGCCCAAGTTGACATCAAAAAGATCGTGTTCAACAACGGGTCGGTGCAATATGTGAGTCGTGCCAAAGATAGACCCGATAGTTTGGTTGCCCTGACAAATTTGACGGTTGCAATTTCTGAGGTTAAGAACGCCCACACAGGCCGGCTCAGTCTGAGTGGTGAACTAAACGTCGTCCAACATTCCGGCGCCACTGGCGGGTTGGGGTCGCTTTCGGGGAAACTGCTGGCCGACTTTGGGTTTGGTTTGCTTGCAGAGGCGCGCCCCGGAACGATAACCGGCACATTGCAGGTCGAGACGACTGCAGCCACTGGTACTTTGAGCGATTTTGCACTCATGCGCTGTGAGCTGAATTGCGATGTTCTGCCAAGTGAAATCAGGAATGTTGCTCTGCGCTTTTTCAAGTCGGGAGCTGTTCTTGGGCAAATACGTCTCAGCGGGCCATTCGACATGGAAAAAATCGCAGGCGATTTGGCAGTCGAGGTTCTTAATCTAGACAGGCAGGTATTGAACATAGCCGGTGCAGTAGCCGGGTTTGATTTTGGCACCACGACAATTAGTTCGAGCAACCGGCTCCAAATTACCCAGGGCGCAACCGCGGTATTACTAACGGGCCAGCTTGATGCACGGCGGTTCACTGTGTCACGTGCAGGACAGAGCACGCCTATGATCGAGTTGCGCGGTAATTATAAGCTAACTGTTGACCGACAAGCTGCACTTGTGGAGTTTGAAAACCTTGCTTTAACTGGCACGCAGAACGGGCGCACGTTGTTAGAAGCGCGCCTGGCGCGGCCGATGACAATTGCATGGGGGGCTACAACGAGCGCACTGCCCGACTCAACATTTGAGTTGCGCCTGACCGGGTTAGAGCTTGCCGATTGGAAACCGTTTATTGGCCAGGTTGCTTCTGGTGGGAAAGTTGATCTGCAAGTAAAAGTTGCGTCTGAACAAGCCGGACAAGCCTTGCGGTTCGAGCTTGTGGCAAATGTAGGTGATCTAGAGCTGTTGTTGGGCACGAATCGTGTCAGCGGCCTTGACGTACGAACCGAGACACGCGGCCAAACAAAGGCGCTTACCAAGGTCACGGTAAGCGAGCTTATTGGGCGGGCTGCTTTAGGCGGTCGTGAAATTTTCACACTCAATGGCACCGGCAATTTCGACATCGGCGAACAGCTTGGAGAAGCTCAATTTAAGTTAAGGGGCGCATTGCCAACGGTTACGCCTGTGCTCAGTACAGGGGATTTAACAGTGTCAGCCGGGACATTTGCGCTCGAGACACGCCTCAGCCAGAAGAAGGATACGCACCAGTTAACCGGTACGTTTCAGCTTGATTCCTTGGCTGGCCGTGCCGGCGCCATCGAGTTTAGGGATTTTGACGCCGCCGCTGAGTTCAACTTCGGCCACAGGGCCGGCCAGCTCGAACTCAACACAGTCAAATGCGCATTTTTCCAGGCACGCAAGCCGTGCGGGACCGCAGAGTTAAAAGGTAGGCTTAACGTTAAGGACCGCAGCGGCGAGTTGACAGCGCAGCTCGCTGGGTTGACCGAGCGCGCTTTGGCGCCTGTGCTGGGGCCAATGTTGAAAGAAACAAAACTGGTGTCGGTAACACTCGATTGCACGGCCTCGGCAAAGCTCGACGCTGCAGGCACCGGAACTGCAAAGGCGGATTTGCTTGTGACGAACCTGGTCATTGCCAGCCCGCAAATGAAAGCACCGACCAAGCCCCTCGAAGCCAAGCTGCTGGTTGATATTTTTATTCGCACGCAATTGGTTGAGCTGCGGCAGTGCGAGCTTGTTCTCAGCCCGACCGCACGCGCACAAAACCAGCTCGGCGTAACTGGTGCCATTGATTTGTCAAAGCCGGACGCAATCTCGGGCCAGCTACAGCTAGCTGCCGACTCACTCGATTTTACCCCTTATTACGATGCGTTTGTGGGTGACAGCGCGCAAAAGCAACCCGTAACACCTCCCCAAAAAGCCACACAAAAAGAGCCTGAAGCAATGAATCTGCCGATCGGCAATTTGGGCGTTGATGTCGCAATTAGAAAGTTCTATCTGCGCGAAGTCGAGATCACAAATTTCCAAGCAAGCGCACAAATTCGTGGCGAGCACGTTCTGCTCAGCCCGGTACGCTTCCTGTTAAACGGCGGCACCGTAAATGCAAAGGCCGATCTTGACCTTCGCGTGGCCGGGTACCGTTACGACGTAAACTTCAGCGCAGCAGATGTACCAATTGCGCCTTTGGCAAACTCGTTCTCGGTGGATTACCGCAACCTTGCTGCAGGCACATTGTTTGCCAAAGCAGATGTAAAAGGTGCCGGTATAACAGGGACAAGCCTGCAGCGAACACTTACAGGCACAGCGGCAATCACGCTGACAAACGCGAATGTGCAGTTGGTCGGGCGCAAAGCAAAGCTATTGATTACGCCAATCGCATTTGTGCTCGGCCTAGACGAACTGGTGCGCGCTGGTGTGATTGGACTTAATGCTCAATTTGTCGCGGGCAACGGAGTAATCAAACTTAACCGGGGCGAAGTTTTGAGTGATTTGTTCATTGCCCGCACAGAAGGCGACATACAAATTGCGCCTAGCTTGGCCGAGTCGCGTATCAACGATTGGCCGATTACCATTGCATTGCGCAGGTCACTAGCACAAAAGGCCCGGCTGATATCGCCCAACGAACAACCTGACGCGGCATTTATTAACCTGCCAGTTTTTGCCAAGGTCAGCGGCACGGTTGAAAAACCAGAGGCTAAGACCGACAAGCTTGTGATTGCTGGCTTGATCGCAAAAAGTGCGGGTGCAATACCGGGCGTTGTCGGGGATAAGGCAGGTGCAATACTGCAGGGTGTAGGCGGACTTTTAACAGGTCAATTGCCGAGTGGCACCAATCAAGCCACAAATCAACCTGCAACAAACGCTCCGCCGCAGACACCGGTTCTGCCACTTAATCCGCTGGACCTGCTCAGGAAACGCCAATAGCGTATTTGAAAAAACCTGGGTTTGTTGACCACGCCTTAAGGTTTGTGGTGTGATGAAAACACCTCAAAACGCGGACTGCGAGCAATTGTCATTACCCCACCGCATATCCGGAACGAAGTTTTTTCAAGCAGGCTCCACGCCAGTCCATGCGTTTGCAGCAGATGCTGACACTGAGAGACTCCTGCACATGGCCTTTGCCAAACCGGACTTTTTCTGTTACGAAACCGGCCATGGACGCGGTGATAAACTACCTACGGCGCAACCAAGCGCGATTCGTTGACGAGCTATGTGAGTATCTGCGATTACCGAGTGTATCTGCCCAGAGACAACATAGGAAAGATGTTGCGCGGTGCGCAGATTGGCTGGCAACGCACTGCCGGCGGCTTGGCCTCGAGACTCGGGTTTACAAAACAAATGGCCACCCAATTGTCGTTGCGAAAACACCGCGCAGCGCAGTCGTTGCTTCGGAGAAGAGTCAACACCCACCTCGGTTTGTTGTCTATGGCCACTACGATGTCCAACCGCCCGAGCCATTGGACCCGTGGGAGTCGCCGCCGTTTGAGCCACGGATCCGGGGTAAACGATTGTACGCACGCGGTGCTGCGGATAACAAAGGCCAACACTTCGCGCATTTGAAAGCTGTCGAAGCGTATCTGAAAACAGCCACACCATTGCCCTGCACCATAACTTTCGTCATCGAGGGCGAGGAAGAAATCGGCAGTGCAAACCTCGAGTCGTTTTTGTGCAAACACAAGTCTGAACTGCTGGCTGATGCGATTGTGATTTCTGACACGGGCATGCCTGGGTTGAAGTATCCGGCGCTCACATACGGTTTGCGCGGAATTATTTCGTTCGAGATTACGGTGTACGGCCCAAAAACTGACCTACACTCGGGCATTTACGGGGGTGCAGTGGATAATCCAGCGCTCGTGTTATGCACCTTGCTTGCCAAGACACGGGCCAGTGACGGCAGAATTGCAGTTCCAGGGTTTTACGATGATGTGGTGCCGCTCACTGATTATGAACGGCGTCAGCTCGCCCGACTGCCGCTCAAGGACAAGGACTTTAAGCGCCTGCTAGGCGTACGCAAAGTATTCGGCGAACCTGGATTTTCCACCGAAGAACGCAGAAGCACGCGGCCTACGTTTGAGATCAACGGGCTTACGAGCGGGTACCAGGGCGAGGGCAGTAAAACTATCGTTCCAGCCTGGGCGCACGCCAAAGTGACATGCCGACTTGTGCCAAACCAAAGGCCGGAGCGAATTAGACGGTTGGTCTGCGATTTTTTGCGGCGCGCATGTCCGCCCACTGTTCGGCTTGATATCAGAGCTGGAGCAGGCTCTGAACCGTATATGATTTCACCTGAAAGTCCACTTGCAAAAGCTGCGCTTCGAGCGTTAAAAGCCGCATTCGGCACTGAACCGCTATTGATGCGCGAAGGCGGCTCGATCCCAATTGTACCGCAGATGAGTCGGACTTTGGATGCAGACGTGATTTTGCTTGGGCTGGCATTGCCTGATGCAAATGCACACGGTCCCAATGAGAATCTACACCTCAACTGCTTTGCTAGGGGCCAATTGTTAAGCGCACATTTGTGGCAAGAGCTAAGCCGTGCCAAAGCAAAGGCATAAAAAAATTTGGGCGCCCGAAAAAGAGCGCCCAACCACATTTCAGCCAAAAAAAGGCGGGTTTACGGAATTAACAATACATTCGAAACGCCACCTGTGCCCACATCGCCAGTTACACGCACTGCATCACGTAGCCTAGCCGAGGTCAATTGTTGTACGCTGCCGTCACCCATGCAAATGTCGCCAGCCTTGGTATGCATTCTCTCGGTGAAACCGTAAGTGGTGTCGTTAGCGCCTGCAACATATGGGAGGAACACACACTGGCTCGGGCCGTAACCATAGCCGTCATTTGCCGTCATTGCTGCTGTTGTTCCACCTCCAACTGTTCGGAATATGTTGCGATCTCCTGCCAAAAACATACTCGGCTGTGTTTCGTCGGCATCGCGACCTACAAAGAATGAAAGGTTTGTGTTATTGAACCACGCAGGCACTTGATTCAGTACCGCACCGAAGTTCGCCGCAGGATTTCTGCCATCCGCAGGACAAATTAATATCTTGGGGAGGCTCAACTCGTTCGACATTACACCGTAAACCTGGTGAATGTAAGAGCAAACGTTGGGACCACCCGGAACGTAGGCTGCGATTTGAGCTTGATTTGGTGGGCCGCCTTGGTCAGAAGGCACACGTTGTGGGAACCTGTCATTGTTATCGTTGGCAAATACGCGATATGCCAACCCGATCTGTTTTAGGTTGTTAACGCATTGGATCCGTTGCGCCTTTTTCTTTGCTGCAGCTAGTGCAGGCAAAAGTAAACCAGCTAAGATCGCAATGATCGCGATCACGACCAGTAGCTCAATCAGCGTGAAAGCCAACCATTTTTTACTGTTTTTCATACGACGTTTTTCGTTTTAGTTTTTTGACCCGGGCCGCGGCCAAAACCAAGCACCAGCCGCCTGTCATGCCCAAGTCACAACAAGGCACAAAGCAATGTCGGTGCCAATACATTTTACCCGCATAAATAAAGGGTTTTTGAAATCTCCACCATCAATGTGTGCGTGTGTTTCACGCGTTTTCGCGTGAATCTCACGCAAACCCGCAGTTCAACATTTATCCGCGCTGCAGCACTCTGACTTTACGGCGTTGCGACTCGGCAAAAACTCATGCGGACTGCAGGAATTATTAGCAAGTAGATCGGACGCGACTCGTGATTAAATGCGAGATATTTAAGTTTAAGCTCACGAAAAAGTGCTAGGGCGCTCTTCTTGGCATGCATGCTCACAACTTGGCGTTAGCCAGGCTAACCCGCACGTGTCGCTCCAGACAAGATTCAGCGCTGTCGGTTATTCCCTCGTTCATGTGCGGCGCAAAGCTCCTTTCTGCGCCGCCATAATTCGGCCGGCTTAAAAATGCCAAGTGGCGTGATTATACCTGTAACAAGTTCCGGCGGCGTGACGTCGAATGCGGGATTGACCGCGCCACTAGATGGGTTAGCCACGCGGACATAAACCTGGCCTGTCTGTGAGTTTGGCTTACCGCGCCTTGCATTCCATAGCACACCCCAAGCGCCGAGTACCTCGGCTTCATCGCGCTGTTCGATTGTTATTTCGCGAGCAGATTTAAGCTGCCAGTCAAACGTTGACAATGGAACCGCTACGTAGAACGGGATGCGATGGCGCCAGGCTAACACAGCTTTCGTGTAGGTACCTATTTTGTTTGTTATCTCACCGGTGCGCGCAATGACACGGTCGCTGCCGACTATCACAAGGTCAATTTCGCCACGTTGCATGAGGTACCCGGCTGCGCTGTCTGCAATCACTTGATGCGAGATCCCCTGTTGTGCAAGCTCCCATGCTGTGAGACTTGCACCCTGAGCACGTGGTCGTGTCTCACTGCAAAAAACATGGAATCGGCGACCTGCCGCATGTGCGGCGTACATTGGTGCAGTTGCAGTTCCAACGTCAACACATGCGAGCCAACCTGCGTTACAGTGTGTTAGTATGCGCATGCCATCCCGGATGAGTGCCAGGCCGTGTCCGCCAATTGCACGGCACTGTTCGACGC
Source organism: uncultured Verrucomicrobiota bacterium (assembly GCA_964555645.1). Taxonomy (GTDB): domain Bacteria; phylum Verrucomicrobiota; class Verrucomicrobiia; order Limisphaerales; family DTLC01; genus DTLC01. Next base: position 54,403 of record CAZKTA010000011.1, read on the forward strand.
TTTTGTTTGCAAATTCCTCGGCAGCAGCAAGTGCAAGTACCTGTTGCTCTGCAACAGTTTCGCCCGTCTGTATAGCCTGTTTAACTGCAAGCAGTGCGTTGAGTGGGTCAACTGCAGTTGGCCGCGCTGATTTTAGCGTTTCGAATGCGCGCTCGATATGCATGGTGAACTTTTGCAAGTTCGACCCCCGAAATGCACGTGCAGCCTGGGCAAGTCCATAAGCTGCAGCCGCTGCAATTGCGGGTGCACCGCGCACAGCCATGTTGGCAATTGCCAGGGCGGTTTCGCGGTAATTGCGCGTGTGCAAGATGTTGAACCGGTGCGGCAAAAGCCGCTGGTCAATCAACAATACCGCGTTTTGCTCAGCGTCAAATGCAACGCTGCGGTAATGCTGTGTGCGGCCTGCAACAGTGACATTCACAAGTTGTGAACTTGCCTTTGACATTGCACCAACGCAATTTCAATCGGCGACGACTCTGGCCGCGGCAGGCAAATGGCTGACTGGGGTTGGTTGTGTATGGCGTAGCAGCGGCGTTTACTTTGCTGCCCGGCTCAAATGACAAATGAAATGTTTTGTTACAGGCGCAACCGGGTTTATCGGGTCGAATCTTGTGCATGCACTGGTCGAGCGCGGGCACAGTGTTAAGGCGCTGGTTCGACCCGGGTCAGACACACGCGCGCTGACCGGCATCGGATTTGAGCATGTGACCGGCGACTTATCAGATGGCCGCCTACTTGCCGAGGCGATGCGCGGATGCGACTGGTGTTTCCACGTGGCAGCGAGTTATCACCTCTGGCTGCCTGATTACAGGCCGATGTACCGGGCAAATGTCGAGGGCACACGCACAGTGCTGGAGGCTGCGGCAAAAGCAGGCTGCACGCGCATTGTGTACACCAGCACAGTCGGCTGTGTCGGCCTACCCAAACCGCTGCATGGGAAAGTGATCCCCGCTGATGAAAATACACCGGTCTCGGTAACCCAGATGAGCAACCATTACAAACGCTCCAAATGGTTCGCCGAACAGGTTGCGCTCGAGCTAGCACGCAAGGGTTATCCGATTGTAATCGTGAACCCGACGGCGCCTGTTGGCCCGCGTGATGTGAAGCCAACGCCAACCGGGATGGTTATAGTTGATTTTCTCAACCGGCGAATGCCGGCCTATCTTGATACAGGTTTGAACTGGGTCCACGTACGCGATGTTGCAATTGGCCATATCTTAGCAGCCGAGAAAGGTCGCATCGGTGAGCGGTACATACTCGGCCACGCTGAAGGCAACTGGACAATGCAACAAACCTTAAAAGTGCTCGAGGAGTTGACCGGCATACCGGCTCCGCGGCTTCGGATTCCGTTCTGGGTGGCTCTGACCGCCGGTTACATTAGCGAAGCGCTTGCGGCACTGACAGGTAAACCACCCCGCGCACCGCTTGCAGGTGTACGAATGGCAAGATACAAAATGTGGTTTAACCCGGCAAAGGCAACTCGTGAACTTGGCATGCCGCAAACGCCTCTTCACCAAGCGTTTACGGACGCAATTGAATGGTTCCGTGCCAATGGTTACCTGCGCGCGTAGGTTGCCTCTGGTTGGGTTTTGTTGCGCAGGGCAGCCTTCGTTGCTGCTTGCAGCGCAGTAAGTCGCTCTCTGAATTCTTCTTTGGCAGCCTTGCTCATTCTGTCAATGAACAATATCCCGCGCAGGTGGTCAGTTTCGTGCTGAATCACACGCGCTAGCAGGCCGCTGCACCTGAATTCGAGCTGGTTACCTTCCAAGTCTAGTGCAACTACGTCAACAGATTCTGCCCTGGCGATGTCAGCGTAAATTTCGGGAAAACTCAGGCAACCTTCCGCACTGGTAACTGAGCTACCAAGCAGTTTAAGCTCCGGATTGATAAGGACCATTGGCATAAACCTGGTTGGGTCAACCTCCTCACCACGCAGGTACAGTTTTGACGGTCTATCAGTTACGCCGCGCACATCGATCACTGTAAGCGCCACTGGCCGACCCACTTGATGTGCAGCTAGGCCAATGCCTTTTTCGGCGTGCATGGTCTGGAGCATGTGATGCGCAAACTGCCGCAGCTCGCTCGTCACAGCGCTAATTTTTGCGCCTTTTTCCCTGAGTACAGGGTGACCATATTTGACAACTTCAAGGGTCATTGTTGGTGTTCAATCTGGCGCCTGGTGTGGCACTGGCACTTTTGCATCGCGCCACCTGGCATTGATCTGATTCATGCATTTACCATGGCGTTAATCTACACTCACACCTGCAATTTGCAAAATCCGCTCCAGGTCTGCGTCACTGTAAAAATGAATTTCCACTGAGCCTTTGCCTTCGTGGTAATGAAGATTAACCTTCGTACCGAACCGCTCCTGCAGGCGCGTTTCAAGCTCAAGCAGGTGCGCATCTGCAGACGCAATCGAGCCGGGTTTTCTACCAGGGCGTAATCCTTGGCGCAATTGTACGCGGGACACAATCCGCTCGGTTTGGCGAACACTCAATGCTTCCTTGATCACACGCCGAGCGAGTAACACCTGCTGTTTTTCATCTGCCAAACCAAGGATAACTTTTGCGTGCCCGACTGAGAGGCGGCCATCGCGTATGTAGTTTTGTATTTCCGGGGCAAGCTTCAACAGACGCAATGCATTCGCCACAACAGCACGGCTTTTACCGACTCTGGCAGCTACATCTTCCTGAGTGAGATTGAATAATCCAATTAACTGTGCGTATCCCTGAGCTTCCTCGATCGGGTTGAGGTTCTCGCGTTGCAGGTTTTCGATTAGCGACAGCTCCAGCACTGCACGGTCGTCTGCATCACGAACAATAACCGGCACTTCGCTCAACCCGAGCAACTGCGCTGCACGCCACCTGCGTTCGCCCGCAATAAGCTCGAAATGCTCGCCACGTACCCGGACAATCAACGGTTGTAACACACCGCGTTCACGGATCGAGTCGGCAAGCTCACGAAGTGCTTCCTCGTCGAAATCTTTCCGGGGTTGCAATGGGCTGGACCGGATCCGGTCCAACGGCACATGTTGCACGCGCTCGGCCGGTGCCGGTTCCGATGTCTGAGCCGGCCCGGCGCTTGGCACGGCTTGACTCTGCGGTTGCGGCGTGGCTGTTGCGCCGCTTAATAGTGCACCCAAACCGCGTCCCAAAGCTGGCTTTGGCATGGCCCAAACCTGCCAGACGTACCCGCCATGTCAACGCAAACGATGTGCATCTATCTGCAAAGTGACCGATAACCATTCGCGCGCGCGCGTAGGTGTGACAGCTCGTGAGGTAAATCCGGTTACGCCTCACGCAGCACGGTCTGGTGGTTACCAAGCCGCGCGACCAACTCATAAACGTTCATGCGCAGACAAAATGCAACGTCATCACGCAGCTCTGGCACACCAAGTAATCGCCGCGCATTGCTGGATAAGCCCGCCAACTGGCTGAGGTCACCCCTGAAGCATGACCAGAGCGTGCGTGCTATCTGCGCCGAGTCAGCGATTTGCCCGCGTTCATAATACTGCCACACCAGGTCACAAAGTGCACCGGCAGCAACTGCATCTTCCAAAGCAGCCTGGTCGAAGGTGCCACTACAGACGATTAGCAGTTGTTGGGCTGGCTTGCTCAGCAGCCGGCGCGCCGTTGCGGCGACATTTAGAAATGAACATGCATAAACCGCTTGTGCATTTGCACATGCCTGAAATGCACGAGTGCCGTTTGTTGTTGTCATGACGATGGTTTTGCCGGCAACTATATCGGCACCGTATTCACGTGGTGAATTGCCAAGGTTGAATTCGATCCCACCGGTCAGGTTTGCACCTATCCGCACGCCGTTTCGCTCACCCCCAAGCAACACGGCTGGCTGCGCCAGTTTCAGCGCCAACGCATCGGCGATGTCAGTAACCGGAACAATTGCTGCAGCACCGTTGGCAAGCGCAGTCACAATTGTGCTTGTAAACCGCAACACGTCGAACACAACACAGGTTGTTTCGCTCAGGTCGCGCCCTTTCAGAGCAGCGAATTCTGCGGGGGTAAAAAGTACTTCCAATGTTGGTCTCATATTGCGTTTTTGATAGGCAAAATGTTAGGGTGGTTACCTGCGGCGAAATTTTGCGATGCATAGCTTGCATTCAGCCGACTCAGCCTTGTGCGCAACGCATCCTGGCACCTCGAGCATTGTGTGCCGGTCAGCGTACATGCGCACGTAATGATAAAGGTATTGCTGGGCATAGCCTGCAAATGGCCCAAAGTGCCTCTGGATAAAGTCGGCAAGTTCACCGTGCGACATTCTTCGTCCGGCGAAGTAAAAATCGCGCAATGCACGCAATACCCACACATCAATCGGGAACGCACGCTGAAACCCATATGCAAACAGCAACACACAATCTGCAATTTTCGGTCCCACACCGGGTAACTTGAGTAGTTTTCTTCTTGCATCTTCGTACGAGCAATTGCCAAGTGCCGCAAGGTTCAGCTCCCGATTTACAACTGCTCTTGCGGCAGCAAGTACATACGGCGCACGAAATCCAACCTTACACTCACGCAACTGGCGCTCGGTCAGTAACGCGATTCTTTCCGGCGTTGGGAATGCGAATGCAGTGGGGTACCCTTCTGGCGTTGTGACCCGTTGGCCGTACCGCGCACAAATGACAGCTACGAGCTGTTTGATCCTCCGAATCTGGTTGTTCGCCGATAAAATGAATGATGCGAGGCACTCCCACGGGTCTTGCCGCAACAGGCGCAAGCCCCGGCACGCTGCAACAGCCGCACGCATCGGTGTGTCTTTCGGAAATGTAGCCAGCACATCGTCAAGGTTGACTTCGATTTGCAGATAGCTCGCAAGCCAATCCCAATTTTTAACCGGACGCGCTGCCTGTGCTGCGATCCCGTCATTGCGGTTTTCCAACCGAACCCAATTGCGTCCTATCACACCGACCCAGCCGGTGCCATCTGGTTCCCACCGAAAAACCTGACCCGAGTTCAAAGTAACAGCCAGGTCATAGTCTTTTACTGCGAAAAATGTTGTGGTTGACGAGCGGTTCATTCAATGCAGATTGCGGCACTCCCACAACTGAAACCACCAATACGGCCTACCCCGATAACGCGCATTAAACACACCCAGGTCGTGCACAGACTCGAACCGTCGACGTATAACTTCCCGACACGGTTTCGGCTGCGGAGGCGGGTCGGTGTCGCGCTTTGGTCTTGGCAAAGGTTCGAAGTAGATTGCGTTTTGGCCTTTGCGATTCGCGTACCTGTAATTGGGCAGGAAAAAGAATTGGTTGTGCGGCCGCTCCGACTCGATGCAGTACACAAGTGGTACGTCGCGGACTGCCTTTTTTGCCTCAGGCAGATAAAAAGTAATTTCGCTCACGTACGTGTAATGTGGGGCGATAATAAACGTTGGCGTGCCGGTTGCAGCCTCGAGTCGTGCGCGTGTCTGCCCCACGATTCCAGCCAGTTCACGCCACGCGCGCACGCGCCGCAGCGGGTCCATCGCAACAGGCAGCGGTCGTCCAGTTATGGTTCTGACAAGGTCGGTCTCATGAAGCACAGCAACTACAACAAACCCGAGTAGCAGCCCGGCGTATAAACCTGCTCGGGCGAGTTTGTTTGGACGCTGCCTGTTAAAGTACAGAACCATGAGGCAAAACAACGGCAACACGCCCGGTGCAATCCAGTTCGGCAACACTCGAGCATGGAATGATTGCACCAGGTACAACACAAACACGGGTGCGCCCATGCTGAAACAATAAAGCAGCAGCGGATCATGCCGACCGCCCCTACGCCAAAACAAAAACGCAGCGCATGTCATTCCCAAGAAAAACACCGGGTTCAGGACTGCGGCTTCCGTTCCAATAAAATCAAACACGTACCGCAAGGTAAATCTGATCGGTTGGGTAAAGTCGCCGCGCTCAGCCAGGTGCGTGATGGTTGGCCAGCCGTGCTGCGCATTCCAGATGAGCACCGGCAGCGCGCAGAATAAATTCACAAGCAACGCAAGGTATGGACCCGGCTTTCGCAAGTGAATGCGCGCCGCCGGCCATAAAATAAAAAATACGGCCCAGCATACCAACTGCATAAGTGCGGTGTACTTGCTCAAGAACCCGAACCCCATTAACAGGCCAACCAACAGCCAGTCTTGGGTTCGGCCCTCAGGTTGTACCGCGCGCCAACCCACTACCATTGCAGCAGTCCAAAACAATACGTTCAACGGATCAACTGTGAGCAATGTTGCGCCAACGGCCAGCAACGGTGTTGTTGCTGCTATCAAAACCATTATGCAACCAAGTTGTGCGCTTGCCACACGGGCAAAAAACCGAACGAGCATCACGCCGATCACAGCCAAGATAACAGGTGCAAAGAACCGCACCCCGAACTCATTGTCGCCCCACAACAGGGTGCCGACGCGCTGCGTGTACGCGATCATGGGCGGTTTGCTGTAGTACGACAGCGCAAGGTGTTTGGACCAGACCCACTGATATGCTTCGTCGCCAGACAACTCGATCTTGCCGGACCCGATGTAAAGCAACCGGCCAACAAACATTAGAGTGATCAACACGTATGCAAGTCGCAGCCAGTGCTGTTCAGGCTTGTATTGTTGTTCAGCAGGTGCGGTTCGGAGCAAATTCTGCGCGATTTTTTGCTCGGTAAGTGCAGTGCTTGACAGGTCAAGTTCAGGTTGCAACAGCCATGGGAGTCTTCGCCACCAGATCGGGAACCATTTGCGCCCGATCCAAACCCATAACACACTCGACGTCCACAGCGCCCATGCGCCATAACCCGCCCCAACAATCCAGCCCACAAGCACGTCGCTCGGGTAATGCACACCGTTGTAAATGCGTGAAAAACCGATCGCTATTGCCAGTGGTAGCATCACCCAGAGACTGCGCCGCCAGAACATGAAAAGCATCATCGTAGAAGCTGCCCAGTTAAAGGCATGTGCAGAAGGCATGCTGCCCGAACGCGATTTGCTCACTAGCACGTTAATCCCCTCAACTACCCAACAGGGGCGTTCGCGTCCGATCAAATGCTTGAGCGTGTTGCAAATCAACGGGTCGCCAATCATCAAAGCGGGCACGATCAAAAGCAGTGCAACCCGGCCGCGTCTGCCGCACTTTACTGCGATAAAGAGGCAAAACAACACAACTGCCGGCACAAACAACGGGTTGTGACTCAACCGCGGCATCAACCAGTCAAAGACCGGATTGCTCAATTCGATGTTAAAGAACCGCAACAGCGCAGTATCGAGTGTTTCCGCCCAATTCATTTGTGCAACTGTAGCAGATGCGAGCAAGACTTGAAATTCGATTAGCTGCGGTCGTTCTGGCGTGCGCCTGACCGCTGTTCAGCGTTCGTGTGCGCGGCTGATAATCCTGCGCCAGAACAAGTATGAATTGTAGCGTTCTTTGCTGATTGCACCGGTGCCAACGGCCGCCCTGATGGCACAGTCTGGTTCTTGAGTGTGCGAACAGTCGTTGAACTGACAGTTCAGCGTGTTGAACTCGCGGTACAACTTTTGTAATTCATCCGGGGCAACCCATTGGGGTAGGTCAACCTTTTGGAATCCAGGGGTATCAGCAATCCAACCGCCATTCGGGTTCGGCAAAAGCCTGAGTTCGGTTGTTGTATGCTTACCGCGGCCGGTTTTTTCGCTGACTTCGCGGACGCGTAGGTTTGCCTCGGCAATAACGGCGTTCAGCAACGATGATTTTCCTACCCCAGACGGTCCCGCCAGCACGACCACACTGCCCCTTAACGCACGGTAGAATTCTTCCAAACCAGCGCCGGTACGGGCACTGGCACAAATGACGGGGTAACCAAGTGCTGCGTAAAGTTTAACCCAGCTGTCAAACTTAGTCTGTTGCCGTTTACGCACCAAATCGGTTTTTGCCAGCACAATCGTGGCGGGCAAACGGAAGCATTCAGCCAACACAAGCAGGCCGTCCAAAGTGAAGCTGCTGAAGTCAGGTTCACGCCAGCTCACTACAATCACCAGCTTGTCAACATTTGCCACACGCGGTTTGGGCAGAAGGTTTTTCCGCTCTTGAACTGTTTCAATTGCAAGTTCAGTAGCCGACGTTTGCCTGCCTAAAACCCAATCGCCTACATACAGGTTTGTATCGCACAGCTCGAGTTTGCCGCGCAACACACCCGTGTAGGTACATTGGTGGTCAGGGGACCATACTTCGATTTTTGCCCCTGCACGGCATACAACCAAGCCACGTAACATGCACTGGCCGTTCCCAGATGTAGTTTGGTGCATAAATTGGTGACACAAGTTGATTCACTAGGCTGGTTCGGTGCCTTTTACGCATGTTGGACAGCCGTTGCAAGTTGGTCGTGCACCTGTGATTGCAGCCGAACCAGTTTGTTTCCTGCGATTGAACTGCTCGACCAATCTGCAAAACGCGCAAACAATAGAAGTTGTCGGATACCCACACTGCTGGCAATCGTGCAATTGCACAGGTTTGTTTTGAGTTCTGCCACGCCGAATGTACCCCATATAAAATGCCGCTGTCACACCCGGTTGTTCCTGTTCAAGCTCGATCAAGAGTCGCTTGTACAGGTGCGATGTTGCCCCAGCAGCAAACGGACAACTTTGCTCAAGATGCTCGATGCCATGCAACATTGCGTATTGTTTGATGTCCTGCTCGTAGTTGAGCGCCAACGGTTTAACCTTGGCTACAAACCGCGGATGCGTCTTGGGTAACGCCGGCCACTGCCGTTGTAAGTATCCGTCCTGCCAGTGCAACAGGTTACCCAGTAACGCTGTAGCTTCGTCGGTCAGGTTGTGTCCAGTAGCAATGACGTCGTAGCCATGTTCACAAGCGAACTTGTTCATCAAATACCGACGCGTCAATCCGCACACAGCACATACAGGCCGCCGCAACAGGCGCGCGGCTTCTTGAACCGATGCACCATCAAAATAGACCGTTGCATCCAGCAGGTGTAGTTTAACTGACAACAATGCCGCTGCTTTTTGTACCAGCGCCTGGGCTGTGTTAACCTCAGCATTATTCCCAAGCCGAATAAACAATGCGTCCGGTGCATAACCAAGCCGGTGCAATGCATGCAACAGACCAAGGCTATCTTTCCCACCTGAGACAGCAACCAGAACACGACTGGTGCGTTCAAACATTTTGAACCTTCGGATGGCGTGTTCGATCCGCCGCTCAACCAGTTTCAAGAAATGCTCATTGCAAAGCTTCAGATTGAAATGCGGCAGCGGCACATTACCAGTACCGCCGCATATGCTGCACTTCATTTGAGTTGCGCCGCGCTTTACCATCGCCGCAATCGTAGCATTGTGTGCTACCACAGCCAACACTGCAACGTCCGGCCCCGGCTGCAAAGACGCAGCCCCGGCTTTAACGATTGCAAAATTCCATTGACAACGCGCAGGGCGAAAAACTGCACAAGCATTTTGACAATCTAAAGCTGCGGCAGTATAAGATTTGTGTCTACCGCCGAATCAGCTCGGCGTACGGTTGGGGTCGTAGCTCAGTTGGTAGAGCGGCTCGTTCGCAATGAGCAGGTCAGGGGTTCGAATCCCCTCGGCTCCACCAAAAAACGCACTCGGCATTCCGTTGCGTGAGCCGATAACTCATACAACATACACTGCATTGTTGGCACGTTTCACGTTTTCCGGCTAAATACAATCGTAGGTTCCCGCCTGTAGGCACGTTCCAGCGCAGCGCTGGCACGCCAATTCGGCATTGACTGCACGGAAAGTTGGGTTACGATGCTCGGAAATTCAGCTACAAAAAAACACTATGGCAGTCAAAGTTGCAATTAACGGGTTCGGCCGGATTGGTCGCCTTGTATTCAGGGCGTTGGTCGAACAAGGCATGGTTGGCAAAGACATCGAGGTTGTTGCCGTTGGCGATATTGTGCCTGCGGACAATCTCGGTTACCTGCTCAAGTACGATTCAATTTACGGCAAGTTCAACGGCGCGATCGGGTCGAAGAAGTCTTCACCCGACAAGGCCGACGACGATGTTCTGGTTGTGAACGGCAGGGAAATGCAGGTTGTAAGCGCCAAATCGCCTGCTGAATTGCCGTGGAAAGCACTTGGTGTAGACGTGGTGATTGAGAGCACCGGCCTGTTTACAGATGTTGAGAAGTCAAAGGGGCACCTTGCGGCTGGCGCAAAGAAGGTCATTATCACCGCCCCTGCCAAAGGCGATTGCCCGACGTTCGTAATGGGCGTTAACGAGCGCACGTACGACCCGCAAAAGCATCACATCGTCTCAAACGCTTCCTGTACAACCAACTGCCTAGCTCCAGTTGTCTATGTGTTGCTCAAGGAAGGGTTCGGCGTCGAGGAAGGCCTGATGACCACCGTGCACAGTTACACTGCCACCCAAAGAATCGTGGACGGGCCCAGCAAGAAAGACTGGAAAGGCGGCCGCGCAGCGGCCATCAACCTTATCCCGTCCACAACAGGCGCAGCTAAAGCAGTCGGTCTGGTATTACCTGAGGTCAAAGGTAAACTGACCGGCATGGCGATCCGCGTGCCGACACCGACAGTGTCGGTTGTTGACCTTACTGTGCGCACGGTCAAAGAAACCAGTTACGACGAAATTTGCGCGGCGATGAAACGCGCTAGTGAAACATACTTGAAGGGCATCCTCGAATATACCGAGGACGAAGTTGTCAGTACCGACTTCATCCATTCGTCAGCCTCGGCTATATTCGACAAAGGCTCAGGCATCGAGCTTAACAAACGGTTCTTCAAGTTGATGGCATGGTACGACAACGAGTGGGGATACAGTTGTCGTGTGGCAGACCTGCTCAAGTACATGATCAGCAAGGGAATTTAATCAAACCCGGCTTGGAACTTCGCCCGGCTGCACTGGCGAAAAAGCCTCGGCAGCCGGGTTTTTAATTGGCGCAATTTTTGTGCGTTTGTAGTGCGGCCTTTAGGCTGTTGACCAAGTCCAGGTTTGAAATTACACAGCATAAACGGCTGCCCCATCGTAACGCCGCGAGTTATGCTGGGGCTGGCCCTGTCCAGTGCTGCAGTTCTTCGCTTAACCGTTCCAGCGGCAGGCCCACTACGTTGCTGTACGAACCCGAGATTTCAGCCACGAGCAATTCGCCATGTTCTTGGATTGCATATGCGCCGGCCTTGTCCAACGGATTAACCAAAGCAATGTAACGACGGATCTGTTCCTCGGTCAGGGGATGAAAGCGCACGTCGGTCCATTCCGCACAAATAGTTTGTTTGCGCAGGCGGTAGCGCACCAAGCACAACCCCGTTATGACAGCGTGTGTTTTACCTTGAAGTTGTTTCAGCATATCAACAGCTTCATCAATTGAAGCAGGCTTGCCAAACAACCTGTTGTGCTCTGGCAGGTAAACAATTGTGTCGGCTGCAATCACAAGCGCGTCCGGAAACCGTTTTGCAACCGTGCGCGCCTTACGGCACGCATTTAGTTGTGCTTGTTCCCATGCAGTCAACTGGTCGTCCAATAACTCGGGCGCGTTACTTGGAACCACTTGAAACTCTGGTACAAGCTGCCGCAACAACTCAACGCGGCGTGGCGACGCTGAGGCCAGAATTACATGGGGTAAACTCATGTGCAGTCGGGTGAACTTTCGATTCGTTTGCATTGACCGCGCGGCAGCGCCTCAAGCAGTTCGGTTACTGTGCGTGTTTGACCCGGCAACACAAGTCCGGGCGCAATCTCAGCCAGTGGCTCGAGCACAAACCGCCTAACGTGTGCGCGTGGGTGCGGAAGTATCAGCCCAGGCGTACAGCGCGTTTCTGCGCCAAAAGCAATCAAGTCCAAGTCAAGTGTACGCGGTTCATTTTTAGTGCTGGTGCGGCTCCGGCCGAACTCGTGTTCAATTTGCTGCAGCTTGCTCAGTAGTGACTCTGGCGTTTCATTATGTCGAACGACAATACCCACCACCGCATTTACGAAGGCCGGCGTACCAGGTGGACAATCTACAGGCGCAGTTTCCCATAACGACGATCTCAGTAGTGGTTTGTCAGTAAGCTCCTGAAGCTTCGCCATGGCACCAAGCACGATCTGAGGCGAATTACCCAGGTTCGACCCGAGCGCAACAAATGCGATGCGCTCATTTGCTTGGGCGCCTTTTGCAGTCTCCGTCATTTGACCGGCTACAGGAACCGATCCGAACACAAGTTTTTGATTAGCCGGCTATGGCTCTTTAAGCCCGAGCACATCGAGCATGCTGTATAGCCCGGGTGGTTTGCCTGCAACCCAACGCGCCGCGCGCAGTGCACCATGTGCAAACGTGTCCCGGCTTGTTGCATGATGCGTCAGCTCGAGTCGTTCGCCGTTGCCTGCAAAAATCACAGTGTGCGTGCCGACAATATCGCCGCCGCGTACGGCGTGTATCCCGATCTCAGTTTTTGCGCGCTCGCCGGTAATGCCAACGCGCCCGTGCCGAGCTGCATCCTTCAAATCGAGTCCGCGCACTTCGGCCAGGATATCTGCAAGCGCCTTTGCAGTGCCACTAGGTGCATCTTTTTTGTGCCTGTGATGCATCTCGACTATCTCGAGGTCGAACTCCGGCCCGAGGATTTCGGCTGCCTTGCGCGTTAGCCAGAAAAGTGTGTTTACCCCAACAGAAAAATTGGGTGCGAGCACAATCGGGATCTTTTGCGCAAACGCGGCTATGCCGGTTTTTTCAGTTTCAGAATGCCCAGTTGTGCCTACCACAGCAGCTTTGGCATGTGCAGCGCAGCATTCGAGTATCGGCAAAGTGGCCGTGTGCACGCTGAAATCAACCACAACCTCAGCTTTTGTGATGTGTGCGGCTAGGTCGTCGCCTAGGTCAACCTCACCAACCAACTCAATGTCAAAGTACTTTTGCGCACAGGCACGCACTGTCTTGCCCATACGCCCTTTTGCACCTGTAAGAACGATTCTTGTCATGGCTCAAAACATGCAGGGGTTTGTCGGCCGTGGACTTGACCCCCAAAAGTCGTGCCGATGGATTGCTGACTGCCGGTGTTGCAGTTCCAGCTCCGGTTCGTCCCGCCGGATTCGGTACACTGCAATGGCCAAATGTGAACCCTGTGAGTTAACCAGTTAGATTCGCTCACTTTAGCAAGCCACACGCGCGCATTGTTGATTCCAGCTTTTGCCGGTTTTGCTGGTTCATCGGCACAAGCGGTAGCCGGTATTCTTCTTCGATCAACCCCAGCATCGCCAGCGCAGCCTTGACCGGGATCGGGTTTGTCTCGATAAACAGGTCCTTGAACAAAGGATAAAGCTTCAAATGCAGCTTGAGCGCAGCGGCTGGTTGCCCCTTGGCAAATGCACTTACCATGCGCGCAACTTCTGCAGGTGCAACGTTCGATGCTACACTAATCACCCCCTGCGCACCAACTGCCATGAACGGTAACGTGAGTGAGTCGTCACCACTTAAAATAACAAACCGCGGCCCAAGCGCCGTGCGCAGTTGCGATACACGGTCCGCACTGCCGCCTGCTTCTTTGATGCCGACAATGTTTTTGCATTCTGCAGCAAGCCGTTTGACTGTATCAACGCCGATCTCGACGCCGCACCGGCTCGGTATGTTATAAAGCAAGATTGGCAGCTTCGTTGCGTGCGCAACCTCGCGGAAATGCTGGAACAGACCTTCTTGCGTGGGCCGGTTATAATAAGGCGCAACCTGCAGTGAAGCATCCGCACCGGCTTTTTCGGCTTCGCGCGTCAAGTAAACCGCTTCGCGCGTCGAGTTCGCGCCGCTGCCGGCGATCACCTTGAGCTTGCCCTTAGCAAACTCGACTGCAAGCCGAATGACGTGGATGTGCTCGTCGTAGTCGAGTGTGGCCGATTCGCCTGTTGTACCCACAGGCACGATACCTTCCACTCCGGCTTTAACCTGTATTTTGATCAACCGTTCGAAGGCGGCCTCATCTATCTTGCCGTTCTTGAACGGCGTCACAAGTGCTGTGTAAGTTCCAGTAAACATAAGCTTGATCCGAGCGCATTGAACCAAAAAGCTGCCGGGTCTGGCCAGACAGATTTTTACAATTTTAGCTTCACTTTCAAAGTACACACGCTCTTTGGCCCGCTGCTATTTTTCACCGGGACCACACGCCACCGGCATGGCATATTCGGCAGCCTCGCCAAACATATCCTTTGTCTCGAGTACCACAACGCCGTTGGTACACAGCCGCCAAAACCGTCCAAGCCAAATGCGTCTGGACAAAGTGAAACTGTCTGGTTTCATTCGCACCCGTGTTTCCGTGCCTCACTTAGGGCTGTGCAAAATCCGCGCCGAACACACTCACCAACGAGCCGTTTTTGCAGCCAGCACTTCGCCACAGGCGATGTTTTAGTTTTTCGAAGTCACAGGGGAACCGCTTGGTAGCCCGCAGCCGACCGGAGTCTTCGGTTGCTCCTAGCTCAGCGCCGGCAAATTCAAATTTCACCGTGCAAGACGCGTGCTCCACATCTCAGGCGCGATAGTCCCTTCACAGACTTTTGTGACTGGGCCGGTCATGCAAATCGAAAAATCCGGTGCGATCTCGATTTTCAGCTTACCACCCGGCATGTGGACTGTGAGAGTCGGCTCGCACAGCCCGAGCCGGTGTGCAACAGCCGCTGCAGCACAACTACTACTGCCACTGGCAAGTGTGTACCCGGCACCGCGTTCCCAGATCTCGATTTGGATGTTTTGCCGGTCGAGCACTTTCATGAACTGCACATTTGTGCGATTCGGGAAGTTCGGGTGTATCTCAAACAACGGTCCAAACTTTTTTGCCAGCTCGGCATCAATTTCGCCCAACGGCAAAACACAGTGCGGGTTCCCAATTGTGGCTGCGCAGTAATTGAACTCACGTCCGCCAACCGCAACTTTCTCGTTCAACACTTCGCGGCGCGGCCCGACCACTGGAATAGCGTCGCTCCAGAAACTTACTTTGCCCATTTGAACCCGGACAGCGTTACCATTCTCCAGGACGATTGCTTTGACCATCCCACCAATGGTCTCGATCTGGACCTCGTCTGGCCCGATCAGTTTATTATCCCATAAATACCGCACGAAAATCCGCAGGCCGTTCCCGCTCTTCTCGGCTTCGCTGCCGTCCGGATTGAAAATCCGCACCGCAAACGCCGCCTGTTGTGAGGGTATCGGCCCCAGCAAAATGCCGTCTGATCCAACACCGAAATTGCGGTGACAGATCAATTGCACCTGTTGCGGCATCGGTTGCCCAGCGAACTCGCGCGGCTCGATTACAAGGTAATCGTTGCCAAGTGCGTGGTATTTTGTGAACCGCATTGGCACAGTAGCCTAGCGTCCGAAGCACAAACTGCAATTCGAATCGAATCGGAACAGTTGCGTTGGCAAAGGGAGGCAGCTATTGCACCTTCAACATTTCTGGAGCCGTCATATCGCAACAAAAGCCCGCGTAAACGCGGCAAACATTTTGTGTCCTTTTACGGCCATGGTTTTAGTGAAACTGCCCTACAATTCAGTTACACTGGCATCCGAAAACCTCAGCCACATGCGGCCAATGCGGCACACTACCGCGAAAAACCGGACCCGTGAAAGCCACGCAGCACTACCTTTTGAATGACGCCTCGCTGCGGCGTCTGCGCACGCGCACAGCCGCAAATCTGGCACTGGACAAGTCGGTTGCATGTCGCAGCCCTCTGGATTGGCTCTGTGTCTGTGTGGTCTAACTTTCGGCCAATATGCAGCCGCGCGCAGTACTACCCCGGGTACGGTTTTGGTATGGCCGCCTCGCACATGCGGGACTGAGTGCGTTTGTAACAGCGGTTGCTAATTGACTTTCCTAGCGCGGCCGCCAAAGCTCTGGTCACAAAAATGTGTGAATCATGAGGGCCAAAGTCGTTAAACCCGAACGTGCATGTGTAATGGATTTAAAGCCGGTTTCACAAAATAGCCGGCTTTGGAATTCGGACACGCATCAGCTTGCGCGTTTTATTCAAACGTGCCTTGGCACGGCTGCGCTTGTGCTGTATGTGACCGGCTCAGCGGCGCCGGTACGAGAACGGATACTTTTCAATGAAAATTGGCGATTTGCCCAGGGCGATCCACCGGGCATCGGCGCTGCGCTTAGTTATGAAAATATCAAGCCGTGGCTGACCAAAGCCGGGTGCGAGTTCACGAAAAACCCAAACGCAATTTCTCAAACGCCGCCGCCGGGCAATCCGGGTAACGACGTTCAGTATGTCAAACCCGAGTTCGATGACAGCACATGGCGCACGGTAACACTGCCGCACGACTGGGGGATCGAAGGCCCGTTCAAGCAAGAGTACCCGGGTGCCACAGGCAAACTGCCGTGGTGGGGCGTGGGCTGGTACAGGAAACGGTTTCATGTGCACGCAGCGGACCTAGGCAAACGATTCTACCTCGATATAGACGGCGCGATGTCATACGCGGTTGTCTGGCTCAACGGCAGGTTTGTTGGTGGTTGGCCGTACGGGTATGCATCGTGGCGTGTTGACCTGACGCCACACATCGTGTTCGGCGCCGAGAACGTGCTCGTGATTCGGCTCGATAATCCGCCAGACTCTTCCCGATGGTATCCCGGAGGCGGCATTTACAGGAATGTATGGCTGGTTAAAACGGCGCCTGTACATGTGGGGCATTGGGGCACGTTCATTACCACGCCTGAGGTTAGTCAAACTTTAGCCACAGTGTGCGTTCGGGTCGAGCTACTGAATTACACCTCTAGTACAGTTACGCCGAATGTCACAACCGAGATTTTTTCACTAGACACAAAAGGTGCACGGTCCAGACGTGCTATTGCCAAAACACGCACTGTTCAACCACAGGTTCCACCAGCCGTACCGGTAAGTTGCACCGTTACAACTGCAGTTCGCAACCCCAAGCTCTGGAGCATTAACTCGCCAAACTTGTACATGGCTGTGACAACTATTGAGCTGGCTGGCGACGTGGTTGATCAGTACGAAACTGTGTTTGGCATACGCACAATCAAGTTCGATGCCGCACACGGTTTTTGGCTCAATGGTGTCCTGACGGAGATAAAAGGCGTGTGCAATCACCATGATTTAGGCGCCCTAGGCGCTGCATTGAACATATGCGCGCTGCAACGCCAACTGACAATGCTCAAGGAAATGGGCTGTAACGCAATTCGAACCAGTCACAACCCACCTGCGCCTGAACTGCTCGAGTTATGCGACCGGCTCGGCTTTGTTGTGATGGTTGAGGCATTCGACTCCTGGCGCAAGGCCAAGTCGCCCAATGATTACCATAAACTGTTCGATGACTGGCACGAGAAAGACCTCCGTGCAATGGTCCGGCGTGACCGCAATCATCCATCCGTTGTGCTATGGAGCATCGGGAACGAAATCCTCGAGCAAAGCGATCCTGATGGGTGGCAACTAGCGGTGCACCTTGCAAACATAGTGCGCGATGAAGACCCAACCCGACCTGTCACAGCCGCAACACACAAGCCCGAGGCAATGACAAACGGGTTCCAGCGCGCACTTGATGTGTTCGGTGCCAACTATAGCCCACATAGATACGCCGAGTTCAGAAGGTTGAACCCGGACATACCGCTCATCGGCAGTGAAACAGCATCGTGCGTGAGCTCGCGCGGCGAATATTTCTTCCCGGTGAGCACAAACAGGCGCGATGGCCGTGTGAATTTCCAAGTAACCTCATATGATTTTGCTGCGCCAGCTTGGGCAATGCGGCCCGAGGCCGAGTTCGAGGGCCAAGACCGCAACCCGTTTGTGGCAGGCGAATTTGTCTGGACCGGGTTCGATTACCTCGGCGAGCCTACCCCGTATGACCGCGACACCACAAACATGCTGCAGTTTACTGACCCGGTCATGCGCGCGCGTGCGGAAAAACAACTGGCTGAGACAGGCAAGATCTCTGTGCCATCGCGCAGCTCGTACTTTGGCATATTCGACCTGTGTGGGTTCCGCAAAGACAGGTTTTACATCTACCAAGCGCGCTGGCGACCCGAGCTGCCTATGGCACACATACTGCCGCATTGGACATGGCCCGAACGCGTCGGCCAACTCACACCTGTGCATGTATACACATCTGGCGATGAAGCCGAGCTGTTCCTCAACGGCAGATCGCTCGGGCGCAAAAAAAAGGGCCCGTTCGAGTACCGGCTCTGCTGGGACGACGTCGTTTATGAGCCGGGCGAGCTAAAGGTTGTCGCGTACAAAAACGGCAGGAAATGGGCAACTGATGTGGTGCGCACAGCCGGCCAGCCAACCAAACTTCTCCTTGAGCCGGACCGTAAAACAATTCGTTCCGACGGTATCGAGCTTGGATTCGTTACCGTTAAAGTTACCGACAAAGACGGCCTGCTAGTGCCGCGCGCAAAAAACCGCATCAGGTTCAGCATCACCGGTCCAGGCGAGATCGTTGCCACTGACAATGGGGATCCGACCTGCCACGAGTCGTTCAGTGCAACTGAGCGCAATGCGTTTAACGGCTTGGCACTTGTGATCGTGCGCGCGCTGCCCGGCCAACGCGGCACCATTACACTCAGTGCAGAAGCTGATGCACTCACAAGCGCAAACACGCGCATCATGAGCAAGCTACGGTAGCTGCACCCGGAATAGCCGGGCGTAAAATCTTTGAGACCAACAGCGCTCGCTTCACGTTTCATAGTGGCGGGTACGCACAATAGAATTTTACGCCACATGAGGCTACGCGTCCCTACCTTGTGAAGGGACGCCTCACCGAGGCGTCCGCAACCGTGCGCTTTCTGTTGCCAACATACCAGCAACGCACTGGTTCTGCTTGCACACAAAACTCGGTGTGTCTGCTCGTTTGCTTTTTTGCTTCGGCCGCCTGTGACCATGCACCCCTGCCCAGTAAAAAAATTTTGGTAGGGTCGGCTCGCCGAGCTGACCGGAAGCACAGCAGTCCTACAAGCGCGGCAAGGTGATGGTTTTGATCCCACCACAAAACTCTGCGTTCTCAATGTCTCTGGGGTTTGAAAGCTCACTCGTGTACACACCGCTTGACGGGGCAAGGTTAATTAGCCTAAATTCACGCTGGCGCCGGTAATGCAGATTCAGACCATATGACCCCGCCCATGACAAAGCGCGTTTTGCAGGCGATTGCAGTTGTGGGTGCCTTTTTGTGTGGTGCCCACCTGGCGATGGGCAAAGCTACTGCTGACCCAGGTCACCCCACAAGCACAGACAGCACTGCTATTCTAATTCCACTCGAATACCGCGAGGTCGGCTTCACGATTGATAGTGAGTGGATTGAGCTGCGAATCGCAACCGAAGCACAGACAGCTAAGCTTAATACACCGCAGGTTGCCAAAGGCACAAAACTCACCTTCGGCACGCTCGAGATCGGGACGAACCGGTTCGGCTTTGCTTGGGACAGAAGGGCGGGAAAGCTATATCTGGACCTGAACCAGAACCTGGATTTCACAGATGACACTGGGGGCGTATTTGATGCTGAAAAAGGTTTTTACCAGGAATTCACTGGCATTCGCTTGTCGGTTTCAGATGGACTGAGTCAGTGGCACTATCTTGTTGACTTGCAGCTGTACGACGTGCGCGGTTGTTACGTCCAATTGCGCTCGTTTTACGAGGGCAAACTCGAGCTGGCCGGCCAAACATGGCAGATCGGTCTGGTGAAAAAGCTAGTCGCAAATCCCGGGTCAACCAGTCGCAGTAGAGAAACAACGTTGCTAATCAGGCCTTGGACGGAACGTACCAAGCGATTCAGCTTGAGCGATTCGGCGGCAATTACAGTTCCGTTATGCGAAATAGTTTACCTTTGGGACAGAAGTTACACCCCACAAATTGACTGGCAGCAGTGTGACCACACCAACAAACCCGTGCTCAAGCTCCGCCCTGCTAAGACCGAGCTGGGACAGCTTGAACTGGCAGGTTTATATGTGCAGCGGTTGGTCTTAAAGAACGCGCCGCAGCGTGCTGCGTTGTTCCATTCACCAGACAGAATTATTCAGGTGCCGGTCGGCACTTACAACAACATCGAAGTGTTTTTGAAAAACGGTGATGCCGAAGCAACTGCAGAACTTGTTGAAAAAGTCGTTGTAACCACAAACACAACCAATCTTCTGGCTGTGGGCGGGCCACTCACCAATTCAGTTACAGTAACAGTGGACGGGCGTGTGCTGCGCATGAGTTACAAGCTCGTCGGGTACGGCGGCAAAGAATATAACTTCAACTACGCCGGCGCGCGCAAACCACCTGAGTTCACCATTTACAAGGGTGACAAGCGCATTAGCAGCGGCAGGTTCCGATTTGGGTGAGGCGGCATCTGCGCGTACTCATGGCGAGTACCATTCAACGTATTCGGCAACCTTAAGATCGTCGCAATAGATGACCTAGGTCTGTTAGGCGATAAAACAGGTGCACCCGTAGAAGTGACAGTCGGTCTGGGTCGGGTTCCGTTCAGCATTTTAGGCTGGGTAATACTGTTTGCACTGACGTTTCTTGAGCCGAACCGGTCTGGGCGTGCTTGGCATGTGTTTGTACTGGCAATACTTCTGCAAGGCACACTTTCAATTTTAAGCTTTGCCATGGGTGGCGAGCTTTCCGCCCCAATATCGGCTTACACGGGGTTAGTATTTGCGCTCGGTACATTGTGGCTACTGATGCCGTATTTGAGCAGTAAAGGCTGGCCGACAACGTTTTGGGGCGCGTTCATAACGATCTTGATTGGGACATGCGTGTTTGGGTTCAGCGGGCTGGACCAAACCGGGTTTCTGATTTTCCTTCTTTACGTCGGGTTTAACTCGGGCCTGGCATTTGCACTTGCGTTGCGGTCGTGCCGTAAAAATCCGCACATCGGCGCGTTCATAGTGTGGCTGTTACTCTGGACATGCGTCTTGTGGGTTGTAACAACGATCCCGTGGATTATAGTTGCTGTTGCCGAGGCAGGTTTAATTGCACTTACAGCAGTGTTTGTCGTGTTAATTGGGGCCAGCGTAGCAATTTGCATTACGTTTGCCTTTGTGACTTTGTCTGCCATTAAACCGTTTTACCGGACGCGGTTCTACGCATTTCTAGGTTTGACACCTGCAGCAAACACGCCACCCATACCCCCAGTAATACCAGCTCCGGCAACCTAAGCCTGCTGACTGCCTTGCCTTGATTCCAAAAACGGGTGTGGCAAACATGCGGTAAACAGATGGCGTTTCAGGAGGTGAAAGTTTGATTTTCGCATTATGCTGTGGTACACACCCCGTAAGCACGTGGAAACTTGGACTGTAACTTTGTGCGTAGTAGTCGCGGTCGGAGGTGTGAGGCGGCCTGGTGGCGCTCCTGGTCTTCAAAACCAGTGTGGGGCTTTAACCAGTCCCAGGTGGGTTCGATTCCCATACACCTCCGCCAACATGTGTTCTACTAATAAGCTGCGACACCGGCCCAGCCTGCACCAAGTGCACATGTGTTAACATGAACGCGCCTGAGCAAATTCATCCGGCACAACGGTTGACAGAAAGTCGGTCGTTCTGGCCGGGTTTTATTTTGTGCTTGGCGGGTTTGTTACTTGCGCTTTTTGGTCTGGGCCGAATTACGGCGGTTGAAAAGGTCTCCGGCGATCTTGCGCTTGAGACCGACGTTAACATGGCGATTGCGCATGGTGGTGTGCAGCTCACCGGCGAGGAACAGCAACTGACTGAGCCGCAAACCGAACCGGCTGCACGAGCTCACGCAACGGAAGGTACGCTTGCGGATGCACAGTTGCGCGTGCGCTCAGCCAAAAGCCGACTGCGCATTGACCTGAGCGCAAAAGAGCCGTGTCCTACCTGAATACGATGATCAGCCTGCCATCACGGCGATGGCATCCTGAACGATGAGCCCCGGCGGACACAGCGCGACCCGGACCCGTGACGTGGCAAGGTTCAAACGCCTTGTTCAGCTCAGGCCCTGGATACAGAGTGCGTTTCTGTTTGTATGGCTGATGCCGATTGGCCGCTGGCTGCATTGGTTCCCGGCTTGTGTATTTCATTGTTACGCATGTCCACTGTCTGCGTTTGCGTGTCCGGTTGGGCTGATGGCAAATTACGCCGCTGCATTTTCTGTGTGGACAACTGTGCCGTGGCTATTGATTGGTGTGTTGGTGTTTGTTGGAGCAGCAGTTGGTTCGCTTGTTTGTGGGTGGGCATGTCCATTCGGTCTGCTGCAAGATTTGCTGGCCAAGATTCGGCCACAAAAGTTTTCGTTGCCGGTGTGGGTCGGGCACATCCGATACGTTGTATTGATTGGCCTGGTTTTACTTTTGCCATGGTACCTTGGCAGCCGCGGAATCCTGTACGAGGACCAGCCCGTCTCGATTTGCCGGCTTTGCCCAGCTGGCGCGCTTGAATCGAGTCTGTGGTACTCGGTTTGGGGGTTATTAACCGGTTCAGGCTGGCTGATGAGCTGGTACAAAGGCATGGTTTTGGTTGCTTTTCTTAGTGCGGCAATTTTGATTCACCGGCCATGGTGCAGGATGTTTTGTCCGTTGGGCGGGCTGTTAGCGTTGTTTAATCGTGTGAGTTTGTTTCATCTGCGGTTTGAGTCTGCGCACTGCACCAGGTGCAACCTATGCCGCAGCAGGTGCGCAATGGGGGTTAAAGTGGAC
This sequence comes from uncultured Verrucomicrobiota bacterium, assembly GCA_964555645.1. Taxonomy (GTDB): domain Bacteria; phylum Verrucomicrobiota; class Verrucomicrobiia; order Limisphaerales; family DTLC01; genus DTLC01. Next base: position 76,959 of record CAZKTA010000011.1, read on the forward strand.
GAACGCATTAATACGACCGGTTGCATACGATGTCTTGAATGCACAACCTGCGGCGCAATCCGACCGGCATTCGCCTCCACAGAAAAATCAAAAGGCGCCTGAGGCAGTGTTGCCGACCCGACGGAAGCCCACCGGCAACCAAAAAAGCCCCAACTTCCTCATTGGCTTAGCCAATCGGCTACTTCGCGCCATGGCCGGCGTCGCCGCGCCTTGCCGTGCGCCGGCAACCACCGCAGGCCACCGACACTTACCGTGAGCGTGCCCACACGCTTTTCACGGCGCTTCCATTTTTCCCAGACGACGAAGCTAAAGCCGGTTCGGTCCACGGGCACATCCTGCCCGATCTGAGCCCGAACCCATTTGGTTGGCCGTCCTGGTTGTCTGCCTTTCATGTGAGCTGCGTTGGTTCTGCTGGTTATCCTGCGTTGTCAGTGCCATACCAAAGCAGGCCGCACAATTCCAATCAAGCATTATCAGGACGCAGCTCGGATGTCTGTGGACGCCACTTTTGCCTTGCACTCAGGCTCAACAAGGCGTATTAAAATCCGTGTCGAGACGAGGCCGTGTGCCCGCGTGGCGGAATTGGCAGACGCGCTAGATTCAGGTTCTAGTGGGTAACACCGTACAGGTTCAAATCCTGTCGCGGGCACCAAGTTTTTCCCACCCCCTAAGAGCTGAAAAAGCCGGTGGAATGCTTCCTGCTCAATTTAAGCTGCATCTAGTGCAGATCCTCAGATTGTTAGTGCGGACAATTTTTTTACCGTTGCATTCCTTAAATTGACGGGGCCAGCGAGCACCAAGGGGCTGATTGGCAAAACGGTTTTTGCTAAATGTATACGGTTTGGAATTGCATCATTGCCAAAGCCAGGGTGCAAACTGCGTGCGCACTGTTGCGTATGCAGCGCACAGAGCACTGCCCAGCCCAACTGCACCCGGAAAAAATTGGATTGCCTAGCACACCAGTTCCTGCACCTCGCTAGAGGCGCCTGGATGTGCATGCACGCACGCACACAGGCCTCATGCGCAGCACATTTAGGTGCGGCATGTTGGTCGGCTCGGGGACAAGTTTGCGTTGAGTGTGCGTTACGCGAGGGTGTGCAAAAACCGCACGCGGTGCGCGCCGCCTCTTCTAACCAAGTAATTCGGCCTAAACAGCACAGTTACAAGTTGAAAATGCGATTAAATCTTCCAGCTAACCGGAACGGAGATTTTCCTGCCGAACCTGTCGTTGTAAAAGATGTAGCCGTTGCGCACGCCGAACTCGTGGACAAGCCGTGTCAGCTTCACGTCGTAACAACAGTATTCGGCTATTTCGAGCAGCTTACCTTCCTTAAACCAGCGCAGTGCCTGCATGCCGTCGCTTGTTTTTTCGAGGCCGAACGTTGCCTGTGCGATTGCATCCAGCGACAGTCTGTGTTGCACTTTGTTTTGGAGGTCAACCATGATGTCGAGCGTAGGCAATTGGCGCAAATCAAGCGCGGTATAGCCATGCAATACCTCGTAATCAAAGCGCAGGATATTGAAACCCACCACAAGATCAGCGCGCTGTAAGTCGGCGAGCAGGTCGTTGACGTGTTTTTCGTCGTAGATGCGGTACTGGTCGTGGGCAGTGCTGTAGGTTACACCCACACTCATTCGCATCCGGCTAATGTGGGACCAGCCGCCTGCTTCAGCAGCGGACTTCTGTGTTTCGAGGTCGAAATAGACGATGTTTTTCACCGTGCGCAAAGCAAATCAAAACTGGTTCGGGCCTTCGAGACAAACTCAATCTTTCGTAAAAACCGTTGGTGGAAAGATGCGTCTGGCTCAGGTATTGGTAGAATCGAACTCCTGCTGAATTGCCGGCAGGCAAGATTCTTACAAAACGCGGCTGAGGTAAATGCGCAGAAGAGCTGGTAGCTGTGCTGCTAGCTGCACTGGGTGTTTTTACCGGTGCTGTGTGGCATTTCGGCACCGTAAAAGGTGTAATTTCCTGACTTGCGCGGATGCGCTCTGGCTTTAGGCTTGACCGCGTGCAAGACTCTGCGGCTCCAGGTACCGTCTCATTTGCTGTGCGGATACTTCGGCAAGTGGACCGCGTTGGTCTGCGCACTGCGGTGTTGGGGCAGAAACTGTTTGGGTTTGTTTTGGCGGTACGCGATCTGTGTGCATTTGCGCTCATCACACTCGGGGTATTGATCAGCAAATTCAGTGTTGCAAAGGACATAATGCGTCCGCGTGTGCGGCATGAAATAACCCGGGCAGGCGTACGGCTGTTGCCAATGTTCATGTTTCTTGCGATTGCGCTTGGGTTTCTTGTGATCGGTCAGGCAGTAGCGTGGCTGACACCGGTAGGGGCGATTGATTATCTTGGTCCGATAATTGTTATTGTGGTTGTTCGCGAGCTTGGCCCGTTGTTAACAGCGTTGGTTGTGCTTGCGCGAGTTGGGGCGGCGCATGTTGTCGAGTTGGGGAACGCACGTGCACTGGGCGAGTTGGAAGCACTTGAAGCGCTCGGGATAGACCCTGTGCATTATCTTGTTGTGCCGCGGTTGATCGGTATGGCGCTCGGGATTTTTTCGTTGACGGTGTATCTGATCATCGGCGCATTAATAAGCGGATACGTGTGGGCGTTCATTCAAGAGGTGCCGTTGTTGCCAGGGCAATATTTCACGCAGGTGGCAAGTGCGCTTGGCTGGCTCGATTTTGCGTTGCTCGGTCTAAAGACAATCGGGTTTGGCTTTGTAATTGCCACAGTTACCTGCTACCACGGTCTTGCGCGGCCGTTGCGGTTGGCCGAAATACCACGTGCAACCGTGCGCGCAGTAGGGCAAAGCCTGATCGGGTGCGTGTTGCTGGACGCACTGTTCATCATCATTTACCTGAGTGCATGAGCGCTGAGCAAGAAAAGTGCGCTCGGTCGGTAATCGAGATGCTCGATGTTGCTGTACCGGCATACGATGCACCGGGCCGTGTCGTGCTCGAGCATGTTAACTGGACGGTGTGGGCCGGTGATTACTGGGTAATTGCCGGATTGCACGGCACCGGCAAGAGCGATCTGCTCATGCTGACAGCCGGGTTGATTGCGCCCGCCCAGGGTGTGTACAGGTTTTGCAGTCTGCAGATGCCAATCATAGACGAGTCGAACCTCAGCACCCGGCTGCGACTTGGCCTTGTGTTCGATGGCGGGCGTTTGTTCAATGAGTTGACTGTTGCGGAAAACATTGCGCTGCCGCTCCAGTATCATCGAGCGTTGTCAGCCCACGACGCAAAAGCGCAGGTCGAAACATTGCTCAGGTTGACCCAGCTCGAACCATGGGCTGATGCAATGCCTACCGCGCTGAGTCGCAACTGGCAGAAACGGGTTGGACTAGCCCGTGCACTTGCGTTGCAGCCCGAGGTGTTGCTAATTGACAATCCGCTGAGTGGTTTGGACACACGTCATACGCAATGGTGGCTTGGATTTCTGGACGCGCTTTCTGCCGAACACAATCTTCCGGACGGCAAGCCTCTCACGTTGATTGTCACCAGCGACACACTTGTCCCGTGGCGCAGTCATGCACGGCAGGTCGCTGTGCTCGACGACAAGCGATTCGTTGCGGTTGGCAGTTGGGACCAAGTTGGCAAACAAACTGTCTCCGAGTTGAAAACGATTCTGACCGAACTTGGCCGCTAAACATGCGCTGTTAGGCGCACCGAAAACGCACATGTTAAATTCTCTAATGCGCAGGATACACCACAACAACTGTGCAATCTGAAACTCGACCCTATGACCGAGCCATGCCTTTGCACGACTTAACACCGCAATTACGCACGCGCCTGAGCCGAATGGAACGCGCAGTTGGTTGGTTTGTGTTACTGGCGATTCTGCTGCTGGCGAGCGGGTTCGTCTATTACCTTTACAACACAGCCGAACGCAAAGGTTGGTTTGTGACAAAAGCGCCGTACTTTACATTTGCAGACCGCGCAACGGGGTTGAGAGTAGGTGACCCGGTGAAACTCATGGGATTCGATGTGGGCCAAATCACACGCATTGACGCAATGCCGCCCTACCACGCATTCAACGTGTATGTCGAGTTCGAGGTCAAACACCCGTACTACGGCTATTTGTGGACCGAGGGATCGGTTGTGCGGCTGACACCGGCGGACTTATTCGGCCAACGCGCGCTCGAGGTCACAAAAGGCACAAGAGGTTACCCCACTTACATGTTCAATCCGTTGCGTGAAATCACATTGAGCGATGCTGAAGAGCTGCGCCAGCTCGACAGGTTCAAGTTGGCCGAGGAAATTCGCCTGCCCGACGGGACAAACATTGCCGTGCGTGCACTTACACCGCTGTCGAAAGATTTGCTCAGCCAACTTGCAGTGCTCGGTCGGGAGCGAATCAGGATATTCGATACGCACGAACAAAAGAAAACCATGACTAGCGTCTGGAACGATTTCGAGAAACGATACGAGACATACGCGCGCACGAACCTTTATTGGTTGTTGTCGGATGAAACACCGGCACTGAGCGAACGGCTCGATAAACTGGTTAGCGAGGTTGAAAAAGCACTACCAAACGTTATGGCGCTTACGAACCAGTTGAGTGTTGCGCTTGAGAATACAGCGTTTTTGGCGTCTAATCTGACCAAAGTTGCGTTGCAAGCTGAACCTGCTGTGTCAAACCTTGCAGCTCTGACGAGTGAGTTGCGTGGTGCAGGCCGGCTCGGGCAATGGTTTTTGACACCCGCGCAGCAGGCGCAATTGGACGCAACCCTGACGAATCTCAATGCACTGTTGGTGAACACAGACACAAACGTGACTGTACTGGCTCAACGCCTTGCCGAGTCGCTCGAAAACCTGGCCGCTATAACCAGCAACCTCAACGCACAACTCGAGGCAAACACAAACATTGTTAAGTCAATTTCGGATGCAATTTTGCATGCAGATGAATTTGTTCAGGGGCTCAAACGCCACTGGCTGCTACGGTCTGTATTCAAGCAAAGACCGGTTTTTAAACCGCTGCCATCAGACCGCCGGCTTGTCGCGCCAAAGGAAAAGAATTGACCAGGCCGTCCCTAGCCTGCGACATGCACGCTAGAGAAACCGCCGGAATTGCCTTGGCATGGCATACGACTCGTGCTATACGAATGAACGGCGCATTTTTGCGCAGAGCTTAACAAGTTAGATTTTTTTGCTATGTCACAACATCGGAGTTTACGTGCATCGGGTGTTATTGGTGCAAAACGTAACGTGCTCAAACGCCACGAACGGATCGAGTTGCTCAAGAAGCGTGGCCAGTGGAAGGAAGGCAATCGTGTAACCGGCCTGCCGAAGACAAAGCCGGAATAACAGGCTGCGGCGCGTGCACGCTGAGGGCGCTGGCCTCGGCATTCCGAGTGTGGCCCGAAGAGCAACAAGGCGGTGTGCCAAGCTGTGGACAGTATGATTTGATTAGGCGACAGTGCCGGTGCATGGGCGTGGTTCGATGTGGCTGGAGATTGACAGAAACCGAGTTTGAACCTCTACTTGGCGGTGTATGAAGACGACTTTTTGGATCGGGTTGTGGCTTGTGTGTTTGGGCAGCCTTTTTGTGATGCCAAACCCAGCTACTGGGCAAGGCACCTCCGTCGCTTTGCAACCAGGCCCGGCAACTGTCGCTGCCGAAAACGTCAATGTGCGCGGGCAACCCACCATACGCAGCGAGGTGATCACACGCCTGAACCGTGGTGATGTAGTTGTTGTGCTTGAGAAAATCGCCCTTACCAAACCTGCTGCAGGCGAACCGGCTGAATGGGCTAAAATTGCATTTCCGACAAATGCGCATGTCTGGGTGCACGCACAGTTCATTGACCCCACAAACAAGACCGTATTAGCACGCAAGTTGAACATGCGGGCCGGCCCGGGCGAAAACTACAGTGTGGTGGGCGTATTGGAACAGGGCGACGCTGTTTACGAAGTGTTGACCAAGGACAACTGGATGCAAATTGTGCCTCCGCCGAATGCGTATGCGTTTGTTGCAGCGCGTTACCTACACCAACAACCAGCAGCGCAGCTTGCCGGAGTTAAACCTGCTGAGCCAGCTGTAGCCGGGGCGCCAAAAGAAAAATTGCCAGAAACCGTCCCTGCTGAACCTGGACCTGCGCCGGTGATTGAAACGCTAACACCGCAACCTGAAATTGCTACTGCACCAACTGAACCGACCATCGAACCGGCTAAAACACCGACACCAGCAGTTGAACCGGTTACAATCACACCACCAGCCGAGGAACAACCACCACCAAAACGCATCGTTCAACGCGAAGGAATCGTCAGGTACTCACTCAGCATTCAAGCGCCCACACCGTTTTGTCTCGTAAGCCCTGACACAGGCGAAATCATCAATTACCTGTACACAACAGCTACAAACCTGAACCTGCGCAGGTACAGGAACCTGCGAATAATCGTCTCGGGCGAAGAAGGGATTGACAAACGCTGGACAAACACGCCCGTGCTAACGATCCACCGCATTTACGTTGTCGAGTGATGCAGCCGACCAACCTCATTGACGGTCGGGCCATTGCAGCGCAGATTCAGGCTGAACTGGCGCAGCGCATCGTACAGCTTAAGCAGCGCGGCATCCAACCCGGCCTTGCGTTTGTGCGCGTCGGAGAAGACCCCGCATCGAAGGTTTACGTCGGGCGCAAAGAAAAGGTTAGCGCCGAACTCGGTATCTATTCCGAGACACACGTTTTGCCAGAGGCAACCGCCGAAGCCGACTTGCTCGAACTGCTTGCAAGACTCAATGCTGACAAGCGGTTGCACGGCATTCTGGTACAGGCGCCGTTGCCCCCTCACATTCGGCCCGCAGTGATTTATTCGAGTGTACTGCCCGAAAAAGACGTTGACGGATTTCATCCGGTGAACCTCGGCAAGCTGATGTTGGGCGACCCGGCCGGGTTCGAGCCATGCACGCCGGCCGGCATACGCGAGCTGTTGATCCGCTCCGGTGTTAAGACAAACGGCGCAGATGTAGTTGTGCTGGGTCGGGGCAACATAGTTGGTAAACCACTTGCCGTTATGCTTGCTCAAAAAGCGCCTGGGGCAAATGCAACCGTTACAATTTGTCACTCAGCCACGCACGACTTGAAGGCGCACTGTTTGCGGGCAGACATTTTGGTTGCGGCAATTGGCGTGCCGCAGTTTGTCAAGGCCGACATGGTCAAGCCTGGCGCGGTTGTGATTGACGTAGGTGTAAATCGCGTAGCCGACCCGACCAGCCCGTCCGGGACAAAGCTGGTCGGCGACGTTGACTTTGCGGCTGTGCAACCTATTGCAGGCAAAATCACGCCTAACCCGGGTGGGGTCGGCCCAATGACAATCGCAATGCTCATGCGTAATACTGTGCGTGCGGCGGAGAGCTTAGCAGCACGTTGAGTCGGTGACCAAAGTATGAACTCAGATATGTCGTGCGCGCTCGGCTGCGGTTGGATTTGGCGCCGCCACGGGCTGGTTACATTTTGCTGCTTTACTGCTCTGGCCTTTCGACCGTTTAACAGTTCGACGGTTTAACAATTCAACAACCTAACCATTCGGCAACTAATGAATGCAAAGCGAATTTTGCCCGATTTGCAATGCTCGCTATTGTGCGAGGAGGTCCGCCAGGAAATAAACGGCAACTTCATCATTGTTGGTGTGCTCAGCTCGATCCGCGTACCGCAACTGCCGGTTACAGCCTACAGACTCACAGTGTTCAACCGCTGGAGTTCGGGTCTGGGCCAGTTCATCGAGGCGGTCAGGTTGATTGCGCCTGACCAACAAACCGTGCTACGCAGGAGCGAGCTACGGTTTAGCTTGGAAGAAGCCTTTCTATGCGCAAGCAACGTGACTGTGTTCCCGCAGGTCGAGTTTAAGGCACCGGGCAGCTACTACATCGAGGTGTTGGTGGATGAAGTGCTAAAATTGCGGTATCCTGTGCCCGTGGTTGTCGTGCCGCGGCCCGAACAACCCAAGCCAACTACCGAGCCACAAAAACCTCAGCAGGGTTAAACACAATTGTGTGGGGGATGTAAGTTTTCCTGAAAGGCCGTGCCCGATTCAACTTGTGCTAACTCACGAGGCACAAATCGGGTTTTACCGGTTTCGGACAAATATCTTACCGGGCAGTTGTTTAACGATGCGCTTCATTTCAAGGCTAAGCAACGCAACGCTCACAGTCGAGCTGGGCAAACCGCTGCGTCGGATCACGTCTTCAATGCTGAGTTCATCCTCACCAAGCGCATCGTAAACTTTCTGCTCGGTTTCAGATAATTCAATTGCAGGTAAAACACCAGGCTCAGCCGGTGAACACGGCCAGGTGCTTGTCGGGAACAGATACTCGAACTCGCTCAAGATGTCTTCGGCACTTTCGCATAGCTTGGCGCCTTTCTTGATAAGGTCGTGACACCCCTTGCTGCGGGGTGAATCTATTCTGCCCGGCACGGCGAATACCTGCCGCCCGTACTCGGTTGCGAAATTGGCTGTGATAAGTGCACCGCTGCGCAGTCCGGCTTCAACCACAACCGTGCCGAGTGTCATTCCTGCTACAATCCGGTTGCGAATGGCGAACGACTGTTTGTCCGGGGTTCGATTAAACGGGAACTGCGTGATCAGCGCGCCATTGGCCGTGATACGCTCAAACAAATCCTTGTTTTCAGGTGGTACCACAATGTTGATGCCGGTCCCAAGCACAGCAATTGTGCGGCCTTTGGCAGCAAGTGCGCCCTGGTGTGCAGCGGTGTCAATACCGCGTGCGCCGCCGCTGACAACCGTCACCCCCAAGTAAGCGAGTTGGTATGCGAGCTTGCGCGCGCTCTCAATGCCGTAGTGCGTTGCTTCGCGTGTGCCGACAATAGCAATTGAGTTCTTGTCCAGCGTGCTTAGCGTGCCTTTGACGTAAAGCACAATCGGCGGGTCGTAAATCTGACGCAGCAGTCCGGGGTACTCGGCGTCTGCCTGTGTAATGATTTGGCAACCGAACTCAGCAACCCGACGCAGCTCTGCAGCGAGGTCAATTGACTTTTCCCAGTTCGCAATTGCGTCTGCAGTTTCTTCGCCGATGCCGTGCACTTGCAGCAGTTGATGTTTGCTGGCGCGCAACACTGCAGATGCATCGCCAAAGCGTTCGAGCAGTTGGCGTACCCTGATCGGGCCGACATGCTCGATCATGTTCAACGCAACTAGTGCTTCGCGATTGTCCACGGCACGGTTAATCTTAAGAGTTTGCGCCTTTGAACATAAATTGTTTGTTGTGTTGGTGACGCAGCAAACTCAGGTGCCGGTGTTGTCCCACCTAGCCGATCACGATCAGGTGCATTGACTCGGGCAAGTTTGCCGCCACACGCGCAACTACATTGCCCTTGAGCAGATTTACCAACGCAGCGCGTTTGCTGCCGCCAAGCACAACCGTGTCGACACCGAACGTTGCCGCAATGTCAATGATTGTGTCAGCGGGTGAGTCGCTTACACCGTAGAGCGGCTGAATTTTCAGATTGCCCGCCTCGGCAAGCACGCGTGTGAACAGCTCGCGTGCGACCGGGTCCTGGCGCCAGTCTGAGCTTAGGTCGGCTTGCACTGCGACTTCGCGAATGTAAAGCACCAGCAATTGTGCACCGCGCACACGCGCTTCCTCGAGTGCAAACTGCAGTGCCGGTGTCCAGCCGCGCGCGGCAACCAGGATTTTCTCGCCCAAAAACCGCGGCTGTGCCCCCGTCGGCGCACTTGCTACTGGGGGAGCTACAGCTCCGGCAGGCGCAGCCATCGCAGGAGCAAGTCGCGCGCGGCGGCGTGTGTATTCGCGCACCGCCAGACCGACCGAAAGCACAATCGTCACAAACAACAACGCACCCGGTTTACTCCACGCAATCGTAATCCAGATCACAGCAAGCAGTGCGGCTGTGGCTTTCATCACCACTCGTTCGCGTTTTAACAGTGGCAGACCCTTGGCAAATGCGCATGAGCCGATGTCCAGCACAATTGCACCCACAACACCAATTGCATACAGATGCGCCAGTGCCTCAACCGAGTCACCTATGTCCAGTACGATTACAGGCAGAATTGTGGCAGCGATAAGTGCCACCCAAGGCACACCGAACCTGTTGAGCTGCGTGAATGTGTCCGGCAGTTCACCGTCGCGCGCCATCACGTACAACAACGCGACCATGCCGCTTATGGCGGTGTTCACAGCCGAAAGCAACAATAGCCCAAACACCGCGCCAATGATCTTGCCGAACCACGGGCCAATAAATACCTCGCCCATGTAGCGGAGCATGTCTTCCTTGTGATTGGATAGTTCTTCAGCCGGCAACGGCAGGCACATCGCCAGCACACCCAACAGTGCTGTGGCAAGCACAACTTCAATCATCACAGCGCCAACTGCACGGCGTGAAGTTATCCGCACAGACGGCTTATCCGGAGTCGAGCCCGGATCGAGTTTCATCACACCTGTGTGGCTGGCTGCAGCTTCAACTCCAGACAACGCCAGGATCATGCACACAAACGCCTCCCAGTTACGCAAAAAACCGCCTCGCGGTGGTTCAGGATGGAACTCAGGTAGGTGCGATATCCCAGCCACAATCAACGCAATGACCGACAGCACAACGGGCGCAGCTAGCCAGATTGCGATGCTGCCGGTGTGTTTCGGGCCGAAAAAATTCAATGCTCCAATGACAAAAATGGCAATTATAGCCCATTTTTTCGCCTGGTAATGATCGAACCCGAAGTAGAAGAATGCGTCCAAACAACTCAGTGAAGCAGTGACAATGTAATCAGCCAGCAGGAGTAATCCGCCTATAACCGCAAGGCGCCGCGAATGCATACCTGCTGCTGTGTACACGCCGCCGCCGGTTGCAAAACACCGGCAAACCCAGATGTAGTTGATGCCGACTATGGCCGTCACCAACGATACAGCCAGCAGATGCGGCAACGCAGTGTAACCGACAAAGAAAAGCGCTAGCCCAATGACATACGCTTTGCTTGTGCCCCAGTCGCCATACAGCAGAGCTGCAGCGCGTAACCAGCCCACGTTACGCGGTCTGCCAACCGTGCCGATTGAAGGCCCGGCCTCAGGTGGCAATGTGCTACTCAGCGGTTCAATGGGCTTTTCCATATGTGGGCAGGAAAATGCACACAACAGAAGTGCCCGGCAGTGCCGGGGACACTACAACTCCGATGCTGCGAATAAAATCTGCAGCACAGTGAGTGTCCTGCGCAGTGGCAGTGGTGCACTGGCAGATAGATACTGTTTGAGCGATCAAAGCAGTCTGATTTGTTCGCGTTCCCTGGCCAATACTTCGCCTAGTGTCTCGACTCTAGCGCGTTGTCGTTCGATTATCATCTTGTCCAGCGCAACATCAAATGGCACCGGGTAATTGCCGTCGTAGCATGCCATGCAAAAAGCCTCTTTTGACAAGCCGGTTGCCTTGACCATGCCGTCTTGTGAAAGGTAATGGAGTGAATCAGCGTTAAGGTACTGTCTGATTTGTTCGATCGTACAGTTTGCTGCCATTAACTTGCTGCGGTCGGGAAAGTCTATGCCGTACACACACGGGTTCATGTGCGGCGGACAACTGACCATCATGTGAACTTCTTTGGCGCCGGCTTCTTTGAGGTTGTTGATACGCGCGCGACTTGTCGTGCCCCGGACAATTGAATCGTCTATCACAACCACGCGTTTGCCGCGCACCACCTCGGCTATCAGATTGAGCTTCATACGCACATCAAAATCGCGGATCAACTGTGATGGTTGCAGGAAACTGCGCCCGACATAGTGATTTCGCACAAAGGCCATCTCAAACGGAATACCGCTTTCGAGTGCGTAACCAAGCGCAGCACAGTTACCGCTGTCTGGCACAGGCACAACTATGTCAGCCTCTACCGGGTGCTCACGCGCAAGCTGTCGCCCAAGCTCAACTCGCACCTTGTACACGTTGCGGCCCATGATCGTGCTGTCCGGCCGCGCAAAGTAGATAAACTCGAATATGCAAAAGGCACGGCGATTGTGCTCGGGAAAAGCTTGCAGAGTTGTGATGCCTTTTTCGTCAATGAGCACGATTTCACCCGGCTCAACATCCCGCACGAACTTCGCGCCGATCAAATCAAACACACAGGTTTCACTGGCCAGTATCCAAGCATCGTCTTTTTTGGCCAACGACAGCGGCCTGAACCCGTACGGGTCACGTACACCGACCACTTCTTTTTCGGTCATTATGACCAGCGAATAAGCGCCTTCGAGACACCGAATCGTGCGGACAACATTGTTTTCCTCGCCTGCTATGGTTGGCTGTGCCAGCAGCGTAAGTATGATTTCGCTGTCTGTGGTCGTTTGAAAAATCAAGCCGCGTTCCTCAAGGCTGTCACGAAGCAAAGCCGCGTTTGTGAGGTTGCCATTGTGCGCAACTGCAATCTGGCCGCGTCGGCAATCAACCGTTAACGGCTGTGCATTCCGTATATGGGTTGAGCCCATCGTTGAATACCGGGTGTGCCCAATTGCCATTGTACCAGGCAATTCATCCAGAATCTTTTGATTAAACACCTGCGCAACAAGCCCCATGCCGTGGTACTTGTAAAACCTGCCTTGGTGACAGCTCACGATACCTGCGCTCTCCTGACCACGATGTTGCAGTGCGTAAAGACAGTAAAAGCACAACTCCGCCGCACGCGGGTGGCCGTACACACCCACCACACCGCAGTAATGTTTAGGATAAAACTCGCGCTCAGTCATTGCACAGACCAAATCCAACAAGTCTCTTTGCTCTGGCGCAAGCGATAAATTTAGTGTGCTTCCGCAAACAGTAGCCTTGTCCCAGCCAAAAATACGGTAGGATCGGCGGTTTTCTTGGGTACATGTTTAACAGCGCGCTGCTTTGCTGCGATGGCAGGCGCACCGAAAAAATGCGAATATTTGACCTAAGTCAAAGTCCACCGGCGCAAAGTTGTTAAGTTACGCGCCTATGAACGCGCTTGCTGCACAAACCGCAAGCACGAACGAGAAATAACAGTAAACCGTTGATTAAGCCATGTTTTGTTTTCAGTGTGAACAGACGGCCAAAAGCAAAGCCTGCACGGTCATTGGCACCTGCGGCAAGGATGAACAAACCGCAAGCTTGCAGGACCTCCTCGTCCACGCTGTCAAGGGCATCGCGCAGTGCAACCACCGCCTGCATAAACTCGGCATAAACAACCGCGCAATTGACAGGTTCATTATTGAGGCGCTTTTTGCAACAGTCACAAATGTGAATTTCGACCCTCAGGCTATCGAGCGACTCATCCGCAAGGCAGCAGATGTGCGAGACCAAGCGCGTGCGATTTACGAATCCGTCGCGCGAAAAGCTGGGCTCGCGCCGGAACAATTGCGCGGGCCAGCAACTTGGAAGCCTGCACCTGGGCTTGACGGTTTACTCGGGCAGGGCCGGGCTGTCTCGATTCTAAAGAGACTTGATGAATATGGACCTGATGCAACCGGGTTGCAGGAGCTATTGCTTTACGGGCTCAAGGGTACCGCAGCTTACGCAGACCATGCAGCAATCCTTAACGCTGAATCGGACGAAATTTATGGCTTCTTCAGCGAGGCGCTAACTTACCTTGCCGAAACGCAGCCAACTGCAGAGAAACTGTTTGCTCTCTGCCTCAGATGCGGCGAGGTCAATCTCAAGACGATGGAACTGCTCGACCGCGCCCACACCAGCGCCTACGGACATCCGGTCCCAACCCCGGTACGAATCGAGCCCGTCAAAGGCAAAGCAATTCTGGTCTCTGGCCACGATCTCAAAGACCTCGAGGAGTTGCTCAAGCAAACCGCCGGCAAGGGCATCAACATCTACACCCACGGCGAGATGTTGCCCGCCCACGGCTATCCGGGCTTGAAGAAATACCTGCATCTTGTCGGCAACTACGGCGGAGCGTGGCAGGACCAAAAAGACGAATTCGCTACGTTCCCAGGTGCAATACTCATGACAACTAACTGCCTACAGGAACCACAACCTAGCTACAAAGACCGAATCTTCACAAGCGGCCTAGTCGGTTGGCCCGGCGTGCGGCACATCACCAACCGCGATTTTTTGCCCGTCATCGAGGCTGCGCTGGCCGCGCCCGGCTTTGCCATGGACGGTCCGAACAAGACAATTCTCGTCGGCTTCGGTCACAATGCCGTGCTGGGCGCGGCGGACAAGATCATCGAAGCGGTCAAGTCCGGCGCAATCAAACACTTCTTCCTAGTGGGCGGCTGCGACGGCGCGAAGGTGGGCCGCGATTACTACACCGAGTTCGCCGAGTCCGTGCCCAAGGACTGCGTCATCCTCACGTTGGCGTGCGGCAAATACCGGTTTAACAAACTGAATTTTGGGACCATCGGTGGCATTCCGCGCCTGCTGGATGTCGGCCAGTGCAACGACGCCTATTCAGCCATTCAGATCGCGGTCGCGCTCTCCAAAGCGTTCAACTGCGGCGTCAACGACCTGCCGCTGTCACTGGTGCTCTCGTGGTATGAACAGAAAGCGGTGGCAATTTTGTTGACGCTGCTGCATTTGGGCATTCGCAACATCCGGCTTGGGCCGAGCCTGCCGGCGTTTGTGACGCCGGCCGTGCTCAAGATACTCAACGAAAAGTTCAACCTTACGCCGATCACAACCGTTGAGAAAGACCTTCAGGAAATACTGGGATTGGCGGCGTGAACATGGATCAGAAATGGTGAATCCGAAAGACCAAGTGAGGCGACAGCGCCCAACGCGCTGTGCGCGATGCGGACACAGTCGCAGTGGCGCAGTTGCGTCAACCTCCACACATCGCCAGGACCGGTTGAAGAATGCTTCTGCCGCCAACAAAAGCGGCGCGCAACCGGTGGACTGCCTGAGCGTCGAATGGCAGGCCGCAGCTCTCATACATCTTCGCCAGCAGTTCCAACTCCGCCCGCCGGGTGCGACCGTCTATGACCACCGTGACCGTGAAGATCGTCAGGGCAAGTTTCTCTTCCTCAGGTGTCAGGTTCTTGAACGCTCCCAGGCCGGTCCAGCGCGGTTGAACTTGTTCCGGCGTCAGCTTCATTGCCGGCAGCAACCGCGTCAGCAACACGTAGTAGTTCGGATGGGCGTCAGCGGTGAGTATCATCAGCTCGGCCACGCCGCCGAGAATCACTTGCCGCCCCTGTTCGCTCAACAGATTGCGATGCCGTGAAACGTGTTCGGCCAGCTCCTTCGCCGCCCAGGGCCCGAGCGCGCGAACGCGTCCCTGCCGCAGCACCCAACCTGTGACCGCCGCGTTCCAGATCGCATAGACGGGGATGGCGACCAGCGGAATGAACACGCGAAGCACGGCGCGGGCCAGCAGCCGGCGCAGGAAGATTCGCGCCAGGAAACTGGTGGCGCTGACCTTTAGCCGGTAAAGCAGCGCCCACAACACCAGCTTCCAGCGCGGCGTTCGGGCGTACGGATTGATGCCAAACATGGTCTGATGAATGTTGGGCATTTCCAGCGCCGCCCGCACTAGCGCCCGGCTAACCACGGCGCCAACTTCCTCCTTCGCCAATTCCACTCCGGCGATGGCGCTAAGCTTCCCCACCCCTGCAGCGCGTTCCAATACAGAAAGCAGATTTCAATCACGCTGACCACGACGATCAACACAACAAACGCGATCCAATAGGAAAGTTGCTCGCGCCACAGGGCAGGTGACATTTCGCCGCCAAGCCGGGCGCTGACTGCCACCTCGAAACCTCCGAGGATTACGCCCGCTACCACCCCCGCCAGAGCTGCGCGAAAAACCGTCTGCCGTTCCAGACGCTTGAAGCGCAGCCACTCCTCGGGTGAGAGCAGGTGCGGGCTCAAGACCTCGGCTGTGCGCCAGCGCTGAAGCAATTGGAGACCGTAACGCTCAAGCAGATTGATGCGCGCCTCGCCGTCGCTGGGGGCGGTTGCCGCCGGCTGTCCGTTGGCCACGGATTGACCTGGATTGTCTTTCATGAACAACGCGCGGATTGGCCGCTCAGTTAATCCTATGTTTGTGCAGGTTTGATATGGCCAAAAACCGGTCGCTTTGGCAATCCAACTTCAGCGATTCGTACTTTTTTCAGCCCGCGACTACGGGCCGCCGCCATGCGGGCCTCTTTCATGTCAGCTTCTCAGCGCCGGGGCAACGTCTTTCATTCTCCGGCCGCGCCTGCATGGCGATTGGTTCGCTCGTTTACTTCTCAACGCCGATTCAAAGCCTGTTCGTTTTTGAAACGCCTTACCCGCCGAGATCGCGTCGCAGCAAAGCGTCCAGGCGCGCGGGCGAGAGTACTGTGAGCGTCTTGCCTTTCACCTCGAGCAGATTCTCGGCGCGGAATTTGGCCAGCAGACGCGACAGTGTTTCGCCAACCGTTCCCAACTCGGCTGCCAGCGCCTGTTTGGTGAAGTCCAACTCAATGCGCGTCGGTTGTTGACTTGTGCGATCCGGGCAACGCTCAATCAGCCAGTGCGCAAAACGGGTTTCGACATCCTTGAGCGTGAGGTCGTCCAAGCGTTCCACCAAAGTGTGGAGGCGCTGACTGATGGCGCTGAACATGCGGATGGCAAATTCCGGCTTGCGCCTGAGCAACGCCAGAAAACCGTCTTTTTGCACCAACAACACGCGCGATGCTTTCTCTGCCCGGGCATAGGCCGGGTAGCCCCCATGCCCAACCAAAGCCGCCTCGGCAAATGATTCACCGGCGCGAAAAATGTGGATCACCTGTTCTTTGCCTGCAGCGTTGAGCCGATGCACGTTAATCGCGCCGCTTTGTACAACGTAAAACCCGCGCACAGGATCGCCTTGGTGGAACAGGTAATCGCCCTTGCTCAACGACCTGGCTGATGTAATTGCCACGATCTGACCCAAATCCGCCTCAGTCAACCCACCGAACAGTTGGCATTTACGCAGTGCATGTGCCGTGGATACAGCTTGCAGCATAGAAGTGTTAGCAACCATCTCGCGGCTTTGGTCATCTATGCCATCGCCCGGGCAATTGAATTCCACCAAAGATCATGCAGTTCACGCAACTCCCAATTGAACTGGCCTGCGCCAGTTTTGACCACGAGTTTATCGCCGCCTACTGTGCCGATCTGTATTGCAGGCACACCCATTAGCTTAGCGCGCTCGACCACTTTCACCGCGTCCAGCGGTTTGCAACTGAGCACGACACGCCCCTGGGTCTCACCAAAGAGCAAAGCATCGAGACGGGTTTGTAGTTCAGCCTTCAGATTGGTCAAATCTACTGTGGCACCGATTACCCGGGGTGTGTTCCGTGCAACCTGCTGGCTGATGCAGCACTCGGCTAGGCAAACGGCCAGACCGCCTTCGCTGCAGTCGTGCGCGCTTTTGATCAGGCCCGATTGTATCAGCCCAAGCAACGTTGTATGCAGTGTTTGTGCCTGCTCAAGATCGCAGCGCGGCGGCGTGCCGGTTTTCCTGCCGTGTATAACTTGCAGATAAGCAGAGCCACCAAGGCCCTGCAATGGATCTGCGGTGTCAACGGGTGCACCCAGCAAAACAATTGCGTCACCTTCGTCTTTGAACCACTGGGTTGTAATATGCTCAGCGCGTTCGATCAAGCCGACCATTACAACCGTTGGAGTCGGGTCAATTGGCCCGAGGGGACTTTGGTTGTAAAGCGAGCAGTTGCCACCGGTCACAGGCACGTTCAACGCACGACACGCGTCAGCCAAGCCGCGTACGCTTTCGGTCAGTTGCCAGTATATTTCCGGGTTGAGCGGACTGCCGAAATTCAAATTGTCCGTGATACCTAATGGTGTTGCACCTGAGCAGGCAAGGTTGCGCGCAGCTTCGACCACGGCAATTTTGCTGCCTTCGTACGGATCAAGATAAACGTATGCGGCATTACAGTCGGATGTTATCGCAATGAACTTTTCGGGCACGGGACGCGGTTGTTGCCCAGGCCAAAGTGGTGGGATAGAATCGTGTTTGATCCGCACCACTGCGGCGTCGCTGCCGGGGCATACCACTGAACCGTCGCGCACCATGTGATCGTACTGGCGATAGACCCAGTTTTTGGACGCAATCGTCGGCCAGGCAACAAGGCGTCTGAGTGAATCGGTTGGATCTGTCAGATCCGGCAAACTATCAAGCCGGAACGCTCGCACAGTCTTCAAATACTCCGGCTGGCGCGCTGTGCGTATGCACACGGGGGATTCAGTTGCGAGCGGTTTGCTAGGGATATCTGCTACAACCTTACCCTTGTGTTTGACCACCATTCGACCTGTGTCTGTTACCACACCGATCTCGGCCCAGGGCAAGTCCCACTTGTCGAAGATTCGTTTGACCTCTTCCTCGCGGCCTTTATGGACGATGATCAACATGCGTTCCTGTGATTCAGAAAGCATGATCTCGTAGCTGGACATGTTCGGCGCGCGTTGTGGTACCTTGTCTAAATCAATCTCAATGCCGGTACCTGCGCGTGCTGCGGTCTCGCAGGTTGAACATGTCAACCCTGCTGCGCCCATGTCTTGCATGCCCGCAACCGCACCTGTGGCAAGCAACTCGAGACACGCCTCGCACAACAGCTTTTCCATGAACGGGTCGCCAACCTGCACCGCACCGCGCTGGTGCTCGGCTGAGTCCTCAGTCAAGTCCTGCGACGCAAACGCTGCGCCGGCCAAACCATCACGGCCGGTGGGTGGCCCGACGTAAAAGACCGGATTGCCAACACCTTTTGCGCACGCACGCATAATCTGCTCGTGTCGCAACACACCCAGACAAAACACATTTACAAGTGGGTTACCCTCGAATGCCTTATCGAAGTACACCTCACCGGCAAGCGTAGGTATGCCGAAACAGTTCCCATAATGCGCAATACCAGCCACCACGCCGGCAAACAACCGACGATTGTTCTTCAGCGCAGCCTCTTTTTCGCCATTTGCAGGAGTCACTGTAACAAAGCCCTGACCAGTTTCAGATTTTTCGGTTTGAGTAGCACACACACCCTCGTGTGCTGCCGACGCGGCCGCGTTGTGGGCATTTCCTTTCACGGTTGACGAAGCATCAACCGCTGCGCCCGAGGCGGGTGCACGCACCAATCCAGTTTCATTTGTTATCGGGCCAAACCGCAGTGAGTCCAGCGCACAAATGGGCCGCGCGCCCATGGTGAAAATATCGCGGATGATACCGCCTACGCCCGTGGCTGCGCCTTGGAACGGCTCTACTGCGCTGGGGTGGTTATGTGACTCGACCTTGAACGCTATTGCCAAGCCGTCGCCAATATCAATTATGCCTGCGTTTTCTTCGCCTGCGCCGACCAACACACGCCCCGAGCGCGTCGGCAACATGCGCAGCAACGGCTTGGTACTCTTGTACGAGCAATGCTCGCTCCACATTACCGAGAATATGCCCAGCTCGGTATAGGTCGGCTCGCGCCCGAGGATTTCCTTGATCTTGACGTATTCCTCAGGCGTGAGGTTGTGCTGCGCGACCAATTCAGGTGTAATGACAGGGTCGGTCATGGGAAAAATTGAAAGTCTAAGATTCGGGCAGGCCAAGCCAAGTCAACGGTAGTGAATTGAATTTGTAGTGGCAACCCACACTTTCAATGTAATCTAGCACATCTTTGTAAGCGGGCTTTTTGAACCAATCATTCAGCACGTAAACGTATTCCACCTTCAGACCTAGCCCACGAACTAATTTTTGGAACTGCTTCTTTTTGAAATCGCAC
>CAZKTA010000012.1:0-92078 GCA_964555645.1 uncultured Verrucomicrobiota bacterium
CCTATACGTCGTCTTCACGACTTTGCAGAGAGCTGTGTTTTTGTTAAACAGTCGCAGAGCGCAATTTACTGAGACTCGCAGCCGCAACATTACTGTCACGGCCTTGAGCACCCCTTCTCCCGAAGTTACGGGGCTAACTTGCCGAGTTCCTTAGAGAGGTTTCACTCGCGCGCCTGAGTGCATTTACACTCACCCACCTGTGTCGGTTTACGGTACGGGCGAATGGGACATACAACGCGGCTTTTCTCGGCAACGCCTCCAGCGGTGCGCTTCGGCTTGCGCCTAAGCTCAGCATTCGATTGCCTAGCCGCCTTTGTTGTTGCGTCACCACGTCGCTAATTCCCACCCGGCGCAGGAATATTTACCTGCTGTGCATCGGCTACGCCTTACGGCCTCGCCTTAGCTCCCGGCTAACCCTGGGCGGACGAACCTGGCCCAGGAACCCTTGGGTTTACGGCGACCGGGATTCTCACCCGGTTTATCGCTACTCGTGTCCGGATTCTCACTAGCCGGCGCTCCACGGTCGGTTCCCCTTCCGCTTCGCTGCAGCCGGCTACGCTCCCCTACCACTGACACGCTCCGAAGAGCATGTCAATCCATGGCTTCGGTATGCGGTTTGATCGCCAATCATTTTCGGCGCAGCGTC
Source organism: uncultured Verrucomicrobiota bacterium (assembly GCA_964555645.1). Classification (GTDB taxonomy): domain Bacteria; phylum Verrucomicrobiota; class Verrucomicrobiia; order Limisphaerales; family DTLC01; genus DTLC01. Next base: position 647 of record CAZKTA010000012.1, read on the forward strand.
GCTCGGTGAGTCAGCTGTTACGCACTGTTTAAATGATGGCTGCCTCTAAGCCAACATCCTCACTGTTTTAGCAACGCCACATCCTTTCCACTTAACCACATTTTGGCACCTTAGCCGATGATCTGGGCTGTTGCCCTCTCGACTATGAAGCTTATCCCCCACAGTCTGACTGCTGTGGTATTGTGACCGGCGGCATTCGGAGTTTGATTGGTTTTGGTAGCCTGGTAGGGCCCCTAAGCCATTCAGTGCTCTACCTCCGCCGGGTACTTCCACAACGCTCGCCCTCAAGCGATTTCGGGGAGAACCAGCTATTACGGGGTTTGATTAGTCTTTCGCTCCTACTCTCAGGTCATCTCAGGGTTTTTCAACACCCACGAGTTCGGTCCTCCATCTGGAGTTACCCAGACTTCAACCTGCCCAAGAGTAGATCACCTCCGCTTCGGGTCTATTGCCCGCGACTTGTCGCGCTGTTAGCACTCGCTTTCGCTTCGCCTCCGGCTGACACACCAGCCTTAAGCTCGCCACGGACAATAACTCCCGGACTCATTATGCAAAAGGCACGCAGTCACCCCGAATTACTTCGGGGCTCCTACACCTTGTAGGCATATGGTTTCAGGTTCTATTTCACTCCGCTAACAGCGGTTCTTTTCACCTTTCCCTCACGGTACTGGTGCACTATCGGTTGCCAAGGAGTATTTAGGCTTATCCGGTGGTCCGGACAGATTCGCACAGAGTTCCACGTGCTCCGTGCTACTTGGGATACCCCCGAAGGAGTTTGGGTTTTCGCTTACCCGGCTTTCACGGTCTATGGCCCAGCATTCCAGAAGGTTCTGCTAACCCGCCCTCTCCCCGGTATCGGGGTCCCGCTACCCCGGGAAGACAAGTCCTCCCGGTTTGGCCTGTTCCGCTTTCGCTCGCCACTACTGACGGAATCACATTCGTTTTCTTTTCCTCCGCTTACTGAGATGTTTCACTTCAGCGGGTGTCGCCTCACCGGACTATGCATTCATCCGGTGATGATCCTGCTTTCGCAAGATCGGGTTGCCCCATTCGGACATCCACGGATCAACGCCTGCAGGCGGCTCCCCGTGGCTTATCGCAGCCTGCCACGTCCTTCATCGCCTCTTGGCACCAAGGCATCCACCATACGCCCTTAGTAGCTTGATCGTTAAATGGTTACCATTGTTTCCAATGGCAACTCGGCGAACTGTATCTACCCAGTGTTTTTGCTGTGTGTAGTTGTCAAAGAACAAGCCGCATCCGTTACACCCCGCACCAGCTCTGAGGCTGGAACAAGGTTTGATGCCGGCGAAAATTGTCCACCCACATGGTGGGCGTGACTGGACTTGAACCAGTGACCCTGCGCTTATCAAGCGCATGCTCTAACCAACTGAGCTACACGCCCGAATCCTTATCGGATTTCGGGTTGCGGATTTCGGATTTGCTATGCCGGATTTTTTCAATCCGCAATCTGCAACCGCCAATCCGCAATTCAGATTGGTGGAGCTGAGGAGATTCGAACTCCCGACCTATAGCTTGCAAAGCTACCGCTCTACCACTGAGCTACAGCCCCGGTTTCACAGCCCAAAAAGGTTTGCACCCAAAATCACAACAAGTCGCTGTGATTCGGCCCGGTCAGGGTCCGATCTCTTCGATTTTCTTCAGTCAAAGAACCCAGCTGTTTTTTTTGAAAACTGAATTGTGCGACAAGCGCTTGAGCCCGACCCGACCTTTTAAAGGCCGGTCGACCTAGGCAACCCCGCACGGTTTGCGGGGCGCCATGCAACTCCGTAAGAAAGGAGGTGATCCAGCCGCAGGTTCCCCTACGGCTACCTTGTTACGACTTCACCCCAATCACCAGCCATACCTTCGGCGCCTTTTTTAAAGGGCGACTTCGGGTACAACCGGCTTTCGTGGTGTGACGGGCGGTGTGTACAAGGCCTGGGAACGTATTCACGGCGCCGTAGCTGATGCGCCATTACTAGCGATTCCGGCTTCATGCCGTCGAGTTGCAGACGACAATCTGAACTGGGCCCGGTTTTTGGGGATTAGCTCCACCTTACGGTATTGCTTCCCACTGTACCGGGCATTGTAGCACGTGTGCAGCCCTGGGCATAAGGGCCATACTGACTTGACGTCATCCCCACCTTCCTCCCCGTTGGAGCGGGGCAGTCCGTCCTGAGTGCTTCCCACTTGCGCGGGAGTGGCAACGGGACGCGAGGGTTGCGCTCGTTGCGGGACTTAACCCAACATCTCACGACACGAGCTGACGACAGCCATGCAGCACCTGTGCAGGCTCCCCTTGCGGGGTCGTTGCCCTTTCGGGCTCCTACCACCTGCATGTCAAGGCCAGGTAAGGTTCTTCGCGTTGCATCGAATTAAGCCACATGCTCCACCGCTTGTGCAGGCCCCCGTCAATTTCTTTGAGTTTCAACCTTGCGGCCGTACTCCCCAGGCGGCACGTTTAACGCGTTAGCTTCGCCACGGACGGGGTCGAATCCGCCCACGGCAAACGTGCACCGTTTAGGGCTAGGACTACCAGGGTATCTAATCCTGTTTGCTCCCCTAGCTTTCGTGCCTCAGCGTCAGGAATGTTCCAGGGACTCGCCTTCGCCACTGGTGTTCCTCCCGATATCTACGCATTTCACCGCTACACCGGGAATTCCAGTCCCCTCTCCCATCCTCCAGCCGGGCAGTATCCAATGCACTTCCGCAGTTGAGCTGCGGGATTTCACATCAGACTTACCCGACCGCCTACGCACCCTTTACGCCCAGTGAATCCGAACAACGCTTGGGACCTCTGTATTACCGCGGCTGCTGGCACAGAGTTAGCCGTCCCTTCCTCTTCCGGTACCATCGGACGTCCGACGTATTAGGCCGGACGCTTTTGTCCCGGATGACAGGGGTTTACAGGCCGAAGCCCTTCATCCCCCACGCGGCGTCGCTCCATCAAGCTTTCGCCCATTGTGAAAGATTCTCGACTGCTGCCACCCGTAGGTGTCTGGGCCGTGTCTCAGTCCCAGTGTGGCTGGTCGTCCTCTCAGACCAGCTACCCGTCTTAGCCTTGGTGAGCCGTTACCTCACCAACTAGCTGATAGGCCGCGGGCTCATCCTGAAGCGCCAGGTCCGGCTTTTGACCGGAGCCCCAGCTTTTGATTGCCAGCGGATGCCCACCAGCAATCACATCCGGAATTAGCCCCGCTTTCGCGGGGTTATACCGGTCTTCAGGGTAGATTACCCACGTGTTACTCACCCGTGCGCCGCTAGAACCAGCAGATATTGCTACCCGCTGGTCCCCGCTCGACTTGCATGTCTTATCCACGCCGCCAGCGTTCGTTCTGAGCCAGAATCAAACTCTCCGTCAAAAAAGACGTTAGCTTGATTCTTGTCCGATGCTTAGACCGGACGGTAAAGGTTGAACTCTTCCGAACCGAGCTGCTAACGCGCCCGGTTCTGAAGGGGCTCTGTCTTGTCGCACAATTCAATTTTCAAAGAACAGCGGGTGTTACCACCCCAAAATTTCCTTAACACTTGCCAGCGCAACTTGTTAAAGACGACAACTCAACACCGCGCTGGTTTTATCTCTCAAAAACCTGCGTTTCAACGCAACTCGTAAATGTGCGGCGCCAAATTTATTAATCCGCCGCAATTTGTCAAGTGGCTTTTTTTGGTTTACGCACCCGTAGTGGAAAGCCACTAACCGCCGCTACTATACATTACTGCAAAAGTTGTGCAACAATTTTTTTTACTTTCGGGAAATACTCTTTCAGCCGAGAAGGATCATTTGCATCCGAGCCCAAGAAACCGATTCTGTAAACGGGCACGTCTTGTACTAACTTTCTGATAATCAATTGGTTAGATGCGCTCGATGGGTCTGGCTGGTCTTGGTCCATCAAAACTATCCTGATGGATTTGACTCCCCTGCGCCTGAGGGCTTCGACTGTTAACAGTGTGTGGTTGATTGTGCCGAGCCGGTTGCGCGCAACAACGACAGTTTCGCATTGCAGCTCGGAGATTAAATCCGCAACTGTGCACTTGTTTGTGAGTGGCACTAGCACGCCGCCTACGCCTTCAATCACGAGCCAATCACACTTGTTCCGCACGGTGTAGATCAATTTCAGAACACGACGAATACTTACAGTGCGGTGGCGTGCTTGCGCTGCGGCCAACGGAGCAAGTGGTTCGGGGAAATAGACCGGATTAATCTCCTGGATGTTGAGTTGAGCATTTTGGAGTGCTGCAAGAAAGTCCGCATCGTGGCGATCGCCCGTGCAAAAGGGTTTCATCGCCAATGCATTCACCCCGCATCTACGAAGGTACAATACGATCAAGCCGGTTAGGATGGTCTTGCCCACACCGGTATCAGTTCCGGTCACAAAGGTTATCCGGGCACAACTCCGAACTTGTTGAGTTGAATCTTTCACTTGCCGTAGAAACTGAGCACTTGGATATCCTGGGGGCTGTTTCGGCCGAGCACGGCCTTAAACTGGCGTTTGTACCCTGCCACTTCAACGTCCACAGTTACCTCAAAGGTCCGACTGCGGACATCGCAAATTCGCATGATATTCTCAACAGCTTGCCGGCTCAAACCCGGTACGTTCACAAGTTCGCCCGGGTTCCGGAACGGCGTATCGTCTTCGGTGCCGTCAATGCCGTCTGGGCCGCTGCGTAATTTGATTATTTCACCTGCGATTAGCGGGTCTATGAGTGGTGAAATCAACTGCAACACCGTTGCGGGGGCGGTGTTTATGTTGATGCGACCGGATGAAACCGGTGTGAAAAGGTCAACTAAACCGATACTATAAGCTGAGAATTCAGGTCGCAGACCGATCAACATTCTTTCCTTCGCCTGAAAGGCAGGCACTGGCCGTTCGGAAGCGAGCTGCCCCCAGAAAACTTCAGGCGTAACACCTTTTATCAACAGCAACTCGGCCATGTCATCTATCGGCCCGTTTTTCGCCTCGTAAGGCGGCCTGCAACCGAGGTAGTAATCCGTCTCGGCGCCGCCGGCATGGGTTGCATTATCGGGGTCAATCCAGTCAAGAATTGCACCTGCGATTGCCGATGCTTCAACTGCATCCATGCCCATTAACGTAAGTGCATGTTGCAACATGGCCTCGTTGGCAAGGTTGATATTCGCTTTCCGCTCGAGGTCCACGATTTTGATGCTCGTGATGCGGCCGTTGCCAAGTTCGACCGGTTGATTCAGGTCAACTTCGGCCAAGGGCGAATTTGATATCATAAAGCTGCCAGGTCCACCTGCCCATTTCTGGTTCAGCGAATCGTAAGGTTCGTTTCCATATGCAAGCTGTAATCCTAATACCCAACGCGCGCGTTCGACACCGGAGCGGCCCAACCAGATTAGTTCTGTTTCGTAACTTGTGTTTTGGGCAAGCTTTGTCTCGACTTTCATCGAATAAGCAAACCCGCCCGCCAGAACCGAAAGCACGATGACCGAAACCATCACAATGATGAGCGCGATGCCGGTTTCGTCATTTTGGAATCTATGGCCGTGCAGTGCTTTCATTATTCAGCTCCTGGGATAAAAGCTGACTGCGGTGCGGGCTGCATAACCGGTGGGTTTTGGCCCGGCCCAGGCGGGCGAAGCACGGGCGGTTGGCCGGGTCGTGGTGCTCCAGGCTGCAGAGTCGGTGCCTGCCAGGCCGGCTGCACACCACTGGAAGGCAGATTAACAAAACGCACCAGTTGCACCTGACCAGCTCGACTAAAGGTGTCTGCACCGGGTTGGCCGACCGTGATTGCCACCATCACGATTCTGGGCAATTGATTTGTGTTACGCCACTCCTGAATCCATTCGCCAGCTCTGGCATCCCAGAACTCGAGCTTTAGCTCTTTGACGTTCCGAGCAAGAACTAGAGGATGGTTTTCTTCGTCCTCGTCAACTTCCATCAGCAACGGGCTTTGACGTAACACGAGTTGTTTTTGGCCATCCGCGCCCGGCTCGAGCGAAAAAGTCACTCGCCGCAAATCTAGGCTGCCAAACTTGCCCGCGCGTGGGAACGACTCGGGCAACCGTGCAACAAAACTCAAGATTGCATCTGAGCCGTTTTCAGCCACGAACGCGTACCATCTGCCATTTGCTGCGTACATGCAGGCCGAGTTAAGCGCCTGCTCAATCACCTGAATGGCCATTCGCTCACGTTGTGCTGCTGCTGCGGCCTGTTGCCCGACCTTGGACGCACGCAGAATAGCAGTCCAACTCGAGTAAATCGCCCCCACAACCATCCCCAACAGGCCGATTGCTATGAGCACCTCGACCAGTGTCAATGCAGATTGATGTGGTTGTCGAACCAGTTTCATTGTCATCGTCGGAGCATGCCTGGGCGGGGTGTGCCTGCTCCGGGTCGGTAGAGCAATATGCTCATTCGGTTCTCGACTGGCCGGCCGCGCACATCATGAATGACAGCAAAATCAACCTGGTACAGCCCGTTTGAGCCGACCTCTGTTATTTGTCTGACCCATTTGTAGTTCGGGAAAATGTCGCCGAAATCGCCCGAGTCGAATCCCTCTTCTAATCTGTTTGTCTCGGCAAGCTCGGCAGCCAACATGCCGGCATCTACCGGCATCTCGAGCAACACAGACGCATTGCGCAAACCGTTCGCGACCAATGCAAGGATCGAAAACACAGCTATGAAAAAGATCGCCATAGCGATCATCACTTCCAAAAGGCTGAAGGCAACAGTTGGCCGAGAAACACTGCGCAACGACCCGATGCTGTTGCTCATCGAGCAAAATGTGGTTCCAGGCTTTCGGCTCGTGAGTCCCGTGCCTTGTGTTAGTCTCATCGCATTACCTCTACCTCTGCCAAACCTGTCGTTACTTCGAGTGAAATTTTTCGGTACTCGTTCCGGTCTGAGCGCAAAACTATTGTCAGCTCGTCACATGTCCCGTTCGGGAAGAACCGGACCCTGGCTTGTTCAGCGTCTTTGTATTCGACGAAGTTAACATCGAGCATCTCCAGCATCACACGGTCCGACCATTGCGCAGACGCACGCGTTGTCCCTGGCACACCGCCAATCAGACTTGGGTTGTCAGCGTCTATTCCTGCACTTGCGCCGCCGACACTGACACGCCGTTCCTGTGGCCTGAAGACAAGCTCGACGGTGCGTCCCTGCAGTATTGCTTGAGCACGCGCATGACTACACACTTCCACAATATCATTCACAGCTTCACGGATCGTTTCCTGCCTTGAAACACGATAAATGGCTGGCAACCCCCACATCGCCACAAGGCCCAGGACACCCACCACCATCATAATTTCAATGAGGGTGAACCCGGCCGGTTTGTAGTGGTGCATTTTCATCTTACCCCGCCACCCATTGAGCCGCCAATGTTGGCTGTCATGGCGAACATGGCAGACAACACACTGATCAGCAAAAAGCCAACGCCTACGGCCATGACAATTATTATCACCGGTTCGATCAGGTTGGTCATGACACGCAACGCAACCGATAGTTCATCCTCGTAAGTATCTGCCAGATTGCGCAGTGCACCTGGCACGTCACCGCTGTCTTCGCCGATCTTGATTAGGTCAATCATTAATTGCGGGAAAATTTTGCTGCGCGCCAGTGGCTGCGCAATTGTCTTGCCGTCGGTGACCTCCTGTCGCGTCCGTGCGATTGCTTCGCGCACGACCCGGTTTGGTATGGTTTGTTCGGTGATCTTCAACGCGGTCAACACAGGCACGCCGTTTTCAAGTAGTGTGCCCAAGGTACGGGCGAACTGACCGAAGATGTTCAACTGGACAACGCGCCCGAATATAGGCGCGTTCATTTTCCATGCGTCGAGTTTGCGTTTACCCTCTTCGGTTGCCTGGAACCGTTTGAAGATGACATACACTGCCAAAATTACCAACCCGACCAACCACCAGTAGCGTGTAAACCCGTGACTGATACCAATCAATAGCCGTGTCATCACGGGCAACTGAATCTGCATGCCCTCGAAAATTGTCAGGAACGTCGGCAGCAATTTTACCATGAAGAAAACCACAATTGCTATGCCGACTAACGCAACGAATGCAGGGTACACAAGTGCAGATTTGAACTTCGACTCGACCTGCGCAAATCGCTCGTAATGATCGGCCAATCGCCGTAACACGTCCACAAGCGCGCCGCTCTGCTCACCGGCGCGGACCATGTTCACGTACAGATCCGAAAAAATCACGGGTTGCTTGGCCATTGCATCGGACAAACTGTGCCCTTCCATGACGTCTTGGCGTAGTTGGCGGCTGACTTCGGCAGAAATGCCCTTGGTTTGCAAATGTGTCATGCTGTTCAGGGCAACTGTCATTGGCATGCCAGACTTGAGCAGGTTCGCCAGTTGCCGTGTAAAAGTGGCGAGCTCTTGTAATTTGGGGCGGCGTTGGCGTTGAAAAATCTGGCGCAACGTGGGCGGTAACGCGGCTGTCCAGGTTCGTTTACCACCCAGTTCAGCGCCCTCGGCTTGGGCAACGGCACTGCCCTTTGCAGGCTCAACCGCAACTGGAAACAGACCTAGACGCTCGATCTGAGAAAGCGCAGCAGCTCGGTCGGCCACCTCAAGCAGGCCTTCGACAAGCTCGCCCGACCGACGCCTTGCTTTGTAAGTGAATTGTGCCATACAAACAGGATTCAACTGCTAGTTAAACCGATAAGGCCAAAAAGTTGCAGGACAAAACCTTCCAGCCAAAGGCTTGGGGTTCATCCGCCGCCGGTGTCTGAATCTACCCTCAGAGCTTTTGCCAATGCCTCATTCAATCTGCCTGTGCGGTATCCTTCCAAATCCAAAGTGATGTAATCGTATCCGATTTGTTTGAATGCACGCACAACCTGGGCAAAAACGTTTGTGTCCAAAAACTTATCAAATTCCGCCTGGCCTAACTCGATCCGGGCGAGGCTCAGGACAAGTTCGGATTTTGGATTTTGCAGTTCAGACTTTAATTCGTGATGCCGGACACGAACATTATTAAATCCAAGCTCGCGGAGCACAGTCTCAGCAGACTCAATCATAGCCAGTTTTTGCGGTGTTACAGCTTGGCCGTATGGAACACGCGAGCTTAAACATGCCATTGGCGGTTTTTCTGCTGTAGGCAACCCGAGCTGCGCAGACAATTCTCTGATCTCAGTCTTGGTCAATCCGACTTCTTTGAGTGGCGCACGCACACGAAACTCGATTGCTGCACGGTTGCCGGGTCGAAAATCCCCGGTGTCATCTGCATTTTCGCCGTACAAAATTGCATTAAATCCTTCTGTGCGCGCGATCTGCATAAACACCGTAAACAGCTCGCGCTTGCAATGGTAACATCTGTCGACCGGATTCGATACATATTCTGGCTTCTCAAACTCGCGCGTTGTGACGAGCCGCACCGGAAACCCAAACTTGTGTGCAACATCTAGTGCTTCTTGCAGTTCATGGCGCGGCAGGCTCGGTGTATCGGCGATCACAGCCAGTGAATTTTCGCCCAACACTTCCCATGCCACGTACGCAAGAAACGTCGAGTCAACACCGCCCGAGTAAGCCACCAGACACCGGCCCAAAGAGCGCAGTAGCTCGCGCAGATTTTGCAGCTTCTCGGTTTTCACACCGCAAAACCTGCCATGCACTAAACCTTGTGTCGAGCTGCCAAAAAGCCATGCAGCCCGAAAAACGCAAACGCCAACACGGCAAATCCCGCGCGATATAATTTAAGCCCAGCTCAATTGCCCAGCACAGACACAAGTCGCACTAACACAAAGTGTTTCACACGCGCCACCACCAGAGCGGCTCTGACCCGTGCGCAAAAGCTTACGCTGGCGCGTCAGCCGGCCGGCAAAATTTGGCTGTGGCATGTTTCACTCGGAGAGGATATCGTTTGGCATGTGAGACTCATGGTTTGCCATGTGAGATTTATGAACTGTGTACTTGCATTATGGCTGACCGGGCTGTTCGGATGCAGTTCAGCTCAGACGAACCAACCCGCACCCGGTGGGGGCGATCCTTATGCCGCAGCACGCAAACGGATGGTCCAAGAGCAATTGACCGGCTGGGGTCGAGCTATCACAAATGCGCGCGTGCTGGAGGTGATGGGCAAGGTCCCACGACATGAGTTCGTGCCTGAACAACTCAGATCTGAGGCCTATGAAGACGGGCCGTTACCTATTGGCTACGGCCAGACCATATCGCAGCCGTACATAGTTGCGTTCATGACAGAGCAACTCGATCCAAAACCAACAGACCGCATTTTGGAAATTGGCACCGGCTCAGGGTACCAAGCAGCTGTGCTTGCCGAGCTTGTAAAAGAGGTGTACACAATCGAGATAATTGAGCCCTTGGCAAACCGTGCCGAGGCAGACCTCAAACGGCTTGGCTACACAAATGTTTTCGTGCGAGTAGGAGACGGTTACAAGGGCTGGCCAGAAAAAGCGCCTTTCGACGCAATTATTGTGACATGCGCACCGGAGAAAGTGCCTGAGCCGTTGCTCGAGCAACTCAAAGATGGCGGCCGGATGATCATTCCGGTTGGCCCTAGCTGGGACCAAGAACTGGTGCTGTTGTACAAGTGGGGGGATAAACTCGAGAAACGCAGTGTGCTTCCTGTGCGGTTCGTGCCAATGACAGGCGAGGTGCAGAAACGTTCAAACCCAAACTGACCGCAGCACATAATGCGCCGGTCACAACAGTGGCAATCGTTCAAACGGTTTACCATAAAAGACATCGTTGTGCGCATTTGCGGGGACAAACAACGCTCGTTAGTCAACAAAAACGCCCGCACACTGCTGTAAGACTAGCGGTTTAGGCAAAAGCTGCGCAGCAAGCGCTGCGCCTTTGACAAGAACGTATCGTGACACACGAACAGATCATCGGTCTAGTGGTTGCGTTAGTCATAATGATGATCGGCGTTGCTGGCAGTGTTTTGCCAGTATTGCCCGGCATACCGCTTGTGCTTCTGACAGCATTTGCGCACAAACTGTACTTCGGCAACGCAGGCGCAGCATGGTGGGTTCTGATCCTGATGACGATAATCGGCGCGCTTGCGATGGGCCTCGATTACGCGGCTACAGCATACGGCGCGCGCAAGCTGGGCGCCACATGGCGGGGCGGCCTCGGTGCAATTGCAGGCGCGCTTGTCGGGCTGCTGTTTATGCCGATCGGGCTTCTGGTCGGGCCGTTTATCGGTGCGTTCTTATTCGAACTGGCTGGGCGGCGGCCCTGGAAAGAAGCCTCAAAGGCTGGCGCAGGTGCCGTGCTCGGCCTTGCAGCGGGCGCAGTTGGCAAGCTTACTTGTGCGTTGGGCATGGTGGCTCTCTTCACTTTCAACGTCATTTGCCGCTCGATCAGCCCCACGCCATAACCCTGCCGTGCACTTGCACGGCGCAAATTTGCCCGGTCAAGTTTCCGCAGGGAGCAGGACCCTAGCAGTGTCCAGCGGCATCGCACAATGCCACAGGAACAACATGGCCGTCTCTTCGACGCTGTGCCTGCGGCATACTGCCCTATGTGAACACAGCTTAACGGCTTAGCCACACCGAACTATTGCGTCCGATCTGTTTGCCGTGTTCGATGGCCGCGGCGATTGCCTGCGGCGCAAAATCAGTTGAACTATTGTTCTGACCATACCAGACCTGTGGTGCCAACACGCAAACACGCACCAGCCGTTTGTGCGTTGACTTGCGCAGCCTGTCGAGTGCAACCCGCAGTTTCCGACTGCGCCGACGCAGCGACGCGGGCGTGGCTTCAACAACGTCGTTGATCGCTCCAAGCACGCTGTTCCATTGCAATGCACCCCGAATATCGTCCAGGTAAATCTCGTCGGTCAAAATCTCTATCGTCCGCTTCAAAACGTCGAATCCAGAGACCTTTGTCCCAAGCCAAGTGTCATCCCATTGCTCGAACGGCTGTTCTTGCACACCCGACTCGGGCAAGCCTGTGTTGGTGCAAACCAACCGGCTCGTAAGCAGTACGTATATTTCATCCGGCTCGGCATCAAACGCGCTCGACAGCGGCGTAATATTGCGCACGCCGCCGTCAACGATGATGTCTTTGGGCGCGGTGGCCTTGACAAACGGAAACACAACGGGGATCGAAGCCGACGCAAGCACCTTGTCAAGAAACCCTGGATCATCGGGCCCCCATTCACGATAAAGCCCGGTCAACAGCGACACTGTACCGACCTTGAAATTCCGGCCCGAGTTGCGCAGTGCCGCCACAGATAGATGCCTATGCAACAGGCGCTTGAGCGGTTCAAGCGAGTACAAACTGTCTGCACCGGCTGCCAGCCCAACCACGCCCCCAGGCCGTTCTGCATAAATGCTGTGGTTGCCTTTGATCTCGGTAAGCCAGAGCTGTTCAAGCTCAGCCACTTTTTGTCGTAATGCAGCAAGTGAATCTGCCTTGGTGCTGCTCGAGGATGCCTGGGCTAGAAACGCCGCGTTGAGCGCGCCGACACTGATCCCTCGAATAATCTGAAAATCAAGCCCACGCTCGATCACAAGGCTGTGCAACATCCCGACCTGGAACGACCCGCGTGCGCCCCCGCCACCCAATACAAGTGCTCGGTTCATAACCGTTTGAATTACATGTTGTTGCCGGCTGAATCATTGACTCGCCTTCTGCAGGGCGCCAATCCGCAAGCCAATGCCACAAACCGGATTTTCATGCGCATCATACGCGCTCGTTGCGGTGAAAAGCGATACCAAAGAATCCAAAAAATTCCTAAAACCGTGCTTGCACAAAGTGGCTCCCCATTGCAGTGTCACACACGGGGTACACGTGCTACCGATAATCATAACAAGTAAGGCTTGCCAACTTGTCTTTGGATGCAATTTGACGCAGTTTAACCCAAAAAGATGTTCGTCAAAGTTCTGTCAAGGAGTGCTCAGGCAGTTTCCTTTGTTTTGATATTACACTTAAATGCCACTCTGAGAGCCGAGCCGTGGCCGTTGGTGCTTTGGTCAACCGACCCGGGCGTGCCCGGCAACAACATCTCGTGGATACATGACGCCTATCCAATTGGTAACGGCAAACTGGCCGCAATGGTCTATGGCGGAATACAAGCCGAAGAAATCCAGTTTAATGAAGACACAATCTGGATCGGCCAGCCGAATTACTATGAGAACCCGAACATGACAACCCAACGGCTGGCAAGCATTCGTGATAAAGTGTTCAGCGGCTCAAACATTTGGACCGAAGCGCAGCTCTACCTTATGAGCCGACCGCTGCGGCAGGCATCATATCAACCGGCTGGCAGTCTGATCTTGACTTTCCCGCATTCAGGAGCGACAAACTACAAACGCACACTCGACCTTGATACCGCAACAGTCACAGTGCAGTACAACCACGGGGGTGTAACCTATACGCGCGACGTGTTTGCTAGCGCACCGAGCAACCGCATCATAGTGGTTCGGCTCACCGCAACACAACCTGGCAAAATTGCTTTCACATGCAGTTTTTCAACGCCACAACCCTCAAACACAGTTTACAAATCTGGTGCAGACCTGGTGTTGCGTGCCAAAGTCAGCGTCAAGCCGCGTCCAGAGTACTTCGCCACCGGTCTGACAAACGCAATTGAATACGAAGCGCGTTTGCGTGTGATCGCAGAAGGCGGTAGCGTGACCATTGGCTCAAGCTCAATCACCGTCACAAACGCAAACGCAGTCACATTGCTGCTTGCTGTTGCTTCCAACTTTGTCCGGTTTGACGACGTAAGCGCGAACCCAACTGTGCTGTGCTCGAACATAATAGCTGCTGCAGCCGAGTTATCCTATGAACAGTTGCGCACGGCGCAGCTTGCAGATCACCAGGCGCTGTTCCGGCGTGTTGAGCTTGACCTAGGTTCAACATGGAAAACTAACCTGCCCACAGGCCAACGAATCAAACGAGCCCATGAGGGTGACGACCCACAACTTGTCACACTCTACTTTCAAATGGGCCGGTACCTTATGATTGCCGGCTCACGACCCGGCTCGCAGCCGTTGAACCTGCAGGGCAAATGGAACAACACAACCAACCCAAGTTGGGAAAGCAAAATGACACTCAACATCAACCAGGAGATGAACTACTGGGGTGCCGAGGCATGCAACCTTTCCGAATGCCACGAGCCGTTATTTGACATGATAGCCGAGCTGGCAATAACAGGCGCGCGCGTTGCACAAACAAGTTATTTCTCGCGCGGGTGGGTCGTGCATCACAACACAGACCTGTGGCGCGGCGCTGCACCGATCAACGGAGCAGACGGCATTTGGCCGTGTGGCGGTGCGTGGCTCTGCCAGCATCTGTGGTGGCATTACCAATACACGGGCGACGCGAACTGGCTGGCTACACGTGCATACCCGCTCATGAAAAGTGCAGCCGAATTTTTTATGGATTTCCTCACACCGCATCGGTCGAATGCAACCTGGCTTGTCACCAACCCGTCTTACTCGCCCGAGCACGACCATCCCACGTTCAAAGTCCCAAATGTGGCCGGGCCAGCCATTGACAATCAACTCGTGCGCGCCCTGCTTGATTACGTCATTCAAGCGAGTGAACTGCTGGGCATTGACACGAGCTTCAGGACAAATCTGGCAACCATTCGCGCTCGGATCCCACCGAACCTGATCGGCCGGCTCGGCCAGATCCAAGAGTGGCTCGAAGACGTTGACAGCCCAACCGATACACACCGACACCTGTCGCATCTGGTGGCGCTGTTTCCGGGAGATGAAATCACTCCATTTTACACGCCTGCACTTGCTGTTGCGGCTAAGACATCGCTAGACATCCGAGCCGGCGACAACCTCGGCAGCACTGGCTGGGACAAATCATGGAAAATGTGCTGCCGCATCCGGTTGTTGGACGGCGACCGCGCGTATCTTCTGCTGACTAACCTGTTCCGAAACTACGTCTCGACAAACCTCATGTTCACCGACGTCAACAACAAGCAGATAGACGGCATCTTTGGCGCGTTGATGGGCGTGGCGGAAATGTTACTGCAAAGCCATTGCAACGAATTGCTTTTGCTCCCTGCGCTGCCAGGCGCATTGACAAACGGGAGCATCAGAGGTTTGTGTGCACGAGGTGGGTTCCAAGTGGATATCCAATGGCAAAGCAACAGACTCGTAGCTGCAAACATTCTCTCAAAGCTCGGCAACACCTGTCGTGTCCGCTCGAAATGGCCGATTGATGTTAAACTCGGCTCAAATTACTTGCACGCAACCATGATCGTGCCCGGCGTCTGGGAGTTCCCAACTGTTGCAGGTAGCAACTACACGGTTGTCGCTGCAAATGCATTCGAGACAGAAACACTTCCGGCCAACGTCGGCCCCGGCAACACCTATGAAACATTGACCAACGCAGCGTTCAGCAACTGGCGCGGTACACGACTCACAGCAAACGCAACCAATGGCTACGTTGCTTATGTCATCTCCAACCTGCCTGCAGGGACCTACAGAATCTGCATCGGTGCAGACGCAGGTGCAGACCGCGGCAAATTCCAACTCGCCTGCGGGCTGGCTGGCGGTGTTCTGACAAATGTGGGGTCTGTCCAGGACACTTATTCCAGCACGAACATGGTGTATTTTTTGCCTATCAAGCTTTCAACACCAACAAATGTGACCGGCCTCTGGACAAACATGCTCAAGGAGTTCGATTGCGGCCTGTGGCAGGCAGATGCGAATGGCACCTACCGACTCAAGCTGACCGTTGTTGACAAAAACCCGGCCAGTAGCGGCTACAACCTTGTTATTGATTACATCAAGTTCACGCCTGCGACTGTACAAGCGCAGCCAAATGCAAGTCCAACCGATATCTTGCTGTCGAACACAACCGTGTCCGAAAACGCGCTGCAAGGCACAACCGTCGGCCTGTTGAGCACGATTGACCCGGACCCGAACGACTCGTTCAGCTACGGCCTGGTGCGCGGCGAGGGCGACACCGGTAACGATTTGTTTACGGTAACAAATGCCGAGCTGCAGACCGCAGCAATATTCGATTTCGAGACCAAATCAAGCTACAGCATTCGCGTTCGCAGCACTGATCAGGGCGGCCTTGGGACGGAGAAGATATTCAACATCACGGTCAGCGATGTGAATGAACCGCCTGAGCCACCCCATAACATTGCGCCTGCTGAGGGTGCACCCGACCAACCGCTGACACCTGTACTGGCTGCCTCGGCCTTCACTGACCCCGATACAAATGCCGAGCACGCTGCCAGTCAATGGGTTCTACGCAGGGCAACCGATCAGATGCTCGTGTTCGACAGTGGCGAAGACACCGCAAACCGAACAAACATTGTAATACCGGTCGGGCGCCTTGCACACGGCACGACATACATGTGGCAGGTGCGGTACAAAGACAACGCCGGTGCATGGAGCGATTTTTCGGTCCCAACAACTTTTTCAACTCTTGCGCCCGGCGTGTCCGCCATTGTCCAACATGGCGAGTTGGTTCTGGCTTGGCCAACAAATGCAGTGAGCTTTGTCCTTGAAAGCACGACGGATCTGGCCACCCCGGAATGGACACCTGTATCAGCACCGGTCTTGGTCGCAAACGGGTTGTTCACGGTTACATTGCCGATGACAAACAAACAAACGTTTTACCGGCTGCAAAAGCCGTAGCGCGTGCCCCGGCAAATTTTCCCACCCAAATCCCACAGCGGCAAAGACGGCGCGCAGTTTACGATCTCGCTATAGTACCGAAAAGCTGGTCGCAATTTGTGACGCTGCCATGCACAAATATCTTTGCGGACGCCGCTGTCTTGTGTTTCACCAAACTGTGCCCACCCCACCGGCTTTGATTGCATTGGTTTGCCCACATCAAACGCGTTGTCCGAATTCCATACAACGGCTGTCCAAAAAGATGACAGATGCCTCCAACAATCGAGAAAACCAAATAAATACGCGCCTTTCATGCGGGTAGGTTCCAGTGTTGGATGCGCCCAAGCGTCTGTTGTGCCCGCGCCCGCCAATTTGGTTGTCGGTTGCATCTGCCGTTGTCTAACAGTGTCGTAACAATTGCTTTCAGCAGCGGGCACCCTGCGGTTCAACCAACAAATTGCAAGTGTGGTTCTGCCAGTCGGCTGCAAACACTCTAATCGATTTGCCTTAAGATTGTTTGCCAACAAATCTGACCCAAGCTCGGTCTTGAGTGCAACCCAACCCAAACCGTGGCGCGCCTTTACCAAACACAATTCGGTCTTTACGGCAAATGTTTTGCTGTACGGTGCGTGAGATGTACTTGAAAAAGGGGTTTTCCAAAACAGACCTGCTAAATTGCATTGTTGCCTTGAGTCAGATCTACCTGTGCGCTGAACACTTATCCGCACAGCAATCTTATCCTGACGCATCACAGCCTATTCTAACCAACTCATGGCAGATTTGGGAAGTTCCGCCCGAACGTCGCGACCTACCGCACCGGATGCGCACCGAGGTAACAATCTATTACCACGACCCGCATTGGGACGTTGCTTGGGGTGAATGCAACGGCATCGCCTCATATCTGCCTTTTGGAGGTTTAAAGGCCCAACTTTTCCCGGGCCAAAAGGTTGCAATTGACGGGGTAATCGTACCGCGCATGGAGAGATTAGACTGGGAGCAAACACGGCTTGATATCGTGGCAGAAAACGTGGAGCTGAGGGCTGTGCTGGTGACAAATCTGTTTGAAAAACCTAATGAATTAAAGGCACGACTCGTTTTGATTGAAGGCCTGCTCGATTTCCAAACAAACATTGACACCAATCATCTGAAACTGAATCTGCTTGCAGGTGAAACAGCGGTGACCGTTTACGTGTTGTGCCCGCCAAACGGTCCGGTCCCGAAATGCAAACTGGGTGACTTTATCCGGCTCAAGTGCGTTTACGTACCGCAGTTCGACAGGGAGGGTAAATTAAGCGACCTAGTCTTGTGGGTTGCAAAGCCGGATGACATTGAGGTAATCGGCAACCTGGCTACAGACCCGCGGTTCGAGATCGCGCTAACCAAAATCGCGGACATTAAACCGTATTACCCAACAAACACGGTTACTCGGGTTGCCGGTGTTATACGCCGGCATGACCCAGGTAAGTGGGTAACCATTTGGGATGGAACCGGCTTGATCACAGTGGCTAGCAAACAACTCTGCCCGGTTCGAATTGGCGAGCGCATAGAGGCGATTGGCTATCCACAGGTGGTTGGTGTGCAGAAATGTCTGCAGCAGGGGCTTTACCGCCTGAACCCTGTTGCAGCCATACCAGGCATCAGCGCAAGCGCAATCTCAAATGCACTCCCATTGCGGCTTGCTGAACAGGTCAGGTACCTCAGCCATGAAGAAGCCAACAGCCGTTTGCCGGTGGAGCTGCGCGGTATTGTCACATGGTGGCATAAACAGACGGGCTTTGCCTACATCGAAGACCCAAGTGGCGGTGTGCGCGTAATGACCCCTGAGTGGATTGATCCCGATAGTTGGAAACCGGGCACGGTCGTGATCGTGCGCGGCGAAACATGTGCGGGTGATTTCGTACCTGCTGTCACAAACGCGGTCATACTCCGAGACGGTTGGTGGAACCTCGAAGCCGGCAAGTCAATCACGCTTGAAGAAGCCCTAACGGGGGCTGAAGACGGTCGTTGGATCGAAATGACCGGTTATGTGCGGACTGTGAGCTACGTTGGCGGGTTGATCAACCTGCGCATGAGCACCTCTTCGGGTGAGTTCGAGGTTTGGGCACCCGCTACACAGCCGCTTGACTCACTCAAAGGCTCGATTGTTCGCGTGCCCGGTGTATGCGCTGCAGTTGCAAACAAACGACGCCAGTTGATCGGAATCCAGGTCTTGTGTCCTGAACCGAGCCGAATAATTGTCGAAGTGCCGGCTCCTGAAGACCCGTTTGCAGTGACGCAACGCGCCATTGGCGATCTACGCCGATTTAACATGGAAAGCGCGCTCGGCAAGCGCGTACGCACCACCGGTATAGTCACGTTGCATGTCCCACGTCATTACCTTTACATTCAAGATGGTGGTGAAAGCCTTTTCATCCTGAGCCAACAGGGTGACCCGCTACAACCCGGCGATGTAGTTGACGTGGTGGGGTTTCCGGGTAATCAAGGGCAACGATTCCTGCTACGTGAAGCTGTGTATAGAGTTACAGATCAAAAGAACGAGCCCACCCCGATCCAGCTCAACAGCGGTGACTCTGTCAATCTTGATCTGGATGGTCTGCTTGTGCGCAGTGAAGGCACCGTGGTAAATGCCATCGGGATAGGAACTGAAACCCAGATCTTGCTTCAGTGGGATGATTCAATGTTCAAAGCAACTCTGGAGTCGTCTGACACCCACAAAGCAACCCCGTTGCGGAACCTGCCCAAAGGCGCGCGCGTGGCGCTGACGGGTATTTACGAAGTCCAAAGCGACGAGAACGGTAAACCGCATGGGTTCACCCTACGGCTGCGATCACCGGCTGACGTAGTCCTGCTAAAGCGGCCGCCGTGGTGGACAACAACGCGACTTAAATGGCTTGCAGTTGGGGTGGGCACAATTGTGGTGTTTTTGCTTTGTTGGAATGCAACAGTTACACGAAAAAACAAAGAACTGAAACTTGCACGTGCAGCCCTACAGACTGCCAACGACGAACTCGAAGAACGCGTGCGCGAACGCACACGCGAGTTGCAGGACCAAATCGCTGCAAAGGAACACGCCTATAAACAACTTGAACAAGCACAGCAAAGCCTCATGCTCGCATCGCGCCAGGCTGGCATGGCTGAGGTTGCAACCAGCGTGCTTCACAACGTCGGTAATGTGCTAAACAGCGTAAACATTTCGATCGCGATGCTCAATGAACGCCTTCGGCATATGCGCGTAGAGAACGTGAGTAAAGCCGCGCTGCTGCTCAAAAAACCGGCAGATCAACTCACGCAGTTCTTGCTCCATGACCCGAAAGGCAAATCGTTGCCCGAGTACATCGAGAAGCTCGGCGAAGCGCTCTGCCAAGACAAACAGGCAATGCAAGCCGAGGTAAAAACGCTCATCAAAAGCGTCGAACACATCAAGGTCATCGTCTCGATGCAACAAAGCCTGGCCAAAAAAGGCGGTGTACTTGAACAAGTTGACATCACCGAGCTTGTCGAGGATGCAATCCAGGTCATCGCACCGGCGTATGACAGACACCACATCGAGCTTATCCGAGACTACATGCCTGCTTTGCCCGTGCTTGTTGATCGGCACCAGGTAATGCAAATACTGATCAACCTCTTTACCAACGCAAAACAGGCCCTTGTTGAAAGAACATCCGACAAAAAAGTCACCGTCCATATCTCAATGCCAAAGCCTGACCGTGTCAGGGTAAGCGTTACCGACAACGGCATCGGAATTCCGCCTGAAAACCTCGAAAAAATCTTTACTCAAGGGTTTACAACACGCGCAGGTGGTCACGGGTTTGGCTTGCACAGCGGCGCAAACGCAGCCAAACAACTCGGTGGTTCACTCACAGCTCATAGCAAAGGCCCTGGACAGGGTGCAACATTCACATTGGAACTGCCTGTGGCCGGCCCGAACACACTCAAGAAAATTGCAAAGTCAGATACCACAATCCTCGCAAGGTCAGCCTGAAAGGATGCGCGGATTTTGCGTGCGCTGCGCAACCCATACCTGCAAGCCGGCTTCAAGCAATCCGGGCGTCAACGAAACACAGTTGAACTTGCATTTACAGCTTTGCATTGGGCATTTTTGGTTGTCATGACGGTGTCGGTAATTTTGGCGCATCCTGCGCCCGGAAGTTTCAATCATGCAATTGCACAAACCGTTCTGGCCACACTCCACGCCAACGGTTACCAGACGCACTTCCACGACCTGTACGCGGAAGATTTCGACCCCGTGTTCACAAAGGCTGAACTGGGCAAAGACGCCGAGTTGGCGGCCACAATCGAGCAACATTGCCGCGAGATTTGTCAGGCCGACGGGATCGTGATTGTGCATCCGAACTGGTGGAGTGCGCCACCGGCAATTTTGCGTGGATGGGTTGACCGCGTGCTCCGAGCTGGCCGCGCATACAATTTCGTCCCTGATGGTACAGGAGGAGCAAAACCGGTCGGTTTGCTCAAAGCCAGTGTAGCTTTGATCTTCAATACCGCAAACACACCACAACACATCGAAGAGCAACTTTATGGCGACCCGCTCCAAACCCACTGGGTCAAGTGCGTTTTTGGTCTGTGCGGCGTAGCAAAAGTTTACCGGCGAAATTTTGCTCCCGTAATCACCAGTACACCCGAGCAACGACAAGCATGGTTGGCTGAGGTAAAGGAAATTGTCCATGCGCACTTTCCGCCTCAGCACGGCAAACGCTAACTTCAAAAACAAATCTTACAAGCGATTTGCCGGCGCACCGCCATAGGCCGGCTCGGGGGTGTGGCCGGCCAGGACGCTAAACTGTTACACGGCCATTTCGGCAGTTCGGATCAGCTTACCGAAAGGTGTGTTGCCATTACAAATGACATTGCTATTTTTTGCCGCGGTAACCGAACCCATGCATCGAACCAGGGCTGAAGACCAATTTGGACACACACGAACCCAAAACGCAAAATTATGAAAAGACTACGTGCATTGCTCGAACAATCCCCTGTAATTGCTCGTGTGTTACCGTTTGTCGTGTTTGTACTTTTGACAGCGTGCCAGGGGCTTTTCGGTGAGGCGGCGAAGTACTGGTTTTACGTTGCAAAGACAATTGTCGGCGCGGCGCTTGTCTGGGCAATGATACCAGTCGTAGCCGAGTTGCGCCCAAACCTCAGCCTGGGAGCTGTAGTAGTGGGAGTGGCTGTATTCGGTGTCTGGATCGGAACAGAAAACTCATGGACAACTCAACCTGGGCTTTGGGCAAAACTCGGCTTGGCCAAGCCCCTGGCTGACACCCCAACTGCTTGGAACCCGCACACGTACTTTGGCCAAGACTCGATCATGGCCTGGGTTGTTATCCTGACCCGCATTTTCGGCTCAACAGTTGTGGTACCGCCGCTCGAGGAGGTGTTTTACCGGTCGTTTTTGTATCGGTACCTGAGCAAGACGGATTTTTTAAGCGTGCCACTTGGCAAGCTTGTCCTAGGCCCATTTGTTCTGACGGCGGTTGTATTTGGAATTTCGCATCGGGAATGGTTTGCCGGCATTTTGTGCGGCATGGCATACCAAGCACTTGTCATATGGAAAAACCGGCTAGGTGACGCCATCGTAGCACACGCAATCACGAATCTGCTGCTTGGGCTGTGGGTTGTGCTGCGCAACCAGTGGCAGTTTTGGTGACCTCAGGCGCAGATGACCCAGTCAAACGGAATAATTTACGGCTTAATAGTTATCTTCGACCAATCAAGCCCGCGACTGACTGCATAAAGTGCAAATGCTTTTTCGTGTTGCACCAGCACGGCTCGTACCACGCTTGAATCATCCGCCCTGCCGAGCTCCAAAATTGAATCTGGTATTATGCCGATCTTCTTGTGCGCGTAGATCAAGGCAAAGATCGCCTGTGCAATTGCAACATACGGCAGGTCTTTGTACGCCCCCTCGAGCGCGTCCTCAACCGCATCGGCCAAAAACTCGAGTTGATCAACCAAATGCGGGAATTGCGGTGCTGAGATTTGGGTGAACTCGAGTTTCCAGCTCGGTAACAACCGCAATACTTTCTCGCCAATCGCAGGTGTTATAGCGCTTGCGCCGTTGTTGACAAACTTGACGATCTCAGCCATGCGCAAACTCTACCTGCTAACACACGAAACAAAAGCCCAAAATTCAACCCGCTTGAAGCTCGCGACAGAAATGCGGTGAGCAGCCAGCCAACAACAGCGCTTGGGGGCTTTATTCCTCGACAGGCGTAACACGGTACAACCCCGCGCCATGCCATGGAATCTGCGGCGCAAACTCGCCTTTGAACACACCAAGATCAGCCTGGCGCCATAAATCCTGAACTCGACACGCAGCGTCGAACCCAAGCTCGGCCAATTGCACGCACACCTTGGGCAGTTCTGCATCAGCCGGCTCAGCAGGCCGATTACGTGTGTTAAATAAGCCGAGGTACTTGTCTGGTGACCCCGGCACATCCGCCACCCATGCAACCAAACCGTCCCTGCTGAAGAGCTGCTTGTTGTTTGTGCTGTTTTGATTGACGGCAAGCACAGCGCGATTCGTCAGCAATGAAAGTGTCCAGTCGTCCATTTTGGTCATGTCACCCCCGAAAAACAGCGGCGAACGCGCAATACACCACAAACTCATTAGTGTGACCTGCTCATCCTTTGTAAACCGTGTGGGCTGACCAAATCTAATGACACCCAACGGTAACATGTCTGCGTCCGGATAATGGCCTGGGCCACAGAACTGCGCCCATCTGGCAAGCCGCCTGAACTGCTCGAGCAACGCCGGCCACCTGTCCCAGAAATCGTCGCTGATCCGCCACATGTTTGCGTGCCGGATTACATGCGGCCCGGCGTCGAGTGGTGTTTCGCCTGGAGATAGGCTCAGCACAATTACACGGCCGGTTTTGTCAATTGCTCTTCTGATTGCCTCAAGCTCGGCCTTGTGCTTGTGGTACGGCCGGCTTATGTCGTCCACTTTCACAAAATCTACCCCCCAAGACGCTATCAACTCGAACACCGAATCGTAATATTCCTGCGCGCCTGGCTTGGTCATGTCAACACCGTACATGTCAGGATTCCACGGGCATATGCTGTTTGTATTTGCGATATCCGCCGCGCTCACAGCCGCGCCCTTGACAGGCGTATTTGCGCGCACCGCCTGACGCGGTATACCGCGCATCAGGTGAATGCCAAACTTCAAGCCCTTACTATGGACATAATCCGCAAGTGCCCTGAATCCAACACCATTGGCTGAGGAGGGGAACCGGTTCGTGGCCGGCCAAAGCCGCCCCCACTGGTCCATGCACAGCACTGCGTTTGGTCTGTAATTGAACCCTTTTGCCTCGGGTTCATACCACTGGATATCCACAACAATGTATTGCCAGCCATAGGCGGCAAGGTTGCTGGCCATGTAATCCGCATGTGCTTTGGTTTGCGCTTCGGTCACAGTCGTGCCAAAACAATCCCAACTGTTCCAGCCCATCGGCGGTGTAGGTGCCCAACTGTAAAATGTCAACTCGGGTTTCTGCTCTTGTGAACCCAAAGGTTCGATGGCAAAGGCACACCAGTTGAAAACCATTAAGATTGCACACGCAACCGTCACGGCGCCTGCCCTGACGAACCGCACTCGACACACAAAACGAACCATCCTGGTTGTCATAGCTGGCCCTGAGTCTGCAATACCACACCGGAAAAGCAATGCTTGCCTTTGTCAGCAGACAGTTTTTTGATTGTGTTCGGGACCCGAACTATGGCAAGATAAACCCGCGAATTGTTTTGCCCAAACCAAAAAGCTGACTGTTGGTCGCTGGCTCGGCGCCAACCAATAGTACGAGGTAAAGGTGTTTTTGTGGCATGTTGGGAACCACAAACAAACACGCCGGCCAAAGTGAAGACCTGAGCAAGGGCTTGGTTGGCATAGGAAAAAAATATGACTGATAAACAATGGGAACAATTGCTGGCGGTGCTGCGCGGTGAACGCATCTATCCGCTGCCAGTCGGGTTTATTATTGACTCGCCCTGGTTGCCAAACTGGGCCGGGGTCGAGATAATCCGCTACTTCGCAAATGAAACTGTTTGGCTCGACGCCAACCGCAGAGCTGTTGAAACCTTCCCGGAGGCGTGGTTCATGCCGGGCTTTTGGGTCGAATTCGGCATGTGCACTGAACCATCCGCATTCGGTGCACGCTGCATTTTCCCGCAAAACGAATTCCCGTTCCCCAAAAAAAGTATCAACGACCTCATTCAGCTTGTCGACCTGGAGTGGCCTGACCCAGCAACTGACGGGCTGTTACCGTTCGTGCTGGAGCGGCTCAAATGGGCACAGCCACACATCGAAGCGCTCGGACACAAAATTAGATTCTCAGTCTCACGCGGCCCGTTGAATATCGCATCGTTTCTAATGGGCATGACAGAATTTCTGACCGCACTCAAAACCGACCCAGAAGCAGTCCATAAACTTTTGGCTGGTATTACTCAATTTTTGACCCAATGGCACCAACTGCAACGCAAAACCTTCCCGAGCATTGACGGCATGCTTGTGCTAGACGATGTGGTGGGATTCATGAGCGAGGCTGACTTTATGGAGTTTGCCTACCCATATATGAAACAACTGTTTGCAGCGGATGTTTCGGTGAAGTTTTTCCATAACGACGCGCAATGTGCGCAATCAGTCAGACATTATACCAACATCGGCATCAACTTGTTTAACCCTGGCGCACAAACATCGCTAAACGAGCTACGCAAGCTGGCCGGTGACAGCCTGACGTTGATGGGTAACATCCCGCCACGCGATGTACTGGCTCAAGGCACACCGCAAACAATTAGAGAAGCGGTTAACTCGTTGCTGCGCCAAACCACAAATCACACCCGACTCATTGTTTCATGTGGCGGCGGCATGCCCCCAGGCACAAGCTCCGACAACATCCGAGCTTTTATTGACACAGTTAAAGCGTTCCATGGTCAGACTTGTTCGTGCGCGTAAGAACCTGTGTTCGGCCAAACGCTTTTCTTTCAACGTAGAAACGCCCCTGCCAAACCCAGTGCGGTGCCACGCGCCTGTGCCGCTTTCAATTCACACGGTTAAACACAAGCGTCAGCGCTTGATGGCGCAAAGTCTTGTGTCCCGAACATGTTTACTACGAAGACTCAAGCTAAGCTTATCCGACCCACCCATAGCACCGGCGCACTGCTGAAACAGCAATGCTTTAGCGTTGCCGCCGAAGATTAATCTAAACTGCTCATGACCGCGGCCAAAACCGCAACCAAAATCTGTACGGCGACTCGATCAAGATATCGCGCAACAAAGTTTCCAGACTGACAGCCTCAGGTTCCTCGAGCCACCGCGTACACAACAGCGCAGCAACAAACCATACCGCAGTGGCCGCATAGTAAATCGTGTATCTGTTCCAACTTAATCCAAGCCAGTCGAACTTGCGGGTGCCGATCGCATCAATTACCAACCCCCAACCAATCGGCGCCAGCCCAAGCGCAAGGTTTCCTACCACTGAGTATATCGCAAAGTAATGATTTCGTCCCATTGGCGGAATGATAGCCATTGCAAGGCGCGTATTTGCCATGTTGACGAGTGCAGCAAGCAAACCCATTAAAAACTGTAACACCAATACAACCGCCAAGCCGGTTGCGTACAGTTCACCAGCTAAGGTCAACCAACCAACTGCAACTGCAACCCACATTGCACAGGCGAACCCAAGCACAGGTTTACTCCCAACCCGGTCAAGACGCGACCCGAGAAACCACTGACTGCTCAGGCCACCCAAAAATGCAACTGAACTGACCATCATGATCTTGTCTTCAGCCATACCGGTCTGGCTTTTCAGGAATGCAACCGTAAATGGCGTTATACCGCCATACGCAACCGACCAGGCAACAAGCTGGATCAATTGTCGCTTGAACGGTTTGTACTGCACCATGTCAAACCACGGCACGCGGCTTTTTCCGGATTCAGGTTCTGCTGGAGGCGGCACATCTGGTATGCGTCTCAGAAACATAAGGCTGACCGTACCTGCCAACGCGCTAAACAAAAACAACACGCTGAACTGCCACGGGCGCGGACTGCCATACAAACAACCTGCCGCGACCATAAACGCGCCGAAACTGGCGAGGTTTGTCACTGCAGCATCACGCGCAAGGTACCGGCCGCGCAGGTGTGCCGGCACAAGCATCGTTATCCAAGGCAACCACGCACAACTCGATATACCACGTAACAGGTTGAACCCGAACAACAGCGCTAACACAAGCGCAAGCCGCGTTTGTGTTTCCAAAAACACGCCTGTCAACGGCACCAGCGCAAGACCGAAGATACACACCACGCGCGCGCTCCAACCACTTAAAACGAACCGTCTATATCCGACCTGGTTGATGTAATTGGCGGCGGGTATTTGAAACATTACAAGCAACGGCATCATTGCCGTGATTATTCCCAAGACAGTCGCGCTTGCGCCCAGTGTCTGCGCGTACAGCACTATCGGGCTGCCGAGCACGATCTGAAACGACAACGCATTGAACACGGCAAACAGAAACGCGTTCGACAGTCCAGGTGGGAACGTTTGTTTCCTGGTATCGTTCATGTCCGTACTGCGTCTAACATTTGGAAACGCACCAGTGCAATAATCAAAGCATGGGCCACAATTTGTCGAGGGTTTTGGAGAAGCAAAAAACCACCCCAATCCTAACTACAATCAAACACATAAATAGCCATGTAACACGGCCTGCTTCCTGCGGCCGTGTCGCGCGCGGAGGAGTGATCTTTCGCCAAAAAACCTCATGGAGTGTGTGCACTGATGCAACTTGTCCGATAAAATTGTACGTATCACGCCTTCGCTTTAGTAGATGGCTTGGTGCATTGCACTTTGCAATCTTTCAAAGCCAGTTTTGAGATCGGTTGGCAGATGCACGCGCAAGATGCGCCTGGCACGGGCCGCCAACACGTCAAAGTCACCGCGTGCTTGTGCAGTTTTGAGGATTCCAAAGCTGTATTTACGCCCTGGTATACACAAGTCGGATGCATCGTCACATGTGAGCATTAGAAACAGACCGGTGCCTGGGCCGCCTTTGTGTGCTTGTCCGGTTGAATGGAGGTAGCGCGGACCGAATCCAACTGAGGTTGCCACACGTTTGGCCTTCAGCACCGTGTGCCGAATTTCCTGCAGTGCTTGCTCGGTTAGGTTTGTCATTTGTATAAAGGCAAGCAGCGCCACGTAATCACCGGGCTTGAGCTGTGCAAAGTGCGCCCGCAAAAGACCTGCAAGTGTGGTCGGGTTACCTGCTGCGGACACAAGTGCACTTGCATACGCCGGGTGAGCAAACAATTTCAAACCGGCTTCCTCAAACAACGGCGTTTCAGCCGGCAGATGTCCTACCTGCTCAAATTCAGTTGTGACCCTGCGCGCCGCCGCTTTGCTGGCTTCGACATCGGGTTGATTGAACGGGTTAACACCGATGACTGCGCCTGCAACTGCAGTTGCAAATTCCCACCGGTAAAACTCCGCCCCGAGGTCGTAAATGTCGGAAATGCGGATTCGGACAACTGGCTGACCGGACTGCTCGAGCATGGCAATGCCAGCGTCTTGGGCGGTATCTGGCGCACTGTCGAGTCGCAGGTAAACAAACAACCGGTCTGTGCCGTAATACTCGGGGGGCTGCAACTCTTCACTTACAATCGGAATAATGGCCTTGCCGTTCTTGCCTGTGGATTCGGCGAGCAGTTGTTCAAGCCAGACACCGAACCCGCAGATACTGGGCGTAGCAACAATTGTGAGCTTGTTATGCCCGAGGTTGTGTGCTGCACCTAAAATTATGCCCAATGCCACCCCTGGGTTATGTTCGATTTTTACGCCTTGATAGCACGCACGCACCATCTGCTGGGCGCATTTGAGGAATTTAGGTACATCGATCCCCATTAAAGCGGCTGGTACCATGCCGAAATCTGACAACGCAGAGAATCGGCCGCCTATGGTTTGCATTCCGTGGTACAAAGCCCGGAACCCTTTGATGCGCGCGGTCTGTTCAAGCGGCGACCCTGGATCCGTTATTGCAACAAAATGTTGTGGTGTCTGTGCCTTGCTCACCAGGTTGGTTAAACGGTCGAAAAAATAGCGTTCGAAACAATCCACCTCAACGGTCGAGCCTGACTTACTCGACACGATGAAAAGTGTGCGCGCCAAGTTAAGGCGTTCTTCAACCGCCTTGACCTGTGCCGGATCGGTTGAATCCAATACAAGCAATTTCGGATGCTCTGGTGCCGTGTCGAAAGTAGCGCTGAGCACTGCTGGGCACAGGCTCGACCCGCCCATACCAAGCAACAGCACGTGGGTAAAGCCAGCGTTGCGCGCGTCTGCGGCGATTTGGGCGAAGCGTTGTGCATCAGCCAATTGCCGATCCACAATATCGAGCCAGCCGAGCCAGTTGGCTTCGTCAGCGCCAGTCCACAGTGTTGGGTCGCCGGCCCATAGCTTATTGAGCTTGTTGTTCTTGCGCCAATCAGCAAGCACGTCGTTGACGGTCCTGGCAAGATTGTCAGGCAGACACGCGCCGAATTTGTTTACGTATAGCTCGGTAGGCAACATTGGTTGGGTTCAGATGCGCGCTCAACAACCCGATGGCTGTTTGTCATTTTGCAGCCGCAGACTGTTGAACACGCTTTCGAGGATTGTTTCCTTAGTTTTCCAGATCAATGCCATTGTCATCGCAAGCGGCAGCAGTATGAACGGGACAAGTAACCAAAGAATTCTGTCTTCGATAACCATGACAATGCTTTGCAGATAGATCGGCGGCGCCGCACCGGTTTTGTCCACCAAAACATACGCGACCGTCAAAAGAGTCGAGGCGCCGAGCAATACACGGTTGATGGGGGTGAACTGGCGTGCCTCGGCCCGTAGTGTCTCGTCTGGCAACATTGTGCTCAGGCGAAGCAACACCTGGTTCAGATGGATTAAAAACACCAGCCCAGTCAGGCTCAGCAACTGGACAATGCCGGTGAAAAACGGCTGACTGGGTATCTTGCTCCACCAGTATAGAAAAGGTGACAAACCGAGGTTGATCATGGCCAACAGCAGCGCTTGATCGAGTGCACGGCGCCAAACACGTTCCTGGGGCTGAAACTTGCCGAGCAACATTACCCCGTACAGCAGCAGCCCGAGGCAGGCCACAGGCGGCACGAATCCGAACGGCCTGAGCCGTTGTGTTTGCGCAGTCCACACGCAAACAACCAGTGCAACTGGCAAGCCCCAAAACAGCGCCGACAAACCTCGGGCAAGTTGCCTGAGGGAGTGTATCAATTGCAGATTTGTTGTTTGGCCCGGCATTGGTTGCCAAATAACGACAGCGTATGCACGTTTTTGCTGTGCAAACCGGCTGAGGTAAACCTTGGTCGGTGTGGCATGCCTTGTGCGCGTTACTGGATGTTTAGATAGGTGTATTCCTTTAGCCCGCGCTCGTAATCGTCCAGCAGTCGCATTGCCTCAGACGGTTTCATGCGGTCTGATTTGATTGCCTGGTCAACCTGAGCTTTCATTTGGCGTTTGAGTTCATTTTCGTCGTATTGGACGGAAGCGAGCGCCTGGACGATTGTTGTGCCTTCGATTATTTCTTCGACGTAGTAACCTGCGGGTTCGTCCGGGTCGAGAAACACGTGCAGTTCGTTCACGCGGCCGAACAAATTGTGCAGGTCGCCCATGATGTCCTGGTATGCCCCCATCAGGAAAAATCCGATGTAATAAGGTTCGACCTTGCCGTTGCCATTTGCAGTGAGTTTGTGCAGGGGTAGAGTCTCACGCACATCGCGCAGGTCAATGAACCTGTTGACCTGCCCGTCTGAATCGCAGGTTATATCGGCGAGCGTGCCCTGGCGTGTGGGGCGTTCGTTGAGTCGGCTGATCGGCATGATCGGGAACAGTTGGCCCAGCGCCCAGTGGTCAAGCAACGACTGGAAAACCGAAAAGTTGCACAGGTATTGATCAGCCAGCTCGCCTTCGAGCTGCTGGATTTCCTCGGGCACATAGGCATGGCCGCGAAAACTTTTTGCCACCTCCCAACTTATCTCCCAATACAACGTCTCGATCTTGGCCTTGTCTGGCAGGTCAAGTAACCCGAGCGCAAACATGTGTTGTGCGTCTTCCTTGCGTTCGAGCGCATCGTGGTAAGCCTCGAGCTTGTTAAGTTTGGGGAGGTTTTTCTTTATCTCGAGCAGTTCTTTGACAAGCGGATGCTCATTATCGCCGTAATGAAACTGCTCTGAGAACCGTGTCTTTTCGATCGAGCCGAACACCTCGACAATCAACACGCTATGATACGCCACGGTTGCACGACCGCTTTCGCTGATAATGTCCGGATGCGGCACGCCCTCGGTATTACACACATCAGCGATGTAATAAACGACGTCATTTGCGTACTCCTGCAGTGTGTAATTTGTCGAGCTTTCGAACGCAGACCTGCTACCGTCGTAATCCACACCCAAGCCGCCTCCAACATCCAGATACTGAATTTTGAACCCCATCTTGACCAGCTTTGCATACAGGCGCCCGGCTTCCTGGACGGCCTTTTTGACTATCAGAATGTCCGGCACCTGCGACCCGATGTGAAAATGCAGCAGCTTGAAACAATGCGCCAGGTTTTCAGCCCGCAAGGTTTCGGCAGCTGTCAATAGCTCGGCTGTGCTCAGGCCGAACTTAGCATTTTCACCTGCGCTCTCGGCCCATTTACCGCCGCCCTTTGAGGCAAGGCGCGCCCTGAACCCAATGAGCGGCTCGACATTGATCTGGCGCGATGTAGCTATGATCTGGCGTAATTCCTCGAGTTTCTCGACGACCAGTATGACTTTTTTGCCCAGCTTAACCCCGAGCAACGCAATCCTGATGTAATCTGGGTCTTTGTACCCGTTGCAGACGATGAGGCTGCCAACCTCGTCCTGTAACGCAAGCCCGGCAAACAGCTCAGGTTTGCTCCCCACCTCAAGCCCAAGTCCGTAAGGTTTGCCAGCGTCGAGGATTTCCTCAACCACTTCACGCAATTGATTGACCTTGACCGGGAACACACCACGGTAATTACCGGTATAATCGTACTCGGCGATTGCGTTGCGAAAGGCGCGGTTGATGGCCTCGACCCGGTGCCGCAAAATGTCCTGGAACCGAATGAGCAACGGGAACCGCAACCCACGACCCTTGGCTTCTTCGATAATATCGGTCAAATCAACCGCCACGCCCGCGTCTTGAAGCGGTTTGGCCACAACATGACCGGCCTCGTTTATGTCGAAATACCCTGCTCCCCACCTGTGGATGTTGTACAAGTTCCGAGCGGCTTCAATATCCCACGGCTCAGTAGCTTCGTTCGCGTTGTTCATCTTTCAAGCCCAAAAACGTGTGCACTATAGAAAGCTGCGCGCAGAAATCAACTGGGTGCATAAAAAAATTTTCCTCAACCCGCGTTACGGCCATCGTGCAAAACACTGCATCTGCACCGGCCCGGGCTTGAATGAACTGTCGTCTCGATGCATAATAACACCGCAATGTTTATACCGAACCGAGCGCGTGCGCAAGTGGTGCTGTTGATGTTTGTGTTGTTCTGCAGTTGCATCGCTCAGGCGCAGGTCCGGATCAGCGAGTTTATGGCCAGCAACACGCGCACGCTGCTGGACGAAGACGGCGAAACATCCGACTGGATAGAGCTGCACAATTTTTCCGACACAAACGTAAATCTGCTTGGCTGGTATTTGACCGATAACGCGGCGAACCTTAAAAAATGGATTTTCCCGGAAACGAACCTGCCAGCAGGCGGGTATCTGGTTGTGTTTGCCTCAAACAAAAACCGGCGCACACCGGGCAAACCACTCCACACAAATTTCAAGCTAGCAACAGAAGGCGAGTACCTGGCTCTGGTTAAACCCGACGGTGTGACCGTAGCGAGTGCATTTACGCCAAATTTTCCGCCACAGTTGGCGGATGTCTCCTACGGGTTCGGTGTCGAGAACGTTGCGAGTTTGTTTGTCAGCACCAATTCGCATGGTCGTGTACACATACCATCAGGAGACACGCCGGGTCTGACATGGACCACGCCAGCATTTGACGATTCCACATGGATGCTGGCCACGAACGGTATCGGATTCGAGACAGGCCAGAGCGAGCTGGGGGGTGCTTTGCCCGATCATGTATTGGACGACAACCCTGCCGGCTACTGGCGCCTGAACGAAACCAGTGGCACTGTTGCAACAAATTCAGGTTGGATCACTGGCACCGGCAACGGTCTGTTGCTCGGTGCAATAATAATTGGCGTGGCCGGCCCGCGTCCGCCCGCATTTGCAGGGTTCGAGTCCGACAATCGTGCGGTTAGGCTAAACGGCAGCGGCGCAAGGGTTGAAGTGCCATTTACACCGGAGCTGAACCCGAGCGTGGCTTTCACAGTCAAAGCGTGGGTTAAGCCGTCGCGATATGCGAGCACAAGCCCGGTCTGCCCGGTGTCATCTATTCATATGCCGACCGGCAGTCTGAGCAGGTCCGGATACGCGTTTTACCAGACAACGGCAAACCAGTGGCAGTTTGCTCTCGGCAACAGCACCGGTTACGTGGCTCGTGCCCAGGGTGGCATAGTTACAACAAACAACTGGCAGTATCTAGTAGGTGTGTACGACGGCACGGCAGCCCGACTTTACGTGGACGGAATGCTGGTTGCATCGGTGCCCTTGTCTGGGCCGTTCGAGCCAAATACAACCGAGAAATTCATCATTGGCGGCCGCAACAACGTTAATCCGTACTATTTTGCAGGCGACGTTGACGAGGTATCGGTAATTGCCCGTGCATTGTCTGGAACAGAGATTGCGCACCGGTACCAGACTGCCACAACCGGCCAATCGCCAACCAACCTCTTCCATTACACCGGCTTGATCAAGACTGACCTGCGCGCGCACATGTTCGGTGTGAATAGTTCGGTGTATGTGCGCCTGCCGTTTATACTCACAAACATAGAGCTGATCGAGCGGCTGGTGTTGCGGGTGCGATATGACGACGGCTTTATTGCTTTTCTGAACGGTGCAATTGTGGCGGCAGACAATGCACCTGAAGCGCCAGCGTGGAATTCAACTGCAACAAGCCGGCGGGCAACCGCACTTGCGCTACAATGGCGCAATTTCGACCTAAGCGACAGGATCGGGTACTTTCGGCGCGGCACAAATGTCCTGGCATTGCAAGGGCTGAACATCGGCACAACAAACCACGACCTACTGTTGCAGGTTGAACTTGTAGCATCGAGCCGCCAGCATGCAACCGTGCCGAGTTACCTAACTCAGTCTACACCCGGTACGGAAAATGTCGTGGGGATTCGTGATCTAGGCCCGATCATTTATCAGACAGGGTTTTATCCGCCATTGCCGCGCACAAACGACAGCATCGTCGTGACCTGCCGCGTCGAACAAGCATTTGCACCGGTTGCGTCCGTCGTACTCAATTGGCGTGTGATGTACGGGCCGGTCCGACAAATACAAATGTTTGACGACGGCATGCACGGTGATGGAGCCGCCGGCGACGGTGTATTTGGCGGGGTCATACCGAACCAAGCAGATGGTCTGCAGACTTATTCGGCGGGGCAGATGGTCCGGTGGTTTGTGACCGCCACAGACTCACTTTCACGCACATCGCGCTGGCCGTTGTTTGCAAACCCGAGCGACTCGGCCGAATACGACGGCACGGTCGTGCAGCCCGACTACGTGACGAGCAAACTGCCTGTGTTCCATCTGTTTGTTAACCCGGCGGATTATTCAGCCGCAGATTCTGAAACAGGCGCACGCGCATCGTTGTATTACGATGGCGAGTTTTACGACAACATCTACATCGAGCTCCGGGGGAACACAACTGCGTGGCTGGCGAAAAAATCTTATCGGCTCGAGTTCACCCGCGAACATCCGTTCCGCCACCCCGGGCCAGGCGGGCGCGTGCGTAAAACGTCATTGGTGGCTGAGTACATTGACCCGTCGTATTTGCGGCAATACCTGTCATTCTGGCTGATGAACCTTGCGGGTGTGCCCACGCTGTTTCATTACCCGGTGAGACTGCAACGGAACGGCGAGTTTCATCAACTGGCTTTTCACAGCGAAGTGCTAGGGGCCGAACACCTCGAACGGCTCGGATACGATCCAAACGGCGCGCTTTACAAAGCCGCCGGGACGATTACGCCCGACCATTACAGCACAGGCATGTTCCAGAAACTTTTGCCGAAAACAAACGGCGTGGTTGCACCTGGCACAGCCGATTTTGACGCACTTGCAAGCGCGATCAGTGAATCGGTTCCTCTCGGCCAGCGAAGAACAAACGCATTCGATGTGCTGGACCTGGCCGAAGTTATTAATTACTTGGCCGTCGCGCGGCTCGTACAGGAAGCCGACGATGTATGGGCGAATATGACAGTGTACCGCGACACCTATGGCAGCGGTGAATGGAGGATCATACCGTTCGACATGAATCTTTCCTGGGGCCAGCTTTACTACGGTAACTACCCGAGCGTGTACTACCAGCTCATTGCCACAAACGATTACTACAAGAGCCATCCACTGTACGGCGGTTCGCAAATCCAAGAGGCCGGCAGCAGCCGCTGGAACAGAATCTATGACATAATCATTGCAGTGCCAGAGACGCGTCAGATGCTGTTGCGTCGGATGCGGACATTGCTGGACAAATTCGTTCAACCACCCGGCACCACATTCAGCCAGGGACTTATCGAGCAACAAATCGCTGTGCTGACAAATCTGATCTGGCCGGAGGCGTTTTTGGACCGGCAAAAGTGGGGTTGGCCACCGAACAGCGGGCCGTATGGGTTGGGACCGAATTTATGGCTAACCAATGGCGTGAACGATTTGATCGGCAAGTTCCTTGGCCCGCGCAGGCAACATCTTTTCGGCACGCACTGCGTTACAAACACAGCCAAACCGGTGGGGCTGAGTTGGACAAGCAACGCTGGTATACCGAGCTCACAGCCAACCAATACAGCAGTTTACATCCTCGCCTTCGATTACAATCCGGTCTCGGGCAACCAAAATGAGGAATACATTTGCCTGACAAATCCAAACCCGTACGCAGTGGACATCTCAGGCTGGCAACTTAGGGGCGCAGTCGGCTTTACGTTTAAGCCCGGTACGGTCATGCCGTCCAACAGCGTGCTGTACGTGTCACCGGACGTGAAAGCATTCCGGGCACGTGCACTCAGCCCGCGTGGTGGCCAAGGCTTGTTTGTCCAGGGCAATTACACCGGCCGCCTTAGTGCATGGGGTGGTACGGTTGTGTTTGAAGATGATTCAGGTCGGATCGTGTCGAGCAACAGTTACACCGGCAATCCATCGCCAGCACAGCGGTATCTGCGGATCACCGAGCTGATGTATAATCCGAACCCAGCACACGCAATCAATCCGGACCCGCAACAGTTCGAGTACATCGAGCTGAAAAACATCTCGGCAACAGAGTGGCTGGACCTGCGAGGCGTCCGGTTCACGGCGGGCGTTAGCTTCAATTTCACTGACAGTGCGGTAACAAACCTTGCTCCGGGCAATATTGTGCTGGTGGTCCGTAATGTCGCGGCTTTTACTGCAAGGTACGGCGCGAGTCTGCCAATTGCCGGCCAGTACACAGGCACACTGGATAACGCAGGTGAAAAGCTCCGCCTCGAAGACGTGGTTGGCGAAACAATCCTCGAATTTGCTTACGACAATAAGTGGTACCCGGTCACCGACGGGCTCGGCTTTTCGCTTGTAGTTGTTGACGAAAATGCGCCCTGGTTCACGTGGGGCTTCAAATCGAGCTGGCGACCCAGCGCACAGCTGGACGGTTCACCGGGGCAATCGGATCCTGCGCCGCCTGCATTTCCGCCAGTTAAGATTAACGAAGTGCTTTCCTACAACACAACCGGTCCGGACTGGATCGAACTGTACAACCCGGGCGCGACCAATGTTGAGCTGGGCGGGTGGTTTTTAACCGACGACTTTTTCAATCCGAAACGGTACCGGATCACGCCGGGCACAGTTATTGGGCCCGGTGGGTACATTGTGTTTTACGCCAACACAAGTTTCGGCACCGGCACAAACGGGTTCGGCCTGTCAAAGTACGGCGAACAAGTTTGGCTCTTCAGCGGTGACCCGACAACGAACCTGACCGGGTACTGTCATGGGTTCGAGTTCGGCCCGGCCGCAGCAAATTCCAGTTTCGGCAGGTACATCAACAGCCAAGGCGACGAACATTTCGTGCTTATGAACATGCCAACGCCGGGCACAAACAACGCCGCGCCGCGTGTCGGGCCGATTGTGATCTCGGAAATCATGTATCACCCGGCGCCGCAGAACGAAACAAATGACTGGCTCAATGAATTCATCGAGCTGCACAACGTGACCGCGACAAACGTACCGTTGTTCTGTATTTACACAAACGCGCCTGGGTATGGCCAGGCTGCACTGACAAATACATGGCGCTTGCGCAGCGCAGTTGCGCTCGATTTCCCAACCAACATTGTCATGGGGCCGGGCAGCAGGTTGCTTGTTGTGCCATTTGATCCAGTGCGCGACCCCGCACAAACTGCCGCGTTTCGTGTCCGATATAACGTGCCAACCAACGTCGCAATCTTCGGACCATGGACTGGCAAACTCGACAATGCAGGTGAAACAATCAGGTTGGAGTATCCCGACAGACCCGAATTCGACGGAACGAATCTGATTGTGCCGTACGTTCAGGTCGAGCAAATCAGTTACCGACCGGAATCACCTTGGCCCACAAGTGCAAATGGCATGGGTGCCTCTTTGCAACGCGTTGTGCCATGTGCCTACGGGAACGACCCAACAAATTGGTTGGCTGCTTTACCAACACCAGGTTGGGTCAATGCACACACTCCTGCGCCTTTGGCTACCGCGATTTTGCGCTCGGGACAAATCGTACGCGTCAACGTTCATGCTCAACCTGGTCTAACCTACCGGCTCGAATTCAAAAATTCACTTGACGACCAATCGTGGATACCGATCTTACCTGCCGTCACGGCTTCAGCATGTGAGCTTGTCCTGACCGATACGAATGCAACTTGCACAACCCGGTTTTACCGCATCTGTGCGTGGTGAACGCAGTCGCGCAAGACTCAAAACGGCGGCTTCAGGACAACACAGTACGGGACAAACAGACACAACGCACTTCGGGTTATATGCCAATTAATATGGCGGGAGTGACGGGGCTCGAACCCGCAGCCTCTGCCGTGACAGGGCAGCGCTCTAACCAATTGAGCTACACCCCCGCTATAGCCCGACCGGCCGTGTCGCCTATAAGACCAGCCGAGGCTTTTCGGGTACCGGTGCCTGGGCAGCAGACGCCAAGGAGGTGGGGGTGGGGAACCCCGCTGAAGAAACGTACTGCCACCCAGACACACGCCATTTTAGCCCGCCCGACAGCCTTGTCAACACACTAGTTCTTCGCCCGGAACCAAGGTACCAAGGCGGCCGACCGCCAAAGAAAAACTAGTTCTTTCGCTGGCAGCCTTTTATGTACGTGTTCGGTTCCGTCATGTCGCTCCTTGCTCCTACCCGTCCATTCTTCAGAGTATACGGCAGAGGGCCAAGAAGCGGCGAGCCTGCAAGGCAGCCTATAGTACGCGATTGTAAGCAGTGGTGTTGCCTTGCTCGCCAGTGGCTCCAAGTAACAACCCGGTTCGGAGCATCACACCTACAACGAACGAGAGTCCGCAAACACTTAACCAGTGGAGGATGTTATGGATAAGAAAGTATTCCAACGGTTCGAAAATTGGCGTTATCCAACATGCCACAATTATTGCACCGAAAAGAATCTTAGAAAATCTGGCTAGGAACGGTTGGCTAGAACATTTGATCAAAGTGCCTAGCGCTGGCACACATAAAACCAAGAAAACCAAGCGATACGCCCAGTTATTGTGTAAGACGAAGGTCATTATATAGATGCCTGCCCCCGTCAGAAACAAATGAGTCTGCCGCGACGAGAAACACAACCTGTTGCCGCTTATCCCGTGCTTGGCGAACCCGAGCAGCCCGGCTATTACGCACATAAACGTTGCGCAAAGTTGGGATGCGATGCCCAAGAATCGGACCAACTGCGCATAGTCATTTCGCGCTTGTAATTTCTTCCACACGTTTTGGAGGGTCTCGGCATGGCGTTGGCGTTCAACCTTTCCTACCAATTCATAAACGAGCACCCTTGCACCATAAGTGTTATGGGTGGCAGTACTAGTTGCCCGGGCGACCCACATGGTGTTCTCCCGCAAGAATATTAATTGTACTGCAGCAAAAACCATAAGGCCAAACCCGAACAAAACCCATCTCTGGTGCGACCTATTGCTAACGAGCGAAAGGAACGCTGCCACTGGATACAGCTTCAAAAAAGAGGCCAATAAGAGAAACGAAGTCCCTGTAAGCGCTTTTCGCAACGTCTTGGATGCCGCAAGAGTACTTGCCCAATAAACAAGGCAAAAACAATAATGTCGTTATTTCCTCGCTCCCACAAAAGCATCACGCAAGGTGATACCAATACAGCAAGGGCTAAGCCCTTGATTTGCAACGAGTCATCTCGAAACAGGAAAAACAACGTGACTCCTAAAAGCACGTACAAAACCGTCCCGATATACAAGGTATTCTCCACAGTTACCCACGGCAGGTAGCTAAGCAAAAACCAAATCTCAGGGTAATAGGGAAGTGGCACCCCATTCTCAGCGCATTTTTCCTCCATTAATCCGACATCGAACCTGAATCCCGCTTCTCTATAAGACTCAACCCCGACCAAAAGGCACCGAAGATCATCAAGCGGTTTCCTAATGGAAGTCCCACCATCGAGCAACTGCCAAACCGGTTTTAACTGCGGCACCCAGTTGAGCACGGTGAGAAACAAGGTCAAGGCACCGACCAGTAAAGTCCAACATACTCTAAAGTTCTTTTCGGTTTTGCCTTCGGGACACGCCACAAAATCATCCTTCGCAACAAGTAATCCAATTTCAAGCCTTTTCCGGTGGTCCTTCAACATCCCCTGGAATCGATCTACGGGAGCAAGGCAAAATTTAAATCCCAGCAGGCTCTTTATCTCCATCTGATTGCTAAATTCCTCATCTGGCCGCACTCAGCACCTTGACTCAGCTCAACGCATATATCGTCCGGGCATTTTCTACCGACCGTCTCTTGGCACAGCCCATTCCCGGAAACATTGGTTGTACTTGCCCCTTGGAACTTCAAGGCCCATCCTCAGACAGCTCTTTCATTGTTACGAGCTTATGGAAATAGGAATGGCAACACCATTTGCGCCACAAGATGTTGCAGACTTGCTGGACGAGCGGTCGCGCAGCAGGCTTGACCAGTTTACTGGCGTTTGGGCCACGCCTGTCACGCCGCTTGTACGCGAGTTGCACAGGCGCGGGCATAGTGTGGTTATCTTTGCGCTTGATGCATCGGCAAAGGAAAAGTCGAAGCTTACTGGTGAGCGATTAACCATTCACGTTTTGCCCGAACGGCCATTGAAACGGTGTGTGTTGGACGTTTACAGTGCAGAACGCAAACTGCTACGCGAAGCAATTCTAGCCGAAAGACCAGAGGTTATCAGCGCTCAATGGACACGCGAGCATGCTTTAGGCGCATTGGAGACGGGCTTGCCAACTGCAGTTACATGCCATGACACACCGTTGCGGTACACCTGGATTAGCAAAGGCTTTTTCATGTGGTACCATTTGCCAGTGGCATGGTGGATCATTCGTAAGGCGCATCAGTTGATTTGTGTTTCGCCCTATACTGCCCAACACATAAAGCGGATCTTTAGGCCGCGTAGCCCTGTTGACGTTGTGCCGAACGGACTGCCGGCAGATGTATTCGAGCACGGCAAACGACGGCTTGCCCGAGAGTCATTTGCGGATAAAAAACCGTTCACGTTTTGCAGTGTAGGCCGCTGGGGACGCATCAAGAACATTGCTACGTTATTGAAAGCCTTTGCCCGTGTGCGATGCAGAAAACCTGAAACGCGGCTGGTGCTGTACGGGCCGGGTCTTGGCCCGGGTGAGGCCGCTGAACAATGGGCACGGGCGCGTGCGTTCGATCAGTCGG
This sequence comes from uncultured Verrucomicrobiota bacterium, assembly GCA_964555645.1. GTDB lineage: Bacteria > Verrucomicrobiota > Verrucomicrobiia > Limisphaerales > DTLC01 > DTLC01. The sequence continues at coordinate 41,255 of CAZKTA010000012.1, forward strand.
TTGAGTTCCGTGGCAGCGCGAGCCGTGACAAAATTTTGGATTTTCTCGAAGCCGAGGCGGACATGATGGTTCATCCGTCTCTAGTCGAAACACACGGCATGACACTCGTTGAGGCAATGGCATGCGGCGTGCCTGTGATTGGCGGGCAGAACGCAGGCGGAGTGGCCTGGACGCTTGAAGAAGGCAAATCCGGCTATTTATGTGACACTCGCAGTGCGGATGCACTAGCCCAAACAATGCTCTATGCAATGAGCCGACCCGCGGCCAACCTCGACCTGGCAAAGCGCGCGTTTGACTCTGTCCGAAAGCGGTTCCCGATCGAGTCGGTGGCAGATGCGTATGAAAAAATCCTCGAGCGATTGTTCGCACGACGGACTGCACGAAGCTGAAACGACCGGCAGGTTATGTCCACAAAGACCGACCCGGAGGTGATTTTGGTTAGCCCACATGCGCATTTTCCGTCGCATTACTGGCAGAATACGCTGGCTCTAATGCAGGCACTGGAAAGGCGCGGGGTACCCGTTCGTGTAATTGTTTTTACCACAGACACTCGCCTTATTGCTACTGAACACCGGGAAAAGGTTACACCTGTAGTCCGGCGCATGCCTGCTTGGTGGCACTGGTTTGTCACTGGCAAAACACAACACAAATTTTTCACTAAGTTCCTTTCAACTTTCGAGACAACGGCATGTCTGCTGAAATCGCTGAGGTTTGCGCGACGGCATGCGAACCCAGTGCTGCATTGGATTGGCGGCGCGCAGTGGCCGTTATTGCTTGCGGTTTTATGCTTTCGTCGGCCACGAGTTGTTTACAGTTTGTTTGGTCGCCTAACACTAGACCAAAATGCGGTTGCTCCCATACATTTGAGCAGGAGGATTTTTGAACGGCTTATTGTGGCTGCAGTTGGCACAGGCCGACTCAAGTTTGTATGCGAGACTGAATTAATTGCGAATAACGCAGCCAAGCTTGCCGGGGAACATGTTAACCTTATTCCGTACGCAATTGAGGTTGGCAAACCGTTGCCGGAAAAGAGCTGTGCGCGTGCCCGGCTCGGGCTCGAGCCCAATGAAACGATTTTTTTGTTCTTCGGAACGCACCGCCGGGAAAAAGACTACCGGACGGCCCTGCGCGGTTGTTTGATGCTGCCTGAGCCACCCTTGGTGTTGTTTGTTGGCAAAGTGATATCAACCAACGACCCGCGGGATGTTGTTGCCGAGTGCGGATATCCCAAAGCCAGTGTCGTTGACGAGTTTGTGCCAGAAGAGCTCGCCGAGCTTTATTTCGCCGCGGCAGACGTTGTTGTCTTGCCGTACGAGAAAAATTTCGCGCGTGGTTCGGGCGTATTGATCGAGAGCTGTCGGTACGAAAGACCGATGCTGGTGTCGGCTGCGCCATACCTGTCAGCTTTCATTGACCAGTACGGATGCGGCGAGATATTCGAGCCTGGTAACCCGGTGTCATTTGCTGAGGCTGCACGTCGGCTTTTGGCTGAGCCGAACGTGTATCTGCCGGGTTTAGCACAGGCAAAGCGCGATCATTCATGGGACGTACTAATCGAACGGTACATAGCAGTTTACTCCGGTACAACGCGCGTTTCTGGAGGATAATTTTGCGCTGAAAGATACGCCGTCAGGCGCGTACTGGTTCATCTTCGTCTTGTATGTAGGTGCGCCCGCGGTAAAACCGCGCGCAAAACACAAATGCAATTGCCGTCACAAGCATCACAACGACAAAGAAGTAATAGTAACTTGCGCCGCCAAGTTTCAGTGTGCCGAGTTGAATGAGCTTGTTGACCTGCGCAGTAAACAGATTCCCGAGCGCTATCGAGCTGAGATAGGTACACATCACAAGCGACTTCATCTTCTTTGGCGCCTGAGTATAGGCGAACTCGAGGTGTGTGACCGACACCATGATCTCAGCCGCCGTGAGCACGACATAGCCGATGATCTGCCAAATAATATGCGGCGTTTGGCCCGCATCAATCCGTGTTTGGATCCAGGCCGCAATCAGAAATGCAAACACCATCAAAAATAGGCCCATGCCGAACTTGCGCAGCGGCGTCAAGCGCCACACCTTGTCAATAGCCGGATAAACCGCATACGAGAACAACGGCAACATTGCCAAAATGAGGATCGGGTTCACGGTCTGTATCTGCGCAGGCAGCCATTCGCGTCCGAACAGGTGCCTGTCCATGTGTTGCGCCTGCAGTATCCAAGATGAAAACACTTGGTTCCACAACGACCAGAAGATTGCCCCAAACGGCACCAACATAAGCAGATTAGCCAGTGCCTTGAGATTTTCCGTATTCAAGATTTCGCGTGCGTACTCGCGCAGGCCAGTAGGCGGTATATGGACGAACTTGTTTCTGCCGGCCCAAAAAATGATTGTTGCAAGCGCCATGAAAACCCCGGGCACGCCAAATGCAATGTCGGGCCCGCAACGCTCCAGTAGTTCGGGAATGATCAATGTAGATACTGCTGACCCAAGGTTGATCGAAAAATAAAACCAACTAAACACACGCGGCAGCAAGTGCTGATTGAGTTTGCCGAACTGGTCGCCCACATTAGCCGACACACATGGTTTGATTCCACCCGCACCAAGCGCGATCAGAGCCAGGCCGATTAACAACCCGATGCGCGTATGATCAATTGCCAATGCTAGGTGCCCAAAACAATACACGATCGAAAGCGCCATGATGGTGCGGTACTTGCCGAGCAACGCATCGGAAATGAATGCGCCAAGAATCGGCAGCAGATAAACAGCCGCAACAAAGGTGTGATACCACGCTTTTGCTTCCGGCTCGCTCATGGGAGCGAGGTTGCCCTGCGCATCCATTAGCATGCTTGTCATGAAGACCACCAGAATCGAGTTCATACCGTAATAACTGAACCGTTCGGCAGCTTCGTTGCCGACAATGTACGGTACACCGGGCGGCATATCGGTGGTCTTGATCGGCGTAGTGAAATATTGTTTCTTCGGCATGCGATTAAATGTCGTGCCGCTAGTTGTATTGGTTGTGGCCGGGCGAGCGCAAGTTCAAGTTCGCACTCTACATCTGCCTTATGCAACAGCCTTAACCGGTAGGATGCAGGTTTTTTGTTTGCCCAACCGCAAAGTTCAATAAGCTTTCCGGGCAAACACAGTTTCGCATGGACCCGGATACACCAGTGAATCTAGGAAAAAAAACCGAACCTCGGCGGGAAGTCGGAAGCACATTGCCCCAAGGCGCAAATACGGCAGCCAGCCCGGCGCGAAAGCGGTTTCTGCCGCCGATTGGTTCGACGGCGTATCATTTGATGTTGGCGAGCGTGGCGATTCTTGTGCTTGGTCCGTTGGGCGGTATATCGGCTGCTTTTATGAATTTTTCGATCGGGTTTTTCATTGGTGGCCAGGTTCTGGCCGGTATCCTTGGCAGCACGGTTACATTACCGTACGGACCAGCCGGGAAACACGGCGCAAATTACATCCAAACAATGGCTGCGTCGGTTGCCGGCATGTCCGGCATGGCAGTGCTTGTGCAATCAATGGCATGGCTTGGCCTACCCGAACCGCCTGCGTGGAAGCTCATCTTGTACTTCATGAGCATTGGGATGTTCGGCGTTGGTGTGGGCATGCTTTACACGCCGCTGTTGGTTGACCGCATGCAACTTGCGTACCCGTCCGGATTTGCAGTAGCAAACATTTTGCGTGCGTTAACAGATAAGTACCTTCTGCGACGCTCGATTGCAAAGCTCGGCGGCGGCATGCTGGGTGGGTACTTGTGCGGCCTGTCGGCGTTACAAGTCCTTTCGATCCAAAAACTTGGCGTGTCAGCCTCAACGTTTGGCGCAGGCATGATCGTCGGGGCACGAATCGCGGTGCCAGGTTTAGTGGTTGCGGTGCTCGGGCATCTGGTTAAGCCGTACCTTGTAAGCATAGGTTGGCTGGAACCACATGCCCCGTTCCGGAAGATCGGGTTCATAATTGCACTCGGCGCGATCCTCGGTGCGGCGATAGTTGACATCAGCCTAATTGTGCTGCAGGCAGTACAGCGCCTCAAAACACGTGTACAAGTACAGCCTGCCGAAGACTGGAAACGCGTGAATATGTTGGAACTGCTGATTTGGGTGTTTTTCTGGGGCGCAATGGTTGTTGTGGTGGGCAATACAGCGTTGGGTCAGCCTCTCTTCTTCCAAATTGCGGCCGTCGGGCTTGTATTTGTATTTGTGCTTGTGAACGGCATTTCACTGGGTATCTCTGACAGTAATCCGATTTCAAGCGCATTTGTGTTGACAGTGTTCATCCTGGCTGCGCTCGGGCTGAGCGATCCTGCAACCGGCCTGTTGAGCGCTGCTGTACTGCTAATTGCCTGTTGTGTCGGAGGCGACATGCAACAAGACAGATCGACCGGCTGGCGGCTCGGCACAAACCGCGTGATTCAGTTTCGGTACCAGGCAATCGGGATTGTCATGGGAGCAGTGTTATGCGTTGTGTTGGCGAAGCTGTTCATGGGCTCGTACAGTGTCCTTGCAGTTGACCAGTTTGCAAATCCGAATGTGCCAGGGGCCGAAAAATGGCAGTCGGCAATGACATACAAGATCGTTGGTGCATTGCGCGGGCTGACCGAGCGTCAACCACATGTTATGAGTGCGCTGCAACTCGGGATAATGCTCGGGCTGGCAATTGAAGTATGTCGCAAAATCGCCAGACGCAACACCCGGTTCAACCACTGGGTGCAGTCGTCTTCTTCAGGCAAAAAAACCGGTTTCATCCTGGACACGTTCGTTCTGCCGAGTCCGTACGCTGCAAGTTTCGGCGGCTTTGTTGATCTGCTGACGACAATTTGGTGGGCTGCAGGCGGCACGCTGGCGAGTCTTTTTGACGTATTAACGGCGAGGCGCAACAAGCACAACACAAGCCCGGCCGAGAACCAAGTCCCGGCCGATATGAGCACAATGTCGCTTATGGGCGGCGGGTTAATAGCCGGCGATTCGCTCGCTGCGCTGAGTGTCGGCATATACGGTTTGCTGACGACAGTGTTGTGAGTTTTGTCTTTTTTGGCAGAGTCAGATTTGTTGCACTTGTAAATCTTGCGTATTAAAATGCAGGGTGTTGTTTGGGCCCGGACGTGCAGGTACACAAAGCTGGCGGAATTAAACTGAATTAGCGCATGTAAACCGGGGTGAATCGGCAAGTGCACCAAACCATAATAAAATCAGATGGACCGGCTATCGTAGAGCCGGTACACAAAATAGTAACAGACCCATGAAAGCTACGTCATTGATAACAATAATAGGCGCTGGAGCATTGCTTGTGATTGCGGCCGGGTGTGGCAAAAAAGAGCAAGCTGCATCACCTACTGGACAACAACCCACGGCACAAGGCCAGCAAGCAACTACACAATCAGATGCCGAAGCGGAAGCCAAGGCGCAAGAGATCATTAACAGGGTGTGGGATTTGGTCGGGCAGGGTAAATATAGAGAAGCACAGGAAGCGTTACGGGGTTTGGCCGGGATGAAACTGACACCTGCCCAACAGCGCGGTGTGGAAGCACTCAAAAACGCGATCCAGCAGCACCTGTCCACCCAACCGCGTTAAATTTTGTTGGGTGGGTTGGTAACATAATAGCATCTGGTACACGTTGGCGAGCCCGCGGCAAAAGCATTAGCGGCAGGCGGATCTTGTTCTCCACGGCGCTCACCGGGTGTGGTGGTGCGAGGTGGCAACAGATGGCTTTTTTTGCTCGGCAAAGCTGTGCAAATTTGAAGGCCGAGCACACAGCGAGTATCAGGCCTGGCGAGTTACGTTCGCGTGGGGTTGCCGATAAAGCCTCCAACTAGTTGCATGCGCGCCTATTGTGTGAGCCCAGTTGGCCGAAACGTTAGTTATTTGAAGTGTGCAATTCCATCTGTTCTTCAATGACAATTTGTTGTTTTGGAGCCGCAAAAACGCACTGGACGTGAATATGTTGTAGGCGCGGACCGTCCACATCTTTAACTAAGGACACCGTTTTACATTGGCAAGAGACGATGTAGCGTCAATTAGCGTAGGCGAGTTGGTCTATTGAGCCAGTAACACTGATGAATCGTGACAAAGTTCAGTCAATTATCGCGGTAGGGCTGATCTGCCTTTGCGTAAACAGCGCCGGAGCAGAATCGGGGGCACAGGAAAAGTCCCAACCTTCACCTCCCAAGGAGCGCTGGCAAAGTGAAGTTGCGCTTGGGTTGACAATGACACACGGTAACAGGGACACGCTGGTACTAACTTTTGATGCGCGCACACAACGCAAAAAACACCCTACCGAGTGGGCATTCGGCCTAAACGCAAGCTATGGCGAGATAAGCGGGGTCAAAAGCACTGAGTCGCTAAGAGGGTTCGGCCAGGTTAACAGACTGTTTGGCGAGTATTGGTTCGGCTATCTGCGCGCAGACGGTCTGCACAATGACATTACAGGCGTTGATTACAGGTTCACGGTTGGTCCCGGTCTTGGCAGATACCTCATCAAGCGCACACAAACGACGCTGAGAATTGAGGCAGGTGGAACCTTCCTTTGGGAACGTGTCGTAGGAATAGAAAAAGAGTATGTTGCGGTGCGGTTCGCCGAACGATTCGAGCATAAGATCAGCGATCGCGTGCGGATGTGGCAATCGGCAGAGTTTTTGCCTGCAGTTGAGGATTGGTCAGATTACGTTCTGAACATGGAGGCTGGCATTGACTCGGCCCTGAGCAAATCGCTTAGCTTGCGCGTTTATTTGCAGGACATTTATGACAGCAAACCGGCACCGGGCAGAAAACCGAACGATCTGCGGCTGGTAAGCGCGCTTGTTGTGAAGTTCTGACCGGGAAGAACTGTGGCATTGCCAATGCTGCAATTGACAGGCAGAGATGGTGACTGTATTGGTCATGGCAATCGCAGTGTTGGCTGCAGCCGGTTTGGCTGTATTAGCATGTGCAGTTTTTACTGCGCCGTGGGGTTACCAGGACCAGGACGGGTTTCATTACGGGTTCCCATCAACGCAACTGGTTGACTGAGCCTGGTATTTCGGTGCTCACAATGCCGCAGAAACGCACGTCTTCGCAAACGGTGCCGCAGTCCCGGTGAACCTATTCACTTGCGCCCAGCCGCCCTCAGAATAGGCTTCAGTTCGGTCATTAACTCCCGAAACTGGCCCGGTGTAAGTTGTTGGGCGCCGTCACTGAGCGCCTCGGCTGGGTTTGGATGCACCTCCACTAGCAACGCATCTGCACCCATAGCAACTGCGCCCTTTGCTGCAGCAATCACAAGATCGGCACGCCCGACGCCGTGACTCGGGTCAACTGCAACTGGCAGATGCGATTCTCGTTTGATGATCGGCACGGCTGCCAAGTCTAGTGTGTTACGTGTGTAGGTCTCGAATGTGCGGATGCCCCGCTCGCAAAAGATCAGGTTCGGATTTCCATTGGCAAGTATGTATTCGCCTGCAAGCAACCATTCTTCAATCCGCATGGACGGGCCGCGCTTGAGCAGGACGGGTTTGCCCGTGCGTGCGGCTGCAACCAACAACTGAAAGTTTTGCGCATTACGCGCACCGACCTGGATCACATCTGCGTACTCGGCCACAAGGTCAGCGTGTTGCTCGGAAAGCAACTCGGTCACAATCGGCAGTCCAATCACACGCCGCACTTTTGCGAGTAGTTTAAGGCCTTTCAAGCCCAAGCCTTGGAATTCGTAGGGGGACGTGCGCGGCTTAAATGCGCCCCCGCGCAACAAGGTTGCCCCAGCCGCTTTCACTGCTTCAGCGGTTTCAAACAGTTGGCGTTCGTTCTCGACTGAACATGGTCCAGCAATAACATGGAACTGCTTGGCACCGATAACAACGCCGCCTACAGGAATAACTGTGTCTTCAGGATGCGCCTCGCGGCTGACGAGCTTGAACCGTTTCTGGACAGGCATCACATTTTCGACCTGTGGCCACGTCAGAAGTGTCTCTAGGGTCTGATGCGTGCGTTCGTCGCCAATTGCGCCTATGACCGTGCGCGCCACGCCACGAATCACATGTGGTTTGTAGCCGAGCTTGCGTATCTCTTTCAGGACGGCTGCCTCGGCCTTTTTCGATATACCAGGTTTCAGAACGACTATCATATTTGCTCCGTTTTGCGCTTTGCCGGGGTCATCACTGCGGGAAACAAAAAACCGCAGGTGGGCGACCTGCGGCTCGGGTTATTAAACTTTCATGGTTCAACACAGCCGCAAGCGCCGGCCAATCGGCCAAAAATATAATTGACCGCCGACAACCCGCGATAGCGCTTGCAGACTGCTTGCGTTCACGGCCAAACAATAACTCAATCCAGACCCGTGTCAAGCGACACCTGTGCCTGGCTCAGCGCGGGCTTAATCATTGGCGACCGGAACAAAACTCGCACACCGAAGGCGAAGTGTGGGCAAACCCACCAGCAAGCCCGCCAGTAATGCGCGCTTTCGGTTGCGTTTTTTTCAGCCCGGCGCGCGCCGCTAGGACTGCACTGCAAATAAAGCCAGCCACGACGAAGCACGAGCTTCCAGAGCGTTATGGATTCAGGCAGCTCTACCAGGTCAACTTGCCAAGTGGCAGGCAACCATATGGCCCGCACCAAGCCCACGCAGTTCAGGTGGTTCGGTCTGGCACCGAGGCTGCACAGCGATTGGACACCGCGGATGAAACGGGCAGCCTGCGGGTGGGTTAATTGGTGATGGGGCCTCACCAGGCAATAAAATACGCTTGCGTTTCGTTGCAGGGTCAATAGTCGGAACAGCCGAGATCAACGCCTGTGTATACGGATGTTTCGGGGTGTGCACGAGTTTTCTCGCATCAGCCAGTTCAACAATTTTGCCCAGGTACATAACCATGATCCGATGGCTGATGTGTTCGACCACTGCAATGTCGTGCGCAATGAAAAGATAACTCAACCCACGCGCAGTTTGTAAGTCCTTAAGCAGGTTAACGATCTGTGCCTGCACAGACACGTCCAGCGCGCTAACAGGTTCATCGCAAACTATTAGTTCAGGCTCGACAGCGAGCGCGCGTGCGATGCAAATCCGCTGGCGTTGTCCGCCACTGAACTCGTGCGGGTAACGCCCGGCACAGTCGGGCTCGAGTCCGACCGCACTGAGCAGTTCAATCACGCGCGTTTTACGCGCTGCGCGGCTATGGACGAGCCGATGAATATCGAGTGCCTCGCCTATGATTTGCTCGACTGTCATGCGCGGATCGAGAGAACCATACGGGTCTTGGAAAATCATTTGCATTTTGCGGCGTAGTTTGCGCAGTGGCCGTCCGCGCAGTTGCATGATATTGGTGCCGCAAAAGAGAATCGTGCCCGAGGTAGGCTCGATCAACCGTAGTACAGCTCGGCCTAATGTCGTCTTGCCGCACCCGCTTTCGCCAACCAACCCAAGTGTTTCACCAGGTCCAATTTCGAAGCTCACGTCGTCAACGGCACGCACAACAGTACGCACGCGAGCAGCCAACACCCTTTTAATCGGGTAATGCACTTTTAAACGTTGCACTGCAAGAATAGTCATAGCGGGCGCACAAGAATGACCGAGAGGTCATCCGGCAAAACACCTGACTGATACCGTCGTAGGTCGGCAAGCTTCCGTACAGCTTCATTCAAATCATCGCATGAAGCTGCGGCAACTATTTGTGATTTTGCGGCATATTTCAGGAGTCCGTCACTTGCAACGAGCAGCGTGTGCCGTAGCTTGCCAAGGCTGAACACAACGGGCCAAACCTGGCCGCTGCTCAGAAAAGGCATCCGATGCTGCGCGGCGGTAAGATTGTCAATGCCGGTTTCCGAAATAATCCATGCACCTGTACCTCCTGTAGTCGCGCCGAAAATATGTGATTCGGACACAGCCACGATTACGCAAGCCTCTTCGCCATATGCACCAGCCAGCGCTATTTCACGATCTAGCTCGACCATGAATTGCGCGAGGACTTCCTGACTTGGCAAGAGTTGTGTGAACTTGGCCTTGGTAGCGTTGAGAATGAAGTCTGCTGCTTCAGCTCCACCACAAAGTCCACCTGTGCTTTCTGCAAACACTGAAACACGCCCATACTCGACTGTGAAAACCTCAGCGCGGTTTTTAAGCTCTGTTCCGCCAGATTTGTTGTGTTTCGCTAATGCAAACATCCCGTTTCTCAGCATTAATCATCAGCCGTGCCCCGACTGTATGGGCAACGGACCCAATGGCCAGGCAAAACCTCCACCAGCGCAGGCATGGCGCCTGAGCAATCGGCTTTTGCTATTGGACAGCGCGGGGCGAATTTGCAGCCGGGTGGCGGATTGGCCATGCTTGGCACTGTGCCCGGGATCGGCTCCAGCCGCACTGAGGTCGCCCCAAGCCTGGGCGCAGTTGCCTTAAGCGCTTTTGTGTACGGATGCAGCGGCTGACGCACCAGGCTTGCTGCCGGCGCAAGCTCAACTATCTGGCCGGCGTACATAACGGCTACACGGTCGGCAATCTCAGATACGATGCCAAGGTTATGCGTGACGAACAGAATGGCCATGCCAACCTGCTGTTTAAGCGCACAAAGAAAATCGAGTATCTGCGCTTGGATCGTCACATCCAGAGCTGTAGTCGGCTCGTCGGCTACGAGCAATTTTGGCTCGGCTGCCAGCGCAATTGCGAGCATCACACGCTGTTGCATACCACCCGACAACTGAAACGGATACGCACGCATCCGCTGTTGCGGCGCAGGAATACCAACAAGTTGCAGCAGCCGGATTACCTCGCTCTCGGATGCCTTTTCGGGTCTGTGCAACTTGAGCATTTCTTTGATCTGCGCGCCGACTTTCAACACTGGATTAAGTGACGCGCTTGGTTCCTGGAAAACATAACTGACAACAGCGCCACGTATTTTGCGTAGCTCTGTGTTTGCGAGTTTAAGTACATCATGGCTGTTCAACAAAATCTGGCCCGAATAAACTGCCGGCGGCGACGGCACAAGCCGTGCAATTGAAAGTGCAGTCAGCGTTTTGCCACAGCCGCTCTCACCAACCAGACACAATGTTTCCCCATGGTCAATACTCAGTGATACACCGTCCAGCACACGCAAGGTGCGTGTGCTTGAGGCAAACTCGAGTGTAAGGTTTTTTATCTCGAGTAACGGCATCTCAACAGCAGACCTTAACCTGCGCAAACAACACGAAAAAGCTCAAGTGCGAACCCGTCCGAGGTTCAAATCAACTTGCGCAGAACAACCCAAGGTGCGAGTGTCTGTGCGCCATGTTTGCAAAGACGGTCATTTACGCTGCATTAGCGTGTATGTTGGTCGCATGTGCAGTTGTCAAAAACAACAAGATGTCCAGCCAAACCACATTAGTTGACCTAGAGCGGCTTGCCGCACGGTTCAACAGCGTAGTCTCACTGCCCGAGTTCGAGACTACGCCTGAGGCAGTGCGTGCAGCGGTATCGAACACGATCAGCCAAGCGAATGCCGCGCTGGATGCAATTGGCCGGCTTAGGCCCGGCGAGGTCAACTTCGACAACACCGTGCGCGCGTTGGATGACATTCTGTGGCAGGCAAGTTTGACGGGTAACAGACTGGCGTTGATCAAGGAAACGAGCACAAATGCCGCTCTACGCGAGGCTGCAACCGAAGCTATCAAAGTGCTTCAGGAATGGGCTGTGGGGGTTGAATATCGCGAGGATGTGTACCGTGCGATCAAGGCGTATGCGGATACAAAGCCGAAGCTGTCTGGCGAAGACGCAAAACTGCTAGATGAGACAATGCGCGATTACCGGCGCGCGGGGCTGGCGTTGCCCAAGCACGAACGCGACCAGGTCGAGCAGCTTCGAAAGGAACTCACCAGGTTGTGCACCGATTTCGACAGCAACATCACAAAAGCGCAAAAGGCGCTCAAGTTCACCAAGGCCGAGCTCGAAGGTGTGCCTGAAAGTTTCCTCAACCAGGAAGGCATCAAGACCGGCGAGGATGAATACACGATCCAGGTTAATGTCACCTGGCAGTATCTTGCGGTAATGGAAAATGCAAAACGCGAAGACGTACGTCGGCGTGTGCTTTTCGAACAACACAGCCTAGCCAAGGAGCAAAATGCGCCGTTGCTGGAGCGGATTCTTGCGTTGCGCAGCACAATTGCGCGCAAACTCGGATACAGCACCTGGGCAGATTACCAGATCGAGGTCAAAATGGCCAAAACAGCTGCACGCGCCATCCAGTTCGAGCAGAGTCTTGTGAAAGGGCTTCAGCCAAAGTTCGATGCCGAGCTTGCCGAGCTCCGTAAATTAAAGGTGGCTGAAACCGGCGATCCAAACGCAAAGATTGAAGTGTATGACTGGCGGTATTATGCCGAACAACTAAAGCGGCAGCGGTACAATGTTGACGCCGAGCAACTGCGCGTTTATTTCCCGTTGGAACGTACATTGCACGGTATGTTCGATGTGTACGCACGGATCTTCGGCGTGCGCTTCGAGCAGATTGACCCACCATACAAATGGGCGGGTGAGGTACAATTATGGTCTGTGCGCGATGCTGACACTGGCGAACCGCTCGGTTTGTTTTACCTGGACATGTACCCGCGAGCCGGCAAATACAATCATTTTGCTGTGTTTGAACTTGTGGGGGGTAAACTGTTGCCAGACGGCCGGTATCAGCGCCCAGTAGTTGCGATGGTCTGCAATTTCCCGCCACCGCACCCTGGCAAACCGTCTCTTCTGAAACATAGCGATGTCGAGACGTTATTCCACGAGTTTGGCCACATAATGCATAACGTGCTCACACGCGCCAAGTTCGCCAGGTTCGCAGGATCAAATGTGCCACGTGATTTTGTCGAGGCACCGTCCCAGATGCTCGAAAACTGGGTGTGGGACAAGCAGGTACTCGACAGTTTTGCTGCTGACTACCGCGACCCGACGCGGAAGATACCGGCCGAAATTCTCGACCAACTGAAAGCTGCAAAACTAGCTGTCGAAGGCACAAGGTACAGGCGGCAGCTTGCGTTTGGTTTGATGGACCTGACATTGCACACGCAAATTAATGAAACTAACTGTACCGATGCAATTCAGCTTGCAAACCGCGTGCTGAGCGAGGTGTTCCTGCCAGTGCCAGAAGGCACGGCAATACCGGCGTATTTCGGTCATTTAACCGGGTACGACGCCGCTTACTACAGTTACGCATGGGCAGATGCAATCTCGAGCGACATGGCAACGGTGTTCGAACAGGCACCGGGTAGATATTTCGACGCTAACGTCGGCCGTAAACTGCGTAAGGAAATTTACGAAGTCGGCGACTCACGCGACGTGAACATCTCGATCGAAAAGTTCCTCGGCCGAGCACCGTCAATCGAGCCGTTCTTGAGAAAAATTGGTGCTCAAACAGTTCCAACAATGCAGCCAGGGGCAGCCGCACAAAACTGAAGGCGTAACCGGCACACAACCTGCCTGCAATTACCGGGTGACCTGCGCATTCGGGGGCGGGAAAATGGGTTTGTAATGTTCAAAGCGCGCCATGACGGCTTTGACATATCGCTTCGTGATCGGAAAACCGATCTGCTCAATAAACATTGCACTGTTTGTAGAAGCCGGTCCTTTTGCCCATCTTAACACATTCGCGCGCCCGGCGTTGTAATCAGCAAGTGCATACGGCAGCGGATTGTCAGTAGCCGAGTATCGGTCCAGCAGCTTTCGAAGGTACCATGTACCAGCCAAGGTGTTTTTTGCCGGATCAAATAACTGGCTGTGAACAAAAAACTGGATTCGTTCGGCTTCGGCCCATTCACGTGCTGCGAGCTCGCCGACCTGCATGAGACCGATCTCGCCCGCTTTGCCACGTGCCCGGGGGTTAAACTTGCTCTCGCGCCAAACAACAGCCTTAACCAAAGCAGGGTCAACACCGTAGCGCGTTGCAGCGGCCAAAATGACCGGGTCCTGACTGTGCTCACGCCAAACAAGCCACAAGTCGTACAAGACAAACAGGCCACTCATCAGCACAGCCAAAAGAATCCAAACTTTCAGACGTAATCCCGTGCGTGTCTTTGGCCTTTTATTTGGCATTGTTTACCGGGGCACTTTCGTGCCTAGACTAACGCAGATGGTTGCACGTGTCACACTGGAAATTGCACTTGGTAAAGAGTTCGATTACATCGTGCCGCCTGAGCTTTCTGACCAGGTTAACGTAGGCACACGCGTGCAGGTGCCGCTCGGCCGACGCAAAGTGTACGGTGTGGTGACAGCGCTGGTGGAGCGGTCCGAACGCCCAAATCTCAAGCCGATCTTCAAAATCGTTGGTACGCCGTCGTTGCTCACGCCCGGTTTGCTAAAACTCGCACATTGGATATCGAAATACTACTGCTGCCCGCCAGAGCTATGCCTGAGAAGTGTTTTGCCCGAAGCCGTGCGGCGTGAACAACCGGGCTGGCGCAAGCAACTGTTCGTGCGTGCGGTACCGTTTGCAGGCGAACTACCAAGGTTGCCAAAACGCCAACTTGAAGTTTTGCACATTGTCGAGGAACGACGCGAGCTGCCGTTGGCCGAGCTGTTAAAGCTCGCCCAAACAACAACTGCCACCGTGCGCAGACTCGAGGACAAGGGTTTGATTGTTATGGCTCCGCAGACCACCGAACGCGACCCGTATGCGCACGAACAGATTTTGCCTACGCACCCACTGGAGTTAAACCTCGCCCAGGCAAAGGCACTCGAGGCTATCAAGGCTGCAATGAGCGGGACTGGCAACGGGCCCAGCGCTGCCAACTCTGTGACCGGCCATCCGAGATTGCAAGCGCACTGCCGACAAGATGTTGGCAGCACGCTTAAATTGCCCGTTTTCCTTCTGCACGGTGTAACGGGCAGCGGCAAGACCGAGGTGTACCTGCAGGCAATTGCACATGCACTGGAGCTTGGGAAGGGAGCAATTGTGCTTGTGCCCGAGATTTCGCTCACGCCGCAGACAGTAGAGCGGTTTAAGGCACGGTTCTGCCACGGACCGAACCGGACACTTGTTGCGGTTTTGCACAGTCATCTTTCCGCCGGTGAACGGCACGATGAATGGCACAAGATCAGGCAGGGACGCGCACGTATTGTCATCGGGGCGCGGTCGGCAATTTTTGCGCCTGTGCACCCCCTTGGCCTGATAATCGTGGACGAGGAACACGAGCACACCTACAAACAAGAAGAAGCACCGCGGTACCATGCACGTGATGTGGCGATAGTGCGGGGGCAGCTCGAAGGCGCAGTTGTTGTGCTCGGTTCGGCTACACCGTCGCTTGAGAGTTACTACAATGCCCGCCGCGGTAAATACACATTGCTCGAGTTACCCGAGCGCGTTGACGGCCGGAAAATGCCATACGTACGCGTGATTGACATGCGCGAAGCCGCACACAAAACCAAAGGCATCCCGATCTTTTCAGGTCAACTCAAGGAAGCCATCACGCGCAGGCTCGAACGTGGCGAGCAAACAATACTGTTCCTGAACCGACGCGGTTACTCCACTGCGCTCGAGTGTCCGATGTGCGGTTACGTTGCCAAGTGCGTCAACTGCAGCATTGCGTTGACCTATCATAGGCGCGAGCAGATCTTGTTGTGTCACATCTGCGGGCACTCTGCACCGGTGCCTGCGACATGCCCAACCGAAAAATGCCGTAGCCCAAAAATACGATACGCCGGGCTTGGCACAGAAAAAGTCGAGGAAACATTGGCGAAACTCTTTCCAATCGCGCGCATCAAGCGGATGGACTCGGACGTAATGAAACGCAAGGACGATTACCGCCGGTTACTCGCCGAGTTTCGCACCGGCAGAATAGACGTGCTTGTCGGCACGCAAATGATCGCCAAAGGTTTGCATTTCCCGAATGTGACGCTTGTGGGCATCATTTATGCCGACCTTGCGTTGCACCAGCCAGATTTCCGCGCAGCCGAACGCACTTTCCAACTATTAACCCAGGTGGCCGGACGCGCCGGCCGGGGCGATGTCGAGGGTGAAGTGTTTGTTCAGGCATTTACACCGTTTCATCCGGCTATCCAGTACGCTCGAAGGCACGATTACAACGGGTTTTATGAACAGGAAATCGAGTTCAGACGGCAATTGCGCTATCCACCGTTCAGCAGGGTTGCATTGGTGACACTCAGAGGGCGAAATGAACAAAAGGTCAAACTCACAGCCGAGTATCTCAGACGCGAACTTGACAAAATTTCGACGCCATTGCCGGAAAACACATCTCAAGAGGCTAACGGCGACGAAAACGAGCTAATCACGGAAAATCAACGCACCCGAACCACAGCAGCCAACGCCGAGCTGACCAAGACCGAAACAACCGGTGGTGCGATAACCGACCTGCTCATAGCCGGTCCTGCCCCCGCACCTGTATCACGGGCAATGACATTCTATCGGTACCAGATCATGCTGCGGACGCGCCAGATGGTTCTACTGAGCCAGCGGCTGACACGGTTAGCCGAAACTTTTCAGTTGCCAGAAGGCGTGAGTTTGACGATAGACGTTGACCCAGTTGATCTGTTGTAACAGCCCGGGCTCGGGCTCTCGAGCATAGCGTTTTAGACACACCAACATGGCTCTGAACTGGAAGAAACTGCAAGCGATTGCATCGGCTGAGGTCGAGACGCTCTTGGCGGCGCTGCCCAAGCCATTACAAAAAGAGGCACGAAAACTACCGATCACTTTCGAGCGCCGACCGACCCGCGCCATGGTAGCCGACGGGATCGATCCGGACACGCTCGGTCTGTTTGTTGGGCCGGAGTTCGCCGAGCAACACTCGACCAACTGGCTGCTCCCGCCCCGGATCATCCTATACCTCGAAAACGTTTGGGCCACCGCTGAAGCCGACGAGGAAGCGTTCAGGCGCGAGATTCGTGCCACACTGTTGCACGAGCTTGGTCATTACCTCGGGCTAGACGAAGACGGCCTGATAGCACGCGGGCTCGAATGAACAATTTGGCCGGTCAAAGTTTCCGGTTGGCTTGCCATGCGGTTCTTCGTACTTACTGTGTTTAGCTGCGTTTGGAGAATCCAGATGCACGAATGCTCCACGTTATTCGTCTGCGCTCCACCGAATGCGGCTACGCCACTGCCGGAATGAATCTGAGCACGCGTCAGGCTGGTTTGTTTGAACCCGTAATTTGTTGAAGCCGTAGTTTTGCCCATTCGCGTGCCTGGTCGGGGGTCTTCAGTTCATCTTGCAATTGTTTTTCGCGGATCTCGGCAAGAAGCGCCCCCATCGCAGGCCCGGGTTTCATCCCAAGCGCAATAAGGTCGTGCCCGGTCAAAAGCGGCGGACGCACCTCTGGCTGGCGCTCAAGCTCGGCGGCTTTTTCACGGAGCAAATCGTACACGTCCAACCTGCCATGCGAGCCAAGACAATCGAGCCTGTGCAACTCCAGTTCGAGTCTGAAAGTAGGGCGCAATAACAGCCTGCGCAAAGTTGACCTGCGCATCTGCATGGCGTCTTTGAGTTGCATGTGATACCTGACGACCTTGGCGACTTGGTCGATTTGTTTGCGCGGGAACCTGAGCCGCTCGAGGATCGCCCGGGCCACCTCGGCACCGATCTTTTCGTGCTCATAGAAATGGATTACGCCAGTAGCCTGGTCACGAGTTGCAGTTCGTGGTTTGGCAATGTCGTGCAACAAGACCGCCCAGGGCAGCAACGGGTCTGCGTCGGCGGGCAAGTGTTGCAGCATCAGTTTGATGTGCGTATAGACGGTGCCTTCGGGGTGGTAGTCCGGTGATTGTTCGCAGGTTATGGTCGGGACAAGCTCGGGTAACACGTGCTCGAGCAACCCGCTTTCACGCAACAGCTCAAGCCCACAAGCTGCGTGTGGCGCTTTGAATAGTTTGACGAGTTCCTCGCGGATACGTTCCATGCTGATGCCGGTTATCTTGTGCGCGTTGGCCTTGAGAGCTGCGAATGTGACAGGCTCAATCCGGAAGCTCAATTGCGCAGCAAACCTGACGGCGCGCAACAGGCGCAGGTGGTCTTCTGCGAACCTCGCGTCAGGATCGCCAATTGTCCGAATGACACCTGCGCGCAGGTCTGCTTCGCCTCCAACCCAGTCGTGCAATTTGTTCATGACCGGGTCGTAGAACAGTCCGTTAACAGTAAAATCGCGCCGTAGCGCATCAGCACGCGCGTCGCTAAACACGACCTTTTCGGGCCGGCGCCCATCAACGTAATCTGCCTCGGCACGAAAGGTTGCAACCTGGAATTGATGCCCGTCTTCAATAACAACCATCACGCCGAACTTGCGTCCGACCGGAACGGTGTGCTCGAACAACGCCTCGATTTGGTCCGGACGCGCCGACGTTGCCACGTCGTAGTCGCCGGGGTCGCGTCCGAGCAACAGGTCACGGACACAACCGCCCACCCAAAAAGCATCGAACCCAGCCTGCTGGAGGCGTTGAACGATGCCTACGGCAATCTCGCGTAAACTGCGCATGCGCATCTGCGATTTGCGAATTGCGGTCTTACAATTGCCGATTTGCGCGCAAATTACCAGTCAACTTCAATTCGAGCCGGCCCGTACCGGCGGGCCACGAGCATATGATTTGACCGGCAAATTGAATGAGCCTTCCCCACTTCCGGGTTGGCTTTAAGGGGATTATTCCGGACCAAAAACGCTTTTGACGTGTGCGATGCCAGCTTTTACTTCGTCTGGGGTAAGCGTTGGACTAAACTCGAACACTTTGATGACTTGGGGCACAAAAGCCGGCTTAAGCGCAGCAAAATCAACCGTGCCAGTGCCAGGCTGACGATGGTCGCGCGCGGGAAATTCAACATCGTGGATGTGCATGCCCACGAGTTGTTGCTTCAGCAGCTCGAGCTGATACGCATTATGAACAAACCCGATGTTCTCTTTAATTTGTGCGTGGCCGGTGTCGTGCCAATAACCAAGGTCTGGGAACGCCTCAAACAGGTCAGGCAGGTCACTGTCAATCGGCAACAGTTCAAGTGATTCACGGTTTTCGGCGACCAGCCTGACACCGAGCGTTGCGGCGTGCTTGAGCAGTTCTTTTATGCTTTCGCAAACCCGTTGCATGGCGGGTGCAGTTTTTGTATGCAACACACGATGCGCTTCAGTACACAAACAGACGAACTGCCGAGTGCCGCGCAATCCGCGGCTTGCAAGTTTCACAAGCCTGCTTGTGTAATCTTTCATGTTCAATGAGCCGAGGTGCAGAACAACCGCTCGTGCTTTGAGCCGTGCGGCGAGCTCGATTGTCTTTTTTGTGTGTTGGATAGCAAGGGCACGGTACTGGGCACGCGCATCTGAAAGCTTGAATGTGTCGGGCGCAGCCGGGTCGGTGCCGATTGGCAAAGGGCAAAAGTTGTGCAGGCTCGATATCTTGATTTCGCCTGACTCGACTGCCTCGATGATGCCCGGCACAAGACTAATGCGGGTGTTATGGCTCAGCTCAGCGTACTCGAAGCCGAGCTTGCGTATTTCGCGCAACATTTCTCGGCCGTCGGTATGCCGGTCAGCATTCCAGCAAGTGGAAAAAGAGTACATATTGAACCGTGCCTGGCAGCTCGCACCGGCTCATAGACAAACAGGTTAGCACTTTGGCGGCTTGGGCGGGATTGTGATTGCCAGCCACGGCGTCCACTGAGCAGACGATTTACAAGCGGCTTTTACTCTGAGTTACATCTCGGCATACCTAGCAGCCAACATCGCTAGAAACCGGGCAGTTTTTTCCTTCCGGCGACGTCGTTCGCTTGGTTTTTCGTAATGCCGACGTTCGCGTGCGATACGCAATGTACCCTCGCGGTCGATCTTCTTCTTCAATCGCCGCAGTGCACGGTCAATAGGTTCGCCTTTTCTAAGCCTAACCTCAGTCAGTGTCGCTCACTTCCTTTCTTAACTTGGCTGGCCGACCCAGCCGTGATAGCCATTGTTAGCGCGCAAGAAGGTAATTTGCGCGCGCAGACTGTCAACGCCAAAAATGCACTTTAAACTAACCCTACGCGGGCGGGTCAACCCGGATACTGACCGCTTATGTAGCCTTCCATTTGCTGCAACGCGGTGCTTTGCGCCGAGATAATCCAGTTTACCACGTCGCCGATTGATACCAGTCCAACCAGTTTATCCCCTTGCACAACAGGCAGATGCCGTACCCTATGTTCGGTCATCAACCGCATGCATTCTTCGACCGTATGTTCCGGTGTAACGGTGATTACCGGCGCTGAAATTACGGCGCCAAGCTTAGTTTCATGTGGGTTGATCCCCTTAAGAGTTACACGCCGTGTGCAATCGCGTTCAGAAAAAATACCCACTAGCTTTTCACCCGACATCACAACAATTGCACCGATGTTTTTCGCAGCAAATAATTTGATTGCCTCATGCACTGTAGCCTCGGGTGAGATTGACCACACGGCGTGGCCTTTGTGCCGCAACAGATCCGTGACTGTACCGACCACTTTCATGCACCGGCAATCGTAACTTAAGCGCGACTAAAGGCCAAACGAAAATCTGGTTATGAAAGCGGAGCCTGCGGCGGAACTGCTTGGCCAACAACATCGTCTGCAGGTAATGCTAAACTACACAGACGCTCTGCAACGCGCAAATGCGTATGCCCAGCCGTTGCAAACGACCCGTTACCGGGAACGGCTTTTGGGGTCTTTAGCAGGTTCTTCCTTCGATTCAGCCGGCCTTGAAAAATCCGCAGGTGCAGTTGCGTTCAATTGTTTTATTACATCCTCGGTTAGATCATTTTCTGCAGTCCGATACAGCACAACTGGTACGTTGTTTGCGCCTACTGCACTGGAGTCAATGACCAAAGTGTACCCTGCACTTTTTGCCCTGGCCTCAATTACACTGCGGATTTCATTGACGAGATTTGCACGGAGCCGGCTTTTCTTTTCTTCAAGTGTGACCCGCGCCTGCCGATCGTACTGCTGGATGGTTTGCTCAAGCTCACGCAAATCTTGCAGTTTTTTGTCTGCATCAGCTTTGCGCTTTTCCCGTTCCTCAGCCGACAAAGCCGGGTCATTGACCGACACAAGAACTTTTTGGTACTCCTCGGCCGCCTTGGTGCGTTCATCAATGAAGCCTCTGAGTTCTTTGTCCATTTCGGCAGCCTGCTCTTTGAGGGCTGCATCAGCCTGTTTCGTCCGCCAATAACTGTCGAAGGTCTTGGTCATGTCAATCGTGGCTATTCGGCCTTGCCCAAGAGCCGATTGCGCAATCACGCTCGCCAATGCCATCACCGGCACAACTGTGCAAAGCAAAAATCTCATGCGCCTAACAAAGCACAAAACCGACGCCACGCCAATAGCAAACTCACCTGACATCACGAATACTGGCGTTTCCGAGTATAGACTCGACACAAACCACTGTGCTTAAATTCACAAAATGCGCCACACTGCGATGCCTACAATCTCCAGAACTAACCAGGTAAGAACCTTTTCAAACCGGCCAACGTGTTTAGCGCACAAATAACACATGGTTTCAGCCCTCAAATGACGTACACCCGATTACACTCCAGACGCATTCGGGCTGGGCTTTACAATAACGGTTGCCTTGACATGGACAGTCCAAAATTCGACAGTTTGTGCCAACACAAATGCTGGACCGGCTCTTTTCAGCGCTCGGCATAACTCGCAAAGTTCGCTCAGGCACGGATTGCCTGCGGTATTGGTACAAGACAGCCGATTACGCAGCAGTCCGACTGCGAACGGACTGCTGCACGCGTCTTGCGACAGAGAAAGCAACCCGGCAGTTTCACTCTGCCATTGAGTGCGACCGAAACAACTGCGCATAACCTACAACAGCACACACAATGAAAACTGCTATACCATCCGTGCGGTCTTATCCTCAGATGATCTTTGTGCTGGCGCTGCTTGCTGTAATTATTTGTGCACTTTTTGGGCCTGTGTTCATGCCTGAGGTTGTGCACTTCTCAAACGACGGCCCGCTCGGCGTGCAAATGGCAGAATGGGTACGGTCACCCGCCGCCTTAACCGGCGCATGGAACGATCTGAACAGCATCGGGATAAATGCCGCTGCGTTTTCACCTTCGATTAGCACTGCGCTCAGGCTTTTGGTGGGGCCAGTTGGCTACGCGAAGTTTTACGCGCCGTTCTCGTTGCTGTTGGTCGGGTTGGGCGCATGGTTCTTTTTCAACCGGCTAGGGCTTCACCGGTTTGCATGTGTATTGGGTGCGCTGGCAGCGGTGTTGAACGGGACATTTTTCTCGACTGCGTGCTGGGGTGTAGCTGCACAAGTCATTACATTCAGCATGAACTTTATTGCCTTGGGATTAGTCGTGTCAAACAAGCCAGATACCCCTGTTACACTGCGTTATGCGCGTTTGGCCTTGGCCGGGCTTGCGGTCGGGATGGGTGTGCTCGAAGGATTCGACATCGGTGCGATATTCAGTCTGTTTACGGCGGCATTTGTGGTGTTTGCAGCACTTAATGAAGGTCTACCAACGGTTCAGCGAATCATGCGCGGTGTAAGTAACGTGGCGATAATTGCTATACTGGCGGCGTTTATTGCAGCGCAAACAATAGCTGCCATGGTCACTACACAGATCAAAGGCGTCGCCATTGCCAAACAGACCGCGCGCGCCGGCGAAAAACACTTCGACTGGTCGGCATGGGATTGGGCAACTCAATGGAGCCTGCCGAAGATAGAGACGCTTGGTTTGTTAGTGCCAGGTCTATTCGGCTATAGAATGGATACACCTGACGGAGGCGAATATTGGGGCAAAGTTGGCCGTGACCCGGCCTGGGACAGGTACTTTGCGGGTGGACCACTTCTCCCAAGGAGCATGCTCAGGGTGAGTTCCCCAGGTAACACAAACCTCGATACCACCGTGCAGGTCGGTCCAGACGGCAAGGTGTTGCTCCCGTTGGTTGGCGAAGTGAATGTCTTAGGCAAAAAAATCACCCAGGTCGAAGCAGAATTGGATGAACTTTATGCAGCAAAATTGCCTGGGCAAAAAGTAAACATTGAACTGGTGCAGCCAGTCGGATTCCTGCGCTACACCGGTGGTGGTAATTACCTGGGCGCCCTGGTATGGCTGGTTGCACTTTGGGCAATTGCACAAGCATTACGCGGGACTGCATCTGTGTTTACGCCTATCAACCGTCGGTACATCTTGTTCTGGGCAGGTGTTGCAGTGGTTGCGCTACTGCTTGCCTACGGTCGGCATGCACCGTTCTACCAGTTCTTTTATGCGTTACCGTACATGTCGGCGATACGTAATCCGACCAAATTCCTCCACGTGTTTACGTGGGCAATGCTTGTGGTGTTTGCCTATGGCGCGCACGGGCTGAGCCGGAGCTACTTGCAATCGGACGCTACCAACCTGACTGCAGCCATTGGCAGCCGATTCAAAAATTGGTGGGGCACACGTAAAGGGTTCGACCGGAAATGGACAACCGGCCTGATCGTTGTTTCTGCAGCTAGCGTAGTTGCACTGCTGATCTATTACTCGCTCCAGCCCGAACTTGTCAGCTACCTGAAAGAAACCTATCGGCCGGGGATGCAAATAGACGAGAATTCTGTGAGATCACTCCAACAGATAGCTGCATTCAGCGTGCGGCAGGCGGGGCTTTTTGTGCTTTTCCTGCTCGCGGGTGCAGCCGTGATGATTTTCATATTCAGCGGTGTTTTTGCAGCCAGACGCGCGAAACTAGGCGCTGCGTTACTCGGGTTTGTCATGGTGCTTGATCTTGCCCGAGCCAATCACTACTGGACGGTATTTTGGGACTATAAATACAAGTACGCGTCTAACCCGGTAATCGAGCTGCTAAAAGACAAGCCATATGAGGGGCGGGTGGCAATTTTGCCGTTGCCGCTTCCAGGCCAATTGGCGCTGTTTGAGCAGTTGTACAGAATCGAGTGGGCACAGCATCATTTCCCGTATTACAACATCCAATCGCTTGACATCGTGCAAATGCCGCGCACGCCGGAAGACCTCGCAGCGTTTGAAAGTGCCATGGCACACCGCGGCGTTCAGGAAACTCTGCATCTGGTGGCGCGCCGCTGGCAGTTAACTAATACGCGGTACTTGCTCGGCTACGCGGGCTACCGGGATGCACTGAATGAATGGCTTGACCCTGAACAACGCAGGTTCGACATCGCCATGCGGTTCGACCTTGCGTTAAAGCCCGGCGTAGAACAATTATCTAAGCTCGAAGACGTAACCGTTGTGCCTGCGACCGAAGGCGCACTGGCGTTGTTCGAGTTCAAAGGTGCACTGCCACGCGCACGCCTCTACTCAAGCTGGCAGGTTACAACTAATGACGAGGTCGCATTACAGACCATTGCCAGCCCGCAGTTCGACCCGTGGCAGACTGTTTTGGTTTGCACACCTCTGCCTGCCGGTGTGCCGGACGTAGCAACAAACCAAAATACGGGCACCGTTGAATTCCTAAGTTACGCATCCAAACGGTTAGTGCTCAAAACCGAAGCACGTGACTCATCCGTACTGTTGCTCAATGACAAGTTCGACCCGGCCTGGCAAGTGTATTTGGATGGTAAGCCCACTACACTGTTGCGCTGTAATTTCATCATGCGCGGTGTTTACGTGCCCCCAGGCTCGCATACGGTCGAATTCAGGTTCGAGCCACATGCGAAGCTTTTGTACGTGAGCCTGGCGGCAATCGCACTAGGCATCGTGTTGACGGGCATTATAGTACGTTTCGAGCAAGGCAAATCCGCCGTAGTAACACCGCCGCAAACACAACCAGCGGCATCTCCACCCCAAAAAACAAGGGTGGAAAAACCTAAAAAATACAACTCTGACGGCAAAGTACGATTCGGCACAGGTCAATGTCCGGGTACCACACACGGGTAACCTAGACGCCCGTCGCCACACCAAGCCAAAAAACAATCGCGCGTTTCATGTAAAGCGCTTACTTGCGTTTGGCGCCCGGGTGCGGAATAGTCAAAGCCGTGCATGCAACAATCAAACAACTTGCCGAACGACTGGTTGCTTCATACAAGCAACTCGGTGGGATAAACCATCTTGACGGTAAACCGCTACCCTCAAAGCGTGCAATAGCCGGCATTACAGAAGACATGTTGCGATTGTTGTTCCCCGGCTTTTTCGATGAGCGACCGGTCCGATTCGCCTCAATTCAGGCCGAAACTGAGTCACTACTGGGTTCTGTTGCGGCACGGCTTGAACCCGAAATTGTCAAAAGCCTCGAATACAATCCGCCTGCGAATCTCTCGGCTAGGGACGTGCGCACTTATGCACACAAGGTTACGATAGAGTTTCTGGGCGAGCTACCGCGAATTCGAGAGTTGCTCCAGACCGATACGGAAGCAGCCTACAACGGCGACCCGGCAGCGCTCAGCCGAGAAGAAGTGCTTTTGGCTTACCCGTCAATCGAGTGTGTAGCGGTACAACGGCTAGCCCATGAACTTTACAAACGCCATGTGCCACTTGTGCCGCGTATAATGACCGAATGGGCGCACTCGCGCACAGGCATGGACCTGCACCCGGGCGCAAAAATCGGGTCACACTTTTTCGTTGATCACTGCACGGGCACGGTTGTGGGCGAGACAACAGTAATTGGCAACCACGTGAAACTTTATCAGGGGGTCGGTCTGGTTGCGCGGTCGCTTTCAGCAGCAGACCAGTTGCGCGGCAAAAAACGCCATCCAACAATCGAAGACCACGTAACAATTTATGCCGGTGCTACCATTGTTGGGGGCGAAACTGTAGTAGGCGCAGGAAGCACAATCGGCGCAAATGTGTTCTTAACGCACAGTGTGCCGCCGAACTCGCTCGTACTAGCCGAGGAGGTTCGGGTCCGCGTGCTGAGCAAGAAAGACCGCCAGAAAAAAACCGGTGATGCAGTCGAGCTGTAACAGCAAGCATAGCGCGGGCTTGAACCGTGCCTCGCTGGCTAAGCGCGGCAACACGCACATGGCAGCCTGGCTAAAGCACCCCATAATACACAATGCCGATCACGGAGTGCTGATGGATTTAAGCGCTTGCTCGAGTTGAAGCCTGAGCTGCTCGCGCTGTTGTTCAGTTGCGTCGCGTGGCACGTAAATCGGGTTGGCAAGTCGCATATGACAACGCGAGAACGGTAGCGGAATTAAAAATCTGTCCCAGCTTTTGGGACGAATTTTCCAGTCAAGATCATACGAAAACGGCACCACCGGCAGCCCAGTTACTTGCGCCAACGACATCACACCGTCCTGAACAATGTAGCACGGGCCGCGCGGGCCGTCGGGGGTGATCGCAAGGTCATAACCGCGTTCAGCCCAACTCGTCAGCTCCAGCAATGCCTGTTGCCCGCGTCTACTGGTTGACCCACGCACAGGTTGTACGCCGAACAGCTCCAAAATTGCAGCCAGTAAACCGCCGTCTTTGCTTGCACTGACCATTGCCGCAAGCCGGTACGCAGGCGGGAACCGTTTCCCCAACCGCCGATATGCAATCAGCGATAACGCAAGCCGGTTGTGCCAGATACAAAAAATTGCCTGGCGCGGCAATTGCGATGCGATTTGGAACGTCTGCGGGTCAAACCTATATCTGAGCGTGGCCGCCACTGCGTGGACAAGGCCGAACACAACCCACGCAACCATACGTTGCAGAACAGTAGGCGCGTGCGGTACAACAACACCCGACCCATGCGCCTTTCTATGCGTGTTTGTGTTTGGCGTGTATTGCATTAACCACCTTGTTTGAGCGCCGCGCGCACAACATCTTCGACAGTGGCATGCGGGCCGACCGCACCGAGCGCTTTGCGCACTGCGTTGTATGCTTCGGGCTGTTTATAGCCGAGCGCCATCAACGCAAGCACAGCGTCATTGAGCTTTTGTTCCTCGGCAGACAGCGCGCGCTCGGCACTTGCTGCTTCCCATACACCAACGGCGCCGATTTTGTCTTTCAGTTCGACCACGATGCGTTCTGCAGTTTTTCTGCCGACACCCGAAATTTGAGAGAGCGCTCTCACATCCCCACGAGCTACCGCACCCCGAAATGCAGTCGGGTTCATCCCACTTAGAATGTTGAGTGCGATCTTGGGGCCAACACCGCTCACGGTGTTTACCAGCAATCTGAATAGGTCGCGTTCGGCTGCGGTCATGAACCCGTACAACACATGTGCGTCTTCACGTATTGCCATGTGGATTAGCAGCTTAACTTCAGCACCGATCGGCGGTAGCTTGTCGTAGGACGATAGCGGTATGAGCACTTCGTATCCGACACCGTTGACATCCACAGTCACGCGGGTTGGCAGTGCCTCAACAAGTTTACCCTGCAAAAAAGTGATCATTTTGCTCGTGTGAACCGTTCTATCGGCAAAATCGCACGTCCACTGCGCATTTGTGGAAAAACCGGCTTTTCCACGTTTACCACGTTTGCATTATCTGCAGCGGTCCTCATTGCGCGGTTACAACTGTTTAAACGTTGTCAACCCAAGCCGGGTTCGTTCATGTGCATAAGCCAGTGCCAACGCAAGCGCGTCTGCCGCATCCGGCTCGGGTGTGTGCGGAAGGTTTAACATGCGCTGAACCATTTTTGCCACAGCAAATTTCTGCGCTGTGCCGTGGCCTACGATGGCCAGTTTAACCTTGCGGGGTGCAATTTCGTAAATGTTAACGCCTGCCTCGGCAACAACAGCCAGCACTGCACCGCGCGCTTCACCAATTGCCTGTGCGGTCTTC
The DNA here is from genome assembly GCA_964555645.1 of uncultured Verrucomicrobiota bacterium. Lineage (GTDB taxonomy): Bacteria > Verrucomicrobiota > Verrucomicrobiia > Limisphaerales > DTLC01 > DTLC01. The sequence continues at coordinate 68,859 of CAZKTA010000012.1, forward strand.
GGATTGGGACCGTAAAACAGCCCTTCCACAACGCAAACTTCGGGTCGGTGTTGGTCAAGCACAGCGCGCAGTGTGCGTGTGATACGCACCAGACAACTCGAACGTGGGCAATTCGACCGACCTGGTGAAATTGTCCCATAGGCAAGTGCGCACAACCCGGTCTTACCGGCACGGATTACGCCGAATCCTGTCGAACGCAATGACGGATCAACCCCGATTATAACCTGTTCGGTCCGCTGCGGTCTGTAAACAAACGACTCCCGAATACACTCTTCGGGCTTGCCGACATTTCCACCGTGTCTGCCGGCCAAACGGTCTTGCATCTGTTTGAGCTGGCGCAGCGTAACACCCACAGCGGGATTTTTGCCCGGCCACAATGCGTTGCAAAGATGAAAAATGCAGACCGTGCGCGTCCGGCTCGGAGATTTTCACAGGTACATATTCGGGCGAGTGCACCAAGTGCAACACCACCCGTACCTATTCAAGTGAGACAATTCCCCTTGTGATGGCGTATCGTGTTAGATCGGCAACGTTGTGAAGGTGCAACTTGCGCATCATGTTTTCGCGATGTGCTTCTACTGTTCGGACGCTCAGGTTCAACTGTGCAGCAACCTGTTTGTTGGTATAACCGTTGACGATCAAACTTAAAATCTCCAATTCGCGCGAGGTTAGTTGTGCTGGCGGACGCGTTTTCGCTTCGGCCTGGCTAACACTGTGTGTTTTTTGAAGTATTTGCGCGACCGGGTGGCAAAAGTAGGTTTGGCCGCTTGCAACTGTTTCAACCGCAGTAATCAACTCCGCCGGTGTGGTGTTTTTCAGTAAATAACCTCTCGCACCAGAACGCACCACCTGCAGTATGCACTGGTCACTGTCCTCAACTGAAAGAATCAAAACGCGCACATGCGGTGCAAGTTTGCGCAACTGTTCTGTTACCTGCAGTCCGTTTGTCTTGGGCATGTTAATGTCCAAAAGCACCACGTCGGGTGAAAGCCGACATGCCATGCGAATGGTTTCTTCGCCCGTGCCGGCCTCGCCCACAATTTCGAACCGACTGTGCTGCTCCAGACAAATACGAACACCCTGACGCACCACCGGATGGTCGTCTGCCAGCAACAACCTGATTTTCTTTGGGCCGTTTTCCTTTGCCATCTGCCTCCTCTTGATCAGCGAAGTCTGCCGCCAGATCGGCTCGCCATTTACAGCATAGCCGGACACGTGCCAAAACCACAAAACACGAGCATAACCTGCTCTGCCGGCGAAATAAAAATCCTTTACATGCGTGGCCACAGCACAAGTAGGTGCCTTTTTTTGAAACACATGGTTGAGTCTTTGGACTCGCCGGGCCGGCATCAAAACGGCACACCAAGATGCCGCCATGTTTTTGCCGGCCCTTCGGCCGAAGCCTTACCCGCGCTTGAAGTCCCGGTCGCCAGGTACCTCAGTTGCGTTGCTGCTTGGATTTGCCGTTATTACCGTTTTGCTCGTCTGTGAACAAGCTTTTGAGCATTCGCATCGGTTGCAGCGGCGCAAGCAACAGTTTCGGCACATACACAGGCTCGGCCTTTGGTTCTGTGAGTGTTCCTGTGAGTCTATACTCGAAAATCTTCGCAAGCGGATAAAGCGCAGTGCTAACGAGCGGGCCGATTAACCACGTGTCGCGCAATAGCTCGGCTTCAACACGCGCATCTACTTTCTCGTGAAAATCAACGTTGCCACGGAGCTTCATCCGCAACAACGGAGCACGAAGTTCAAGGTCACTTGAACGAACCATGCCGTTTGTGATGACGAACTGTGCTCTGCCATCGGTAAATCTGCTGCGTCCAAGACCAGGTATGACGGCGTCCAGCACAGGTGAAAACACGCTAAACAATGGAACCTCCCACAAGTAGCCATCGCGCAGGTGCATCTGGCCGTGGCCTGCCCAACTCGCCCAATCAAGCGTGCTCGCCTTGTGCACGTGCAGTTGCCCTGTCAATAGCCCCTCAAGTCGGTTTGTGCGCGTTGAGATATCTTGCATCAGCAACTGTACATTCACATTTGTGAAAGCTGTATTGAATTGGAACTGCGCGCCTTCATGCGAACTGAAATCGAATTGCGCAGCCCCAGCAAGTTTGCCCGTGTAACAATCCGACTCGGTAACATTCAACTGCACAAGTTCGTCAACCCAGTGCACGCGCCCGCGTACACGAGCAAGGTTGAATCGCCACCAACGAAACGGCCCCCCATCAACGTCGAAGACAAGCCCGGCCCCAATCGTGCCATGAAATGGCACAGTGCCGTTCACACGAACATTTGGCGGCTGCACAAACCGGTATGGCGATATTGCCTGGGCTGTCTTGGGGCCGATTGCACGTGCAACTACCATCGGGTCTGCACAGCCGCCGGCATTGTTTATGCGGACAGTTTTAGTGCCAAAATCAACCTCGACGCTCTCGGCATTCGCAAACTGCCCGTCACACATTGCAGCCGGGTTCGAAAACACAAGCAGTTGGTTCGTAAAGAAAAGGTCTGTCCAAAAACTCGTTACTCGCTCGCCGCGGAACGTGAAATTTGTCAGTGCCACATGACCACGAAAACCGCGCGGCAACTTTTCGGTGCGAGCACCCCACAACTCGAGCTTAACAGACGCAGGTTGCGTAATCGCGAGCAAATCCAACCTCCGCCGGGCTGTTTCATCCAGAACAGGTCGCAGCGCGCCAGGATCAACATCGCCTTCGACACAGCAATGCATTTCGCGTGTGACATCGCTCGATACAATGCTCGCATTAACATTGCCCTCAGGACGTTTGAGGCGCAGGTCGGGCAAATGCCAGCACATGTTCGAGTAAAAAAAATGTGTGCGCGCCCAGAGCGCTTCAACGCCGCGATATGAAGCCGGACCAACTTCAATCTGGCCCGAAACCTGCAGCGTTGGCTGCACTTCCATACGCCAGTTTGAGTGCGAGTTTGTCCACGCAGGCAGTGCAAATGCGCCGTACCCGGCAAGCTTGGGTGGTGTTTCCCATTCAAAGTTGGCAAGCCACCTGCGCGTACCCTCTGTAAGAAGCGGTGCTACTGCTCGAATATCGAAATCCGAATCAAAGGCAAACTCGGCACGGCGCGTTGTAGTATCTACCCCTAGCCAACCGCGAACTGCGCCCGTGTCAAATTGCGCAGTCAAATTACTCAGCACAATCGCCGGCGTAGACCAGCCAAAGTTAAACGCAACTGTTTCGACAGGCAGGTTTGTTGAGGCAACGCCGGCCAGCTCGACTCGGCTTTTCAACGTCACCGCCGCAAAGCGAGCACCCCACACCAAATTCGTCCTTTGGTCAAGCTGTTTGTGTGTTAAGGTCCTTTGAAGCTCGATGTTTGCCTTTGCACTACGGGCCTCGCCGAACCGCGTTTTCACCCCGGCAAGGTGCACGGTGCCGCCGATTGAGGTTGGCATCGGGTTTGTGGCAAAGTGCTCGCACTGCACAGCGATATTGAGCTGGTCAACCTGTGCGTATCTGGTGACGATTGCTCGTGCACTCAGGTCAACGTCACTATGTAAAGCCTCCGGACCAGTCTCGGCAACCGACCAGTTAATCTGCAGCGAAGTGTCGGTTGCGGTGGCCCATTTATGTTTTGCACTGCCAACCTGCAACTGCAGCTTTGCTACTGGTTCCCCACCATGGCCAGCCAGGTCGTTGATCCGCAATGTCATGGTCGCATTCGAAAGCGCGCCCCACGGTGTTTCAGCACCTTCAATCGCAACCACTAACAGGCCGGTCAGGCTCTTTGGCTTGCGTGCGTCATACCCGAAATCCACGTGCACAACAGGCGCGCCATCAAACCTGATCTGCTCCAACAGCGTCACCAGTTTCCAAAGGTTCAGTTCGAGTTGTGCAGTTGCCTTTTCAACGCGCGGTTTTTCTGCCTCGAGCGCTGCGGATGCGTTTGTAAGCAAACCGACCAGGCGCAGTTTTATCCCTGCAAAATCTGCTTCGCATCGGCGCACCGTCCAACGTTTAAGTCCTTTGAACTCTGTCTGGAATTGCAGATCACGCACTTCAATCGTTTTTTGCGGTCGGTTGGTCGGTGCCACAATACAAAAAAGCCTCCCATCATGAACAACAAGTTTCCGGAGTGCAAAACGCGGTCTTGCGAGCACAGGACAAACCGGGTGCAGCTCAACTGCACTGGCTGAAAAACTTGCCTCGGGCCTGCCACCAACGCGGTTTGCGCGCACTTTTTCAGCCACTATTCCACATCGAAAACTCAGCCGGACACGCTCAACCTCAGTTTCAAGTCCGCGCATGCGCAACTGCTCAAGCAAGCGTTGCTTGAGAAAACCGGGTAGCCCGACGCGGTTCAGGTATAACCCAGCACAGACAATACACAGCACAACCGCAAGGCCAGTTATACGTATAATGCGAAAGAGCCGCCGGCCCGGCTTTCCTCTGGTTCGGTTGGCCGGTGTCTGCATTTTATTGCGTGTCGTGATTGAATCTCAGGTATGCCCTGATGTAGTCGTACAGTTGCGGATACAACTCGAATACCCACGGTTGGCCATCCAAAACGACGGCCCCGCAAGGTAGCGCGCGCGGTGAAAAACCGCCTAGCTCAAGTGTAAAGCGTGTGCCTTTCTTCGTCTCGACGGTAATCGAATCTGACTCATCAGTAAAATTGTAGCTCGCGCGTGCATCGTTTCCCACACCGAGCCACGTAACTGCAGTCAACGCACCCAACCGATGCACCGTTTCTTCAACCGCAAATGGATTCAACATTCCCTGCGAACCGGGAGCAAATGTCCACTGGTTTGTACCCGTGCGACGCAACTCGGTCAGTCTGCCTTTTTCCCTGACCAAGACACGAGCAACCTCATTTTCTGTAAACTGCCAGATGCGTCTGTCGCGCAACTGCCAGCCTGCCGACGGCAGACGAACGTAATCGCGTAGGCGGACGGCGTAAACCGACTCTTCGTCGGCTCGTTTGACATAAATATTGTCCCCCTGTACCGACCCGAACATTAAATGCACAATAACACCATCCGGGCCCACCCCGGGTGCATTCGTCGCATTTGAACGTAATATGTACTGACGCGACGGCGGCTGAAGTCCATAACTTGGCAGGTCCGGTTCTGTAACGACGTACTTGACAAATTGCACTACTTCGAGTGCTTCCAGCGCACCAAACATCTGTTGCACAAGCAGCGGATCTGGGCTGAATTTGTTGGTCGCAATCACCTGCCACTGATTGTTTGTAATCCGCTGTAGAATGAAGTTTTCCGCACCAATGACCTCGATGGTATCAACGCCGGGAGCCGGCAGTCGCAGAATCGAGCGGTCACGGAACTCGTCAAATCTTGCGCGCCACGGGTTAATCCACTCAACAGGCACAAGCACAACACCTGTCTGACCGACTTTTCTTGCATACACCTGTGCGGTGTCGTTGGTTGGGCTTGAACCAAATTGCAAATGCACAACAATGTTTGTGCCGCGGTTGAACATAAGCTCCAACGTGGGTTGTTGAAGCCCGTACGAGTCTAGATCAGCATTCGGATCGTCTGTGACAAACTGCGTGACGTGGATGCGCCCGAGCTTGCCAATCAGATCATCAATTCGTCTTGAGTCCGCCCGCGCGTCAATCGGCCGTGCAAGTCGCCACGCGCCTGTGTTTGTGTTCCACACCAGCTCAAAAACTCGGGCGCCATTTGTGAGCACGACCACATAGTCGAACACACGCTTGCCCAGCGATACAAAAGCTGTGTCACGCCAATCCTCGACCCTACGTGGGATCAAGTTCAACAAACTCGGGTCGGCAGTAAAAATGCCCTGTTTGCCAACTATGCGTACAAACAAATGGTCTTTCAGCGGCGAGAGTCGGCCTATGTGCACCTGAATCCGTTCGCGCTGCTGGTGCAGGATTATGACAAACTGGGGCGGGTCCAAGCCGAACTCGCGCTCGGGCGCTTCGCGCCCCTTAAGCTCCTGTGTAGTGATCTGATTGCGATTGTCAAGGCGCTCGAGTGCGCGCAATAACCCTGTTACAAGCTCGGCCTGTGCAGGGTAAACAATTGGTTTTGTTAATTGCCACGTACCATTTGTGCGCTCGACACAGATTTCAAGCTGACCGGCCGGTCTTACCTGAATGCTCGTAACTGCATCAGCGGCAAGTTCTGGCAAAGCACGAACAGCCTCGGGTGGCAACCCGCGTCGCCCGTAATGCCGTTCAACAAAGAAAATGAACGCAAACAGCGCGACCGCAAGCACCATCAAGCTTAATGTTGTTTTGTTACTCATCGCACGTCAAACCTTGCGACCTGCGAATTGCCTTTGTATCTCCTGCGTCTAATTTGTTCTGTTAAACCTGTTGCCCGCAAAAACGCGGTGGGTGCTTTCTCGCCGGATTCGTCATTTGGCAGCTCCTGGTTTCAGTGTCTGCGCCGCCACCAGACCAACAGCCCTATCAACAATACACCACCGGGCAACCCGAGCAATAACACCAACTGCGCAGTCTGTAATTGTTGCTCTGTCATGATTAGCCGATAATCCTTGAGCGGCTCGGGTAATATGCCATCCAACAAAACCTGTGGCTTGTCCAACAACCAACCCACGGCTAGTACACCAAAGTAATGGTTTGCAGGCGGCGACTCGATCAGTTCATTGTCCAAGCACAATGAGTCGCCAACAACAATTATCCGCGTTGTGCCGCGTTCTGGGCTAAGCCCACGCACATTACCTTGTTCGACCGCTACAATCAGCGGGAATATACCCTGTTTGTCCCAGTACGGGTTCGGATACGGCACACCGTCCCTGAACTGGCTCACTTCAATTGCGCTTTCGCTCGTTGCGGCTAACACCTCGACTTTTGGTGCATCCGGCCCGGTCAGCCCGGTGCGGAACTGACCGACTGGCCTTGGCAAAACAAGCCGCATACGCATATCAGCCGAATCAGATAACAGCGCCTTTGTGACTGGGTGCTCACTGTTCAACCGCACCGTAAGCAGATCGTTGCCCGTAGGCGAGTTCTTGGGATCGAGAATCGCTTTGTCACCCGCTGCAACATTCCATTTCAATAACAGCGTCTCAATTCCAGACCTGCCGCCCCGAGCAAGATTGTTAAGCAATACAAAAACCCGGCCGCCTTGATTGAGAAAGCTCTCAATTTTCGCAAGCTCACTGTCGCTGTACGGCATGCGCGGCCCGGCTATCACGAGCAAATTACAGTCCGCTGGTATCTCATTTGTGCCGAGCAACGAGACTTTCTCAATTTGCGCATCCATTTTTTCAGTGAGGATTTGCGCGAACCGCGCGTAGCCGTGCGGGTGCCCAAGCTGCTCCGGATCATGTTCGCCGTGGCCCTGGACAAAACCGATCTTGGTGCGACGCGGATTTGCAAGGTTGAAAATCGCGGTTGTGAACAGCGCTTCACCGCGAAAAGCAACATAGCGTTTTCTGAATTCAGGGTTTTGCTCGCCCAGCGTGCCCTCGAATTGCACATCTGCAACCTCGTTCGCATAGAAAACCTTCGTTCGACCGTCACATTCTAGCACGACGAAGTTTTTCCCTTTCAACGCGCCGAGCCGATGCGCCGCAAGCACAAGCTCGGCCTCGGCAGGCTGCCGCACCGGGTCAACTGTCCTGAACCGGATGCGTGGATTGACATAGTTGTATTGTCTGAGCAGCGACACGACCAACCCGTGCAACGTTTCTTCATCACGCGTGTTGAACATTACAGTAACGTTGATTGTGTTGGTGATGGTGTTCAGCACACGCAGTGTTTGAGGTGAAAGTCTGACTGAGCGTTGTGCTGTAGCTGCCCAGCGCAAATAGTGCCGCGCGCCAAGATAATTGAGCATTACCACCACCGCAAATAGTGCAATCACGCCAAGCGCGACGTTCAGCTCGATTAACCGCCGCGCGCGCCGCGAAAAGCTTGGTGGTGAAGTTTCCGCCTTGTCCATTCTACCTCCAACGTCGGCTTTCGATCACGCGCACAGTCAGGTACAGGAAAAACACCGTTGCAGTTGTGCATAACATAACCGGCCGGGTGTCAACTATACCCTTTGCAAAATCCTGCATGTGATCAACCAGCGCCAGATACGTGAACACTTGTGCAGCCCAGCCGGTTTGCAGCCCGATCTTGTCCCCCAGAAAACTTAACACAAAAAATCCCGTTCCAATGGCGAAGCTGATCATTGCCGCCACTATCTGATTCCGCGTTAACGCAGAACTGAAACACCCGATTGCCACGAACATGCTGCCAAGAAGAATCACCCCAAGAAACATCACGCCCACTGTGCTCAGCTCAACTGCAGTCGGGTCGCTCACGTATCGCCTGACCACCAGGATACACCCCAACAACGGCAGCCACATCAACATGTACGCCAACAGTGCAGCGCTGAACTTCCCCAGCACAACTTGCCAGTCGCCAACTGCAGTTGTCATCAACGTCTCGAACGTACCGGAAAATTTTTCCTGCGCAAACAACCGCATGGTTATTAGTGGTGTACCCAGCAGCAAAATCAGCCAGAAAAATGGTGTCGCATAAAACATCTCCGTCACAGGCATTGCCGTTGCTTCAAGCCGCAACTTCACAAGCAACACCACAAAACTTAGCCCTGTCAAAAATGCCGCACCCGCAATTGTTACATAGCCAATCCATGACACAAGGAATGACCCAAACTCGCGCCGTAACAATGTCAGGTACACCTGCATCAGCTTTCCTCGTCAGTTTTTGTTTCGGTCACATGCACGTAAATGTCTTCAAGCGAGAACCTGCTCCTGCTCAGCTCGCGCAGTGTCCAACCGCGTTCTTTTGCAAGATGAAATATCACCGGCCGCAAGTCCACCCCTGATTTTGGCGTAATCAAACAGCGGTTGAACACACTGTCTGCGCGTACTATATCGAACGATTCAATCTCTGGCATCGCTTCAAAATAATCCCGTAATGCTTCCGCCGGTGCTGCAATTTCAGCCACAACCTGGCTACCTGCACTAAGTTGGCTACGTAACTGCTCAGGCGGACCCTCGGCAAGCAAGCGTCCCTGATGCATGATCAATACCCGATTACACGTCAGCTCGGCCTCGGGCAATATGTGCGTCGAAATTAACACCGTCCGTGAAGTTGCCAGGTCTTTGATCAGTTGGCGCACAGACCGGACCTGGTGCGGGTCAAGCCCGAGTGTCGGTTCATCCAGAATCAACAGCTCTGGCTCATGCAACAAAGCATCAGCAAGACCAACGCGTTGCCTGTAACCTTTTGACAGGTGACCAATAAGCTTGCGCCCGACCTCTTTGAGGCCGAATTGTTCGGTCACAACCTCAAGTCGTTCACGTGCGCGTTTGCGACTCAAGCCTTTGAGCCGCGCGCGGAACTTGAGATATTCCCAAACACGCATCTCCTGATACAACGGGTTGTGCTCGGGCATGTATCCAATCCGCCGCCGTATCTCATCCGGCTGCCTGAACACGTCGAACCCAGCCACACGGACCGTGCCCGTACTGGCCGGAATGTAGCACGCAAGTATCCGCATTGTAGTACTTTTGCCCGCCCCATTCGGCCCCAGCAAGCCCACAATGTCACCCCGATACACCGTGAACGATACGTCGCACACGGCGGGCCGGCCTGCATAGTGCTTGGTCAGATTTGTTACCTCGATTATCGGAGCTGCATCCATAACCGTGTGTGGCTAGATTTTAGCGGGTGCATTCAGGTCAATCGAATGAAAAGCTCGCTCCTTTCTATCGTACCGGTACCTCGACCGTGCCGGTACGCGACAAAATGAAATTCCCACGCCGTTCCTGCACTACAACGCCGAGCCGGACCTTGTCGCCCGGCTGTTTCCGATAAATCATTCTTGCAGCTTCGATCAGGTCGGCAGGCCGACGACCGTCAATCGAAATAACACGCACTCCAGGCTCTAGCACGCGCGCCGCCGGTGTACCACGCTCAACACCACTTACGATGAACCCGTCTGCATCAGTTAGCCCGAGTACTTCCGCAAGCTCAGGTGTCAGCTCCTGAAGACTTACGCCAATCTTTTTTTGTATCAGGCTCGCATTGAAAAAGTCGCGCTCAGGCACAAGCCGGACCGTCAAAGTCTTCACCTCGCCGCTTTCACGCTCGACCTTCAACCGCACTTGTGTTTTTTCACCCGAGGAGAGCATCTCGGCAAGTGCGATGTAACTGCGCGGTCTTTTGCCGTCCACTTCCAAAATCACATCCCCAACCTCCAGCCCAGCCTTTGCAGCCGGACTGTCCGGCTGCACATAAATGACCCTGCGTGGACCCGTCCCTGCATAAATCCGTGCGCCAAACCACAGCCTTGCACGCGAGTTCTCAGGTATTAGCATCTCCGACAGCGCTTCATTGATGCGTTTTACCGGGATCGCAAACCCAATGCCTTGCGCCTCGCGCAAAATTGCTGTGTTCAGCCCGATCAGTTCGCCGTTCAGGTTCACCAACGGACCACCACTATTCCCTGGGTTGATCGGCGCATCAATCTGCAACCAGTTCTGTGTCTCCAATGGCGCATCTTCGACCGGTACCTGTCGCGCTTTTGAACTCAGGATACCTCGGCTAACCGAACCGCCTAGACCAAATGGGTTACCAAGTGCTAACACTGTTTCCCCCAAGAGCAGGTCGTCATCTGCGGCAAACTTGATCGCAGTAAACGTTTCGCCGGGTTTGGCCCTCAATCGCAGCAAGGCCAAGTCGGTACGCTCGTCCAAAGCAACTAACTCCGCTTCGTACACGTCGGGTTTTGTGCTGAGCTGTACCCAGATTTTGTCAGCGCGCCTCACCACATGCCCGTTTGTCAGCACGTACCCGGCTTCATCAATGATCACTCCCGACCCAAGACTGTACCGTGACTGCGGTGGTAACCGGCGATGGTATGGACCCCAAAACTCGCGGAAAAATTCTTCAAACGGGTCGCGCACGCGAACGATTGTCTCGGTGCCAATGTTAACCACGCTGGGCAACACGCGCTCGACCGCTGCCACAACTGCATCGCGCCGCGCGTCAACTGCGACGCGCTCGGCTGTGCCCGCAGAGCATAACCCAACCAACCAAGCCAATAAAATAGCCCCAAAAACAACTCGATCTCGGTTCATTTTCAGCATCAAATTCATAAAAAGCCGACAAAAACCTGGTTAACCGTGTTCAATCGGTTCGACTACAGCAACTGCCACATCCACAACAGCCAGTACATAAACCGTGTGACTTGACTTTGCCCAACGGCTGGCGCAAAAGCAATTGCAACGTGCCAACAACCTCAGCCAACCTTTACGTCCAATGGCGGTGCTGCTTCAGCGCACCTGCAGCACTGCACGACAGCGCGGATAAACCGCCGCCCGAACAGCTCCTACAAGTCATTTGGCAATACCAACGGCTCGTGCGCGACCAACTCAAAACTTTGGACGGACAAACAGTTAAAGTGCTTCATCCAGGGTTCAAGAACCGTGAGCCCGGCCCCGACTTTAGAAATGCGGTGGTCCAGTTTGATACTGCCGAGCCTGTGCGTGGCGATGTGGAAGTTGATCTTCACCCGGCCTGTTGGCGAATGCACCGGCATCATACCAATCCAGCCTACAGCGATGTGATCCTGCACGTCGTTTGGGATGCAGCCCAAGGTGAATCAGCCGACGTAAAAACTCTTGCCTTGCGTGACGTCTTGGATTCACCGTTGCAAGAGCTTAGCTGGTGGCTCGGTCAAAAAGTCGAACTAGCACCACCACAAAATTACTTCGGCATATGCAGCAGTACATTGGCCAGGCTCCAGCACGCAGCACTCACCAAGCTGCTTCATCAAGCTGCACAGTTCAGACTCGAAAGCAAAGCAGCTCAATTCCAGGCGCGTGCGCGTCAGGCCGGCTGGGAACAAGCACTCTGGGAAGGGTTGTTCCGCGCGCTCGGCTTTAAACACAATGTCTGGCCCATGCACCGGCTCGCCGAACTGAAACCGCGGTGGTTTACCCTTGGAACCTCCACATTAACGCTCCAAGCTAGGTTGCTTGGTTTGGCGGGTCTGCTCCCACACGAGTTGACCCGCAGGTACATGGCCGCAGACAACTATTTGCGCCGCGTATGGGACAGTTGGTGGCGCGAACGCGACCAGTTTATAGACTGCACGCTGCCACGCGCGGTGTGGCAATTCAGCGGTGTGCGCCCAAACAACCACCCGCAACGCAGACTCGCCCTTGCAGCGCATTGGTTGGCATCCGGCGACCTGCCAGCCAAACTTGAACGTTGGATTGCAACCGAAACAAACTCAAACCGACTTGCCGAATCGTTGCTCGAGCTGTTGCTCCCTGGCACGGACGAGTTTTGGTCAGTGCACGGGACACTCCGGTCGCGTCCACTGCAAAAGCCACAGCCGTTGATCGGTGTCGCGCGGCTAACCGACCTCGCGGTAAACGTGTTTTTGCCTTGGCTCTGGATTCGCGCCGTTGAAGGCAAAAACGATACTCTCCGCAACCAAATTGAAAGTCGGTATTTGGCATGGCCAGCCGCTGAAGATAACGCACTGCTACGGTTGGCCAGACAACGTCTGCTTGCCGGTGCACCACGCACACGCCTGAGCAGCGCAGCGGCACAACAAGGCCTGCTCCAAATCATCCACGATTTCTGCAATCAATCAGATGCACTCTGTTCAAACTGCAAGTTCCCACAAATCGTGCGCGACTGGATTTCTGACATTCCACAAACCTAAAGACACTATGCATCAAGAGTAGTTTCCGAAAACCGGTCTGGCCTCTGGGAACGGAATTTCACAATGTTCACTACGGCAGCTTGCTCGTGCTTCAAATCCACGCCTGCCAGTAAATGCGATCCGGCCTCATCATTGGCCCCTGTAGCCCTAGGATCGGATGCACCGTAAGGTACTCTGGCATGGGAGATTTTACTTCTACATCGCTTGAATATGTTGCAAACCTGCCCCTGCGTGTGCACAGCTCGAATCCATACCAAAAATGGCTACACAAGGTGTGCTGCTCGAGTCTCACCCAACTTTAAACCCGGCCCAAACAATACGGGAAAACCCGCGCCTCACTTGACCAAACTGAGCGTAAATTTGCGATGTTTACCGAACAGGCTGCGTAGTGCACGCGACAGTTCGTCTTGGATTTCCTGCAACTGCCTGTAAATAGCCACGTTTTGCTCGATTGGCTCGACTGTCTCGCCCTTGTTAAGCTTTACGAAAGCATCTGTGATTTCGCTAATGCTGACTTTTTCACCTTTTTGGAGCCGCCAGCACCACAACGCCTGCAGCGCAGCGCCATAAGCAGCGCCCTCAGCCACTTTCAATGTTACTACCTCGGCATTAAACACGTCGGCCATGATCCGACGCCAGATTTTTGATTTTGACCCGCCACCAGTTGCGCGGATCTGGCGTGTATGAACACCGAGCTCAGTCAGCCTGCGCAAACCGTAGTTCATCCCAAGTGTAACACCTTCCATTGCAGCACGCGCGAAACAGTTGGCCTGGAATGTGCGTGGGTTAACCCCTAAATAAACGCCCGTGCCATCCGGCACATTGGGCGTGCGCTCGCCCTCAAGATACGGCAACAATATAAGCCCAAGCGCGCCTACCGGAGTTTTTGCTACTGCAGTGTCGAATTGCTCGATTGTCCAACCGAAATCTTTGCGTACCATCTCGGTTGCAACTGTCACGTTCATTGTGCACAGCAGTGGCAGCCAGCGGTTGGTCGAATCGCAAAACGCTGCTATCTCGCCCTGCGGGTCTATCACGGCTGTCTCAGAGCATGCGTAGATGGTACCGCTGGTACCGAAACTGGCTGTTACAATCCCAGGCCGGGTGTTACCGGTGCCAATTGCACCCATCATGTTATCGCCGCCCCCAGCACTCACGAGCACACCAGGGTTCAACCCGAGTTGTTTGGCAGTCGAATCCTGTAGATGTCCGGCGGGTTGATCGCTCGGGATCAACGGCGGTAGTTTGTCCATCAAGTCCGGACCAATCGCATTTATAGTTGCCTGGCACCATTTACGTTTGCGCACGTCGAATAATGCGGTGCCGCTTGCATCGCCGTATTCCATTACGCGGTTGCCGGTCAACCAAAAATTCAGGTAATCATGCGGCAGCAAAACTGTCGCAAGCCGTGCATAGTTTTTCGGTTCGTGCTTTTTGAGCCATAAAATCTTCGACGCAGTGAACCCTGGCAAAACTGCTATCCCTTGTTTTTCGATCGTGGCGTTTAATCCACCCAGCTTGCCCATGATCTCCTCACATTCGGCTGCAGTTGAAGTGTCGCACCACAACTTGGCAGGACGAATCACCTCGCCATTTTTGTCCAACGGCACAAACCCGTGTTGCTGGCCGCTCACACCAATCGCAACTACCTCGGCCGGTTTCGCCTTTGCAGATTTGAGCGCAGCCTTGATTGCCTTTGCGGCGGCATCGCGCCACGTGTGCGGGTGTTGTTCTTTCGCACCTGGCGGCAAGCCACGGATAAGCTCATAGCCGACCGACGCCATGCTCAGGACCTTGCCTGTCTTTGCATCAACAACAAGTGCCTTGGTTGATTGTGTACCACTGTCAATGCCGATCAGTAACGTGCGCATGTCATTTGTTTAGCAACAAAACGGTCAGTTGCCAGCAAAAAAAATCGCACCTCTGCGCAGTATTAAATGGTTTGCCACACCTTTGCTTACCCCATACTTGACACAGCAGCAGATCGGCAACAGGCTTGCGGTCGCGCAGATGAAAACCGACTCGACACGTGCAAAGGTAAAACGCGCCAGGCACTTCATGGTGATGGGTGTGGGTGCGTTTGCACACAGCGTTGGTCAGGCACTGGCAGATGCAGGCGCGCGTGTATGCACGTACCTCACGCGTAATTACGGGCATTACCCGCCATCGCTCGTTGGGCCAACCTACCTGCGCGACGTGTATCCGAACCCGTGCGAGTTGATTGAAAAACTCGGTGTCGACGTTGTTCTGCCCCAGTCAATTGACTGGGCACAAGCGCCCTGGGCTGAAGAACTAAAACGCTGTGGTGTGGGAATTTTTAGCCCGACCGGCGAGGCCATGCTCATCGAACGCGAACGCGATTTTGCTCGTCGGCTTTGTGCAAGGTACAAAATACCATACCCACGAGCACACGTTGCGCAGAACCGGCTCGAAGCCGAGGCAATTGTGCGCCGCCGCCCGTTGCCGTACGTGATCAAAAACCCGCTATGTGCGCCCGCAAGTCCGGTCCACACAATCCTCTGCCAAACAGTTGAAGAAACCCGGGCGTGGCTGGCGCATGTCAACTACGCCGAAGGCGTGTTCCTGCAGGAGTACCTAGATGGACCTGAGGCGGGTCATATCGTGTTTGTCACTGGCGGCGAGATTTATTCGCTTGTCACAAATCAGGAATACAAACGCGCCTATGACGGTGACCTCGGGATCGTAGCAGGCGCGCCACTGGGCGGGTTAGTCGAAGTTGACCCCGGCGACAAATACGGCCTGGCACGCGAACTGATTCATCCGTTGTGGCCGTGGCTGCGTCAGAGCAAATTCAACGGCCCACTCCAGGTCACTGCAATCAAACACCGCGGCAAATGGCACGTCGTCGAATACAATATCCGCATCGGCATTACGTCCGGTCCAATGATATTGCGCATGCTACAGAACCCGGTCGAGGTACTGCTGCGCACAGCGCAAAACAAAAAGATCGAGCTGCAGTTCCGGCCCGGACTCGAGTTTGGCTGTTCAGTAACACTTGCAGGATATGGGTACCCGTTCGTTCAACTGCGCACGCCCTACCTGCCATTGACTGTGACAGACAAGTTTGACTGCGACGTGTGGTGGAACGAGGTCGCACGCAACGCTGAGGGCAAACTGATCGCCACAGGCCACAGAATAGCCGACGTGGTTGCGTTTGGCCCGACAGTCGAACAAGCAGTTGCAACCGCTTATCGGAACATCCGCAAGATCCGGTTAATCGGCAGTTATTACCGAACCGATATCGGCCGGATACGCTGGCCGCCGGGCACAATGTAAACCCGCTGCAATGTACCGCAGGCGCAGTAACAGTCGCAGTTGCGCACTGCAAAGAAAAAGCTCAACATTGCCCTCGCGCACCGATGCAACACCATACAAATGCATTCCCAAGCCGACCGGCCTGGACGGAAATTGACCTGGGTCGGCTCAGGCGAAACCTGCAGCTCATTCGGAGTGAGCTGCCCCCGGATGTATGCCTGCTTGCAGTTGTCAAGGATGAAGCATATGGCCACGGTGCAGTCGAAGTTGCCAAGATCGCGCTTGAAGAAGGCGCCTGGGGCCTCGGGCTAAGCACACTCGAAGAAGCAATGGCACTGCGCGATGCTGGGATCCGGGCGCCGTTGTTATTGCTCGGTGAACGGCAAGAAGCCGAGTTGCCATGGTGCGTTGCGCACGAGTTAACAGTGTGCTTGAACGACGCAACCACTGCAGTTGCACTGGCAAAGATTGCTGCACGCCAAAACAAATTTGCACCGGTCCACATCAAGATCAACACCGGTATGAACAGGTACGGCGTGCGCTGGGACAAAGCACTCGAGCTGATCGAGTTGAGCTGCTCGCTCAAATCGCTTCGGCTTGAGGGTGTGCTAAGTCATTTTGCGCAGTCGGATGAAGCAGACAAAACCTTCGCCAACATTCAAATCGCGCGGTTCAAGCAGGTGCTGGTTGCAATGACAGAACGCAATGTGCGCGTTAAGTTTCGGCACATTTGCAACAGTGGCGGGTTCCTCGACTTGCCGCATGCGCACTTTGACATGGTTCGCGTCGGGATTTTGATGTACGGCGTGTTCCCATCCGCTGTTTGCAGACGAATTGCCGGTATCGAACCGGTAATGTCAATTAAGGCGCGCATTGCAGGATTTCAACAACTCGAGCCTGGCGATGTCGTCGGCTACGGTATGCGTTACACTGCAAAGTCGCCGCGCCGGATCGCAATCATTCCGGTCGGATACGGCGACGGGTTCCCGCGTCTCATCAACCAGGGCCACGTGCTCATCCATGGTAAACGCGCGCCGATTGTCGGGGGTGTAACTATGGACGCGTTCATGGTTGACGTGACCGAAATACCCGAGGCACGAATGTGGGACGAAGTTGTCATCATGGGCAAACAAGGTACCGAGGAAATTTCTGTGCACGATCTAGCCCGGCTCAAAAACTCGGTAAGTTATGACATACTGACCAGTTGGCGGCTGCGGTTGCAGCGCAAATGCCTCGAGCCTGAGTCAGGTACACTCTCACTACAGCCGCACTCCACACAGCCGGTCGAACACAGCCTCGCAAAGTAAAGAACACCGACCAAGGTGCATCTGCCAATGAAACTGATCTTTTCCGAATCAAAGTCAGACTATGCACATTACCAGTTTCCATATGCGGTGTGGGCTGTGCCGGAACCTGGTGAAACACCTGCCGATATCTTTAATGCGGGTTTTCTGCCCTCATCGCGTAACCTCGACAGGTTTTATTTATGTCGGCAGGTCCGAGTGAACCTAGCCAAATTCAAACTTACGTCTGAAAACCGCCGAATTCTGCGCAAGGGCCACGGCATCGAGTTCAAGCTAATTCCACGAGGGCAATTCGATTACACACCCGCCCGCCGACAGTTCTTCAAAACTTACGCCGACATCAAGTTCGGCAAGGATGTCATGACGTATGAACGCCTAGATGCGCTTTTTAACTCGCCTATCGTGTCGCATCTGCTTGTATTTACCGATACCGAAGCCGGCCTAGAGGTCGGCGTTGCGACGCTTTACATCGAAAGCCGTGAACTGGCCTATTATTACTATGCTTTCTACGACCTGAACTATTACGCGCGCAACCTCGGCATGTACATGATGACATCTGCCGTGGTACATTTTTCGCAGAACAAGTTCAAGTACATCTACCTCGGCTCTTGTTACTCGCGCAATGCACTCTACAAAACACAATTCACAGGCGCCGAGTTTTTCAACGGATTCCGTTGGTCAAGCGACCTCGACGAACTCAAATTTATCATCAAACGCGACAAAAAAGAGCCGTACAGGCACCTGCTCGAAACGCCCGAATACTTAGAACAATTCTACGGCGCTGACCTCGACCGCGTCTCTGCCACAACCAAGTTTAGAGTTAAACTTGAATGAGCCAGTGTGGTATTTTGTCCGGATAACAGATCCGGCACACTTGATAACGTCCTTCGCAGACAAGTCCGGTTTGCGATTACCTTGATCTCGAACGACTTGGAGTGTTTTTGCTCCCTAAAAAAACAGCTTAAACCCAACAGTGCGCTCGGCAGCTCGGCTCGCATAGGGCCAGACCGTAAATTTCAACCAGCAGGCACCCGAGTTGTTCGCTCAGCCAAAAATTTAGATGTCTTTGCTGAAAATGAGCTATTGACTTGACGAATCCGTTGCGTATTTTGTTGGGTCCGTTTCGAGTTGGAAGCTAATGAAAACGTTTGTACCAAAAGTTGATTTGTCGCAACGTAAATGGCACCTGGTAGATGCCAATGGCGCTGTGCTGGGTCGGTTAGCCGCACACGTTGCCAATATCTTGCGCGGCAAAAACAAGCCCGTGTTCACGCCGCATATTGACACAGGTGACTTCGTAGTGGTGATCAATGCTGAAAAGGTCCGTGTCACGGGCAAGAAAGAAACTCAAAAACTTTATATGACCTACTCGGGCTGGAAAGGCGGCGAGAAATACCGCTCGGTCGCACAGCTACGCGCAACGCATCCGGAACGGCTAATAACGCATGCAGTTTGGGGCATGCTGCCGAAAAACCGGCTGGGCAGAAAATTAATTACAAAACTCAAGGTGTATCGCGGTCCTGTACACCCGCACGGTGCACAACGACCAGAACCAGTCAAACTCAGCGCTTAACCACCGGAGTCGCAAGGGCATACTTTTTCATTTGACCAAAAACCATGAGCGACACTCAAACAACCCAGGTTGCTGAAACAACACAAACTGCCGAGACACAAAAACCGACCGTCATTTGGGCGACTGGCAGACGCAAAACTGCCGTTGCGCGGGTCAGACTCATGCCCGGCAATGGCAAGGTGGTTGTCAATGGCAGACCGTTCGACAGTTATTTTCCGCTCGAAACATTGCGGGTCGAGGCACTGCAACCGCTCACACTTACGGCAAACACGGATAAATTCGATGTGCACGTAAACGTCAAAGGCGGCGGTGCGAGTGGCCAGGCCCAGGCAATCAGGCATGGCATTGCGCGTGCACTGTTGCAGGCTGATCCTGGCTTGCGCCCGACGCTCAAAAGTGCAGGCCTGCTCACACGTGACCCGCGCGTCAAAGAGCGCAAAAAATACGGTCAGCCAGGCGCACGCAAGCGGTTCCAATACTCGAAACGCTGAGTCACGGTCAGACAGGCAAAATCTATCAATGCAATTTTACCCCGCCGAGCTGACTGCGGCGGGGTTTTTTGTTGCAACTTGCGCGGCTTGACGGTGTCATTTCAGCATACTTGACCATGAACTCGACTGTTAAAGCTGCAATTGTAGGTGCTTCTGGTTACTCGGGTGAAGAACTCGTGCGGTTGTTACTCGGCCACCCGCACGTCGAGCTGGTGACGGTCACAT
The DNA here is from genome assembly GCA_964555645.1 of uncultured Verrucomicrobiota bacterium. GTDB lineage: Bacteria > Verrucomicrobiota > Verrucomicrobiia > Limisphaerales > DTLC01 > DTLC01. The sequence goes on from CAZKTA010000012.1 coordinate 88,410, forward strand.
CCCGCCAAGCAGCAGGCAAAACACTGGCCGAGGTTTTCCCGCGCTTCGCAGCCAACGCACATGCGCGCCAGACAAAGTTCGTCGAGCCAGACGCTGCCGACCTTGCCAAAAAGGCCGATGTAGTGTTTCTGGCTCTACCACACGGTGTCGCCGCCCAATTCGCAGTACCGCTGCTCGAAGCAGGATGCCGCGTCATAGACCTGAGCGCAGATTTCAGGCTAAAAAACCCTGCTGTTTACAAAGAGTTTTATGCACATGATCACCCCGCACCGTGGCTACTTGAAAAAGCCGTGTACGGCCTGCCAGAAGTGTACCGCGACAAAATCAAAAAGGCGCAACTGATCGCTTCGCCGGGCTGTTATCCAACAAGCATACTACTCCCGGCTATCCCCCTGCTGCAGGCCGGGTTGGTGCAGCCCAGCAACTTAATCGCAAGCTCACTCAGCGGCGTCAGCGGTGCAGGCCGCAAAACTGAGCCGGACTACCTGTTCTGCGAGTGCAACGAAAGCCTACGCCCCTACAGCGTGCCGCGGCACCGGCACCTGTCGGAGCTTGAACAAGAACTTTCCGTTGCTGCTGGTACAAAAGTAGACATACTGTTCGTGCCACATCTGGTGCCGGTCAGCCGCGGTATTCTCACCACACTGTACTTGCGACCAGCAGGCCAAACCACAGCAGCCTCGCCTGAAAAACTGGACGACCAACTACGCGCGTGTTACCACCAAGCGTACGACGCCGAGCAGTTCGTCCTATTGCTCGAAGGCGCAGCGCTCCCAGACACGAAAAACGTCGTAGGCACAAACTACATCCAGATCGCCTGGCGCGTTGACCCGCGCACGGGCACGGTGATTGTCATGAGTGCAATTGACAACCTTCTCAAAGGCGCAGCAGGCCAGGCTGTCCAAGCCATGAACATCTTGTTCGGCTTCGATGAACAAGCCGGGCTAAAGTGAGTCAGTCGTGTCAACCTACGTCGAACAAACCAAGCGAGTTGTTTGGGACCCAGCCGAGTACGCAATTTGGTCAGGTGCACAACTCGAGTGGGCACGCGAGTTGATCACGCGCCTGGAGCTGCGCGGGCACGAGCGCATCTTGGATGTGGGCTGCGGCAACGGCAGGGTCACGGCTGAGCTGGCTGCACTTGTGCCGTACGGCACTGTACTCGGCGTGGACAATTCGCCCGAAATGATCAACTTCGCCCGTGCAGCGTTCCCACAGGACCGTTTCCCGAACCTGCGGTTCGCCCAAATGGACGCGCGCAGATTGCAGTTGACCGAACAGTTCGACGTTGTGTTCTCGAACGCAGCTTTGCACTGGGTTGATGATCATACGGCTTTCCTGCGTGGAGCAGCGGCCGGGCTGCGGCCCGGGGGTAGATTACTGATCTCGTGCGGCGGCAAAGGCAACGCACACGACGTGTTCGTTGCCATTCGCGCGGTAATGCGCCGCCGCGACTGGCGCAGGTTCTTCCGGCAAATGTCGCGTCCGTACTTTCTGTGCGGGCCGGACGAATACCTACGCTGGTTACCCCAATTCGGGTTCAACCCGCGCACAGTGCAGCTTGTCAACAAAGAGATCGTTTTTGCCAACCTAGCCGCACTGTGCGGCTGGCTACGCACCACGTGGCTACCGTACACACAACGCGTGCCCGAACATGCACGCGACCAGTTCATACGCGCAGTTGCCGAACAGTACATACTCGGCCGCCCAACGGACGCGACCAACAACATTCGTGTCGGCATGGTTAGACTCGAGGTTGACGCAGTCAGAACTTGAAATGCATGTGCTCACACCATTTCCACTATCCAGTTACATCATTTTAACGACGCTCCAGGAGCGGCCTTCGGCTTCGGATTTGAAATCACAACACCACAGAGCAACCTTGTAAATCGAAACAGCGCTGCAATGAAAAAACCGTTTAAAGATATACCAGGTGCTGTGGTTGCACCCCGCGGGTTCCTGGCCAGCGGCGTGTTTTGCAACATCAAACGGCTCGGCACCGGTAAAGGCTCCGACAAAGGCCAAAAACGCGACCTAGCCCTGATTGTCTCGACCGTGCCGGCCGCTTGCGCGGCCATGTTCACCACAAACCAAGTCTGTGCACCCCCAGTTAAACTGTGCATCGAACGGGTCAAGCGCGGCTGTGCACAGGTGATCGTGGCAAATTCAGGCAACGCAAATGCATGCACAGGCAAGCGCGGCTTGAATGATGCGGTGCAAATGGCTCAGACGGCAGCACAGGCAGTGGCCAGTGCACTTGGACTCGACCATACCCTCAGTCCCGAGGTTGCGTTGGTCGCCTCAACAGGCCGGATCGGCGTGCCGTTACCAATGCAAAATGTCAGACGCGGCATCATTGCAGCCGCAAAAGCTCTCGGGAACACCCCAGCCCACGCTGCACAAGCTGCAGAAGCAATCATGACAAGCGATACTTACCCGAAACAGAACGCTGTGGAGTTCGATCTGTTGGGCAAAAAAGTGCGCATCGGCGGAATTGCAAAGGGCGCCGGCATGATCCAACCCGCTTTGAGCCGGACCGGTAAACGACCCGCTGCACTTGCCCATGGTCCAAACCCTACCCATGCAACCATGCTCTGTTTTATCACGACGGACGCCGCAATCACACCTGCACTGCTGCAGGTTGCCCTCGAACATGCTGTAGCTCACAGCTTCAACCGTATCACTGTCGACGGCGACACCAGCACCAATGACACTGTGCTTGTGCTTGCCAATGGGCTCGCCGGTAACCGGCCAATCTCAAAGCGCGACGCCGCATTCAGGACATTCCAATCCGCTCTCAGCCACATTTGCATCGAGCTGGCCAAAATGATCGTCCACGACGCCGAAGGTGTGCACAGAGTGGTAACAGTGCGCGTAACTGGCGCGCGCACAGTGGCAGACGCAGACGCAGCAGCACGCGCAGTGGCAAACAGCCCACTCGTCAAAACAAGCTGGCACGGGGGTGACCCCAACTGGGGCCGTGTCATGGCTGCACTCGGATACAGCCGCGCTGACGTGGTTGAGGAAAAGGTTGACCTCGGTTACAGCGTTGCCGGGAGTAAAAAGATTTTGTGGTGCGTCAAACGCGGGCGCCCAACCAACATCAGTTTCTCCAAGCTATGCGCCGCAGTTGCGCCTAAACAATTCGACCTGCATATCAATTTGAACCTCGGCAACGCAAACGCGGTGATCTACGCCGCTGACCTGACCGAACAATACGTCGAGTTCAACAAAGGTGACCTGTCCGGCCAAGGTACACCCGGTGGATAATGCACCTCCATACGTGCCAGCATTTCCGGACCACAAGCACAGCTCTATGCCCTAGCGGTTGGCTTCGGTGGCGGTTGACGCAGCCAAAACCATTTATTGCGTGGTAGCAACGCAATGGGCCACCGTCTACGCGCACATTTGGCCAATTAAACCGCAGAGCCGCAGAGTGTTGTGTAGAAAACAAAAACCAGGGCGTTGCGGTCATGCTACCGGCATATAGTGCACTGTTGCTGTGGCCTCGGCCCTGCATGCGCTGGAATGTGTCCACCTGCCAAATACAATCGCAAGCACGCCCACCAATTCTCTTTTGCAGACCCCTCGGTCCCGCATGTGCGGGACGTCCCTACCAAATTCATTCCAAAGGAGTGGACGCATGGCCACATGCGTCCGGACATTTCT